>CAZUFP010000182.1:0-1506 GCA_964619835.1 uncultured Gemmatimonadaceae bacterium | reverse complement strand
GCGACAGGTACCCGTCGGCGTCCTGCTTCACAAGCTCCGGGAACAGCGGCCGCACCTGCTGCGCCGTCAGCCCGATCTGCTCACCGCCCGGCCGGCCCGTGCCTTCGCGGAACCGATAGCGGATGGGCGTCAGCGCCATCACCTTCCCGAGCGTGTTGCCCAGCGGCTCCATGTCCTCCTTGAGCCGTGCGTCCGACGACTGGGTCAGCGTACCGGCGATGGTCAGGTTGCCGTCCTTGTACAGCGTCAACGCGTTCGACGGCGCTCCACCGCTGCCGTTGCCGGCCACGAAGAGAGGCTCGCCGCTGACCCAGCTGTCCACCGTGCCCTCGACCACGTTGTAGCGGCCGATCACCACCGATGCCTCGGCCTGGGCCGTCGTCCCCAGGCCAATGGACATCGAGTACAGGCCGCTGGCGGTCGTGGTGTAGCCGAAAGCGGTGGAGCTGAGCGCGCTCGCCACCGTGCCGGTGCCGAAGGCCGTGGAGTAGGAGCCGCTGGCAACGGGGTTGTCGCCCAGCGCGACCGACAGGAGGCCTACGTTGCCCACGTCCCACTGCGTGCCATCCACGTAACCGGCGCGGAATGCGCCCTTCTCCGGGTACCACATCATGCGCGCACCCGCACCGCTCACCGGCGGCGGGTAGGCGGTCACGCCCATGAAGTTGCCCGTGGCCACGAACGAGCCCTCGCCTCCGACCCGCAGCGAATCGCCCACCGCCACGTAGCTCGCGTTGAACCCGCCCGATGCGTTCCGCGCCACGATGGCATCCGCCGTATTGGATGACGTCGCCGTCGTCGCGCTGTTCGAAACCTTCCCCGCTGTGGTGATGGGAGCCAGCTTCGTGTCCGCGATAGCCGCGTTGGCGTTGATGTCCGCGTTCACGATGGTCCCATCCACGATCTCGGCGCTCGTCACGCTGGTCGTCCCCGTCACCGCCGTCGTCTGCACCGTCCCGTCCGGGAACCGCAGCCCGCCCACCAGCAGGTGCAACGGCACCAGAAGCCGCATGCTGTCCGTGCGGATCGTCGCGATCTCATCCCCCGCCGTGGTCTTCGCCTCCACCAGTACGGACTGCGCCGCCAGGCCGACGGGCGCGAATAGCAGCATCAACAGCACGATTGACGAAACGGAGCCCTTCCCTCTCATGGGTCACCTCGATGCAGCGGAACGCTTGGAAACCACCGGGACGGCCCGTGGGCCGAACCGGCGGCACGGATAAGGCCGGATCACGATTCGTGATCCCGTCATGATCCAGCCAGACGCCGATGACAGAATTGTCCGGGGAGACGCGGCGGCGAGTCTGAAGAACGTCGTATATGGACGCGGCGAAACGGAGCGCACGCGCTGGAAATCACGTCGATTTACCGTCCGCGGCAACGGAGCCGGTCATGGGTTGCGCCGTGTGAGCCGCCTCCGATCGAGGCAGCGAAGGTACACTAGCCCCTGTTACGCCCCGAGGCCAGCTTGAATGCGGAACCGTGTCCGCCGCGGCAGCGGCGGAC
>CAZUFP010000181.1:0-1618 GCA_964619835.1 uncultured Gemmatimonadaceae bacterium | reverse complement strand
CGAAGCGTTCTTTGTGAGAATCCGGACAGACCAGCCAGGCTGGGACAGGATGTTGTCGAGGCAACGTCGGCCGAGGTCGTAGCTCTGAGCTTCCGGCGCCCAGGCATCAACGAGGGTGCAAAGTTGCACGAGTCCTCGCCTGCGCATCCGCCGAGCGTCTCGGGCTCAGCCTGTCCCCATGCGCTGGACAGATTCCGGCTCGGAATAAGGTGGAACCGTCCGCGTGGGTGATGTCCCGGCTGCTGTTGCGGAGGGAGCCCGAAGGGCGACCGGAGCAACAGCAGCCAACCCGGCGACGGAACGCCCATCGCCTGTCTCTATCATGCCTTCTCCCCCCGGCAGGGCAAGCGCCCTGTCCAGCCGCCCCGGCGGCTCCAGGCCGTACACGCTCGCCGGCGTCCGACGCCCCAGGCTGCGGTGCCGACGCAGGTGGTTGTAATAGCCGAAGTACCGTCCAAGGCCCAGCCTCGCCTCCGCAGGCGTCTCGTAGTCCCGCAGGTATACATCCTCGTACTTCACCGTCCGCCACAGCCGCTCGACCATGATGTTGTCGAACGCACGACCCACACCGTCCATGCTGATCGCGATCCCCGCACCCGACAGAACCGCCAGGAACGCCTCGCACGTGAACTGGCTGCCCTGGTCCGTGTTGAAGATCCCCGGCCGCCGGCCCGTCCCCAACGCCGCCGCCAACGCCGCCACGCAGAAGCCCGCGTCCAGCGTGTTGCTCAACTCCCAGCTCAGCACGCAGCGGCTGAACCAGTCCATCACCGCCACCAGGTACGCGAAGCCACGATACAGCCGAACGTACGTGATGTCCGCGCACCAGACCTGGTCCGGGACCGTAATCTCGATATTCCGGAGCAGATACGGGTATTTCGGGTGCTCGTCGCTCGCCTGCGACGTGTTCCGACGCCGCCGCGGATACACCGCCTCCAGACCCAGCGCCTTCATCAGACGACGCACACGCTTGGGGTTGACCTCCATCCGGCACTCCTCGGCCAGCGCGTCGGTCATCCCGCCCCGCCCGAGCTGCGGATGCGCCGTGTACAGCCGGTCGATCTCATTGAGCAACCGCTGTTCGAACGCCGCCGCCGACGGGTCGCGCTGCGGCCGGTAGTACAAGCTGCTGCGCGCCAGGCCCAGCAACTCGCACTGGCGGACAAGCGAGATGTCCCGGCCGTCAGCGACCATCGCCCGCTTCGCCTCCGTCGTCAATGCCAAGCTGTCGAGCTTTTTTTTTCAACCACGCCAGTTCCACCTGGAGCTTGCCGACCTGCTCGTACAGCCGCGACTCGTGGGCCTCGGCCGACCTCGCGTCCGCCGCCTTCCGCCGGCTGAACACCTCCGGCAACGCCTCCAGGGCCTGACGCTTCCAGTCCGTGATCTGGTTCGGGTGCACCTCAAACTGCCCGGCCAGCTCCGCCACCGTCTTGTCCTCGCGCAACGCCGCCCGAACCACCCGCGCCTTGAACTCCGCCGTGAACCGCCGTCGCTTCCGTGCCACCGAATCGTCTCCTTCCAAGGCCTGCCGGCCCCATCCTACCCGAAGACGATTCCACCTTACACCGGCGCCCAGTTTCCGGGGACAAGCTCAAGGGCCGGCTTCGCGAGGCTT
>CAZUFP010000180.1:0-1624 GCA_964619835.1 uncultured Gemmatimonadaceae bacterium | reverse complement strand
CCCGAAGCTTCGCCCGGACGGTGATCGCGCCGCAAGGGGAGCAGGATGCTGCGAGAAGAGCTCCGGGCCATCTGGAGTCGCCTCGCCCCCTTCCACCTGGATTGGATCCAGGTGGAAGTCTCGGCGCGCTGCGCCGGGCGTTGCCGCTATTGCCCCGTGGGCCGCTCGCCGGATCGACGGCGGGGCCGGCTCATGTCCATGGAGACCTTCGCGCTCGTTGAGCCTTTCTTCTCATCGGCAGACCTTGTCTTCCTCCAGGGGTGGGGAGAACCGCTTCTTCATCCCGGGTTCTGGGAGATGGCTCGCCGCGTCCGGCACGCCGGTGCGCGTGTCGGATTCGCCACGAACGGGGCCCTGCTCCATGATGTGAACCGGGGAATGCTCCTGGAAACCGGCGTCGACGTCGTGGCGATAAGCCTGGCGGGGGCCCGTCCGGGCACGCAGGATCACTTCCGCGAAGGCAATCCGCTGGACGTCATCGACGCCAATCTCCGACGCCTGCGACAGGAGAAAGCGGCGGCGAGGGCGGCCTCTCCGGAGATCCACGTGGCCTATCTCCTCCTCACCGGCAATGCCGAGGAGATCGACTTCGCCGTCGATCTCGCGGAGCGGTGGGACGCCAGCGACATCGTGGTCAGCCATCTGAGCCTGGTTCTGGACCCTTCGCTCGAACAGGAATCCATGCTTGCCAACCCGCAGCACTGGTCACACGCCCGGGAGCTCATCGAGAGGGCGCGGGCTCGCGCGGGGGCGAACGGGATCCGGCTCCATGCCCGCGCGCCCGTCGACGATGGGCCTGCACCGATCTGCGAGGAGAACGTCCTGGCCAGCTGTTTCGTTTCCGTCCTGGGCGACGTGTCTCCCTGCGTCATGACCAACGTGCCGATCATGGATGACAGAGACGCGACCCACCACTTCCGCGGCCGCGAGTACCCGCTGGAGCGTCTCACGTTCGGGAACCTGCGGACCGAGTTGCTGCCGGACATCTGGCGTTCGGAGTCTGCCCGGGCGTTCCGGGCGATCTTCCGGGATCGGCTCCGACACGGCCGGCCAGGGGCAGGGCCCCTGCCTGGCCCCTGCCGTCACTGCTACAAGCTTTTCCAGCTCGACGATTCGAGACGCCGCTAGCTCCGGCTTTGGTGTACGTCCAGCCGGTTGCGTGGTGAGCCGCCAGTGGCGCCGTAGCTATTCGCCCCGTGGGGCCGCGACCTTCGAGGCCGCGGATATGCTGGGCAGCTCGCGGCGGCCTGCGCCGCCGGTCAGCAGATCCTGCACCTGTTCCCACAACCGCTCAAGCGCCCGGGCCGCGGCCGAGGAAGGGTGCAGATCGGTGATGGGACGTCCCGACGTCGTCGCCTGCGACACGGCTTCGTCAAATGGAACCGATTGCAGGACCTCCACGTCGAGACCCTGGCACTCGGCTTCGATGGCGGCCGCGCCGTCGGGATGGAGGTCGTGCTTGTTCACGCAGACCACCCGCTTGAGGTGGAAATGCGCGGTCATCTCCAGAATGCGCCGCAGGTCGTGCAGCCCGGAAACGGTCGGCTCGGCAACGATCAATGCGAGGTCGGCGCCCGTCGAGGCTGCGATGGCCGGGCACGCGATACCCGGCGGTCCGTCCACG
>CAZUFP010000179.1:0-1636 GCA_964619835.1 uncultured Gemmatimonadaceae bacterium | reverse complement strand
TCCGTTATTGTCGATGTTGTCGTAGGCCGCGCCGCCCATGGAGAAGGCGTCGATGAAGTCGTACCACGCGCCGCATTCGGCGACCTCCGCCGGCGTCGCGGGCGTGTAGGGGCTGAACCGCAGTCGGGCTTCGCCCTTCTGCAGGAGCCTGCGCACCTCCTGGCTGGAGATCCCCTTGCCGCCCGGCAACCCGTTGATCGCGGCAAGGACGCCCCGCATGACGCGGTCCACGACTTCGGTGGGGACCTCGGGGGAGGGATCGTTCTCATTCTCGCTGTCATAGGGCCGGTCCGCCAGCCAGAGGTTCTCCTGATCCCGTGCCGCTGAGGGATTGACCATTTGCATGCCGAGCCGGCCATACGGCTTGAAGAGCCCCGGTTGGGTCAGCCGGGTGACCCGTGCCAGATCCGCGCCATAGCGGAAGCTGCGGTCAAACGTGCTGATCAGGAAGCTCCGGGCATCCACCTGGACGTAGTCGGCGTCGATGGTCCGCGGGAAGTCGTCCTCACCGGCGTCACGCGTGCCCAAGCGGCTGGCGGCGGGCGATCTCTGTCCGCCGACCATCCAGGAATCAGACGCCGCGAGGAACTGCGTTGCGCGACTCTCCATGTACAGGGGCCGATAGAGGCGAACAACCGGGTTCTGACTGCCTCCGAGCATCCGGGACCGGGCCTCGTCAAACATGTCAGCCACGCCTTTGGGCTCCCCGGGATTCGCGCCGGTGGCCGGCATCGGCGGCGCGCCGGCGTGGGTGGCTTTGTTCCGGATCGCGTCGCTTGCATACCCGAAGGCGGTCCAGTTCGTGCTCATTTCGCTGTTGTTGATCGCCAGGATGACTTCGCCATCTTGTGCGCGGAGGTTGACCAGGTTGCTGGTCTCGCCCGTGACGGCATTCTTGCTATAGTGGGAGTCCTTGTTGGTCCCGTACCACGGGATGCCGACAAGCCCGTGGCTGCTCATCCAACTGGTCAGCCGAGTCCAGTTGATGCCGTTGCTGGATGTCCAGTAGAGGCCGCGCTGCTCCAGCATGAGCAGGCAGCTCTGCGCCGGGATCTGCGGCAGCGGGTTATTCATCGGCGACCTGCACAGCAGGCCGCGTTTGCCATTTGCGGCATCGTACTGCTGAGGGACGGCGATGTTGTAGCGCTGCAGGCCCTGGTTGCTGCTTGCGTTGTTGCTCAGTTCGATGGCATGATCGTGAGGGTTGTGCAGTTCCACGACGATCGTCTTGACGGCTGGCTCCATGGTGATGCCGTTGACATCCCCGCGGGTCAACCGCAGGTCGATCGTGCCGCCGGGCGGCACGGTCTGGATCAGGTTGCGGAAGTCCTGGAACTTCGCGAAGCTCACGAAGTCCGCGGCGGGAGGCACGCGAACGCCCGTGATCACGTCGCCCATCCGCAGGCCTCGCAGGTCGGCGCTGGTGCCCTTGTCCACCCGCGAAACGGTCAGGTTGTTCTCCTTAGCCACGTCTGCGGAGATCACGGCGTAATCGGGCCAGGACTCGAACTCGATGACGAGCTCCGTGATATACGGCCGATCCTCGGCGCCCGCGCGATGGCCGTATCGGTTGTAGCGCCGCAGTTGGCCGTCTTTGTTGTACGGACAGAGCAGGCCCGGAATGCCGTTGGGGTCC
>CAZUFP010000178.1:0-1746 GCA_964619835.1 uncultured Gemmatimonadaceae bacterium | reverse complement strand
AACTACCGCAACGACGACTACGGCAACTACCTGTTCCGCTCCACCGACTACGGCCAGACGTGGGCCGTCATCACCGGCGACCTGCCCGCCGAGCGCGTGCTGCGCGTGGTGAGGGAGGATCCCCTCAACCCGCGTGTGCTCTGGCTGGGCACCGAGTTCGGCCCTTTCGTGTCCATCGACGCCGGGCTCCACTGGGTCCGCCTCGGCACCGGCCTGCCCACCGTGCCGGTCAACGACCTCGTCATCCAGCCTCGCCACGATGACCTCGTCCTGGCCACCCACGGACGCGGCATCTGGATCCTCGACCACGTCCAGGCCATTCAGGAGCTCACCCCCGACATCCTGCGCTCAACCGCGCACCTGTTCGGCATCGGGCCTGCCGCCATGATCCGCTACACCGCCGACAAGGCCGCCGAAGGCGACATGACCTTCCATGGCCAGAATCCGCCGGACGGCGCCATCATCGATTACTACCTGCGGGAAAGCCAGGACTCGGGCGACGTGGTCCTCACCGTCCACGACCCGGCCGGCGCACGCGTCGCCACCCTGCACCCCTCTCTCCACGCCGGCATCGACCGCGTCATCTGGAACCTGCGCCACGACGACCTGCCTTTGCCGGCGGGGATCCCGGGCGCCAACGCCCGTCGCAACGCCCTGCCCGGCCCCTACGTGGCGCCGGGCACCTACACCGTCCGCTTGGCCGTCGACGGACGGCCCGCCGGTCAGCAACGGGTCCGCGTCCAGGAAGATCCGCGACTCCATGTGTCCGCCGCCGACCGCAGCGCCTGGGCCCGGGACGTCCAACACGTCGCCGACGCCTACCGCGAAGCGGTGCAGCAGCTGGACACGCTTCAACCTCTCCGGGACCGGCTGCCAGGCGCGCCGCGGGCGGGCGGGCGAACCCTGTCCGCCGCCCGCGCGCACACGGTCCGCGCCCTCGCCTCCGACCTCGACGAGCTGGTCGGCCGCGCACGCCGGCTCTACGACGAGGTCTCCGGTTGGACCGGGCCCACGACCACCGACCAGAGCGCACGGCTGGCGTTCATCCGCCGCCAGTTGCGGGACACAGCCCGCCGACTGAAAGAAATTCCATTGCGCTAGCCGCGCGTTACCCTTCCGTATGGCTCGGCGCCGCATGGATTTGCACCGGATGTAAGGGAAACCTTTACAAAACGGCTTGGACATTTCAGGTTTTCTCCTACAGCATCGCGACACAGCGACGCGTATTTAAACAACTCGTTCCGTGCCAAAAAGCGAGTCATCCATTCACGAGGCTGCGGCAGATCGTCCTGCGTAGCTCGCCGGGGCCGTAATCGTTCCAGGGATCGCTGGGACAACACTTCAATCTTGTAATCGTGTCGATGCCCCTGGGGCCCGTCCATTCTGGCGGGCTTGTGGCAATTGGACACGTTCCTACCGACGCGGCTGAATCGCGTCCGGTTCCATAGAAGCAGTCGTCCGTTTCATGCACCCACGCTCGAGGTGGATCATGAGGAAGACGTTGTATGGCGTAACGTGCGCACTGGCGTTGTTGCTGTATGCGGCGCCCGTGCACGCGCAGGCCACAGGGACGATCCGGGGCGTCGTGGAGGACGCCACGACGGGTCGGCCGGTGGCAGGCGCGCAGTTGCAGGTTGTGGGCACGCAGAGAGGCACGCTTTCGAATGCCCAGGGTCAGTACCTGATCGTCAACGTGCCGGCGGGCTCGCAGACGGTCCGCGTGACGTACATCGGCTACCGGTCGTA
>CAZUFP010000177.1:0-1753 GCA_964619835.1 uncultured Gemmatimonadaceae bacterium | reverse complement strand
TCGGCCGGCAGCTTCTTGTGGTACCACGCCGTGGCCGTGTACGTGGGCAGGAAGGTGGCGTAGCCGATGTCGTTCGTGGGTCCCTGCCGGATGTACTGGAAATCGAGGACGGTGCCCAGGAGCATGATGCCGTTCAGCTCGATGCCCTCATCGTCCTGGAGCTCGGAGGCGAGGCCGGCGGAGCGGAAGGTGCCGTAACTCTCGCCGAAGAGGTACTTGGGCGACGCCCAGCGATGGTACTTGTCCAGGTAGTCGCGGATGAACTCGCCGAACATGCGGATGTCGTTGTTGGCGCCGGTGAAGTCGGAGGCCTTTACGCCCGGGGCCGGCCGGGAATAGCCGGTCATCATGGCGTCCACCTGGACGAGGTCGGTGACGGCCAGCGGAGAGTAGGGGTTGTCGACCAGCGCGTACGGCGGTGCGGGCTGCGTCCCGCCCGGCCCCATATCCGGATGCTTCGGGCTCATGATGCCCATGTCCAGCCAGATCGAGGCTGAGCCGGGTCCTCCATTGTAGAAGAAGGTCACCGGGCGCTTGCCGGCGTCCTGCCCGTCGCGCGTGTACGAGATGTAGAACACGGTGGCCACCGGCTTCCCGTTGTCGTCCCGCAGCACCATGGTACCGGTGTTCGCCGTGTAGGCGATCTCCTTGCCGTCGATGGTGATCTTGTGGTGGGTGGTGGAGACCTTCTCGACGGCGGGCACGCCTTCTTCCGTCGAGGAAGAGGCACTGGCGCCTTGTGGTGGCATGCCTCGCGGGGGGCGCTGGGCTGACACCGGCCCGACGGCAATGAACGAAGCCGCGACGCCCACCATCAGCAGTCGCATACGCATGACAGACTCCCGTTGCAGGTAGTTGTGTGGGTGGTGACGATAAGGGGCAGCCCGAAAACCGCCGGAAAACGGACGGGTGCCCGCGAGCCCATTCACGGGCCGCGGCCGCGTTCCTCTCCCAGACGTCGGATCGAGTGGTACCTGGCTTGTCGTCTTTCGACGCACTGTAGCAAACACGGGGCCAGCACGTCAAACGAGGGCCATTCGAGCCCGCCGCCACCTCAGGCGCGCCGGGCCTCGTCGGCGATCAACTCCACGATCCGGTCGACTTCCTCGGGCGAGTTGTAGATGTGCGGGGAAAGGCGCATCCAGCCCAGGTCGAATTCGCCGATCACCCGGGTCCGGACCTTCTCGGGGCGCCGCGCCAGGCGCCGCTGAAGCTCCAGGGCGTCGATGCCGTCCACCTGGAAGGAGACCATGCCGGACACCAGCGGCTCGTCGCGCGCCGATTTGAGGTGCACGCCGGGCGTCCGGGCAAGCGCGTCGTACAGACGCAGGCGGAGCGTGCGGGCGCGGGCAACCGCCCGCTCGGCGCCCACCGCCTGGTGGAACCGCAGAGCGGCCAGCAGCCCGGCCATGCGTGATTCGTCGAACGTACCGAGGTGGTTGAAGCGCTGGGCGCCGAGGTCCAGGTCGTCCCACCCGCCGGAGGCCAAGGTCACCCACAACTTGCGACGCCAGTTCTCGCGGATGTAGAGGAACCCGGTGCCCTGGGGTGCCAGCAGCCATTTGTGCGGCGAGGACGCGTAGAAGTCCGGGTCGATGGCGCCCAGGTCCACCGGCATGAGTCCCGGCGGGTGCGCGCCATCGATGACGCTTGGCGGTGCGAGGTGTTCGATCATAACGGCTTTACGTATATGGGATGGGGGGGTGGGGTTGAATGCGCGGCCCACCGGGGCTACCACCTGCGCGAGGCGGAC
>CAZUFP010000176.1:0-1799 GCA_964619835.1 uncultured Gemmatimonadaceae bacterium | reverse complement strand
ACGTGTACTTGGTCTGCCGGAAGAACGGGGTCTGGCCGTCGTTTCCGGTCTGGACCCTGCCGCCGCTGCCGTAGATGCTGTCCCAGGGCACGCGCGGATCGTTGAAGTCGTTCGCCCAGGCCGTCAGGGCCACGGAGTATTCGCGGCGGGTGATGGTCTCGTAGGCGAAGTCGTTCTCCTCCCGCGACGTATTGGTGGAGAAGAGGGCGTCGTACTCGAAGTCGGCCGGCACCTGAGAGGCGTCGGCGACGGCGCCCGTCCAGTCGCCCTGGTCGGCGCGCACGGAGGCGCGTCCGGCGAGTGCGGCGTTGACCATGGCGGCGATGATGGTATCGGTCGGCGCAGCCGCGGCCATGGCCTGGGCCAGCGTCAGCGCGTTGGAGAAGTCGTCCTCCGCCCGCTGGAAGTGGACGGTGTTGGACTCCGGCGCGCCGCCGTCGATGACGGCCTGGCAGACGTTCTCGCCGAGCAGCCGGTTGGCGTAGCCGGCGAACAGGTAGGCGCGCGGAGCGAGCGGGTTGGTGTCGAAGTCGCTGCCCAGCACGTCCTGCATGCGCTGGATGCCGGTCTCGGCCTCCCAGCGGGCCCGCTGCATGTTGCCCCACGGGGTGTTGACGTGCTCGGGCCCGAAGTCGCCGGCGTACCACCAGCCTTCGTTGGCGTAGTTGCCCGAGTGGGCCATCTCGTCGCTCATGAGCGACGTCGCCTCGACCATGTTGCCGACGGCGATGGACAGGTCGGCGGACATGCCGACCACCAGGCCGGGCATGGCGGCGGGCGTGTTCAGGTCCGCGTCCGCCAGGTGGCCCGGATTGCTCACACTCAGGTCACAGGCTGTGAGAATCAGCGCGCCGGCGAGTGCGGCGCCGATGACTCTCGAAACATGGCGCTTGTTCATTTTCCCCTCACCGGTTAGAAGCTGACGCGCAGAGACAGCAGGAACGAGCGCGACTGCGGGAAGACGTAGTAGTCCCGCCGCGAGAACAGGTTGCCGCGCGTGTCCGTGGTCTCCGGATCCGTGCCCTGGTAGTTCGTCACCGTCAGCAGGTTGCGACCCTCGAGCGTGAGGGACGCCGACTTGCCGGCCGGCACGAACCGGGTGGGCAGCTGGTAGCTGAGCGATGCGCTGCGCAGCTTGAAGAAGTCCGTGTTCTCCACCCACCAGTCGTAGTCCCGCCCGCCGGCGCTGTTCCAGGCGCACTTCACCCGCTCCAGCGCCGTCACGTTGCTGAGATCGCCGGACCGCATCTTCTCCTGCACGGCATAGCAGGGGGCATACGTGAACTTCGCAGAGTTCTGGTAGCCCACCGCGTTGAGCAGGTGTCCGCCCAGCTGCCACTCACCCAGCGCCTGTGCCGTCAGGCGCCCGAACAGGGTCACGTCGCTGGACAGCGCGAAGATCTTCGTGGGATAGGGCGAGCCCAGGTACTGGTCCTGCTCGATGATGGGATCGGCGTAGGCGTTGGGGTTCATCACCTTCTTGCCGTAGTACGCCGGAACCGGCAGGCCCTCCACCACGTAGCTGCGGGCCAGGCTGTTCACCGTGTAGGTCTGGCCGCCGATGTCCAGCGCCTTGCTGTCGATGGTGCTGTAGTTGAGCCGCGCGTGCCACTCGAGGTTGTCGGTGCGCACGAACGTCCCGTCCAGCTTCAACTCGTAGCCCAGCGTCCGCAGCTTGCCGATGTTCTCCAGCTGCCTGTTCAGGAACCCCTGGCTGGGCGGATACGTCACCGGGATGAGCGCGTCGAAGGAGCGCTGGTAGTAGTAGGAGAAGTCGGCGCCCACGCGGCCGTCCAGGG
>CAZUFP010000175.1:0-1870 GCA_964619835.1 uncultured Gemmatimonadaceae bacterium | reverse complement strand
CGGGCGGGGAAGGGGGATGGAGGTCCGGTCCAGGGAGACCCCCGCCAAGGCGGGGGCCTGCTACACGGCCGCGGACCGCCGCATGTGCCACGCCGTCGGACCTGTGAACCTCGGCGCGACGCCGCCAGGCCGGCGCACAGGCCCCACGGGCCGCCGCCCCGGCAGCGCCCGGAAGTGCGGCAGCGGTGCCACGGTCATGTCGTAGCGAAGCGGAGAGTCGCGGCCGAGAGCGTTTGCTTGCATGACCGTGCCCCCGGACCTGCCGCATGATCCACCGTCACCTCCGCCCCGAGCCGGGCAGCAGCGAAGAAGGAAGCCGCGAAGCCACGACTTATGGCATCTGTCCCCCGAGCTCCGCGACGCGCTACCATGGATCCCCCTGCGCGCTCCACAGAAAATGGGTGACTGTCCCGAATGGCACTGCCGCCTTTGGCGGTCGGGGCGTGGGCATAGCGTCCCCAGCGGCACGACCGGGCGGGAAAGAATTTTCGGCCTTGCACGGACTCTCGGCCTTTGGATAATGCGATTGGCCATCCTTGGCCGATAGGAATTCCGGCCCTCCTTGGCTGGTGTGCCCACGACAGCCAGGGAGGGCTTGTCTATGACAACTGTACCCATCCCAGCCGACACCGGCAACCCCCCGTTTGCGGATGCCCTCCGCCCGTTCCTGCAGCAGCCGGGCCTGCCTTTCGCCGAGGTGCTCAACGCCGAGGACGTCGAGGAGACCTTCCGCCGCCACGACGGCCTGTTCGCCACCGACGATGTGTTCTCCACGCCCCTCGTGCTGTGGGCCTTCCTCGCCCAGGCCCTCCGCGACGGCAAGGGCGCCGCCTGCGCCGCCGCCGTCGCCGACATCGCCACCTACCTGCAGCAGACCGGCCGGCGTCCGCCCTCGGGAGATACCGGCGACTACTGTCGCGCCCGGGCCAAGCTCGACCCGGCCGCCCTGCGGGAGCTGACCACCCGGGCGGCCGACCAACTGGAAGAGCGGCCCAAGCCCGAGTGGCTCTGGCGCGGCCGCCACGCCAAGCTGGTCGACGGCTTCACCTTCACCATGCCCGACACCGTCGACAACCAGCAGGCCTTTCCGCAACAGAAGACCCAGGCCCCCGGCGTGGGCCTGCCCATCGCCCGGGCGTGTGCGATCCTGTCGCTGGCCACGGCGGCCATTCACGACGTGGCCGTCGGCCCGTACACGGGCAAAGAGACCGGCGAGATCGCGCTGCTGCGGAGCGTTCAGGACCGGCTGAATCCCGGCGACGTGGTGGTCTTCGACCGCTATTACTGTTCCTTCATGATGCTGGCCTCGCTGAAGCTTCAGGGCGTGGACGCCTGCACCCGGCTGCACCAACGTCGCCGGGCGGACTTCCGTCGCGGCCGGCGGCTGAGCGACTATGACCACCTGGTCACCTGGACCCGGCCGGCGCGTCCGGAATGGATGACGCCGCAGCAGTACGAGCGGGTCCCCGAGACGCTGACGCTGCGGGAGTTGCAGTTCGAGGTGATCGAGCCGGGCCGGCGGGTGGAGACGATCACGGTGGTGACGACGCTGACGGATCCGCAGGCGTATCCGAAGGAGGAGCTGGCGGCCTTGTTCGGGTACCGCTGGAACGCGGAACTGGACATTCGCTGCATCAAGCAGACGCTGGGTCTGGATCATCTGCGCTGCAAGTCGCCGGAGATGGTGGAGCGGGAGTTGCGGGTGACGCTGTTGGCGTACAATCTGATCCGCAAGCTGATCGTCACGGCCGCGGCGGTGCACGAGAAGCAGCCGCGTCAGATCGGCTTCACGCTGGCCTGCCAGACGGTGCTGTCGAGTTGGATGCTGCTGGCGACGGGGGCGTGCCGGGACGCGGGGGGGCTGGCGCGT
>CAZUFP010000174.1:0-1934 GCA_964619835.1 uncultured Gemmatimonadaceae bacterium | reverse complement strand
CGCACGCACGACGGCGGAAAGACCTGGACGGAGATCGACACCGGCATGACGCCGGGCGCGGTGGCCAACTCCATCCGCGAGGACCCGCACGTGCCCGGGCTGCTGTACGCCGCCACCGAGACGCAGGTCTGGTTCTCCACCGACGACGGCGACCACTGGCATTCGCTGCGCCTGAACATGCCCGCGGTGTCCGTGCGCGACATCACGCTCAAGGACGACTCGTCCTGCCTGTGCTCCGACCTGGTGGCCGGCACCCACGGGCGCGGCTTCTGGATCCTCGACGACGTCACCCCGCTGCGCCAGATGGCCGAGGCCGAAGCGGCCCAGGACGCCTACCTGTTCAGGCCGGTGACCGCCGTGCGCGTGCGCTTCGGCATGAACGACCCGACGGAGTGGCCGCCGGAGCTGCCCGCCGGCGACAACCCGCCCGCCGGCGGCATCATCGACTACTACCTGGCGCGGAACGCGTCCGGGCCCGTGCAGCTGGACGTCCTGGACGCCGACGGCAACGTGGTGCGCTCCTACTCCAGCGACGACCCGCTCATCCGGCCCGACCCGGCGCTGCACCCCGAGGCGTACGACCGGGTCTGCCGCGAGGACCCGAGCGCGCCCAACTGCAACGTGCCGCTCTACTGGCCGGGGCCGGAGATGGTGCTGTCGACGCAGAAGGGGATGCACCGCGTCGCCTGGGACCTGCGTTTCGACCCCATCGGGCCGGAGCCGCGGGAGGCCAGCGGCGAGGGCGCCGTGCCGCACCACACGTACCCGTCGGTGGACGCCCCCTGGGCGCCGCCCGGCCATTACACCGTCCGCCTGACCGTGAACGGCAAGCAGTACACGCAGCCGCTCACGTTGAAGCTGGATCCGCGCGTGAAGACCGGCGCGGCGGGCCTCGCCCAGCTCGCTTCCCTCACCCGCGAGATGTACGACGGCGCCATCGCCGCCCATGCCGCCTATCAGCAGGCTCGCGCCATGGTGGCGAAACTGGACCCGAAGAAGGACGCGGACCGCATCAAGGCCCTCGAGGTCGTCGCGCCGGCGCCGCAGGAACGCCCCCGCGGCTTCCGGTTCTTCCGCCGCGGCCCGTCGGGCCCGCCTACGCTCGAGAGCGTGAGCGAGTCCATGATGAGCGCCGCCATGTCCATGCAGCGGGCCGACGTGGCGCCGACGGACCGGGAGGTCCAGGCGTGCCGCGACGCCCGGGCGCAGTACCAGGACATCATGGCGAAGTGGAGCGAGCTGAAGGGCGGGATGTAGCGGGCGTGGCGTAGGCGACGCCCTGGCTGACGCGCCCGGGCCACCTCAATCGGGCCGCACCTGGCACATGTACGCCCGGTGCGGCACCGAGCCGCTTACCGGGTCCACAGCGTCCGCCGCGATGAGGAGGTTGTAGTTGGCGCCGTCGGGCCCGAACGGGTCGTAGCCGGGCGCGCCGATCTCCGCGCAGGCCTGCCACCAGCCGTGCTGGCCGCACACCACGTCGGGCGCGAGCGTGTCGTTGAAGCGCGCCCGGGCGCGCACACTGCCGTTGGGCGTGTCGATGCGCACCCAGTCGCCCGCCCCGATGCCACGGGCGGCGGCTGCTTCGGGGTGCAGCTCCACCTCGGGGTCCGGCGCGCGCCGGCGCAGGCCGGGCAACCCGCGGTGCTGGCTCTCGCAGAACAGGGTGTTCTTGGCGCAGGTCAGCGTCAGCGGGTAGCGCTCCGCAAGGTCGGGCCGCGCCGCCGCGCTCACCAGCGGCGCCCGGTATTCCGGGAGCGGCGCATAGCCGTGCTCCAGCAGCCGCTCCGAATACAGCTCGATTTTGCGAGTGGGCGTGGCGAAGCCGCCCTCCCCGAACTTGCGGTAGCGCGTTTCCACCGGTGCCCGCACGCCCCCCGGATTGTCCCGCAGCGTTTCCAGCGAGATGCCCGACGGCGCCAGCCGGTGGCGGT
>CAZUFP010000173.1:0-1953 GCA_964619835.1 uncultured Gemmatimonadaceae bacterium | reverse complement strand
CGATCCACGAGGGCGGCGAGCTCGGCTACAGCCTGGCGCACGCCTTCGGCGCCGCCTTCGACAACCCGGACCTGCTGGCAGCCGTGGTGGTCGGCGACGGCGAGTCCGAGACCGGGCCCCTCGCCACCGCGTGGCACTCGAACAAGATGCTGAACCCGGTGCGGGACGGCGCCGTGCTGCCCATCCTCCACCTGAACGGCTACAAGATCAACAACCCGACGGTGCTGGCGCGGATCAGCCACGAGGAGCTGGAGTCGCTGTTCGTCGGGTACGGCTACACGCCGTACTTCGTGGAGGGCAGCGACCCGGAGACCATGCACCAGGCCATGGCGGCGACCCTGGAGCGCTGCGTGCAGGACATCCGGCAGTTCCAGCAGCAGGCGCGGGAGTCGGGCAAGGCGTTCCGGCCGCGCTGGCCCATGATCGTGCTGCGCAGCCCCAAGGGCTGGACGGCGCCTCGCCAGGTGGACGGCCACTACCTGGAAGGCTTCTGGCGCGCCCACCAGATCCCGCTGCCGGACGTCGCCACGAACAAGGAGCACCTGAAGCTGCTGGAGTCGTGGATGCGGGGCTACAAACCCGAGGAGCGCTTCGACGAGAACGGGCGGCTCATCCCGGAGCTGAAGGCGCTGGCGCCGAAGGGCGACCGGCGCATGAGCGCCAATCCCGTGGCCAACGGCGGGCTGCTGCGCCGGCCGCTGGACATGCCCGACTTCCGGGACTACGCCTTCGACGTGGAATCGCCCGGCAGGACCCTGGCCGGCGCGGTGCCCCGGCTGGGCGAGTTCCTGCGGGACGTCATGCGGCAGAACATGGAGAACTTCCGCGTCTTCGGCCCCGACGAGACGCAGTCCAACAAGCTCCAGGCCATCTACGAAGCGGGCCGGAAGGTGTGGCTGGGCGACTACCTGCCGGAGGACGACGACGGCGGCGAGCTGGCCACGGCGGGCCGGGTCATGGAGATGCTCAGCGAGCACACGGTGGAAGGGTGGCTGGAAGGCTACATCCTGAGCGGACGCCACGGCTTCATCAACAGCTACGAGCCGTTCGTCCACATCATCGACTCCATGTTCAACCAGCACGCCAAGTGGCTGGAGAAGTGCCACGAGCTGCCGTGGCGCGCCGACATCGCGTCCCTCAACCTGCTCATCACCGCGCTGGTCTGGCGCCAGGACCACAACGGCTTCACCCACCAGGACCCCGGCTTCCTGGACGTCGTCGCCAACAAGAGCCCCAGCGTGGTGCGCGTCTACCTGCCGCCCGACGGCAACTGCCTGCTGTCGGTGGCCGACCACTGCCTGCGCAGCATCAACTACGTCAACGTCATCGTGGCCGACAAGCAGCTCCACCACCAGTACCTGGACATGGACGCCGCCATCGCCCACTGCACCACCGGCGCGGGCATCTGGGACTGGGCCAGCAACGACCAGGGTGCGGAGCCCGACGTCGTCATGGCCAGCTGCGGCGATGTGCCCACCATGGAGTCCCTGGCCGCCACCGCCCTGCTGCGCCAGCACCTGCCCGACATCAAGGTCCGCTTCGTCAACGTCGTGGACCTGTTCAAGCTGGTGCCGGACACGGAGCACCCCCACGGCATGACCGACCGGGAGTTCGAGGCCCTGTTCACGTCCACCAAGCCGGTGGTCTTCAACTTCCACTCCTACCCGTGGCTCATCCACCGGCTGACCTACCGCCGGCCCGCCCAGCACAACATCCACGTGCGGGGCTACAAGGAGCAGGGCAACATCAACACGCCGCTGGAGCTGGCCATCCGCAACCAGACCGACCGCTTCAGCCTCGCCATCGACGCCATCGACCGCATCCCCCGCTACCGGGAGACGGGGTCCGGCGTCCGACAGATGCTGCTGGACGATCAGATCGCGTGCATGAACCACGCGTTCGAGTTCGGCGTGGACCGGGAGGACATCGTGGAATGGAAGTGGCCGTTGTGAA
>CAZUFP010000172.1:0-2013 GCA_964619835.1 uncultured Gemmatimonadaceae bacterium | reverse complement strand
CAACGAGTTCACGTACGAGGGCATCCCGGGCACCCACCAGTGGTACGACGGCACGGCCCATCCGTGGTCGTTCACGCGGGTGTGGCACCTCGAGCCTTCGCTCCACGATCCCGACACGGTCTACGCCGGGGTCGAAGACGCCGCCCTGTTCCGGTCCACGGACGGCGGGGCGAGCTGGCACGAGCTCGCGGGCCTGCGGCAGCACGGCTCGGGCGCCCAGTGGCAGCCCGGAGCGGGCGGCATGTGCCTGCACACCATCGTGCTGGACCCCACGCGGCCCGGGCGCATGTTCGTCGCCATCTCCGCGGCCGGCGTGTTTCGCACCGATGACGGCGGCGTCAGCTGGCACGCGAAGAATCGTGGCCTGAACTCCGAGGGCGTGCTGCCTGAGCCGGAGGCGGACGTCGGCCACTGCGTGCACCGCATCGCCATGCACCCCTCCAGGCCCGACGTGCTGTTCATGCAGAAGCACTGGGACGTGATGCGCTCTGACGACGGCGCGGACTCCTGGGTGGAGGTGAGCGGCAACCTGCCGAGCGATTTCGGTTTCCCCGTCCAGGTGCACGCCCACGAGCCCGAGACCATCTACGTGGTTCCCATCAAGAGCGACTCCGAGCACTACCCGCCGGAAGGCAAGCTCCGCGTCTACCGCAGCCGCACCGGCGGCAACGAGTGGGAGCCTCTCACAGAGGGACTGCCGCAGAGCAACTGCTTCGTCAACGTCCTGCGCGACGCGATGGCGGTCGACTCGCTCGATCCGTGCGGCGTCTACTTCGGCACCACGGGCGGGCAGGTGTATGGATCGGCCGACAGCGGGAACAGTTGGTTGCCCATCGCGCGACATCTTCCAGCGGTGCTGTCGGTCGAGGTTCAGGCGTTGCCATGATCCGCGTCCAGCTTCCGGCGCATCTGCGGACGCTGGCGCGCGTATCCGGTGAGGTGGCGCTGGCTGTGGGGACTCCGGCGACGCTGCGTTCCGTGCTGGACGCCCTCGAGGAGCAGTACCCACCGTTGCGCGGTGCGATCCGCGATCAAATCACCCGCCAGCGTCGGCCCTTCATCCGCTTCTACGCCTGCCAGGAGGACCTGTCGCACGACTCTCCCGATGCGCCGCTGCCGGAAGCCGTCGTGTCCGGTGACGAGCCGCTGCTCGTTATCGGGGCGATCGCGGGAGGGCTAGAAGCCGGCCTCACGTGCGTGCCCAAGATGTTAGAATAACCGCCGTACTCTGACACCAATCTGACGCGGAGGGACGATGCGGAATATATCCACCAGACGCTCATTTCTCGCCGGCGGCGCACTCGCGGGGGTGGCCGGCATGCAGCCGCTTGCGGCATACGGACAGGCAGTCGAGAACGCCAACCAGGCATCGCGTCCCTCGGACTTGCGGATCACCGACCTCAAGTGCGGCTTCATCCGCGGGGGCGCGGCCCTCTATGTCAAGATCCACACCAACCAGGGCATCTGGGGGTGTGGGGAGGGCGCGGACGCCGTCGGCGGCACCTATCACTTTGTGCAAGGTCTCGGTCGCCGCTTGCGGAATCAGGATCCGCTCAACGTCAATCGCCTGTTCGAGCAGTTGCGCACCGGCGGCGTGTTCGGCGGCGCGCAGTCCGGCATGTACATCGCCGTTCTGACCGCCATAGAGACCGCGCTATGGGACCTTGCCGGCAAGGCGCTCGGCGTTCCGGTGTATCGGCTGCTGGGGGGGAAGTTCCGCGACAGGATCCGCGTCTACCTTGACACCGCGCTGTATCAAACCCGGCTGCCCACGCCGGAGCAGTTCGCCGAAGCCGCTGCCGGCGCTGTCGCCAACGGGTACACGGCAATCAAGTTCGATCTCGACCAGGCCAACGACCCGAACAAGTACGACCGGTTTAACTGGACGGCAAGCCCGGCCGAAATCCAGCGTATGGTGGACCAGATGACTGCCGCCCGCGAGGCGGTCGGTCCGAACATCGACATCTGTGCTGACATGCACGCCCGCTACGACCTCCCTACCGGTCTCAAGGT
>CAZUFP010000171.1:0-2168 GCA_964619835.1 uncultured Gemmatimonadaceae bacterium | reverse complement strand
GTCGGCAGGGTGAAGCTTTACCTGCTGGACAGCAACGACGCGGCGAACTTCCCCGCCCACCGCGGGATCACCAGTGAGCTCTATGGAGGCGGGCCGGAGCTGCGCCTCAAGCAGGAGCTGCTTCTCGGGATCGGCGGGTGGCGACTGCTTCAGGCCCTCGGCATCCACCCGGAGGTCTGCCATTTGAACGAAGGGCATCCGGCGTTCGCCGTCCTGGAGCGCGCCCGCACCTTCATGCAGCAGAGCGGGCAACCGTTCGACGTCGCGCTGGCCGTCACGCGCGCGGGGAACGTCTTCACCACCCATACGGCGGTGGCCGCCGGCTTCGACCGCTTCGCCCCGGCGCTCATCGAGCAATACCTGGAGGGATACGCCGCGGAGAAGCTCGGCATCACCGCCCAGGAGCTGCTGGCGCTCGGCCGCCGCAATCCGGCCGACCCGTCGGAGAGCTTCAACATGGCCTATCTGGCCATCCGCGGCAGCGGCGCGGTGAATGGCGTGAGTCGCCTGCACGGGGAGGTCAGCCGCCGGCTTTTCGAGCCCCTCTTCCCGCGCTGGCCGGCCGACGAGGTGCCCGTCGGACACGTGACCAACGGCGTCCACGTGCCGAGCTGGGACTCGGCGGAGGCCGACGATCTCTGGACGGAGGCCTGCGGTAAGGATCGCTGGATCGGAACGACGGAAGACCTCGAGCAGCGTATTCGCGACGTCTCCTACGACCGGCTCTGGGAGTTTCGCGTCGCCGCCAGCCGATCCCTGGTGGACTACGCGCGTGACCGCTTGTCCCGACAGCTGATCGCGTCGGGCGCATCGCCCGACGTGATCGAGGACTCGAGGCACTTCTTCGATCCGCACGCGTTGACCCTGGGCTTCGCGCGACGGTTCGCGACTTACAAGAGGCCGAACCTGCTGCTGCACGACCCCGCGCGGTTGCTGCGTATCCTCACGAATCCCGAGAGCCCGGTGCAGCTCATCATCGCCGGCAAGGCACATCCCGAGGACCAGCCCGGCAAGGCCCTGATCCACGATTGGATCCAGTTCATTCGCCGCCCGGAGACGCGATCCCACGTCGTCTTCCTGGCCGATTACGACATGCTCTTGACGGAGCAGCTCGTGCAGGGGGTGGACGTCTGGATCAACACGCCACGACGGCCCTGGGAGGCGAGCGGGACGAGCGGCATGAAGGTGCTGGTCAACGGAGGGCTCAACGTCTCGGAGCTGGACGGCTGGTGGGCGGAGGCGTACACGCCCGACGTGGGGTGGGCGCTGGGGGACGGCCTGGAGCACGGCGACGATCCCGCCTGGGATGCGGCCGAGGCCGACACGCTCTACGACCTGCTCGAGCAGCAGATCGTCCCGGAGTTCTACGACCGGAACGGCAACGGCATCCCCATCGCTTGGGTGGAGCGCATGCGGGAGAGCATGGCGGGGTTGACACCGCGCTTCTCCGCCAACCGCACTGTGCGCGAATACACCGAGGAACGCTACATCCCCGCCGCGGAAGCGTATCGTCGGCGCAGCGCCGGCGGGGGGGCCGTGGGTAGACAGATCGTGGAGTGGCAGCGCGACCTGGAACGGAGCTGGAGCAGCCTGCGCTTCGCCGAGATGAAGGTCGAGACACACGACGAGCAGCACGTATTCGAGATCGAGGTCTGGCTCGGCGAGCTCGATCCCGAGGCGGTACGCGTGGAGCTCTTCGCCGACGGGGTCGCCGGTGGTGCGCCCGTGCGGCAGGCGATGGAGCGCGGGCGCCGACCGGCGGGGGCGCCGGGCGGATACGTCTACGGCGCCACTGTCTCGGCGGCCCGTCCGGCGGGGGATTACACGGCGCGGGTCATGCCGCACTTCGAAGGTGCCGCGATCCCTCTGGAGGACGCGCGCGTCCTGTGGCAGCGATGACATGGAACCGGCCAAGCCACGCCTCCTGACGGTCAACGGCGGCTCGTCGAGCATCAAGGCCGCGCTCTTCGAGGCCGGTGCCTCGCTCCGGCGGATCCTGGAGGGCGCCATCCAGCGGATCGGGCTTTCCGGCGATCTCGATCGCGGACTGATCGGGTATCTGGCGCGCAAGGAGGGGATGAGCGCGCAGCGGTTCAACGAGATGGTCAATGTCCCGGCAATACATCCACAAGCACGGCCAGGACATGCCGGAAGTCAGGAACTGGAAG
>CAZUFP010000170.1:0-2222 GCA_964619835.1 uncultured Gemmatimonadaceae bacterium | reverse complement strand
GGCGTCGACAAGCTGGCCCGTGCGGTGAAGGTGACCCTCGGGCCGAAGGGCCGGAACGTGGTGCTCGACCGGAAGTACGGCTCCCCCACCGTGACCAAGGACGGCGTGTCCGTAGCCAGGGAGATCGAGCTGGAGGACCCCATCGAGAATATGGGCGCCCAGATGGTGAAGGAGGTGGCCACCAGGACCTCCGACGTGGCCGGTGACGGCACCACCACCGCCACGGTGCTGGCGCAGGCGATCTTCGGCGAGGGGCTGAAGAACGTCACCGCCGGAACCAATCCCATGGGTGTCCGTCGCGGTATCGACCAGGCCGTGGAGGTCGTGGTGGCGGAGCTGAAGAAGATGTCCACGCCGACGAAGGGCAAGAAGGAGATCGCCCAGGTCGGCGCCATCAGCGCCAACAACAACCTGGAGATCGGCGACCTCATCGCCGACGCCATGGACAAGGTAGGCAAGGACGGCGTCATCACGGTGGAGGAGGCCAAAGGTCTCGAGACCACCCTGGAGACCGTGGACGGCATGCAGTTCGACCGCGGTTACCTGTCGCCCTACTTCGTCACGGACCCGGAGCGGATGGAGGCCGTCCTCGAGGACGCCGTGATCCTCATCCACGACAAGAAGATCGGGTCGATGAAGGACCTGCTGCCCGTGCTGGAGAAGGTCGCCCAGATGGGCCAGCCGTTCCTGATCGTGTCGGAGGACGTCGAGGGCGAGGCGCTGGCCACGCTGGTGGTCAACAAGCTGCGCGGTACGCTGAAGGTGGCCGCCGTGAAGGCGCCGGGCTTCGGCGATCGCAGGAAGGCCATGCTCCAGGACATCGCCGTCCTGACGGGCGGGCAGGTGATCTCGGAGGAGGTCGGCTTCAAACTCGAGAACACGGCGCTGAGCGACCTCGGTCATGCCAAGCGCATCGTCATCGACAAGGACACGACGACGATCATCGACGGTGGCGGCGAGCCGGACAAGATCAAGGGCCGCATCGACGAGATCCGCGTCAGCATGGACAAGAGCACGTCGGACTACGACAGCGAGAAGCTTCAGGAGCGGCTGGCGAAGCTGGCCGGCGGCGTGGCTGTCATCAACGTCGGCGCACCCACCGAGACCGAGATGAAGGAGAAGAAGGCCCTCGTGGAGGATGCGCTGCACGCCACCCGCGCGGCCGTGGAGGAGGGCATCGTGCCCGGCGGCGGCGTCGCCCTGCTGCGGGCGCAGAAGGTGCTGGGAAAGCTGAAGCTCGACCGCGAGGACGAGCAGATCGGCGTCGCCATCCTCATGCGGGCCCTGGAGCACCCCATCCGTCAGATCGCGACGAACGCGGGTGCCGAGGCCAGCATCGTGGTGGGGAAGGTGCGCTCGAAGAAGGACGTGAACTACGGCTACAACGCCCTGACCGACGCCTATGAAGACCTGGTGGCTGCAGGCGTCATCGACCCGACCAAGGTGGTACGCAGCGCGCTGCAGAACGCCGCGTCCATCGCCGGGCTGCTGCTGACCACCGAGGCTGTGGTGGTGGAGAAGCCGCAGGAAGAGAAGACTCCCGCGATGCCCGGCGGTGGCATGGGCGGCATGTACTAGCCGCTTCAATCCCATACGCGGGGTGCAGGGGATGGAATCGAGCTCAGCCGGCTCCCCCCTGGCATCCCGCCTTTCAGGAGGTGCTCCCATGGATCTGAATTCTGCCGTTTCCGGCGTCAACTTCCTGGCGGTCCTCGTCGCGGCCGTCGCGGTCTACGTCATCAGAACGCTCTGGTACTCCCCCACCCTGCTCGGAAGGATGTGGATGGACGCGTCGGGGCTGACAGAGGAGAAGGCCAAGCAGGGGAACCCGGGTCTGATGTTCGGGGCGTCCTTTGTTCTGGAGCTTGTAGCGGCCTTCGTCCTGGCCCTGTTCATCGGCACCCAGGCGACCATCGCCTTCGGTCTTCTGATGGGCTTCCTGGCCGGTCTGTTCTGGGTGGGGACGGCGTTGGGGGTTGTCTACCTCTTCGAGCGGCGCCCACTCAGGCTCTGGCTCCTGAACGCGGGCTACATGACGTTGGCGTTCACGGTCATGGGCGGCATCCTGGGAGTGTGGCACTCGTAGACCGGAGCGCCGATAGCGAGCTAGTCGCCTTGATCCCTGTGAGCGTAGGCGGCGATCTGCAGCCGGGTGTGCAGAGCCAGTTTCTCCATGACGTTGCGCACGTGGCTCTTCACGGTGTGGATCGAGATATGGAGGC
>CAZUFP010000169.1:0-2256 GCA_964619835.1 uncultured Gemmatimonadaceae bacterium | reverse complement strand
CGCGCGGAAGTGGTCCAATGGAAGGGCGATGACGGCGTCACGGTGGAGGGCATCCTCTACTATCCGCTGAACTACGTCCAGGGCCAGCGCTATCCGCTGGTAGTCCAGACGCACGGCGGGCCGGCGGCGTCGGACAAGCTGTCGTGGGCCGGGTCGTCCAACTACGTGCAGAAGCTGGCGGGCATGGGCTACATGGTGCTCAAGCCCAACTACCGGGGCAGCACCGGCTACGGCGACGCGTTCCTGCGCGACATGGTGGGGCACTACTACCATGAGGCCCACAAGGACGTCATGACGGGCGTGGACTACCTGATCCGCCGCGGGTTGGTGGACGGCGACCACATGGCCAAGATGGGCTGGAGCGGCGGCGGCCACATGACGGACAAGATCATCACGTACACGGACCGCTTCAAGGCGGCGGCGTCCGGCGCCGGTGCGGCCAACTGGATCTCCATGTACGCCCAGAGCGACGTGCGCTTCTATCGCACGCCCTGGTTCGGCGGCACGCCGTGGCAGAAGAACGCGCCCATCGACGTGTACTGGAACAACTCGCCGCTGAAGGACGCCTGGAAGGTGAAGACGCCCACGATCTTCCTGGTGGGCGAGCAGGATCACCGGGTGCCCATGCCGCAGTCCGTGGAGATGTACCGGGCGCTCAAGTCCAACGGCGTGCCGACACACCTCTACGTTGCGCCGCGCGAGCCCCATGGCTGGCGGGAGTTGCGCCATCGGCTGTTCAAGGCGAACGTCGAGTTGGACTGGTTCCAGCACTGGCTGTGGAACAAGGATTACACGTGGGAGAAGGCGCCGGCCGGGGACGAAGGCGCGTGAGGACAACATGCCTGTGAAGAAGACGAACGATCGGTGGAAGCTGGTGATGGGCGCCCTCGTCGTGCTCCTGGGCGTTGGCAGCTGCAAGTGGAGCACGACCGGGCCCAGACCGCCCGCCGAAGCGCGTATCCAGGTGACGGGCGAGGGACCGCTGCTCATCATCACATCGGAGGCCTTCGACCGGATCACCAACGACTCGACCTTGGGGGTCACGACGGTCCTGTACGCGGCGGACACTGTCGTCAGCAACCTGCCGTTCGACAGCACCTATGCGGTGGCGCCTTCCGACCGCTTCCTGGTCCGGGTCGTCAATCTGGACACGGTGCCGCGTGACATGCGGCTGCAGGTCTCCTTCGACGGCGACCTCAAATACAATCAGGCCGCCACGCTCACCAACGCGTCCCTGGAGTACAACCACACCTTCTGAGTTTCATCGCACGAAGGACGCGAGGGTCGCCTCGCACGAGGGCCGCGTCGCACGAAGGACACGAAGGTTGGCGACCCATCCGGCCAGGATCACCGGGCCGGGTGGGTCGCACTGTTCGGGAGCCTGGATTTCGTGCTCTCTGTGGCTTCGTGTGAGCCGCCGTTCCTTCTCCGTGTGATCCTACTTGAAGTACTCCTCCCACGTGCGCGGCGGCGAGCACTGCGGCCAGGCCATAGGCTGGCCCGTGCGGCGGTTGACCGGGAAGGATGTACGCCGGTCCCGCGACATGGTCTGTGGGTCCTCGGACGCCAGGTACACCAGCATGGCGGTGAGGATGGCGTTCTCCCGGACATTGTCGAACGAAAGCTTGTCGAACGTGTCCAGGTTGGTGTGCCAGGTGTAGGCGAAGTAGTCCCAGGGCGATGAGCTGAGGCTGAACGACGGCGCGCCGTAGCAGACGAAGGACGCGTAGTCGCTGCCGCCGCCGCCCGGCGTGCCGGGCAGGCGCAGGCTGATGCGGCCCGTCAGGTCTTCCGGGATGCGCGACAGCCACTCGGCAAACTGTTCACCGGCGTTGGTGAAGCCCTGCATGGACAGGTTCACGATCTGGCCCGTGCCGTTGTCCTGGTTGAACAGGGCCTGGAGGCCCTTCACCACGTCCGGATGGGCGGCGGCGTAGGCCCGGGAACCGATCAAGCCTTCCTCTTCCGCGCCCCAGTGACCCACGATGATTGTGCGCTTGGGGTGTGGGTAGGCCTTCTTGAGGAGCCGCATGGCCTCCAGCATGATGACGGTGCCGGTGCCGTTGTCCGTGGCGCCCTGGGCGCCGTCCCAGGAGTCGAGGTGCGCCGAGAGCACGATGTACTCGTCCGGCTTCTCGCTACCCCGGATCTCGGCGATGGTGTTGAAAACCGGGACCTCCCCCAGGTCCTGTGCCTGCGCCTCCACCCGGAGGCGCGGGCCCTGGTTGTGGGCGGCCAACCGGTACAGCAGGCCGT
>CAZUFP010000168.1:0-2275 GCA_964619835.1 uncultured Gemmatimonadaceae bacterium | reverse complement strand
AGGTCGCCACTGTCGTTTGCCATGTCCGCGCTATCCTGTCCGAACGTCGCCGGGCCGGCCGGCCGCATCCCGCCGGACGGGCCACGCCGGCCAGTCCGGGGCGGCCACCGCCCGCGAAACGGGCATCTTAAGGCCGGGCCCGGCGGAAAACAAGCCCGCCGCGCACGAGCCAGCGATTCCGCAAGCCGTGGCGTTTCTCGCTGCCTGGCGGGGGGTTTGTCCCGATTGGGGGCAACAAGCAGGTTCGCAGAGCCGATTCGGGGCTCCTCGGCGTGCCGAGGCGCATAGAAGCGGCCACGGCGGAGGAAGCCATGGCGGGGTCATCGAGACCTGGGATGTCGGGTCAGTCAGAGGGGGGCCGCGGGCAGGCCGGCCCGGTAGAGATACAGCTCGGCGGCGATCAGCCGGGAGATGTGCAGCATGCTCACGCGATCGCGCAATGCCGGCTTCAGGTCCCGTTGGTAGAACGCCACCAGGACGTTGCAGCAGATCATCGCCAGCAGCAGGAACACCAGCATGGCCTCGGGATGGTGGCGATAGACGTGGTCGGCGTGCTGCCGCGTAGTCAGTTCGTTGAATCCCTCATTCTCGATGGCCCATCGCCGGTGGCCCACTTCCAGCACCGCTTGCGTCGAGGCCTGCCCCGCCGGCAGCGTGGTGACCCAGGCCCAGTGAGCCTCAAGCTGTTCCTCCTGCCCGTCCAGTTGTCGCCGGACCGTCATTCGCTCGACACTTTGCACCACCCGGACCGGCTGGCTGACCTGGGGCCAGCTCGTGAAGCCCTCCAGGTCCCAGCAGTCCGCCAGCCAGCGGCCCCGTTGTATCGCCACCGGCGTCCGGTCGGCAAAGAGGCTCTGGGCATCGCTCCACAGGTCTCGCGTCTCATTCTTCAGCACGGCCAGGGCGTGCTTGCCCCGGCTGAGCACGAAGTTGAAGAAGGTGCTGTTGGCGTACAACGCGTCCCCCTGCACCACGTCAAAGGCCCGCGGATACTGCTCCAGCACGCGGTCCAGCAGGCGCATCGCGGCCGTCACTTCGCCTTCGCCCGGCCGAATCGGCTCGGCGTCCAGCAGGACCGTCATGTCCCGCCCGACCAACTGGAGCGTCACATGGCGGTGGTAGTACTGCACCTTCCGGCCGTTGCGCGTCTCGACAGTCCGCTGGAGGCATCCGTCGCAGCAGCGGCGATAGGTCGCATGCGACTCGTGGCCATCCAGTACCGCCACCATCAGTCCATGAGCCGGCGGGGCCAGCGCCTTGCCCCTCTTGAGCCGGCTGTAGACCTGCCGGCCGACCGTCCGGACGCTGTCGGGTTCGACGACCGCGCAGACCCGGCCGACCGTATCGGCCGACGGCGGGTCACCTCGCAGCCACTTGCGCCAGAAGGCGCTGCTGGAGGATTGCTCCAGGGCGTTGAGGCTGCCCAGCCGCCCCAGGAACATCACCACCGCCGAGCGCACGATCGCCGCCGTAGGGATCTGCGGGGCCGTGCGGCTGTCGCACACCGCCTCCAGCGGCGATTCCCAACCGAGACGCTTCCGTGCATATCGTAGGATGCGACGAAGGATGATCAGTCCTTACGCTCGCGCACCTTCTGCCAATGGATGCGCGAGACCTCTTCCATGAGTTCCCGAGCCTTCTGGTAGTCCTGTACCCATAGCCGGACGGTCTGTTCCCAATCCTCAGGAACGTAGAGCTGGCGCGGCTTGCCGCCTTCCGTGACGACCAGGTAGAGGCTGCGATGCTTCTGCCCGCGCGCGCACTTGCAGTTGGGCTTACCGCAGACCCGCTGGCGTTCGATGAGGGTCCCGTGCAACACGCCGCTGGCGTTGAGGATCTTCCTCAACTCCGATCGAACCTGCCGCTCGTGTTCCGACTGGGAGGTCCGCGGGATGGGCCGCTTAGTATCTGACATACTACAATAATACCAGACACGGCCGAAAAGTCAACCGAAAAACGAATGCGAATCTGCTGATTCTCCCGACAGACCGCTCAACCCCCGACCCTTCCGCCCTTTACCGCCGCCGATTTGGCCCGGTTACGGAATCGCTGGCGTGCGCGTGAAGCGGGCCCCGAGGCCGGCTGACCCCGGGGCCCGTCGCACACGTCCGTTCACGCCGCCGCGGCGGGCTCTACTTGCCGGCCGGGGCGGGCTTGTTGCACTTGGGGCAGGGCATGCCCTCCGGCACGTCCGAGCCGCACTTGGGGCACTTGGGCAGGGCCTTGTCCGGGTCCAGCACGAGCACCTTGATGTTGCGGTAGGACAGCGGCGCGC
>CAZUFP010000167.1:0-2361 GCA_964619835.1 uncultured Gemmatimonadaceae bacterium | reverse complement strand
TCGTCGAGCAACTCGAATCCGAGGCACATGAAGTGGAACTGCAGGTAGCCGCGCCAGAGCAGTTGGTGGCCGGGTGGCGGATCGGTCTTGCGGGCCAGGTATCCGCCGATGATGGCCAGCAGGCGCACCGCCTCGCCGAGGTTGGCCGGCGGTTGCCGCCCTCGCTTGCGGGCGTAGGCTTCCAGGGTGCGCACTTCGACGTCGGAGAAGAGGATCTCGGCGGGCAACTCGGGTGTCTCTCGGCCCAACAGAGTCATGAGCATGATGCGCCAGGCGATGACCAGGCGTATGGCGATGGCGCGGCGCAGCCGTTCGGCGGTGTCGTGACCGAGTTCCTCGATGCGACAGCCGGACTTGAGGACGCGATGCCAGTCTTCGATGCGCCAGCGCAGGGCATACCAGCGCAAGCATTCCTCGGCCTGGTCGGGGCTGTCGATGCGGCAGGTGGTCAGCAGGAACCACTCGATGGGCTTGGCCTGGGGTGGGGGATCCTCTTCGAGGGCGTGGACCAGATACAGTTCGAGGGGCGCTTTGTCTTCCTGTCCCTTGGTGGGTGGCAACGAGAACGACTGGTAGCGCACCTGCATGTCGGCGGTGCGCCCGGGGCGCTTGGGGCGGGCCTTCTGTTTGCTCTTCTTGGGGCGGGCGCTCTGCCGCGGCACATGCACCTGGACGCGGCTTTGCAGCGGCTGCTGGCGCACGGCGGCGAACAGCTTGCCCGGCTCGGTGATGATGTTGCGGTCGTGCTGGGCCCGCACCAACAACTCCACCTGCCCGTGTTGCCGTTGCTCGTCGAACAGCTCGAAGAAGTCGGCTTCACGGTCGCACACGTGGATCAAGCGGGTGCGCGGCAGTTGCGGCCGCAGGTCGGCCAAGTCGCGGTGGTGCTCGATCCAGGGAAGCGTCTTCTTGGCGGCGTCGGTAGCGTCCTTGTCGGGCGCCGCGATGCACTGAGACTTGAGCACCCCCAGGGGCAGGCCGTTGGGGGCCACCGCCAAGGTCGAATGCAACTGCAAACCGCGGCTGGTGGCCCCGGTCTGATTGGTGCCGATGGATCCCAGCCCGTCGCACTGGTCCAGGGCCGTGAAGTCCAGGGTGCTGCCGTCCTGCACGCACAGCACCGTGGTCTGCGCCTGCATGCGGCGCAGCGTCTGCTGCCGGTGCGGCGCCAGGATCTGATCCATGTCCGGCCCGTCTTCGTCCGGCTTGTCGATGAGCCGATAGTAGGCCCTGGCCGTGGGCCAATCCGCTTCAGCCACGCCGCTGAAAGCACGGCCGGGCTCTTCGCCTTGCATATGGGCTACTTGCACCAATCTGCGGCTCAAGCGGGCGTCGCCCAGCGGCGCGCCACCAAACTCCAGCTCGGCCCAGCCCTCGCCGTCCAGGCCCTCGCCGGTTTCCAGTGGCCCCAAGCCCGCCTCCGGCGGCAACCTCAGTTGCTTACGGAAGTCCGGCTCCAGCGGCCACACATAGATGTCTTTGCGGGGCAAGGCCGCTTCTTTGTCGCGGTCTTGCCGCCCGCGCCCTTGCGTCTGTCCGACCCGAATCCAGTTGGCCGCACGGAAGCAGGCGCCGTCATGCTGCTGCGGCTCCACAAACGTTTCCACCAGCCACGGACGGTAGTGATATACGGTCTCAAAGTCGTCGGCCAACACGGTCATGGTCCGGCTCAGCACCTTCGACGCCAAGTTTCGACAGTCCACCATCGGTCGAATCAAGAAGCGACTCAGACCGACCACCCCGTGCAGATGGGCCCGGCGCTGGTCGCGGTCCCAGCCGATCCAGCCATCCCGGTCGGCCAAGTGCAGCGCCGCCGAGGCAAAGCCGACGCCTCCCAGACAGCCATACTTCGACTGAATCAAGTAGCGCAACTGCCGGCCCACCAGCGGCCCTGCCCCCTGCGGATGCTCGTGCGCCATCAGCGTATTCCAGCGCTGCCGCTGTGCGTCGGTGCGCACCCGCACCACCTCCAACCCAAGGACCGCTCCGACCTCCTCCGGCACGTCCTGCGGCGGCGGTGCCGGCTCGGGCAGGGCTTGCGGCGCCCCCGGACCCGCACGGGCGCCCGCCGCGGCCGGCAAGGTGAAATGCCCCGCCGCTTCCAACTCCCGCAACGCCTTCACACAACTGGCGGACTGCGGTCGGCCACCGGGATCGAAGAAACCGAAACGCTCACACACCGCCACGGCCACGGCACTGCGGTGCGCAAAGGTCTCCGACTCCAGCAGCGCCTGTACCGTGGCTATGCTGTCGGCATGGGACAGCGTCCGCTTAATCTGATGTTGGCTCTCCATGAGCCAAGGATAGACAGGGAACTGCTTCTTGTCCAGTCACCACTTGTGGTACACAGGCAGGCCTAGC
>CAZUFP010000166.1:0-2371 GCA_964619835.1 uncultured Gemmatimonadaceae bacterium | reverse complement strand
CGCAGCTCGGTGTGGGTCGCGCTTGTGGAGGAAGGGCTCGCGGCTGCGTGCCGCGAGCTTTAGGATGGCGATAGGTAGGCCGACAGACAGGTTGGGGCGCCCTTGAGGCGCGACTGCCCCTTGGTGTAATTGGCAACACGCCTGACTCTGGATCAGGAGAGTCCTGGTTCGAACCCAGGAGGGGCAACTGGAAGGACGAGGTCGGGGACGCCGCGCCGGGCGGCGGACCTGTTCGGCCGAGAGGTCGAGCCCTTGGAGAGGTGGCCGAGTGGCTTAAGGCGGCGCCCTGCTAAGGCGTTTGGGTCGAAAGGCTCTCGAGGGTTCGAATCCCTCCCTCTCCGCTCGGTACCAGGGGCATCCGACCGGGCGCCTGTGCGGCCCCGCCGCCAGGGTGCAACGCAAAGGGACGGGTGTCCGAGAGGCTTAAGGAGCACGATTGGAAATCGTGTGGGGTTAACAGCCCTCGTGGGTTCGAATCCCACCCCGTCCGTAAGCCGTCGTTCGGGGAGTAGCTCAGCCCGGTAGAGCACTGCGTTCGGGACGCAGGGGTCGCTGGTTCAAATCCAGTCTCCCCGACTGGCAGATGTGGCGTGGCGGTGCGGAGTACAGGCATTGCGGCGCCGGTGTTGTGGGACCGGAAGGCCCGACGAAGCTAGAGGCTTCGCCGGGCCTTTTTCGTTCCGGTGGTGATCCGCGGCACGAATTTCATCCTTGCGGGACGTGCATGCCAGCCGGCAGATTGTGGCATCCCCAATGCTCCGGCCCGCTCGACCGCGACGTGACAGCGTCGCCGGGGACGTTCTCGTCTCAAGAAGAAACTGGCGATGGACGAAGGAAGACACCGCACGGTTGTCTCCCGGCGCGACGTCGTGCCCGAGTCACGATACGTGGCAGCCCTTCGCCTGACGGCGGAGATCGCAGCCGCGGAGGACGAGGCGGAGATCTGTCAGCGCCTGGTGGCGGGCCTCGGCGCGCCCCCCCTCTCCTTCCCTTCCCTGGGTTTCTACATCGCGGGACCGGCGGGCGGTGAAGCGACGTTGCGCGCGGGTACGGGCACAGCAGTCGCGACCGACGCGGGCACGGCGGAGTCCGGTGAGGCCGACGTGGTACGGCTCCCGCTGAACGCCGGGCTCGATGGCGTGCTCGTGGCGCGGACCGGTGGCGGCGCGGGCTTCTCGGAAGCGGACCTGGAGATCCTCGGCACGGCAGCGCGGCACGCGGGAGTGGCGATCGAACGGGCGCGCCGGCTGGCTGCGGAACACAGGCGGGCCGACGAGCACGAGGCATTGCTGGCCACCGTGGCCGACCTGTCGGGCGAGCTGGAGCTGGCGCGGCTGCTGGAAGCGGTATTGAAACGGGCGGTGACGCTGTTGAACGCCGCGGGCGGAGAGCTTGCGACGTACGACGAGGAGGCGGCGGAGCTGGTAGTGGTGGCGAACCACAACATGGAGGAGGACTCGACCGGAACGCGGCTGGCGTACGGCGAGGGTGCGATGGGCCACGTCGTGGAGTCGGGAGAGATGATGATCATCCCGGACTACCAGACGTGGCCCGGCCGTTCAACGCAGTACGCGCGCATCGACGCCCGGGCCGTCGTGGTGGCTCCGCTCATGATCGGCAAGCGGCCGGTGGGCGCGATCAACGTCTGGCACGACAACCCGGCCCTGACGTTCGCGGCGTCCGATCTGCGTCTGCTGAACCTGTTCGGCCAGCAGGCGGCGGTCGCCATCGAGAACGCCCGGCTGTACGTCCGTGCGCAACGCGACAAGCAGTACTTCGAAGCGGTCATGACCACGAGCCCGGTCGCCATCGTGACGTTGAATCTGGAAGAGAACGTGGTGGCGGCGAACCCGGCGTTCGAGAAGCTGTTCGGCTACCCGCTGGACGAAGTCATGGGCCGGAACCTGGACACGCTCATCACGACGCCGGAGCAGCATGCGGAGGCGGTGTCGTACACCCGGCAGGCCCGAAGCGGCATGACGCACGGCATCACCAAGCGGCGCCGCAAGGACGGGTCTCTGGTGGACGTGGAGCTGCTGGCCATGAAGGTGGTGGTGGACGGCAAGCCGGCGGGGGTGATGGCCCTGTATCACGACATCAGCGAGCTGGTGGAAGCGAGGCAGGAAGCGGAATCGGCGAACCGGGCCAAGAGCCAGTTCCTGGCCAGCATGAGCCACGAGCTGCGCACGCCGTTGAACGCCATCATCGGCTACAGCGAGATGCTGGCGGAAGAAGTGCAGGAGGCCGGCGAGCAGGAGTACGCGGCGGACCTGCAGAAGATCCGGTCGGCCGGCCGGCACCTGCTGGCCCTGATCAACGACATCCTGGACCTGTCCAAGATCGAGGCGGGCAAGACGGAGCTGTTCCTGGA
>CAZUFP010000165.1:0-2429 GCA_964619835.1 uncultured Gemmatimonadaceae bacterium | reverse complement strand
CCGGAACGACGACGACGAAGACAAAGACCGATAGATCCCCCCGGATTCGGACTCGGCCGCGGGCCGACTTTCGAATTCGAACACGAACTCGAATTCGAACTCGACATTGATCTCCGACCCCATTGCTCTCGCCGCCATCATCGCCGGCCTCACCGCGCTCGGCTTCTGGCTCGACCGCCGCTACGACTGGGCGGCGAAGGTGGGGGCCGGGCTGCTCATCATCGGGCTCGGTGCCGTCGTGTCGAACCTGGGCCTGGTCCCTCCGTCCTCGCCCGTGTACGACGCCGTGACGGGGCCGGTCACGTCGCTGGCCATTGTCTGGTTGTTGTTCGCCGTGGATCTGCGCGACCTGAAGGCGGCCGGCCCGCTCATGCTGGCGGCATTCGGCATCGCCGTGGCGGCCACCGCCATCGGCGCCATCTTTGCGACCCTGATTTTCCACGAAGGGCTCGGCCACAACGCCTGGAAGCTGGCCGGCGCCATGACCGGCACGTATTCCGGCGGCAGCCTGAACTTCGTGGCCGTGGGCCGGGCTCTCGGTATTCCCCCCGAGACGTTCGCCGCGGCCAACGCTTCCGACGCCGTCATGACCGCCATCTGGATGGGCGCCACCATCGTGCTGCCGTTGTGGATCGGGAAGTACTACCCGCGTCCCGTGCCGCAGCATCTGGCCGACGACCGGGCGCCGCAGGACCGCGGCGCGGATCCCGGATCATCGGGACCGCGGATCGCGCATCGCGCATCGCGCATCGCAGATCGGGAGATGCCGGTTACGCGCGCCCGCGGTCAGGAGCCGTCTCCGGCAACGACCCACGAACACCCCTTCTTCGCGGAGGTCCCGCTCCGCATCCTGGACATCTCCATCCTGTTCACCCTGGCGTTCGCGCTGATTCTGGCGTCCAACGGCATGGCGAAGCTGGTCCCGTCCGTGCCTTCGGTGCTGTGGTTGACAACCTTCGCCCTGATCGTGGGGCACGTGCCGGTCATCGCCAACCTCAAGGGCTCCATGCAGTTGGGGACGTTGGCGTTGCACATGTTCTTCGCCATCATCGGCATCTATTCGCGGATCGCGGAGATGCTGAAGGTGGGGCCCGACGTGTTCCTGTTCACGGCCACCATCGTCCTCGTGCACGGCACGCTCACGTACCTGGGCGGCCGCCTTGCGCGCCTCGACGTCGGGACCACGTCGGTGGCGTCCCAGGCCGCGGTGGGTGGACCCGCCAGCGCCGTCGCGCTGGCCGTCGCGCGAGATTGGCCGGCCCTCGTGCTGCCGGGCATCGTCGCCGGCCTGCTGGGCTACGCGGCCGGCAACTACGTGGCGTTTGGGGTGGCGTACCTCATGCGCGCGATTGTCGGGGGGTGAGGAACGGCGTTTCGCCGGAGACGACAATGGCAAGAATCGCCATGACAGCAGCCAGCGGTATGATTGGCCGGAAGGTCCTCGGTGAGTTGCGCGCTGGGGGTCATTCGGTGACGCGTCTCGTGCGGAGCCGACAGGCGGCGCGGGCGCCGGACGCGGTCTTCTGGCGGCCCGCCAGCGGGGAGATCGACGCCGCGGGGCTGGAGGGCCACGACGCGGTGATCCATCTCTCGGGGGAGAATATCCAGGGACTGTGGACGCCGGCGAAGAAGCGCCGGATCTACGACAGCCGGGTGAACTCGACACGACTTCTTGCCCGCACTCTCGCCGGGCTCCGCGAGCCGCCCGGCGCGATGCTGGCCGCATCCGGATCCAGCTACTACGGCGATCGCCCCCCCGACCAGCCGATGGATGAGTCCGGTCCCCCGGGTACGACCTTTCTCGCCAGGGTCAGCGTCGACAATGAAGCCGCGGCCGACCCCGCGCGCGACGCCGGCATCCGCGTCGTGCACTTCCGCTTTGCCCCCGTGCTGTCGCCCGACGGCGGACTGTTGCGCTTCGTCCTGCCCTGGTTCCGCGTCGGTCTCGGCGCCACTCTCGGCGACGGACACCAGCTCATGCCCTGGGTCGCCCTCGACGAGATCCCGCGCATCGTCCAGTTCCTGCTGGACCACCCGACGGTGGGCGGGCCCATCAACGTGGCGGCTCCCGGCAAAACCACGAACGCCGAGTTCACCCACACCCTCGCCCGCGTCCTGGGGCGCCACGCGGTCCTGCAGGCGCCCGAATTCCTGATTCGTCTGCTCGGCGACCTTGGGGAGGACCTGCTGCTGGAGACGCGCGTGGTGCCGGCGAAGCTCCAGGCGGCCGGGTACGAGTTCGCGTTTCCGGAACTGGAGGCGGCGCTCCGACGCATGCTGGATTGATCTTGCCGCGTGCGGCTGAGACATTCCTGGCGGCGGAGTGCTATGCCGAGCGGGGATGAAGGGTCGCATCTCATAGTGCTGGCGGGCCGGGTCGCACGGCCATGAAGAATCGAACGCACAACCGGGGAGCACGCTGAGCATGG
>CAZUFP010000164.1:0-2443 GCA_964619835.1 uncultured Gemmatimonadaceae bacterium | reverse complement strand
TGGAACGTGCTCACCACGACGTCGGCCGCGTCCTCGCCCGCGAACGCGCGCACGCGCTCCCGCATCTCGTCCGCTGCCTTGTTGGTGAACGTCACCACCAGGATGCGCGACGGCTCCACCTTGTGCCCGCGGATCAGGTGCACCACCCGGTGCACCAGCGTCTTCGTCTTGCCCGAGCCGGCGCCGGCCAGGACCAGCAGGGGGCCATCGGTGTGCGTCACGGCGCTGCGCTGCTCGGGATTCAGCCCGCGCAGCCAGGGATACTCTCGCATGCAGGTACGGCGTCGGTGCGGGAAGGGTTCTGTCTGTGGCCGGGGTCCACGCCGGGCCGGAACCTAAGGACACGGCCCACGACGCGCCAGCGTATGTGAGGCGCGCGCCGGAAGTGACGGTGCCCGGGAGGCGGCCCCGCACGCCTGTCACGCGAAACGCCCGCGGCCGGACGGCACCGCGGGCATTCCCGCATCCCACATCACGTTTCACGTTTCACGCTTCACGCTTCACGCTTCACGCTTCACGTTTCACGCTCCCCGCTCCCCGCTTCACTCCATGGCCCCCACGGCCCGGGCGGCATTCACGCGGCCCTTGCCGTAGTACGGGTCGGCGCCCGGTTGGCCCAGGTCATCCGCCGTCTGCTGGAGTGCCGTTTTGATGCGGCCGGGGTTGCGCCCGTACTGCTCCACCAGCAACGCGGCGATGCCCGTGACGTGCGGCGCGGCCATGCTGGTTCCAGAGGCCCCGATGACGTAATTGCCCGACTGGCACACGGTGTAGACGAGGCTGAAGCTGGAGCAAGGCGCCCACACCGAGCCACCCGTGTTGCCGCCGGGCGCGGCGACGTCGATGGACGAGCGGCCGTAGTTGGTATACGACGCCGGCGCGTCCACGTCGGTCCAGGGTCCGTTCACGCCTTCGGAGGCCGTCGGTCCCGTCGCCGAGACACACACCACGTTGGCCGCCTGGCACTCGGTCACCAGCAGGTCCCGGTCGTGGTCCATGTCGATGGCGTCGTTGCCGGCGGACACGACCACGGTCACGCCATGGTTGTGGGCGTAGTTGAACAGCCGGTTCAGCACGGACACGTAGCCGGGGTAGTCGCTCTTATGCAGAGAGCCGCCCAGGCTCATGTTGATCACGTCCGCGCCGTTCTCCACGGCGAACAGGACACCCGCGGTGATGGCGCCGCCGGGACAGTAGCCCAGCACCACGCTGCACACCTTGGCGCCCATCAGCGTGACATGGGACGTGACACCCGCCGTCAGCAGGCCGTTGCTGGAAACGGTCGCGGCCACGTGCGTGCCGTGGAACCCGATGTCGGCGATGAGGTTGGCGCCGGGGAAGTACGCGGCCACGTAGTCGTCGTCCGAGTATCCGGCGGAGTTCTTGTACGGCCCCACGAAGGACGCGGAGCGGCTCAGGTCCACCAGCCCTTCGAGATCAGGGTTCTCGTAGCCGATGCCCGAGTCCAGGATGGCCACCGTTACGCTCGAGGAGCCCGACCGGCCCGCGGCCCACGCCTGGTCCGCGTAGATGGCACGCATGTCCCACTGGCGCGGGAAGAAATACGCCGTAGTCGGGTCTGCGGGGCTGGCCGGCGTGAGGTCGGTCCCTTCGAGGCGCGGCTGGTACGCGGGCCCCACGCTGAAGTTCGGCTCGGGCTCCACGTACTGAACGCCGTGGCTGCCGCGCAGCGCCGCCGCGCCGGAAGCGTCGAGGCCGGACACCACGGCCGCACCCACCTCGTCGAACGTGGAGACCAACGTGCCGCCCAGAGACGCGACGGTCGCGGCAAAGTCGTCGGGCACGGACTGCGCGAACACCACCATCTGATTGCCGCCCCTCTCGAGGGCGGCCTTGCTCATCTGCGTGGTTGGCGGGGTCAAGGGCTCCATCGGCGCCGTCGTCGGGTCGGCGCAACCGGCCAACGCGGCCCCGAACAGCAGGACGACTGGGAGAGATGCGGATCGCCTCATGCTGCTCCTCCTCGAGTGGATTGAACGGAATGGTCAGAAAGACGGGGCGTGTCGACCGTTTTGAAGCACCGCGGTCCGCGGTCCCGGAAGCACACGGAACGGTTCGGTCACGCCCGGGAAGTGGCTTCTATATGCGTGACGAGCGGGAGAACGTCAAGGAATGGCGGAATCGGTGGGCGACGGCAGGGGGTGGGGAGAAAAGCACCGGGCCCGGAGGACGTGCCGTCCGGGCCCGGTGCCGGGGTCGGGGCGGCGGTTGCGGCCGGGGCCTCGGCGAGCGGCTGCTTGGCGATGCTGTCGCCGGGCCGCGGGACCCGCCGAGATCCAGCTTCTCGCGCTTGCGCCGGTACTCGAACTCGGGAGGTGTCCCTCGGAGGGGGGGGGCGCGACCACCAAACGAAGTCGAAGCAACGACTGCCCCGTAGCCCATCCACCGCGACCCCGACCCCGGCACCGCCCCCGCCCGCAGG
>CAZUFP010000163.1:0-2538 GCA_964619835.1 uncultured Gemmatimonadaceae bacterium | reverse complement strand
CCCTCGATGTAGGGCATCACGTAGAACAGGAAGCCGTCGGCGGTGCCCGAGTCGAAGAGCGGCAGGATGTGCGGGTGCTGGAGCTGGGCGGTGGTGGTGATCTCCTGGACGAAGCGCTCGGCGCCCAGGACGGCGGCCAGCTCGGGCTTGAGCACCTTGATGGCCACCTGGCGCTGGTGCTTCAGGTCTTCGGCGAGGTAGACCGTGGCCATGCCGCCCTCGCCGAGCTCGCGCTCGATCGAGTAGCGGTCTGCGAGGGCCGCGGCGAGGCGAGAGGAGAGGTTCGACTCGGCGCTCATCGGTTCGCCTCGTCCACGGCGCGCTTCATCTTCTCCACCCAGTGCGGGATCACACGGAGATACGTCGCGTGGGTGTCGGCGGGACCCTGGAGATAGGTGATTCCCCCCTGCCAGTCGGGACGGTTGGACCACCCGAACGTGTCGGAGAAGCGGGGGTCCGAGGCCCACTCCGACGGTGTGCCCGGCTCGCCGGTGGCGGGATCCACGTGCGACGCGTACCAGGTGAACCCGGACCGATAGAGAATCTCCGAGCGGGAGAGCCAGAGGGGCTCGACGCCGCTGGCCGCGACCTGCCGCTCCCACGATCCGGGAGGAGCGGCGGTGACCACCACGCGGTTCCCCGCCGACAGGCTGAACACCATGTGGCGCCCGTCCGGTGAGGTCATGACGAAGTTGCGGTCGCTGGCGATGGTGTCGAAGCGCGCGGAGGCGGCAAGCGGATCGAACCGGACAAGCTTACGAGGCGCTCCGACCCACGCGAGCGCGTGATGAGGGCCGGACCAGTCCTGCACCGCCGGAACGGCGTCGGCGTCGCGCGATGCGTAGACCGTGTCCGGCCCGGAGGTGGACGCGGGCGACCCCCGCAGGATGGCGCCGCCCGCCGAGTCCTTCACGCTCACGAGGAGCATCGAGCCGTCGGGACTCCACAACGGCTGGTCGATGTAGGCCGCCTGGAGCCAGTCGAACGACTGGCCGTTGTCCAGGTCGAAGACCTCGAGCTGGTAGTACCCCGGCCCACGCGCCACAGCGGCGAGGTGACGTCCGTCCCGGCTGAGATCCCACCGTTCGTAGGCCCCCGGGGGAACGGGCAGCGGTCGGGGCGTGCCGCCGGCCGAAAGCTCCACGAGGCGTCCGATCACCGCGTTGCCGCCCGGCGCGTACACCAGGGTCCCCGCCGAGCTTAGGTCGAAGTCCGTCGTGCCGACTCCGTTCACCCGGATGCCCGTCAGAAGAGTGACGGATCGTCCCACGGTGTGGGCAGTTCGGTCATACGGCGCGGCGCGCAGCTCGCCCTGAGGAGACTCGTAGACCAGGTATCGACCGTCGACCAGACGGAACGACGAGCCCGCCAGAGGAGCCGAGGGCTGCCCCCCGGTCGTCCGGACCCTCACCACCCAGGCGTCGCCGGTGGCGGAATCGTGCACCTGGGCCACACCGCGGTCGTTGCACATCACCTGCCGCTCTTCGGGAATCCACGAGGGGTCGAGACAATATGGGATCGGCCGAGTGTCCAGGGTCCCGGCATCCGGATCGATCCAACGCAGCCTCTGCCCGTCGTGGTCCACGACGAGGAGCTGGGTGGGGCTGATCCACCTGAGGCCCCACGGATCGCCATCGAAGTCGGCGACGGCCCGGGGCTGTCCCCCCGTCATCGGCACGATCATCAGGCTCCCGTGGTCCACGAACGCCAGGCGGGAACCGTCGGGGGAAATGCGAGGGGCGCTGCCGCCTGTGGTACCCGCGATGAGCGCGGCGCTCGTGTCGCGGAGGCTGCGCCGCCACAGGACCATGGAGCTCCCCTGCTTCGCCGCGTACACCGCGACCTGTCCGTCGGGAGACAGCGAAAGAGCCCAAAGGCCCTGGCCGTACGGCGTGCTGGGCGTAACGCCCGTGAAGTCCATGGGGGCGCTGTCCGGCAGGGCGACGTCGTAGGTCTCCGGACCGTTCTCGCGGCCGCTACGCCCGAGGGACCACACCAGGGTGCCCGCCAGCACCACGGTGAGCGCCGCGAGCGTGATCGTGCGCGGATCGTGCAACCAACTCCATGCGCCCGTACGGGCTGCGGCCACCGGCTCTCCAACGCCGCTCCCGTGCCGGAACGCCGGGTCCGCCAGCGCGTCCGCGAACGCCTTCGCGCTCTCGAACCGGTCCGCCGGCAGCTTCTCCAGCGCCTTCGCCACGGCCGCCGCCACGTTCGCCGGCACCGACTTCCGCACCTCCCGCACCGGCCGCGCCTCGTCGGCGATGATCTTCACGATGATCTGCTGCGCCGAACTGCCGGTGTGCGGCGGATCCCCGGTCAGCATCTCGTACAGCACGCTCGCCAGCGAGTAGACATCCGAGCGGCCCGTGATCTCCTTGTCCGCCGTCGCCTGCTCCGGGCTCATGTAATGCGGCGTGCCGAGGCTCATCCCCGTTTCGGTCATCCGCCCGCCCGCCGCCGCGCTCACCGCCAGCGCGATGCCGAAGTCCGCCACCATCGGCCGCCCGTCGTGCAGCAGGATGTTCTCCGGCTTGA
>CAZUFP010000162.1:2389-2625 GCA_964619835.1 uncultured Gemmatimonadaceae bacterium | reverse complement strand
TAGCGGCGGACGTTGTTGCCTTCATCCTGTTGCTCGAGAACCGGAGCCGGCTCCGGCACGTACCGGTCGGGCGGCGGCGCCGACCCGTTGGACTCCACGAGCTCGAACGACGGCAGGTCCTTTCGATCTTCAGACATCGAACTTCCTTGAGGGTGCCTGGTCATGAGCGGACCGGGAGCTGAACAGGTTCAAGTATAATCCCGGGTTCGCGAATCGCACTACCTTCGCGGTTCGCT
>CAZUFP010000162.1:0-2379 GCA_964619835.1 uncultured Gemmatimonadaceae bacterium | reverse complement strand
GCCCTACCACGTTCCGAAAGAAACGCAGGCTTGCAGCGGCGGCAGGATCGGAGCAACATTCGGGCCGGTCCGGCTCATTCCCGACTGCACTCGAGGTCTTTCCATGGTCGTGGTGCCAGCGGCGATCATCGCCGCCGCGATTCTGCTGCTCTTCTACACCTACGCGGTGTATCCCGCGATGCTGCGGCTGCTCGGCGGGCGACGTAGCATACATGACGGCGCCCTCCAGCAGCCCCGTGACTGGCCCCGGATCACGTTCAGCATCCCCATGTACAACGAGGCGGCCCAGGTCCGCGCCCTTCTCGACTCGATCCTGGCCATCGACTACCCGCCGGACCGACGCCAGATCCTGGTGGTGTCGGACGCGTCATCGGACGGGACCGACAAAATTGTGGCTTCGTATGAGGACCAGGGTGTCGAGTTGGTGCGCCTGCCTGAGCGGTCGGGCAAGACGGCCGCCGAGGCCGCTGCCGCCGAACGGGCCACCGGCGAGATCATCATCAACACGGATGCGTCCATCCGAATCCATCCGGCCGCCATCAAACGCCTCGTCACACGCTTCACCGACCCCGGCGTGGGCGTCGCCTCGGGCCGCGACGTCAGCGTGGGGCACTCGGAGGCGGAAGCCAACGTTGGCGAAGCGGGCTATGTCGGCTATGAGATGCGGATCCGCGACGCGGAGACCAACGTGCGCGGCATCATCGGTGCCTCGGGTTGCCTCTACGCGATCCGCGCGGACCTGCATCGCCGTCCGCTTCCCTCCGCGCTCAGCCGGGATTTCGCCTCCGCGTTGCACGCGCAGGAAGCCGGCTACCGGGCGGTGTCCGTGTCCGACGCGTTGTGCTACGTACCACGAACAGCTTCGCTTGCCAGGGAGTACCGCCGGAAGGTCCGAACGATCGAGCGCGGCATGCACACCCTGTGGCACAAGCGTGCGCTCCTGAATCCTTTCCGTCACGGGCTGTTCGCCTGGATGCTCTTCAGCCACAAAGTGTGTCGCTGGGGCGTGCCGTGGGCGGCCGCGGCGTCGTATGTCGCCCTCGGCGTCCTGGCGACCCGGGAGCCGTGGGCCCTGGTCCTCTTCGCCATCGGTACCGCGGGACTGCTGGCGGCGGCCGCAAGCTGGTTCGTCGCCATCCGGAAACCTGTGCCGCGCCCTGTTCGCGTGCTGGCGTTTGCCCTCATGAGCAACGTGGCCGTTCTGGCCGCCACGCTGCGGCTCCTGGGGGGCACGCACCAGTCGGTGTGGGAGCCCACGCGGAGGGAAGGCGCACCGGTCTGACCGTGACGTCTGCATTCAGCGTCGCAGCCCGCTGGTGCGAAGCTCCAAACCCCGCACTGAAATGCCGGCAGGCACGTTGATGCGGGGAAGGAGCCCGCGATCGTGCCCGTTCCTCCACAGTCCGCCGTCGATGCGGAGGACGCCTGCATGGCCGATGGTTTTCGCGGCGCGGCTGACCCCGGGAGAGCCTGCCCCGTATGGCAATGCAAGCCAGGACGATGTCGAGACTTCGAACCCGGCGAGCCACTCTCTGGTTCTCGCCAGGTTCTCCAGGAGCTCCGCGTCGTCCAGGCTCGGCAGGTGCTCATGCGCCCACGCGTGCGAGCCGACGGAAACGGTTCCGCCACAGTGTTCCCGCAGCTCCTGCGGGGTCGCAATGCCGTAGCTCTTCGAGAGGTGCGACGCGAGGCGCCGGTCCATGAACCGGGCGCGCACGGCATCCGCCCGCCCCGCTTCGTCCACGAGTGCCGATTGGCGTGTTTCCGATGCCAGCAACCCGGCTTCCGCGAGATCGTCCCACCACGTGCTGTCTGCGCCGAGAAGTCCTGGTGAAACGAAAACGACCGCAGGGACCCCGCGTCTTTTCAGCTCGGGCAGCGCCAGCGTCACGGCGCCACGATAGGCGTCGTCGAATGTAATGACGGCCCGGGGTCTGTCGGACTCTCTCCGATCGAGCGCCGTTTCCAGGTCGACGAACCGGTGAGTTCGGGCCAGCCGATCGATCTGTTCCAGGAAGTCGGGCAACGGCATGTGCAGGCTGGCATCGCCATGGCCTGCGTCCTCAGGCTGCACCACGTTGTGGTACGCCAGCACGGCGACGGAGCCACGATGGGCCCGGCGGGCCAGCGAAGACAGTCCTGAAACCGTCCCTGCGAGCTCGACAGCGCCTCGCACCACGGTGCGCACGGACAAGGTTCGATGCCTCCTCGCTTCAGCCTGCGGATGCCCTGGCGTGCCGCGACTTTCCCGGCGCGGCCGCCACCGCCTCTTCGTAAATGCCGTCGTAGCGTCGCACCCACATGTCGAGGTTGAAGTCCGAGTCCAGCCGCCGCCGGGCTGCGTGCCCGGCGAGCCGCGCTAGACGAGCACCTGGGTCA
>CAZUFP010000161.1:0-2647 GCA_964619835.1 uncultured Gemmatimonadaceae bacterium | reverse complement strand
ACAAAAGTCAAGACTTCGGAGTTTGCAACGGCAGTAATTGGCAACATGTAACGTCAAAATCCCAACGTCAGAAGATACCTGCCTTCACCGGGAGATATTGATCAATGTCAGCACAAATGGCTCCAGAAGATCGCACACAGGAAGAACTGCTTCACGATCTGCGTTACGGTTCGTCCGAAGAACGGGAAAACGCCTTGTCACGACTTGCTGCGGTGGGCGAAGCAGAAGCTTTGGATGCTGTTATCGATTTTTTGCAGAGTTCTCCCCAGGACGAGTCCGCGAAAGTCGGGTTAGATGCGCTCCGTGTGTTGGCACATAAATATACCCCGATGGAGCGGTATGGGCTGACTGAAGCCTTGATTCCATTTCTTGACGACAGCGATTGGCAGAAACGCCTGGTCTCGGTGCGATTACTGAATGCCTACCCCAACGAATTGGCGATTGAACCCATTCGAATGCTGGTCTACGAGGCGCGGGAGAAGATTTACCGGGAACAGCATATTGCGTCGGCCTCCTCCCGCATTCTGACCGAGCGAACGCTGGGCGAGGCGATCATGGCCCTTGCCAACGGTGGACGCCTGCTGGTGCTCCCCGATATCCTTGAAATGATGGAAGAACCCGCCCTGCGGGTTATTGCAACTCGATCACTGGGGTTGATCGGGTCGGACACCGAGCGCCCCCGGCTGGAGGATTTGATCGAAGATCGGGACCCGCGCGTGCGGGATGCCGCCCGATGGGCGCTGGCGTTGATGGACGAACGAGCCGAACAGTTTCTCAATCCTCCGTCCGAAATGCCCCCCCAGCCCCCCGAACGGCTCAACCCACTCTACTGGGCGCACCGGCAGCTCGAAGCCAGCGACGATTCCCTCCTTCAGTTTTTGATTGTCAGGATCGCGATTGAACACCTGATACTCGACCGGTTCCTGAGCGATGGCAGTGTTCCTGAGTGGTGTACGATCACCGTCCGGGGCTATCAGGGCGATACACCGCCCCACCACCGGGAAAACAACGCCGATATTGTCGGGGTGTGGGATTACAGCTTTCAAGGCCCACGCCTTCGCAGGCGCTCAGGTGTGAGCAGCAGCGCGAGAGTGGTCATGTTGGCGCCGTAGCTGACCTCTTCCCAGCGGCAGCCGAGGAGGTCCGCTCCCGCTTCGTGGGCCGCTCGGACGACGACGTCGGTCTCCTCGGAGGTGGCGAACGCGCCGTGGATGTTGCAGTTGTGGTTGACCAGGTAGTCGACGATGGCGTCCACGACGCGCTGCGGGGTCTGCGTACCGCCCGGTCCGTCCAGATAGGCGGCGGGCTGGCCGTCCACAGTCCGCCTGAGCGCGGGGAACTGATTGCGGACATGGGCGACGTCGAACGGGGGCATGGGCTCACCTCGGGCCGGTGGTGACAGGAAGACCAGTGTACCGTCCAGTGCAGGAAGGGCGCACATAGGGCAGGATGGTAGGACGATGAGCAGCGGCAAAGTCGAGACGAGACCGGACGGGCGCCTGCGTGACGGCGCCCTTGAGCGCGCTTTGGAGCGCAAGTTCTCGGTCATCTGCTTCGCCTGGGACGGCACGGCGGTCGCGAGCCGCGACGCGGACGCCTCCGGCGTTCGCAGCCAGGTGGAGCGGCTGACGGCGCTCGACGTCGACATCGCCGTCATCAGCAGCGCGGACGTGCGCGCGGTGGACGAGCAACTGCGCGCGCGCCCGGGTGTGGAGGGCCGGCTGTTCCTCTATCTCTCGCGCGGTTCTGAGGTCTACGTCGTCGGGCCGGCCGGGCCGCGACTGCTGGAGCGGCGCACCACGACGCCGCTCGAGGAGGAGCATCTGGCCGCGGCGGCCGAAGCGCTGCGCCAGCGCCTCACGGCGGCGGGCCTGGACGCCAGGCTGGTGCCCGGTCACCTGAACCGGCGCTCCGTCGACCTCCTCCCGGACTGGACCGAGCCGTCCGGCGTGGAGGTCGGCGGGCTCCAGCGGTGCGTGGAGGAGCGTCTGCGCGCCATCGGCTACGACGGGTTGCATGGCGTGCTCGAGCTGGCGCGTGAGCTCGGCCGGGAGGCCGGACTCTCGCACCCGGCGATCACCAGCGACGTGCGGCACATCGACATCGGTCTCACCGGCAAGGGCGACGCCATGCACGCGGTGACGCGCTCGCTCGTGCTCGGGCGCGGCAGGCAACCGGGGGACCTGCTGGTGCTCGGCGACACCTTTGGCGCCGTCGCCGACGGGCAGGGCACCGACTCCGCCATGCTCATCCCGGAGCTGCATCGCGCCGTGTACGTCAGCGTCGGACGGGAGCCTGCGGGCGTGCCGCCGCAGGTCCTGCACGCCGGCGGCGGCCCGGGCGCGTTCCTCGACATCCTCCACGACCAGCTGACCGTGCGGGAGATCGTGGCGAAGCAGAGCTTCCCCGAGCCCACCGCCGACCCGGCCTGGCGGTTCGAGGTCAAGGGGTTCGATCCGTTCCGGGAGCGTGAAGCGGAAACGTGGCTCACCGTCGCCAACGGCGAGACCGGCACGCGCGGCGCGCTGGAGGAGGGGTCGGCGATCTCGACGCCGGCGACCTTCGTGGCCGGCGTCTACGGCGACGCGCCCGGCGATCCGCCGTTCCGCCAGCCGGTCCCGGCGCCGGACTGGACCGGCCTGCGGCT
>CAZUFP010000160.1:0-2682 GCA_964619835.1 uncultured Gemmatimonadaceae bacterium | reverse complement strand
CCCCGGTGCTGCATCCGATCGTGGCGGCGAGCAAGGCGGCAATCGCGAGGCCGTACCGCCGGGCCACTGTACGGCTCCATGCCCGGCCAGAGCACCGGGGATTGTTGGCATTCGATGCCATTTCGGAATGTCTCGGAAAGGGATTGGAGATCCGGGGGCCCTTTCGGGCGCTTCGGCAAGGATGCGCGCGGGGGAGGGCCGGGTCAAGAATGTTGGTGAGGGGTGAGAGGGCCGGGAAGCCGAGAAAGAGACCCTCAGCCGCCGTGCGAAACAGCACAGCGGCCCTCCAGCAAGCTCGCTGGAGGGCCGCCTTCTCTATCACCGCCGTTTCGAACGTCACTCCCGGAAGTAGTCGCTACGATTCGCTCCGTCGTACTTCCCGGACTTCATGCAGCATTTCTTGAAACCGGCGACCGTTTGCTGGATACCTCAAAAGGAGTCGAGCCGGTGCTCTGTTCTGCGGTTCCTTGCCATGGGTGCCTCCGTGTCCAGGTGAACACCGTACTTCCGTCCTTGCCGCCCGAAGGCCCGTCAGACACCGTCGGCGGCACGACTGTAATGCGTCCGCGCCATCGTGTCCACGGTGTCGGCCCAGGAGCAGGGCGTCGCCGTCGTCAGAAGGCCGGGTCCCTACGGGCGGCGCAGCACTCCGTACTCGGCCGCGGCCCGGATCTCGTCGAGCCGGTCCCAGTCGGCGCCGGTGCCCCAGAGCAGCACGAGCCCCGTGCCCGTGGGGCCGCCGTAGTCCCGCACCACGGCGGCCGCCCGGCCCAGCTCGTCCACCGCCAGTGTCGTGACGTGGGGGCCGGGGGCGACGGCGGTCTCGGCCAGGTGCATGCCGTCCAGGCCCCACGCCCGCCCTTCCGCCGTGGGCGTCGCGCCGTACTCCCCCTCGCCGCTGTGGCTCACGTCGAGGCCGAACCGGCGCGCCGTGATGGCGTAGTCCAGCCTGGTGGGCCGGCCCGTGGAGTCCCGGACCAGCGCCCCGGGCGGTAACCCGGTCCACACCACCTTGCCGCCGGCGCGCAGGTAGCGGGCAACGAGGTCCGGGGCCGGACCGGCGCCGCTGAGCGAGACCGGCAGCAGGTCCAGGGCGAAGACCACCACGCTGGGCGCGTGATCGTCGATGCGGGCCTGGAGCCACGGCCCCAGGGAATCGGCGTCCAGCACCGTGTAGCCGTGGTCTGCCAGGTAGTCCCGGAGGACGCGGGCGTGCCGGGCCCGGAACGCCTGGTCGGCGCGGGCGGAGTCCCAGAACACGGCCAGCCGCGGCGGGGCCGGCGCGGCGGTGAGGGCGTAGACGGAGCCGTCGTCGGTGCCAAAGTAGAGCGTGCTGTCGGCGGGCACCGGCGACGACTGGATCATGACGCCGCGACCCGCGTCGAAGCTCCACCGCCGCGCTCCCGTCTCCGGGTCCAGCGCCCGGACGTGGCCGTCGTGGTCGGCCACGTACAGGGTCCCGCCGGCCAGCACCGGCGACGCGAACACCCGGGCCCCCAACCCGGTGCGCCACAGCTCCTTGCCCGTCTTCGCATCCAGCGCGGCCACGAAGTGGCCATCGGAGGAGCCGATCCACAGCCGGTCGCCCCGGACCGCCGCCGACGTCACCACCCACGGCGCGCCGTAGTCCGTGTACCAGAGCCGTTTGCCGGTCCGGGCGTCCAGTGCGTACACGCCGCCGTCCCGTGAGCCGATGAAGACGCGGCCACCGGCCACCGCCGGGGATGCCTGGAGGGACACCCGGTCCCACCCCGACTCGGCCGACGACAGCCCGGCGCCGATGGTCTCGTGCCGCCACAGCTCCCGGCCGTCGGCCAGGCGCACGGCGTGGACGATGCCGGCGTCATCGCCGATGTAGACGATGCCGTCGGCCACCGCCGGCGAGGACCGGGTCCGGGCGCCCAGGTCGGCGCTCCAGCGCACGTCGCCGGATTCCAGGTCGAAGGCGGTCAGGCGGCCGTCGGGCGTGCCCATGAGGACCGTGTCCCCGACCACCACCGGTGACGAAACCCAGTAGTCCCACCCCTCCTTGCCCCAGGGGAGCGGGAGGGTCTTCACGGGGGGCGTGCTCCAGCGGCGCGCCCCGGTGGCGGCATTGACCGCGTGGATGGAGCCGTCCCGGGCACCGATGACCACCACGCCGTCCGCCACCGCCGGCGACGAGGGCAGCGGACTGCCCGCGTCGTAGCGCCAGCGTACGGTGCCATCCGCCCGGTCCAGTGCCAGCAGCGCGCCGGCCGTGCCGACGTAGACCCACCGGTCGGTCACGGCCGGGCTGGATCGTACCGTGCCGTCCGCCTGGTAGCGCCACCGGACCACGGCGCCGGACGCGGGTCCCGGATCCGTGTACACCCCGGTGTGAGCCGGGTCGCCGCGGAACATGATGGGCGGCGGGGCCGGGGCCGTGGCGTGGGAAGCGCAGCTTGGCGCGGCGGCGGGAAGGGTCAGAGCGGCAAGCGCGACGGCGAGCGTGCGGGGGTTGGTGCTGCGAACGGGCATGACGGCGCGATCCATACAGCTCGAGGACGGACGGCCAAGCAACGGCCATCGCCAGCCCCTGAATGTGCACGAAGGAGCCTTCGGAACAAGGGGACAGGGTGAAGAGCCCGGCTACGCTTCGTCCACCGGCCGGTAGTCCCGCTCGCCCGTCTCCGGGTTGTAGTAGACCTCGGTGAGCCTGCC
>CAZUFP010000159.1:0-2713 GCA_964619835.1 uncultured Gemmatimonadaceae bacterium | reverse complement strand
CCGCGTGGACGGTCTGGTCCAGGAGCGTGTGCTCGTAGGTCGGCATCACCAGCTGGGGCATCAGGTACTCGAACATCGAGCCGCTCCACGACAACAGCACCGGCGCACCGCCGGTGGTGGTGAGCAGGCGCCCAAGGGCGAACCAGCTCTCCTGAGGGAGGCGTCCCTGGGCGATGGCGACGAACACGCACAGGCGCGCCTCGGAGGCCAGCAGGTCGTAAAAGCTCGCGTCCCGTCGGCGCGCTTCCACGTTGTAGCCGATGCTCAGCAGGCGCGACGGCTTGTCGTAGAGGAAGTCGTACTCCATGTCCGCCATCTCGCCGGCCTGCAGCCCCAGGCGCTGGAGGGTCGCGATGCGGGCCCGGGCTCGCTCGCTGCCCCGCCGGACGTCGCGGTGCAGATCAGCCAGCCACGCGTCCAGCTCGGGGGTCGCACCCGTTTCCGGCGCGGCGGCGGCGCGGCGGGACAATGCCACGTCGAGTCCCGCGATTCCGCGCAGGGTGGGAATCCCGTGCGCCTCGGGGAGGTGGTCGCGTCCGTCCGGCGGCTCCGGCAGCGCCGTCCATGGCGCGAGGAGATCCATTTCGTCACGCGCGCCCTGGCATTGGCGGACCAACGCCTGGGCCCACCAGCCGGACTCGACGCCGGGCTCGTGCGCCCGGCTCTCTGCCACCGCCTTGGCGCTGCGCACCAGCCCCTCGAGGACGAGTCGCGCCGCGAGGAGGGTGGCCGGGGGAGCGTTGCTGGCGGCTTCGAGACCTTCACGGAAGCGCACCAGAGGAGCCGGTCGGGGAGGCTGCACGTCCTCCTCCAGGATCCCCAGGGTGTCGCGCAGGCCGTCCAGCCAACGAGGCTCCAGGATCGGACGATCGAGGAGCGCGCTGAGTCCCGAACGCAGGGTCAGCAGGTGGCCGGCGAGGTTGCCGCTGTCCACCGTCGAGACGTAGGCCGGGTGCATCGGTTGTAGCGACCCGGTGTCGTACCAGTTGTAGAAATGGCCGTGATAGCGTTTCAGCTCCGCCATCGTCTCCAGAGTACGGGCCGTGCGCTCCGCCAACTGGCCGGCGGGGATGTACCCGAAGTCGCAGGCGGACAGATTCGCGAGCAGCGCCAGCCCCATGTTCGTGGGGGAAGTGCGGTGGGCGAGCTGGGGATCGCGGCTCTCCTGGTAGTTGTCCGGCGGCAGCCAGTGATCCTCCTCACCGACGAAGGCCTCGAAGAACGCCCACGTCCTGCGGGCGACCCTGCCCAGGAATCGGGTCTGCTCGGCCGTCAGCCGGGTCGGGCGGCGGAGGAGAGGCCGGCTGATCCACCAGGCGATGGCGGGAGAGGCCAGCCAGAGGAGCAGGACGGGTCCCGCCACGGCCAGCGCGGGCGCATGGAACGCTGCCATCCACCCAGCCGTCGCCGCGGCGAGCACAGGGGCGAACCCCATGGAGCGGAACGAGAACGCCAGGCCGGTGCGGCTCGATCGTTCCTGGTCCAGGGACGGATCCCACTCCAGCAGCCGCCTGCGCGTGACGAGCAGGCGCCCGAGGGTGCGCAGGACGGCATCCAGGCTGTAGATCGCCTCGTGGGGTAGGGACACGAACGCGAAGCCCGCCTGGAGGAAGCGCCGGCCGGCGGCGTGCGCCACGGTGGCGAGATGCTGGCCCGACCGCATGTCGTCCGGTTTTCGCACGGCGTCCAGCACGATGGCGAGCACGGGCGGGGCCAGGAAGACGGCGAGCACGGCCAACGTCCAGAACCACGTCGCAGAGAGCGCCGTCCAGCCCAACAACAGGAGCAGCAGCAACGCCGCCGGCACCAGGCTCCGGCGCAGGTTGTCGAACAGCTTCCAGCGCGACAGCGCGGAAAGCCCCTTGTTCCGGACCCAGCCGCCGGGGCCGGGCGCCCACGGCAGCAGCCAGGGCGCGAGCTGCCAGTCGCCACGGATCCAGCGATGCCGACGCTTGACGTCGGCGCCGTACCGGGTCGGGTGCTTCTCGTAGAGTTGGACGTCGCTGAGCAACCCGGCGCGGGCGTAGCAGCCCTCCAGGAGATCGTGGCTGAGGATGCGGTTCTCGGGGAAGCGTCCCTGGAGCGCCTCCTCGAAGGCGTCGACGTCGTAGATCCCCTTGCCGATGAACGAGCCCTCGTGGAACGCGTCCTGGTAGACGTCGGAGACGGTGCGGGTATACGGGTCGATGCCCGGCACGCCTGCGTGCAGGCGCCCGTATCGGGACGGATGGCCGGCGAGAGGGCTCGCGTTCACCCGTGGCTGCAGGATGCCGTAGCCAGCGCGGACCCGCCCCAGGGCAGCGTCGTAAACCGGACGGTTCAGCGGGTGCGCCATGGCGCCGACGAGCTGGCGGGCGGCGTCGCGCGGCAGCTGCGTATCCGTGTCCAGGGTGATCACGTACTTCGTGCCGGGGAGCACGGCAGTGTCGCCGACCACGAGGGAGAAGCCGCCGCCGTCGCCCTGCCGGAGGAGCAGGTTCAGGTCTGCCAGCTTGCCGCGTTTGCGCTCGTAGCCCATCCAGATCCGATCATGAGGGTTCCAGCGCCGCGGCCGGTGAAGCAGGAAGAAGGCGTCGTTCCTGCCGGCGTCGTACTTCGCATTCAGGGCCTCGATCCCCTCGCGGGCCACATCCAGGAGCGGGGCGTCCTCCGCCAGGGTTTCCTCGGCCGCGTCACGCAGGTCGGTCAACAGGCCGAAACGCACGTTGGCGTC
>CAZUFP010000158.1:0-2747 GCA_964619835.1 uncultured Gemmatimonadaceae bacterium | reverse complement strand
CCGATGAGGGAATTCTCACCATCTTGTCGCTTATTCAGGTAGCCGGGTCCCCGCGGCGGCACGCCAGCCGCCGGCCGGCGCGAGTCAATTACAGGACAGGAGGCGAGGATGAGTAAGCGGAGCTGGAAGCCCCTCGGGTACGCCGTACCGGCAATTTCCAATTCCTGGCGACCTTCGGCCGCCACGGGCTCATGGCCAACGAGGGGAACCGGCAAGAAACACCTGATCGCCGTTCTGGCCCTGGGCGCCGTTCTGGCCCTGGGGGCCTGCGGCAAAAACGACCCGACCGCGCCGGGGCCCGGCGACGTCAACCTGCTCAACGGCACCGGATCGGGCGGCACCGCGACCGTGGTGGCCATTGCGGGCTACGACTCCGCCGGAGCGGTGGATCCCGGAATCCCCTACAACAATGCCCTGGACGTGAACTGCTCCGACGACTGGATGCCCCAGGGCACCCTGTGCAACGTCGACAACACCGCCAACAACCCGGACCAAAGCGTCAAGGAGAACTACGCCAGTGGCGCCACCTGGTACAACTACGGCAACGACGCTGGAGCGACGGGCGTACTGGTCATCGACGCCGGCGACGTCATCAAGTTCAGCGAGGCCAGCGTCTTCCAGATGTTCAGCGACGGCAAGACCACGCAGATCGAACTGGCCGTCCATCCGGCGACCGGCGACACGCCGCCGGACTGGCAGGACGGGAAATGGAAGGTGATCACCGAAGGCTTCGCCCCGGTCGGCGCGGGCGCGACCGCGGACGGCGGCACGACGGTGACCGATCCGACGGTCCTCACCGTGGGACGGCAGTCCACGCGTTACCTGCGGGTCAGGGTCCGCAACGACGGCTCACAGGGCAGTGAAAACTACATCGAGTTGAGATCGCTCAAGCTGTTCTGAGCCCGTACGTTGTCACACCCGTACGACCTGGACACGCCACTGCTGGGGGCGAACCTCATGCCTTGCCGCACGATGACGACGCTGCAACGTTCGCCATCACGGCTTTCAGGTCCGCGGCGTTGGCCGCGCGATCGTGACCGGCCATGACCGCGCGGCACGCTCGAGGGCGGAGGCGTGCGCCCCGCCTCACCGGCCCTGGCCCTCCCCCCCTTGCCGCCCCATCCTCCCTCTGCTGAACTCACACGGATCTGCCCGGCCCCGGCGGCCGGACCTTTCAGGAGGCGCTCTCCCGTGCGCAAGACCACGACCGGCATCACCCTCGCCCTAACGCTGCTCGCGGCTTCGGCGTCGTTCGCGGCGGCCCAGTCCGCGGACTACTACTCGGACATGCACTGGCGGGAGATCGGCCCGACGCGCGCCGGCCGCGCCCGGGCCATCGCCGGCGTGCCGAGCCAGCCCAATGTCTTTTACGCCGGTTTTGACAACGGTGGGCTGTGGCGCACCACGGATTACGGCTCCACCTGGCAGCCGCTGTTCGATTCCGAGCCCGTCAGCGCCATCGGCGCGGTGGCCGTCTACCCGGCGAACCCGAGCATCATCTACGTGGGCAGCGGCGCGGGCATCATCCGGCCCGACCTGTCCACCGGGGACGGCATGTACAAGTCCACCGATGCCGGCAGGACGTGGACGCACCTGGGGCTGCGCGAGACGCAGATGATCGCCGACGTGGCCGTCGACCCGACGAACCCGGACCGGGTCTTCGTCGCGGCCCTGGGCCATCCCTACGGGCCCAACCCGGAGCGGGGGATCTTCCGGTCCACCGATGGCGGCCGGACGTTCACGAAGGTGCTGTACCGCGACGAGTACACCAGCGGCAACAACGTCGTCATCGACCCGTCCAACCCGAAGGTCGTGTACGCGACGTTGTGGCAGCAGCAGCAGTCGTTCCGGGAGAGCGGCGAGTTCGCGGGCGCGGGCGACGGCATCTACAAGTCCACCGACGGCGGTGACACCTGGAAGCCGCTGACGCAGGGGCTGCCCGGCGTCATCGAGGCGAACATCGCCATCGCGCCCAGCGACCCGAACGTGATCTACGCGTTCGTCGCCGGCATGCCCGCGAACCCCGCCCGCCCCACCACCACCGGCATCGTGGGCCTGTTCAAGACGACCGATGCCGGCGCGCACTGGCAGGCGGTGGACGTGCCCGAGGGACTGCTGGCGAAGCCCACCAGCCATGTGGACACGCGGCCGCTCCGCCGCATCGGCGGCGGCGACCTGCCCACGCTGGCCGTGGACCCCAAGGACCCCAACACCCTGTACAGCGCGTCGGTGGTCATGTGGCGCAGCAACGACGGCGGCGTCCACTGGTCGGCGGTGCGCGGCGCGTACGGCGGAGACGACTACCAGAAGATCTGGATCAATCCCAACAACCCGGACATCGTCTTCACGGTGTCCGACCAGGGGGCCGTGGTGTCGGCCAACCGGGGCGAGTCGTGGAGCAACTGGTACACGCAGAACACGGCCGCCATGTATCACGTCACCACCGACAACGCCTTTCCCTACCGCGTCTGCGGCGGCCAGCAGGACTCGGGCTCCGCGTGCGTGTCCAGCCGCGGCAACGACGGCGAGATCACGTTCCACGACTGGCACCCCGTGAACATCCAGGAGTACGGCATCGCCGCGCCGGACCCCCGGGACCCCGACATGGTCTACGGCAGCTCCCGCACCGACGTCACCCTGTACAACCGCAGGACCGGCCAGACCACGCGCGTGGGCCCGGACATGGGGCCGCGCGGCGGGCCCTACAACCGCGACGTGCGCACCATGCCGCTCCAGTGGTCGCCGGT
>CAZUFP010000157.1:1540-2749 GCA_964619835.1 uncultured Gemmatimonadaceae bacterium | reverse complement strand
TCGTCGAACACTCCCTCCGGTCGCCCCCACGGGTCGCGGATGGTCCGGCGTGTGATGTCTTGCGGGTCCAGGTCGCCGAGGATGATCACGTCACGCCGTGGCCTCCCCGCCAACGCAGCCACCAGGCGGCGCTGCGGCGCGTCCATCACGATAAGCAGGAAGGTTTCCCGCAACGTGCCCGTGTTGACGAGTTGCGAGCGATGCGGCGTCAGGTCGATCCCGAGACGGGACGCAGCTCGCACGGCCTCCGGCGGCGATGGACGCCCGACGCCGACGAAGCCGGCGGAGCTTGCCGGGATACCGTCGCCCGGAACACGTGCCCGGAACGCATATTCCGCATACGGACTCCGGCAGATGTTGCCTTGGCAGATGAACTGCACCGCGGCCGGCTTGTCCAACCGGTTGAGCCGTCGCCGTGCCCGTGCGCGGCGGATGGGGTGGAGTAGAATGTCGACTGCGCGCAACACCGCTTCGGTGCGGCGTCGCAGCATTCCAGGACGTCGAAACGAAGAACGCTGCGGGGTGATCATCGGCTCAAGAAACCATGATGGAGCGGCGCCGTCAATCGGGAACTGCGCAGGCCGTCCATGAAGATCGGCCGAGCCGACACGGCCCTCGTTCTGGCCATCGGCCTCATTCTCGTGGCTACGCTGCCCGACGTACGCGGCGAGACACTGGGCCGGTTCCAGTTCTGCATCGTGTGTGGCGAGAGTGGATCGGCCGACGCCGTCCTGAACATCCTGCTGTTCCTTCCCTTTGGCGCCGCCCTGGCCTGGGGCCGTCGCGGCGTCGCCGCCGCTCTCGTCGCCGGCGCGTGCCTGTCGCTCGCAATCGAGATCACCCAGCTCGCTCTGCCCGGGCGCTTCTCCACCCTGGGCGACGTGGTCTGGAACACGACCGGCGCCGGCCTCGGTGCCTGGCTCTTCACAGCCGTTCGAGGAGGCTTGTTTCGGCGGGGCCACGGTTGGCGCCGCATGGCGATCATGACGCTGTTCGTCGCTGCGACCTGGATCATTGCCGCCCTGCTTTTCATGCCCGACCCCCCGGATGGGGACTATTACGGGCAATGGACCGCCGATCTCGGCTACCTCGAGCACTACGACGGCCAGGTCCTCGGCGCCAGCATCGCCGGCATGCCGCTTCCGCCGCACCGGCTCGAATTCCCCGGCGCGGTGCGCCTGGCCCTGCTCCAGGGCCAGCTCCTCACCG
>CAZUFP010000157.1:0-1530 GCA_964619835.1 uncultured Gemmatimonadaceae bacterium | reverse complement strand
GCGGGCACGTGCGGGCCATCCGCCCCCGCGTTTGGCTCCTGTGTTCAGCATATTCACCGGCAAGCGACAGGGAGTCATGATCCTGGGCGCGGACGGCACGAGCCTCGTCTGGCAGACCCGCACCTTCGCCACTGCAGCTCGCCTGAGGTCCGTGCAGGTCCGGTGGAAGCACGCGTTTCGCGGCGTCGCTCCGGGCGATGACATCACCGTGCGGGCCCGCATCGATGGTCCAGCCAACGTCTGCCTGTGGATGAACGATCGCAGCCACTGCGGCGGGCCCGAACTCGCCCGCGGGTGGTCGCTGCTCCTCGACCCAGCCTGGGTCCCCGCATGGCTTCGCCCGGTGGCCGACGTCGCGTGGATCGCGGTCTTCATGCTCCTGGCCCTCTGGTGGGCGCCCGGCCGGATCGCCGTTCTGGTCGGCGCCGGAGCTTTGGCGGTTTGCCTCCTGGCCACAGGCTTGGCGCTCGGGGTGGAGCTGGGTTGGGCGGCTGTGGCGGGGTGGAGCGTGGGCGTGATTCTCTCCATGGTGGCCGCCAATTCGGTTGCCCGCGATTAGCGGAGGTCGTCCCAAACCGCCACGCCGCGTAGCCGGCAAACCGTTGCGCCAACGCAACACGGCGGGGTGACAGGCCCACAATTCGACGCGGAAACCGCCGGATCATCAGCGACACGGTTTCGCTGAAAACCGTTGGGGGAGCGGGAGATTCTCCCCCGCAATGCGGGAAGCCGGCCCCGGCATGAAGCTGGCACCTGAGGACGCGCATGAAGCATTTCGCTTTTGCCGTCCTCTGCTGCGCAATCACTGCCGCCCACGCCACCGGCGCCGCCGCCCAGACCGTTTGCGGATCCATGGCCGAGTGTCCGGCTGTCGTGATGTCGGCAACCACGGCGCGCCAGGAGGCGACGGTTGCGGGGGTGAACGCGCTCCTCGGCGGCGCCACGGCCGCGATCTACCGTTTGGCGCACGGAGAATCTCCATGGGGGGCGTTCTGGAAAGGCGCTCTCGGCGGAGGGCTCATCTACGCCGGCAAACGTGTGACGGTGGAGCCATTCGACGGTGCCGGGCTGGCGGGCCGTGAGGTCGCCAGCGTGGGCGGTTCGATGGTTCGCAACGCGTCGGCGGGGCGCGGCCTGCTTGATCGTGTCGTGTTGCCGCTGGGTCCGGTGCGGCTGTACATCGGAGAGGGCCCCGTGCGCGCCAGGCTGGACCTGGCCACCGTCATGGCCTCCGCCGTGTTCGTCGGCAGGTACGGCGCCCGGTGGGATCCCTCGGCATCGTTGTCGGCGGGCGCGCTCATCTTCCGGGCAAAGACACCGACTCCGGGGCTGACGGCGGCGGGCGCGACGGCACTTTGGGATGACATGCCGGCAAGCGAGGGTCCGCGTTTGATGGCGCACGAACGCGTGCACATTCTCCAGTACGATCAGTCCTTCCTGTCCTGGGGCCAACCGCTGGAACGATGGGCGTTGGACCGCGGGCCGGCGGGCGCCTTCTTCCGGCACGTGGACGTGGGCGGCACGGCCCTG
>CAZUFP010000156.1:0-2782 GCA_964619835.1 uncultured Gemmatimonadaceae bacterium | reverse complement strand
GTGACCTGTCGAACATGCAGATCCTGGCGGCGGTGGACGAGAGCGACATCGGCAATATCCGCGATGGCCAGGCGGTGCATTTCACGGTACAGGCGTACCCCCAGCAGACGTTCGGCGGCACGGTGCGGCAGGTCCGGCTGCAGTCGACGACGACGGACAACGTGGTGACGTACGGGGTGGTCGTGGACGTGAAGAACCCGGAAGGCAAGCTGCTGCCCGGCATGACGGCGACGACGGACTTCGTGGTGGACAGTGCGGAGAACGTGCTGAAGGTGCAGAACGTGGCGCTGCGGTTCCGCCCGACCGAAGCAATGATGGCGGAGTACCGTGCGCGGCGGGAAGCGGCGCGTGGGAACGGCGCTGCAGCCGCAGACACGGGTGCCGCCGGAGCCGAGCGTGCGAAGGCGTGGGAAGCGCGCCGTGCGGCCCGTGCGGCCGGAGAAACGGGTGCGGCGCAGGCGAGCGGCGCGGCCAGTGACCGTGCGCTGCTGTGGTACGTGGGCTCCGATGGCAAGGTGGACGCGGTGCCGGTGAAGACGGGACTGTCGGACGGCCAGTACACGGCGGTGTCGGGCCCGGAGACGCTGAAATCGGGTCTGCAGGTGATCGTGGCGGCGGTGAGCGGTGGCGAGGCGGCGACGACGACGAACCCGTTCGAGCAGCAGCGTAGCGGCGGGTTCCGTCGTCCCCCCGGCGTCTTCTAGGCAGGGGAGTGGGACGATGAGCGAGCACAACGTCATCGAGGCACACGGCCTCGAGAAGACTTACGAGATGGGGCACACGTCGGTACACGCGCTACGCGGAGTGGACGTGGTGGTGGGGCAAGGCGAGATGGTGGCGATCATGGGAGCGTCGGGGTCGGGCAAGTCGACCTTGATGAACATCCTGGGTTGCCTCGACCGTCCCACGGGGGGTGTGTACCAGCTGGACGGAGTCCGGGTGGACGGGATGGACCGGAACGCGCTGGCGGACATCCGCAACCGGAAGATCGGCTTCGTGTTCCAGGGGTTCAACCTGCTGGCCCGTTCGAGCGCGCTGGAGAACGTGGAGCTGCCGCTGTTGTACGACCGCAGCGGCCGGGATCTCCGGCCCCGGGAGATGGCGGCGGACGCCCTGCGCCGGGTCGGGCTGGAGGAACGCATGGAGCATGACCCCAGCGAGCTGTCGGGCGGCCAGCAACAGCGCGTGGCCATCGCCCGGGCGCTGGTGACGCAGCCGTCGCTGATCCTGGCGGACGAGCCGACGGGCAACCTGGACACGCGCACGTCGCTGGAAGTCATTGCGTTGTTCCAGCAGCTGAATGCGGACGGCACGACGGTCGTGGTGGTGACGCACGAGCCCGACATCGCGCAGTACGCGCAGCGGATCATCGAGCTCCGGGACGGACGCGTGCTACGGGACGAGCCGGTGCGGTACCGCCGGAACGCGGCGCGCGACGCGGAAGCGTTCGCGGAGACGGAAACGGAAACGGAAACGGCAGGTGCGGCATGAAGGCGACGACACTGGTCCGGGTCGCGGGGCAGAGCATCCTGAAGAACAAGATGCGGACGCTCCTGACGATGCTGGGCATCATCATCGGCGTGGGCGCGGTCATCATCATGGTGGCCATCGGCGCCGGCGCGCGCCGCCAGATCCAGCAGAGCATCCAGAACCTGGGCACCAACATGCTTGTGGTCACGCCCGGCGCGGCGACGACGGGCGGCGTGAGCCAGGGCGCGCAGACCTTCACGCGCCTGACCATCAAGGACGCGGACATCCTGAAGCAGCAGGGTACGCTGCTGTCGGGTGTGTCGCCCGTGGTGATGACGCACGCGCAGGTGGTGGGCCCGACGGGCAACTGGCGCACCATGATCATGGGCGTGAGCCCCGACTACCAGGAGATCCGCAACTGGCCCGTGTCGGACGGGCGGTTCTTCGAGGCCAGCGACGTCTCGGCCATGCGCAAGGTGATCGTGCTGGGCAAGACGGTGGCCGACAACCTGTTCCCGGACGGCAACGCGGTGGGGCAGCAGCTGCGGGTGCGCAACGTGCCCGTGCAGGTCATCGGCGTGCTGACGGGCAAGGGCCAGACGGCGGACGGCAACGACCAGGACGACATCATCCTGGCGCCGTACACCACGGTTCAGAACCGGCTTGCGGGCCACTCCTTCCTGCCGCAGATCCTGGCGAGCACGTTCTCGCCGGGCGACATCGCGCCGGCGCAGCAGGAAATCTCGACGATCCTGCGGGAATCGCATGACCTGGCGCCCAACGAAGGGGACGACTTCACGGTCCGGAACCAGAACCAGCTCTCGGAGGCCGCGTCCGGCACGACGGACGTCATGACCATGCTGCTGGCGGCCATCGCGAGCATCTCGCTGCTGGTGGGCGGCATCGGGATCATGAACATCATGCTGGTCTCGGTGACGGAGCGGACGCGGGAGATCGGGCTGCGGCTGGCCATGGGCGCCCGCGGCTCCGACGTGCTGACCCAGTTCCTGGTGGAGAGCGTGGTGATGAGCGTGGCCGGCGGCCTCATCGGCGTGGGCCTCGGCTACGCGGGCAGCGCCCTGCTGGCGAAGATCATGGGCTGGGCCACGGCGATCTCCGTGCCCACAGTGTTCATCGCCCTCATCTTCGCCGGCGCCGTGGGCGTGTTCTTCGGCTTCTACCCGGCCCGCCGGGCGGCCTCCATGGATCCCATCGAAGCGCTGCGCTACGAGTAGCGTCGCCGGCCGGCGCCGCCGCCGGTGGCGGCGGCGCCGGCGGCGCATACCTTCAAGCCCATGACCCCGGAACCGAC
>CAZUFP010000155.1:0-2812 GCA_964619835.1 uncultured Gemmatimonadaceae bacterium | reverse complement strand
CATCTGCGGTCAGAAAGATAATGGTTTTCGGGTGCCCGGCCTTGGCGGCGAGCTGCCACGTCCCGCCAGTGACCACCTGCTGCTTGATGCCGGCTTCGGAGGGGTTGGTCCGGCTGAGCGAGCTGAACACGATGCTGTCGGGCTGGTTGTGCTGGTCGCTGTCCTGGTAGCTGCCGAAGACGGTGGCGTCGAACTGGGCGGCGGCGGCCACCATGTCCTCCCACGACACGGCCGGGTCGTAGCTCACCACGCGGATCTGCGGGCTGTTGGCCAGCGCGCGGACGATGGCCTCCTGGAGCGTCAGGTCCAGCATCGGCCGGCCGTTGGGGTCCAGGTGGGTCTGGAGCGCCGGCAGCGAGGTGCGCATCGGCGACAGCAGCCCCGCCCCCGTCTCGCCGCCACGCGCCGGCGGCGAGCGTGCGAGCATGGCCCGCTGGTAGCGATGCACCAGCTCCTGATCGATCTGTCCCGGCGACACGCAACCCGCCATGGCCGCTGTCAGCAACAGGGCCCCCGACAACAGCATTCGCAGTGCGTTCATCATTGGTAAACCTCAGGCGCGGTAGCGCCTTCGCTCCGTTTCCTGAAGCTCCCTTTCAAACCGTACGTGCGGATTTCCCGCATACGGCTTACCGATGGTCTTCACAGGCAGCATGCGCGCCTCCGGGATAGCGGATCGTGCCCAGCAACTTGTACAGGCCGTGGTCATGGACAAAGCGTTCGTGCGGCCACTGACTACGCCGGAACGGTCGGCCATCGGGCCGCCAACGCCGCTGGCCGCCCCGTCGCTCCATCAGCCGCAACAGCCGATGGTGCACGTAGCGGTCCACCTCGTTGAACTTGTCCGAAGCGTTGCCCGTCCGGAAGTAGCCGCCCCAACCTCGCAGCACCGGATTCAGGTCCCGGATCACGTCCCGGATGTCCTTCAGCCCGGCCCAGCGACGAGACGTGGTCAGGTCGTGGATGCGGCTGCGGACGGCCTTCATCGCCTTGGCAGACGGCCACCGGAACAGATACTTGCGCCCCTTGAAGTGCGAACGCACGATCCGCAGGTGGCAGCCCAGGAACTCAAAGCCTTCCTTGCCCAATCCCAATTCGACCAGTCGCGTCTTGGTGGGGTGCAGTTGCAGACGCAATTGACCCAGAATCTCCCGCACCTTCGCCAGCGCCGCCTCCGCCTGCGGCCGGGTCCGGCACAGGATGACGAAGTCATCCGCGTACCGCACCAATCGTCCCAGGTGGTTGCACGTCGCCTGCCAGATGCGGTCCAGGTCGTCGAGGTAGATGTTCGCCAGCAGCGGCGAGATCACGCCGCCCTGCGGGGTCCCCGCAGTCGCCGTTCGCACCGTGCCGTCTTCCATCACCCCGGCCCGCAACCACTGCCGCAGCAGCTTGAGCACCCGGCGGTCACAGATTCTTCGACCCACCTTCTCCATCAACAACTCCTGGTCGATGGCGTCGAAGTACCCCTGGATGTCCGCGTCCACCACGTGGTAGTGCCCGCGCCCGCCCGTCAGGCGGATGGCCTCCAGGGCCTGCGTGGCGCTGCGCTCCGGACGGAATCCGTAACTGCACTCCTGGAAGTCCGCCTCGAAGATCGGCTCGATCACGATCTTCGCCGCCATCTGCACCACGCGGTCCCGTACCGTCGGGATGCCCAGCGGCCGCTGCCGCCCGTCCGCTTTGGGGATGTACCTACGCCGCACCGGCTGCGGCCGATACCTCCCCGACCGAAGGAGTTCTTGCAGCTCCAACAGGAACGCATCGACTCCCTGCTGCTGGATCATCGACAGGCTCTGCCCGTCGATGCCCGCAGCGCCTTGGTTGCTCCGCACCCGCTTCCACGCCTCCAGCAGGACGTCACCCCGCCAGATCCGGTCGTACAGGGCGTGGAAGCGGCGATCCCGATTGCGCTTGGCCGCGCTGTACAGGCTGCGCTGAAGTTCTCGCACTTTGTCGTTGGGGTTGTTGGGTCTTGCGACCATGCCCTCACGCTTACCTTCTGACGCCGCCGCGACCAAAGCAGGGCCCCTTCCCTCGACCGGCCTTCTCGGCCGGCGTCGTCGGTACTATGGGCCCCTCGGACTCCCGCCCGGCACGATCCCACTTCACCTTCGGCTTATAGGGATCGCCTTCGCCTGACGCAGGCCGCCGGGACGGGTCTCTCCTGTTCCGCATCCAACTGTGTCCGCATGCCCTCCTCCATACCCCGCGGGCGTCCTGCATCGCTCCGGTTCCGGATGCAGTCTGTTGCCTTCGCCGTGACATGAGCGGCTCGGCCGACCCGACCTTTCGGTTGTCTATCTCACGAGGCTGCAAGGTTCGCTCTACGCTGGGCCTGCGGACTTGCTCCCCTCCCGCCAGCCATACGGCCAACGGAGGGCTTTCGACGCCCCGCTCAGGCGGCTCGGTCTCCCTTGCCGCCCGGGGCCTGCTACGCGGCTCTCCGGCATTTGCCGCGACGGGACTTGCACCCGCTAGCTGAATGCGATTTCCAGGACGCACCATGGGGCGGCATTATAGCTTCGGGCGGGACGAGGGACCAGAACGGAGGCGTAGGGCGGGCCACCCGCCTACCGGCCGGCAGGCTCGTCGCTCGCGCAAGGGATCGCCCACGCATTGCGCGAGCAACAAGTTGCTCGCCCTACGCCGCGGCGGTCGGGTACACTACGATTCTTTGGCACGCGGCCGCAGCCACGGAAGGATCCATGAAGCCCAAGCGGGTCGCCATTCTCGGCTCAACCGGCAGCATCGGCAGGCAGGCGCTGGACGTGATCGCCGCACAGCGGGACCTGTCGGTCTGCGCCCTGTC
>CAZUFP010000154.1:0-2855 GCA_964619835.1 uncultured Gemmatimonadaceae bacterium | reverse complement strand
CCTGCGATTGCCGTTCCGGTTTGCCAGATCGATGAACGCAGCGCTCACCACCGTCTTGCCCGTGCCTCCCTTGCCGCTCAGCATGACGAGCTGCTTCATGACGAGGCCCCTTCCTCCACGATCTCCTGCACTCCCGGCTCCCGTACATCCGACGTTGCAGGTGCTCCTCTCACCTGGTCGCGTACGCGCTCCACGACCCGCCGGAGTCGTGGGCCCCATGAAGGCTCTGCGTCCAGCAACGTCTTCCCGCATGCGATGGCTTCGGCGATGGACCGCGCGAAGGGGATCCGTAACAGGATCGGCAGCTCGTGGTCCTGGCAGAACGCGTCAAGCCGGGCATATGCCGGGCCGTCCCGGTTCACCACTACGCCTGCCGGCACACCCAGCTCCCGTACCACCTCCACCGCCAGTTCCAGGTCGTGGAGCCCGAACGGCGTCGGTTCCGTCACCAGCAGCACGTAATCACACCCCTGTATGGTCTCAACCACCGGGCAGGAGGTGCCGGGCGGAGAATCCAGGATGGTGATTCCGTTCGCCACCGGACCCGGCCACGCTTTCAGTGCCCGGATGACCGGCACCGCCATGGCTTCGCCCACATCCAACGTGCCCCACGCCAGTCGGACCCCCGACGCACGGCCCGCCGCCAGCCTGCCCACCACCCGCGGCACCTCTTCGATAGCTTCCTCCGGGCAGATCAACGCACAACTGCCGCACCCGTGACACAGCGCCGGAAACGTCTGCACGGCGTTGCCCAGGATGACGATGGCGTTGAACTGGCACACCCGGCTGCAATCACCGCAGAGATTGCAGCGCTGTTCGTCGACTCGTGGAACCGGAACCGCCACGTCCTGGCGCCGGTCCACCACTGGATCCAGGAACAGATGCGCATCCGGCGCTTCCACGTCGCAGTCCAGCAGCAGAGGGCCCGCGCCATTCCGCCTGGCGTCGCCCGCAAGGCTCTGCGCCAGGGCGACCGCCACCATCGTCTTCCCCGTACCCCCTTTGCCACTGGCGATGGCGATCTTCACGACTCACGCCCTCGTCCACCACCTCGTCCGCCCCCTCGTCCGCCCCCTCGTCCACCGCCCTTTCCACCGCCCTTTCCACCGCCCTTTCCACCGCCCCTTCCACCACCCCGACCACGCCCCCACCCGCCACCTCCACGCCCTCTGCCCCCACCTTCACCTCGACCACCCCCCTCGCCTCGGCCCCGCCGTCCCCACCCACTCCCCGCCACCAGTCCGCCCACGACTCCTCCCACCAGATTCCCGATTGCGCCCGCGCGCCTGCCTACCCCTTCCCCGCCCTCCGCTGACCCGGCTCCGGCGACCGCCGCCAACGACTCCAGCTCCCCCTTCTTCAGGCGCTCCACCGCCTCCCGACCCGTCATCCCCTCTCGGGCGTAGTACATGGGAATCTCCGCGGCCCGCAACGCGGGGTGCGCATTCGGACCGAATTCCCCACTCACCACCGCCTTCACCTTCCGCTCCGCCAGCAACTCGGCCACCCGTATACCCGCACCACTACCCGCATCCTGAGCCGGGTTCTCCACCACCTCCCATCCCATGGTCTCCCAGTCCACCAACACGATGTACGGTGCCCGGCCAAATCGAAGGTCCACGTCCGCATCCAGATCCGGCGCAGTCACCGTGACGCCGACAATGCTCATCTTCGTTGCCTCCCTTCCGCTTCTGGCATCGCTTCACACGGCTACAACCAACCCGCCGTGAATGGACATACCCAAAAGTATGCATTTGCCACGCTACTGGCAACGCTGCCCATGCACGATCGTGCGCTAGAGTCGCCTAAATATTGTCATGTTGCCAATTTCATACAAACGGTCTACCCTTACAAACGGGATACTTGCGAGTATGCCACGCCGTTGCGGGACAGGAGTTGGGTGCGGCGGTCGGGGCAAACGGCGACGGGAGGGTGAGGGAGATCATGACGGATTCGTATGAGACCCGGATCACGAGGGCCATCGTGGGAGCGTACCACGACAAGCTATCGAGATCGCTGGTAAGCGACGTTCTGATCGCGGGAGCAGGGCCATCGGGTCTGCGGGCCGCCATGGATCTGGCGGCGAAGGGACGCACAGTGACGGTGCTGGAGAAGGGCCCGAACCGCGAGATCGCGGAAGCACTGGAAGGAACCGGCATCGAGCTGCACGCAGTCGGCGACGCCAACGCGCCGCGCGGGGTCCTGGAAGCCGTCCAAGAGGCGTACGATGTCGCGGTCCATCTCTGAGACGCCACAATGTGCTCGACACCCGACAACGCCTCCCCTACAGCGTACCGGTGTTCACGCGTGCCAGGGGAGACGCACGCGTCAGCCGTGAAACCTTCGCCTCCCGGAAGGCCCGGACGGCCTCGGCCACGGTCCCGGCCTCGGTCGCCAGAACCGGAATCCCATGAGCCCGGAACTGTTCCAATGCCGTGGGGCTGATCGCTTTGCAGACGACCGCGTCGACGGCCCTTCCCTCGGGGCCCTTCCCGGCGTACCACCAACCCTCATCCCCGTCCAGGGATTCGCATAGGCGTGGGCCCAGGAAGCTTCCAGGTCGACGAGAGTGTAGTACGGCGCGCTATCGAAATGCGGTGACAGAACGGCTGTCGCGCCGCTGTTGCTCATCGTGGGGATGCAGATCGTCATCTTGCCCTTCCCTTCTCGATCGTCGCATTTTCGCCGCGGGCAGTCGGGCGCATGATATAGCGGTGTCCGCCATAGGCCACCTCAATCAGCTCCCCCCGCTGCACAAGCTCGGCGACGATGCTCGGAGAGGCTCCGGTCCGTCTGAGGAACCGGGCGACCGCCTGTTCCCGCATCGGATGAACCGCCGTGATGGCCAGCAAGTC
>CAZUFP010000153.1:0-2870 GCA_964619835.1 uncultured Gemmatimonadaceae bacterium | reverse complement strand
AAAGCTTCTCGGCGCCGGAGTATACCTCCTCGACGCGCAGCGCCGCGGCGCCGTGGCCGGGGTGCTTGGGCGGATTCCAGGTCTTCATGTCGTCGAAGACCTCGCCGTCGCTGTGGTATTCCAGCGTGCCTTTGACCTGGAAGGCCTTGCCCGCCTTGTTGCGGAACAGCAGCGCTCCCTTGCCGCCGGCGCGCAGGTTCCTGCGGGTCTTGTCGAAGTAGTTGTCGGCCACCACCAGTCGGTCGTCGCCGAACGCGCCGACGCAGGTGACGTAGATGATGTTGGGGACGCCCTCCGGGCTGACCGTCGCCAGAATCGCCGGGCCGTCGCGATCGTCCCATGCCTGGCGGACGCTGTCGGGCAAGGCTGCCATGGATCATTCCATCCTTTCTGTGGCTGTGCCGCCACGATGCGGAGGTCGCACGCGCACCGCAAGCGAGGCGTGTGTGCTCTGTCTGTGCCGCACGAACGGATCGCCGCGCCTCCGTCGGGGCCCCGTCAGTCCCGGCGATCGCTCGTACATGGTCCTCCCCCCGGGCCGCGTAAGCAAGAACTCTTCCGATTACCTGCGCGGTTTGCATCGAGTCGTGCAGGGCCCCGGACGGATGGCGGATTCCCGCTGGATCCCGCTGGATCCCGCTCGATCCCGCTCGATCCCGTTCATTCCCGTTCAATCCCGTGGCCGGAGGGGCGCGCACGACTCCGGAAACAAAATCCTAACTTTGACGCCTCCCTCAGAAGTCCCGGGCGGAGGAGATTATGTGTAAGTATTTTATTTGAATGAAGTTGTCGTGTTTTTTCTTGCCTTTCTTTCTGGGATGACGTAGTTTGTTGTGTGTTGTAAGTGTTTTTTGACACGGAGGTTGTCTTACAATGCGACACATCGTCGATCCCCGACAGAAGTTGCTGTTTGACCCGGCGGAGAGCCAGTTTTCTCCGGTGGCGGTCAGTCGGCTCCGCGAGGACTGGCCGGGACTGTTCCGCACCAACCTGCTGCATCTCATGCCGGTGCGAGAACTGGGCGAGCACTTCCACCCTCAACTGGGCTGTCCGACCAAGGAGTTGTACTCGATGGCGGGGGCGATCTTCCTGAAGGAATACTTCAACCTGACCATCGAGGAGGCGGTGGAGCGTTACCTCTTCGACGCCCGGTGGCATTACGCGCTGAACGTGGCGCCGGCCGAGGCGAGTCTGTCGCACGCGACGGTGGAGCGGTATCAACGGCTGTTCGCGGAGAGCGATCTGGCCGGGGAGATCTTCGAGCGGGTGACGGCCGGGCTGATCGGGCTGCTGGATGTGGACGTGTCGCGTCAGCGGCTGGATTCCACGCACGTGTTCTCGGACATGGCCCAGTTCGGTCGGACGCGTCTGATGGGGGTGGCGATCAAGCGTTTGCTGACCCAGGTGAAGCGTCATGACCGGGCGTTGTATGAGGCCCTGCCGGAGGCTTTTCGCGCGCGTTACGCGCCGTCGCAATCGCGATTGTTCGCGGACTTTGACGGCGTCCGGCAGCGGTTGCGTCAGGAGGTGGCCGAGGACCTGCTGGCGGTGGTGAATCGCTTTGCGGAGGTTGCGGAGGTGAGCCGGCGGAGCAGCTACCAGGCGGCCCGTCGGATACTGGAAGAGCAGTGCATCGTCTCGGAGGACCGGACCGCGTTGACGGTGCGAGCGAAGACGGGCGGTGCGGTTCAGCAGAACCCCTCGGATCCGGATGCGACGTACGATCATCACAAGGGCCCGGGCTATCAGGCTCAGATCGCCGAGACGTGCGGCCAGGCCAATGACGTGCAGTTGATCACCGCCGTGGCGGTGGAGCCGGCGCATCAGTCGGATCAGGATGCCTTGGAGCCGATGCTGGAGGAGTTGGCCCGTCACGGGCGCAAGCCGGAGTTGATGTACACGGACGCCGGCTACGGCAGCGACGAGAACGTCACCGCGGCCGGGGAGCGTGGGGTGGACCTGCAAAGTCCCATCCCGGGCGTGCCCCCGCAGACAGAGGATCAGTTGACGGTGGACGACTTCGTCGTCGAGGAGCGGCGCGAGACGGTGCAGCGCTGCCCGGCGGGGGTGGCGCCGGTGTCGAGTGTGTACGACGCCGAGAAGGGCCGGACGGTGACGGTGATGCCGGCGGAGGCGTGTGGGAACTGCCCGGATCGGGCGCAGTGCCCGGTGCGGCAGTCTCGGGGCCGGTACGTGTTGCGTCACACGCCGTCGCAGCGTCGGCTGGCGGGGCGTCGGGCCGAACAGGCGACCGAGGCGTTCCGGGAGCACTACCGGATCCGCAGCGGGGGCGAGTCAGTCAACAGCGGGCTGAAGCGGAAGACCGGGCTGGGGCGGGTGCGGACGCGGGGCCGGCCGCGGGTGACGATGGCCGTGCTGCTGCGTTGCGCGGGGTGGAACCTCTGGCGTGCGCTGGCGGCGCTGAAGAAGCGGGGGATCCGGGACTTCGCGGCCCTGGCGAGCCCATTCTTGCGCGTTCTGGTCGATTCCGCGCGGCGGTTGGCCTCCCTTGGCCGCCTACGGGCGGCCTGACGCCGCGTTCCGGCCCCAACCCCGCTCCCCTCAGCCTCACACAGCCCCCCTCCCAATACGTTGTGAGGGAGGCGTCAAGTTTGAATTTTGTTTTGAGAGTCGTGTCTGGCCCGCAGGCTGCGGCCGGTTCTGTGGCCGTAGCGGAGGGGGCGCGGGCCTGTTTCCCCGGGCCGGATTGGGCTTGGTCTGCCGGCGGCAGCGGTTAGAATCAAGATTAGCGGCGGACACGTCCGGAGCGACGCCGCGAAAAGAAAGGATCGACGCGTGGCTGAGTGGCTGGACAGATTGCGTAACCGCAGGCGGGGCGAGGGAACGGATGCCGACCCGGACCAGTACGT
>CAZUFP010000152.1:0-3073 GCA_964619835.1 uncultured Gemmatimonadaceae bacterium | reverse complement strand
GGGGGGGGGGGGGGGGGGGGGGGGGGGGGGGGGGGGGGGGGGGGGGGGGCGGGGCAGGAGCCGCCGGGCGACCTGAAGTGTCTGACGCCGAGCCGGTGTCTGGAGACTGCGGTCCCGAAGACAGAGCCTCACGGGGCGATCTGCTCCACGTGCCATGATCTATACACGGGAAGGGTGCAGGCCACGTCGGCGACGTGTGCGTCGACGGGTTGCCATCGAGCGGCGGCGGACAGCAGTCCGTTCCACCGGGGCGTGACGGCCCCGGTACTGGCCAACTGCCTTGGTTGTCATCCGGCGCACAATGCGCGCATCCCGGGGGGTGGGGAGAATTGCGTGTTCTGCCACGTGATGAACCGGACGGGTCCGCAACCGCCGGCCCACGTCTGGGAGACGGGTGCGGGTGTGCCGTTGGGCGCGACGTTCGAGCACGCGAAGCATCGGGATCTGGCGTGCGGTACGTGTCACGCCACGCGGGTGCACCACGGGGCGATGAAGGTGAAGAGCACGGAGGACTGCCGCGGGTGCCATCACACGGCGCGGGCGGGAGTGTCGTGCTTGTATTGCCATGATCGGACGAAGGTCGCGGCGGTTCAGACGCGCATCCGTCACCGGTTCGACCTTGAGCTCGGCCGGCAGGATCACCCGGTGCGGGACCTGCCGTTTGACCACAGCAAACACGTGCGGTTCCAGTGCACGACGTGCCATACGGAGGGGCTGGCTCTGCGAGCCGGCGGCACGAGTTGCTCATCGTGTCACGAGGCTCATCACCAGGCGACGTCCAACTGCTTGCAGTGCCACACCATGTATGTGCTGGGCGCACACACGCGGGAGGCGCACCTGGGCTGTGAAGGCGCGGGTTGCCACGCGAACCTGCCGGCATCCATCCGGGGCGTGCCGCGCACGCGGCAGTTCTGCCTGGTGTGCCACCAGGATCGGGTGAACCACGAGCCGGACGGGAACTGCGGATTCTGCCATGTGCTTCCGGCACCATCGACCAGCGGGGCCGTTCCCGGCGAAGCGAGCGTGGAGATGCTGAACACCAGGGTCGGCGCCCCCGGACCGGGTTCGGGGCTGTAGGCGAAGGGCTCGGCGCCGGCACAGATCCCGGCGCCATGTGGACGAGGCGTTAGCGCCGCCAGGAATGGAGTCGGGCTGCCGCAGGATTCCGTCCGCGACTGGCCGTCTGCGGAGGCAGCGTTCCTGGCGGCGCCGGATGCAGGGGGGGCCGCCGGGTCCCGGGCCCGTGGGTCTGGAGGCCCGGGGCCGCGGGTGGCCCGGACGGTCCGGTCCGCCTTACCTGTGGACCGCGGCCATGGCGGCTTCCGGGTAGCGGAGGCCGGCGGTGGCACCGGGCTGGAAGACCTCGTCCAGCCGCGCCATCTCGTTTTCGTCGAGGCGGAGATCCGTGGCGGCGGCGTTCTCCTCCAGGTAACGGACGTGCTTGGTGCCGGGGATGGGTACGATGTCGCGGCCCTGATGGAGGACCCAGGCGAGAGCGATCTGGCCGGGCGCGGTCCCCTTCGCCTTCGCCAGCCCCTCCACGCGCGCCACGAGCTCGTGGTTGCGCCGGAAGTTCTCTCCTTCGAAGCGCGGGTTGTGGCGCCGGAAGTCGCCCTCCGGGATATCGTCCGGTGACTTGAAGCGGCCCGTGAGGAACCCGCGGCCCAGGGGGCTGTATGCGACGAAGCCGATGCCGAGCTCCCGCACCGTGGCTAGCACGTCGTCCTCTTCCACGTCCCGCGTCCACAGGGAGTACTCGGTCTGTAGCGCGGTGATGGGGTGGGTGGCGTGGGCCCGCCGGATGGTCTCGGGCGCGGCCTCGCTGAGCCCCAGGTAGCGCACCTTGCCCTCCTCGACCAGACGCGCCATGGCCCCGACGGTGTCCTCGATGGGTACGTCCGGGTCCACGCGGTGCTGGTAGTAGAGGTCGATGTGGTCGACGTTCAGGCGCCGCAGGGACGCCTCGCACGCCTGCCGCACGTACTCGGGGTCGCCGCGGATGCCCAGCCGTTCGCCGTTCGGGCCCCGCACGTTGCCGAACTTGGTGGCCAGCACGACGTCACTGCGCCGACCCTTGATGGCCCGGCCGACCAGCTCCTCGTTCTTGAACGGTCCGTACATGTCCGCCGTGTCGAGAAAATCGATGCCCAGCTCCAGGGCGCGATGGATGGTGCGGATCGACTCGGCGTCGTCGGTGGCGCCGTAGAACTCGCTCATGCCCATGCAACCCAGCCCGATGGCGGAGACGGTGAGATCGGTGCCGAGGGTCCGACGGTCCATGGGGCCTCCTTGCCTTTGTGTGAACCTCCAATGAAACGATGCTGAAGGTTGCAACGGCTGTGCCTTCGTTTGCCGGCGCCCTTGGCGTCGGCAGGCCGCGTGCCTGCGGCACGCTCAGGACCCGCCGCCTTCGGCGGCGCTAGGACGCCGCCTTCAGCGCCTGGGACGCCGCGCCTCCGTCGCGGCCAGGTATTGCATGGTAGGGCAAATGCCGCGGGCGCTGCGCGGCGAGGATTCCTGCCTCCTCTCGCGCAGCGCCCGTGACCTGTGCCCTCCAACCCTAGCGCGCCGCAGGCGCGCGTCCTGGGCGTGCCGCGAAGCGGCGCGCCATCCTGAGGTGCGCCGTCAGGCGCACCGACCTAGGGCCCGAAGGGCCCGTCCTGAGCCGACGCAGGGCGTCGGCTCACGGCACGTTGGGGTTGCTCATCTGCTCGTTCTGGCTGATCGGGATGCAGTTGGTCCGATTCTGCAGGAACGTGTTGAGGCCTTCATCGCCCCAGCGGCGGAGGTCCCAGAACCTGCGGGCCTCGAGCCAGTTTGTGGCGCCGCGCTCGAACTGCATGACGGTCCAGGCATCGGCGACGGTGGCCGGCTGGGTGATGTGGGCCATGCCGTAGACGTCGCGGGCGTCGTTGATGCGATCCGTGAAGGTGGTGAGGTCGTTGTTCCGGAGAGCGGCCTCGGCGCGGATCATGAGCATCTCGGTGCCCTTGGACATGGGCACGTTGGCGCCCAGGGACGTGTACTTGGTCTGCCGGAAGAACGGGGTCTGGCCGTCGTTTCCGGTCTGGAC
>CAZUFP010000151.1:0-3124 GCA_964619835.1 uncultured Gemmatimonadaceae bacterium | reverse complement strand
CGTTCCGGTTTTACGCTCGTCGAGTTGTTCGTCGTCCTCTTCGTGATCGGGGTGATGGCGAGCCTAGCGCTTCCCGCGCTTGGCAAGGGCCGTTCCCGGGCGGAGAACGGCGTACAGGCGATCGTGAGCAGCCTGTTCCAGGCCCAACGTATGGCGGTGACCAGCCAGCGCAACGTGGTGGTTGCCTTCGACACGGTGGATGGAACGATCCGGATCCACCAGGATCTGAACAACGACGGGCAGATCGAAGACGGGGAGCACCAGTACCTGATTCCGGTCGGGGACGGGGTGGTGTTCGGCACGGGCGCGGCGACGCCGCGCACCGGGGATACGCCGCCGATCACGTTCAGCGGGCGCCAGAACGGGTGGCCGTCCTTGACGTTCATGCGCAACGGGGCCCTCACGGAAGCGGGGGCGATCTACCTGACGACGCCGGAAGGCATGCGGCACTCGGCGCGGTCCGGGGATGCACGCTTGATCGAGGTGGAGCGTGCCACCGGCCGGCCCAGTTGGTTCCGCTTCGAGAACGGCACGTGGGTTCGAGGTGGCTGATGACTGATCGCGAAGGCTTCACGCTGGTCGAGCTGATGGTTGCCCTGGTGCTGCTGGTCGTGGTGTTCGGCGCACTCCAGGGCGCCGGCGCACGCTTCGCCCACCACGTGGTGGTGGCCGATCGCACGGCCACGGCCATCGAGTTGGCGGACGGTCGTGTCGAAGAAATACGCATGTACCCCAACTACCCGTCCATCGAATCGACGTTTGCCGGTACGGAAACGGATCCGGACGGCGTGACGGGCCTGCAGCGGGCCACGGTCGTGGCGCACACGGTGGATAGCACGGCGACGGGCGTGGTGGACTACAAAACGGTGACCGTCACGGTGGGCGGGCAGGGCCTTTCGTCCGACGTGGCGAGAACCATCATCCTGGCGGCGCCATGAGAGCCATCATGCAGAAGAACCGTCCGGGCATGACGATCGTGGAAATGCTCATTGCCCTGACCATCTTCAGCGTGGTCGTGGCGGGGGCACTGGGCGCGTTCGAGAAGGAATCGGACGTGCTGCGCAAGGGCACCGATCGCCTGGGTGTGCTGCAGAATTTCCGCTTCGCGGTCGACCAGATCCAACAGGACATCCGCCTTGCCGGCTCCGGCGTGACGGCGCAGCAGCCGGCGTTGATCTATGCCGGGGCGAACGTGGTGGCGTTCAACGCGGACTACGCGTCCAACACGCAGAACGACATCTCGGCGGTCTTCGCGGACACGTCCGCCACGAACGCCGAGGTCGGGGCGCTGCCGGAGACCCGCCGGATCACCATCCCCGCGACGTCGTTCTCCTATCCGGACACGACGTACATGGAAGGCGGAGTGAACGGCGCCGCGGAGACGATCGTGTTCTTCTTCCAGGCCGACACGGCGACGACGAGGACGGACGACTACCGGTTGTACCGGCAGGTGAACGACCAGAATCCGGAGCTCGTCGCCCGCAATCTGCTGCAAACGGACAGCACGCCCTTCTTCCAGTACTACGAGCAGATCACGTCGGACACGGCGGCGACCTACAACGCCGTGGTCCCTTCCAACGTGCTGCCGTTGACCCATTCCGCGGCCGTGCACATGTCGGCGGCCGACACGGGCAGCGTGGCGCGCATCGACGGCGTACGGGGCGTTCGCATCAACCTGACGGCGACCAACGGCCTGACCGGCACCGGCGAGCACACCATCGCCGTGTCCCGGCTGATCTGGCTGCCCAACGTAGGCCTGGCCACGTCGCAGAGCTGCGGCGGCAAGCCGCTGGCCGTGACGACGGTCAGCGCCACGGGCCAGCTCAATGCCACCTCGGGCAACCCGGAAGTGGCGTTGGCCTGGGGCCAGTCCATCGACGAGAACGGGGGCGAGCACGATGTGGTCCGCTACGTCGTCTGGCGCCGGTTGGCCGGCATCACCGACTGGGGTTCGCCCTATCTGAGCATTCCCGCAGGTGCTTCATCCTACTCGTACGTGGACGGTGTCGTGCAGGCCGGCCAGACATACCAATACGCGGTGTCTGCGCAGGATTGTACCCCCACGCTGTCGGACCAATCCACGACGGTCACGGCCGTGGTGCCGACACCGTGACGAAGGGAAGGTAAGCATGTCGCGATTACAGAATAGACCGGGCATCGCCCTCGTTGTCACGCTGCTGGTGCTCATCGCCGTGGCGGCGATCTCGGCCACGGCCGCGACGCTGTCCATGAACACCCAGCTGGTGAACCGGTCGGAACAGCAGCTGGGCTTGCTGTCCGACATCGCCCTCGCCGGTCTCGAAGTGGCGAGGGCCGATCTCAACGGCGGCGCCGACAGCGTGCCGGACACCGGCTACGTGACCCTGCAGAGCAACGCGGTGGTGCGGGACGCGTCGGGGCACGTCATTCCAGGCGTCACGCGCAGCGTGTATGCCGGCCCACGGGGCGTGATCCGGGGCCAGTACGGCGTCTACGCCAGCATCGTGTCGGTGGCCAGGAGCGGCGGTGGAGAGGAAGTGGTCCGGCGGTCCGACCTGCGCCAGGAAAGCTTCGCCAAGTACGCGTATTTCACGGACGTGGAACCGTCCAACATCTCGTTCGGTGGCGGCGACCAGATCTACGGCCCGGTTCACACGAACGACTACCTGAAGATCTACTCGTCCGGCGCCACGTTCCACGGCACCGTGACGACGGCGAAGACGGTGCAGGGCTCTCGCTACGGCCATTTCGACAAGGGGTATGACGAAGGTGTGGCGCGCATCGAGATGCCGACCACGGAGGACCTGAACCGCCTCCAGACGCTGGCCACTTCGGGGCACATGAACTTCACGGGCAGCACGTCCGGGCCATCGGGCCAGTCGACGCTGCGCCTCCAGTTCGTGGCGCTGGACGTCAACGGGGACGGCGATGCCACGGACGATGACGAAGGCTTCATCATGGCCTACCAGGCCTCGGACCCCGCGTGGGTCGTAGCCGATGTGCCGTCCACCGGCCTCAAGTACTCGCCGAACTGCGGCCATTTCCACAGCGGCGTGTGGGTGCCCGTGACCGAGCACCCGAACCACGGGAACGACAGCAAGCAGGCGGCCCTGTCCAGCTCGACGGCCCGCTGCTTCCTGGGCGG
>CAZUFP010000150.1:0-3291 GCA_964619835.1 uncultured Gemmatimonadaceae bacterium | reverse complement strand
CGAGGAGGGTGAAGCGAGGAGGGTGAAGCGAGGAGGGTGAAGCGAGGAGGGTGAATCGAGGCGGATGAATCGAGGCGGATGAGGCGAGGCGGATGAGGCGAAGCGGGTACCGCGAGGATGTGAACCGAGGCCGGTGAACCGAGGCGGACGCCGCGGCGCTGGCGCACCGAGGCGGACCCCGCACGGGTGCCAACCGCCCACCTCGCTTCACCCGCCTCGAAGTACCCGCCTCGCCGTACCATCTCGCCTCACCCTCCTCGAAGTACCCGCCTCGCCGTATCCTCCTCGCAGTCACCCTCCTCGCCGTATCCTCCTCGCAGTATCGTCCTCGGTTCATCCCCCGATTTGACCGGCCCGCCATTTCCGGCGAACCTTCCCCCGACCAACGCGACCGGACCCTGGCCCAACGCGACGAGGCTCGCCATGCCCGCGAACACCTGGCACCACGTCACCCCCGCGCTGCTGGACGTCATCCGCGCCCAGTACCGTCTCAACTGGCACGGCATCCACGGCATCGACCACTGGGAGCGGGTGCGGGACAACGCCTTCCGGCTGGCGCCGGTGACGGGCGCCGACGTCGTGGTGGTGGAGTTCTTCGCGGCGCTGCACGACAGCTGCCGGTGGGACAACGCGCGGGACCCGGAGCACGGGGCGCGGGCGGCGGAGTTCATCCGGACGCTGGACCGGTCGCTGGTCCCGGTGACGGAGGAACAGCTCGACCTTCTCGTCGAGGCGTGCCGGCTGCACACGTGGGGTAAGGAGACGGAGGACCCGACCCTGGGCACGTGCTGGGACGCGGACCGGCTGGACCTGATGCGGGTGGGCCGGCGGCCGGACCCGGCGCAGCTGGTGACGGAGGCGGCGCGGGACCCGGCGGTCATCGAGTGGGCGATCGCGCGGTCTCTGGGGTGAACCGAGGAGGGTGAGGCGAGGAGGGTACTTCGAGGAGGGTACTTCGAGGAGGATGAGGCGAGGCGGGTGAGGCGAGGCGGGTGAGGCGAGGGGGGTGAGGCGAGGGGGGTGAGGCGAGGGACTACCCGGCGCCGGCGCCCAGGGCGAGCAGGAGGGCCAGGACGGTGCGGGAGTGGATGCCGAGCTTGGCGAAGATGTGCTCGGCGTGTTTGCGGACGGTGTGGGGGCTGACGCAGAGGTGTTCGGCGGCGTCGCGATTGGAAGCGCCGCGGGCGAGGAGGAGGGCGACCTCGGCTTCGCGGCGGGTGAGGTCGTGGGCGGCCATGACCTCGCGGACGCCGGGGAGTTGGGCGGGCGCGGGCCGGTCCTGGCGCGCGGCGTGGCGTTGGAGCGCGACGCGTACGCCGGTGCGGAAGGCGGGGGACAGGAGCCTCACGGCGACGCGGCTGTCCGCCGGGGCGAAGGGGTTGGCGCCGGCGTGGCTCCAGCCGAGTGCCGCGGGCCCGCCGGGCGTCGGCGTGCGGAGTCCCACGTAGGTCTGCGCCCCGAATTCCGGGGGCACCCGGCGCCGGAACACGGACGCTCCACCCGGCATCTCCCGCGTCGTGGCATTGCCGGGCGCGGGCGTGTCCGCGCCCGTCACGGCTTCCTGCACCGCCCCGAGGAATGCCCGGGGGACGTTCTCGCTCCAGAGCACGGTGCCGTCGGCGGCGGGCAGGATCATGATGGCCGCGTCTGCCTTCAGGAACCGGGTCGTGGCGCGTACGGCGGCCTCGACCCAGGCACGCAGGTCGGAGTGGTCGGACGGTGACAGCAGGACGCGGGCGGCGTCGTTCAGACGGCGGACGTCGTCCTCGTCGAGGATCAGATCCACGTTGATTTCTTGGCCACGGGAACGGAAAAGGCGGCCCGTCGCGGGGAGATCGCCCGGGCCTGCCGATCCCCAATATACGACGTTCGTCTGATTCGGCGACACTCTTTCCCGAACACTCTGGAAGACGGCTGGCCGAACGAGGGCCGGATCATTCGCGCGATCTGGCCTTTCTTCGTGCCGTCGACTCCGCCCACCGGTCCCCGCCGGTGGACCCGATCATCCCGCTGCGCGAGGTGACTCATGAACGCACGCCGTTCCGCGTCGTCGCTTGCCCTGTTCCTGTTCCTTTCGGCGCCCATCGGCGCGGCGGCCCAGTCGGTCCTGGTGCAGGCAAAGAACCCGGCCGGCGCCGAGGTGGCGACGATCCGCACCGACAGCATGCGGCTGCTGGTGCCGCTGCACCTGCTGGTGGGCGGGCTGCTGTTCCCCGACGGCACGCTGCAGACGACGGCGGCGGCCGGCATCGACAGCGTGACCAGCGCCCAGATCGTGGACGGGACCATCGTGAGCGCCGACATCAACCCCGGCGCGAACATCCCGGACACGAAGCTGGCGACCATCACTTCGGGCGGGAAGGTGGCGAACAGTGCCACGACGGCGACGGCGGGGAACACGCCGGGTGCCATCGTGGCGCGGGACGGGTCGGGCGGGTTCCACGCGGGCTACGTGTCGGTGCTGGACTCGGTGCGGGTGAATGGCGAGGGGTCGTTCCTGGCGACGGGGTCGTACCAGTCCGGGACCACCGTTCCGCCACCGGTGAGCGGTGCGGGCACGCGGATGATGTGGTATCCGGAGAAGGCGGCCTTCCGGGCGGGTGCGGTGGCCGGCACGCAGTGGGACGCGGCCAATGTCGGCAACTACTCGACGGCCATCGGTTACAACGCGATGGCGGACAACGGCTATGCGGTGGCTATCGGTGAAGAGACGACCGCCCACGGCCTCAACGCCACCGCTCTCGGCTCCTACGCGCTCGCCAACGGCATCTCATCGGCCACACTCAACTTCGAAACGACCGCGAACGGCGAGTATTCAACCGCGCTCGGTTTCCACACGACCGCCCAGGCCTACGGGTCGGTGGTGATCGGAGAGTTCAACGTGATCGCGGGCACCGACGACTACTGGTACCCGACCGAGCCCCTCTTCGTCGCCGGCAACGGCTACGGCAGCTCCAGCCCTTCGAACGCGCTCACGCTCTACAAGAACGGCAACCTGACCATCGCCGGCACGCTGACGCAGTCGTCCGACGCCCGGCTGAAGGAAGACATGGAGCCGCTGGAGGGCACGCTCGCGAAGGTCATGCAGCTGACGCCCATCCGCTACCGGTTCCGGCCGGGCACGGGGCGTCCGTCGGGCGAGGAGATCGGGCTGACGGCGCAGCAGGTGGAGCCGCTGTTCCCGGAGCTGGTGAAGCAGGACGCCGACGGGTACCTGTCGCTGTCGTACGCGAACCTGTCGGCGGTGCTGGTGAAGGCGGTGCAGGAGCAGCAGGCGGAGATCGCGCCGCT
>CAZUFP010000149.1:0-3305 GCA_964619835.1 uncultured Gemmatimonadaceae bacterium | reverse complement strand
GGAAGAGATCACCTACGTGAACAACAGTCCGGACACGCTGTCCGCCCTGGTGATCCGGCTGTTCCAGAACGACCACAAGCCGGGCGCGCCGAGGGACGGCGGCGCCTCGGAGCAGTCCCTGACATCCGGCGAGCACATTGACGCGTTCGCGGTGAACGGGACGTCTCAACCGTTCCCGGACAACCCGCGCTTCTTCACGTGGGCGCCGGTGCGTTTGCCGTCGCCGCTCCTGCCTCACGACTCGGTGCACCTGTCCTTCACCTGGCACTACGACATCACCCGGCGGCCGGGCCGCGAGGGCATGATCGACTCCACCACGTACTACCTGGCCTATTTCTACCCGCGGGTGTCCGTGTACGACGACACCAACGGCTGGGACACCATGGAGCACGTGGGCCACGAGTTCTACAGCGACTTCAACGACTACGACGTGTCCATCCAGGTCCCGCCCGGGTTCCTGGTCTGGGGTACCGGCACGCTGCAGCACCCGGAATCGGTGCTACAGCCGGAGATCCTGAAGCGGTACCAGTCGTCCTTCACGTCCGACGCCACGATCCGCGTGGCGACCAGGGCCGAGCTGGCCGGAGGCGACGTCACGGCGAAGAACCCGTTGAACGTCTGGCGTTTCACGGCGACCTACGTGCCGGACATGGCCTTCGGCTTGAGCGACCACTACGACTGGGACGCCGGCAGCGTGCTCGTGGACCCGAAGACGAAGCGGCGCGCCAGCGTGCAGGCGGCGTACAACGACACTGCCGCCGACTTCCGCCACATGGTGCGCTACGGCCGCCACGCGCTGGCCTGGTTCTCCGCCAACTGGCCCGGCGTGCCCTACCCGTACGAAAAGTCGACAATCTTCCAGGGCGGCGCGGGCATGGAATATCCCATGATGGTGAATGACGCGGCCTACGCGGACACCATCTTCTCGCGCTTCGTGGCGGAGCACGAGATCGCGCACACGTACATGCCGTTCTACATGGGCATCGACGAGACGCGCTACGCGTTCATGGACGAGGGCTGGGCCACCACGCTGGAGTACCTCATCGGCACGAACGATCTCGGCCGGGCGCGGGCGGACACCGCATTCCAGCAGTTCCGCGTCACCCGCTGGATCCACAACCCCTCGCCGCTGTCGGACCTGCCCATCATCACGCCGGCCGACGCGCTCACCGGCATGTCGTACGGCGACAATGCTTACGGCAAGGCCGCCCTCGGCTACCTGGCCATGAAGGACCTGCTGGGCGACAAGGTGTTCGCCGAGTGCCTGCACGCCTACATCCAGCGCTGGCACGGCAAGCACCCGTCGCCCTGGGACTTCTTCTACACGTTCGACAACGTATCCGGCCGCAAGCTGGACTGGTTCTGGCGGGACTGGTACTTCACCAACGGCTACATCGACCTGGCCGTGGGCGGCGTGCGGAAGACCGGCAGCGGCTACGCCGTGGAGATCCGGAACATCGGCGGCTTCGATGCGCCCGTGAACCTGGTCCTGGAGTACACCGATGGCAGCAAGCAAACCGTCCACGAGACGCCGGCCATCTGGCAGGCGGACCAGGGCAGGACCACGGTGAACCTGCGGACCCGCAAGACGCTCCGCTCCCTGACGCTGGACGGCGGCATCTGGATGGATGCGAACCCGGCGGACAACGTGTGGAGCGCGGCCGGGGCGCGGTAAAGGCTCGATGCCCGGGAGCACGAGAACGTGAGAGCGTGGAACGTGAGAACGTGAAACGTGGAGCGTGGTGCGTGGCGAACGCGGCCTCACGTTCCACGTTCCACGTTTCCTCGATGAACCTCAACGTACGGACAACTTCTCCATGGCCGACCCACAAAGGCTGACCACTCGAGGGCTGCGCGAGCTGCTGGACCGGCCGGGCACGCAGCTCATCGACGTTCGCCCCATTGACGCGTACAACGGCTGGCGCCTGCGCGGGGAGGCGCGGGGCGGCCACATCCGCGGCGCCCGGACGCTGCCGTTCAAGTGGTCGGACTACCTGGACTGGATCGAGATCGTGCGGGCCAAGGGGATCGTGCCGGAGCACCCCGTCGTCGTGTACGGCTACGACGGAAAGAAGACGGAGCAGGTGGCCGCCCTGTTCGCCCGGTCCGGCTACGAGGACGTCCGGGTCTACCATGGATTCGCGGACGAATGGAGCGCAAACGACGCGCTGCCCATGGACCACCTGCCCCGGTACACGCACCTGGTCTCGGCGGAGTGGCTGAACCAGCTGCTCACCGAAGGCACGGCGCCGGAATATGCGGGGCAGCGGTACGTCGTCTGCCACACCCATTACCGGAACCGGGGCGACTACGAGGAAGGGCACATCCCCGGGGCGGTGGACCTGAACACGCTGCTCCTGGAGGCGCCCGAGACGTGGAACCGGCGCTCTCCCGCGGAGCTGCGGGAGGCGCTCCAGCAGCTGGGCATCGCCCACGACACGACCGTCGTCTTGTACGGCCGGTTCTCCTTCCCAGACAACGACGACCCGTTCCCCGGCAGCAGCGCGGGGCACCTGGCCGCATTCCGCTGCGCGTTCATCATGCTGTACGCCGGCGTGAAGGACGTCCGCATCCTGAACGGCGGGCTCCAGGCCTGGACCGATGCGGGCTTCGAGACGACGAAGGAAGAGTTTGAGAAGCACCCCGTCGCCGACTTCGGCGCGGCCATTCCGGGCGCCGCCGAGCTGGCGGTGGACCTGCCGGAGGCGAAGGAGATCCTGGCCTCCGACGACGCCAACCTGGTGAGCGTGCGCAGCTGGCCGGAGTACATCGGCGAGGTGAGCGGCTACAACTACATCGAGAAGAAGGGCCGGATCCCCGGGTCGGTCTTCGGCGACTGCGGCACCGACGCCTACCACATGGAGAACTACCGCAACCTGGACCACACGATCCGGGAATACGGCGAAGTGGAGGCCGCCTGGCAGGCCATCGGCATCACGCCGGACAAGCACAACGCGTTCTACTGCGGCACCGGCTGGCGAGGCAGCGAAGCGTTCTTCAACGCCTGGCTCATGGGCTGGCCGCGCGTGTCCGTCTATGACGGCGGCTGGTTCGAGTGGAGCAACGACGACACGAACCCCATCGAGACCGGCGTTCCGCAGGAAAGTCGGGCGGAGCCGCGTTCGTGAGCACGGAAGCGGGGCCGTCCCTGCACGACGCTCAGGATGAGATCATCGCGGAGATGTCCGGCCTGGCCGATCGGCTGGACCAGTACGAGTACCTGATCGCGCAGGGGAAAGCGCTCCAGGCCCCCGACGAAGGCATCCGCACTGACGAGAACGCCATCCGGGGCTGCCAGGCCAGCG
>CAZUFP010000148.1:0-3367 GCA_964619835.1 uncultured Gemmatimonadaceae bacterium | reverse complement strand
CAGGCCGGTGTCGATGCGGACGACCAGCCGGTTGAGCCCGGCGCGGACGGCGGCGCTGGCGTCGAGCGTGTGGGGGATGTTGGCGTTCAGCGGCGTGCGCAGCTCGTGGCTCATGTTGGCCAGGAACTGGCTCTTGGCCCGGTTGGCGCTCTCCGCCTGTTCGCGCGCCTCCAGCAGTTCCGTCACGTCGTGGTACAGCGCCACGATGCCGACCCTATCACCGGAGACGTCCACCGGCACGCCCGCGAACTCCACGTCCAGGAAGGAGCCATCCCGGCGGCGGCGCCGGCCGATGCCGTGCGCGGCCCGGCCCGTTGCGGCGTTGCGCGTGTACCGGCGCGCTTCCTCCATGGTCGTCTCGATGTTGATCAGCGAGTCCAGGTCCCGGCCCACGGCCTCGGCGGGCGTGTAGCCGAACAGGCGCTCGAACGCGGGGTTGAGCGCCACGATGCGGCCGCCCAGGTCCAGCGTCACGATGGCCACCGGGCTGTTCTCCACCACCGTCTGGAAGTACTGGCGTTGGCGCTGTGCCTCGGTGTACAGGCGCGCGTTCTCGATGGCCACCGCCGCCTGCGGTGCGAACAGGTTCAGCAGGCGCAGGTCTTCCGTGCCGAACGTGCGGTTGGCCTCCGTGTGAACGCTGGCGAGCGTGCCCACCAGCCGGTGCCCGATCACCAGCGGCACCACCATCACGCCCCGCGCCGTGGTCTCGGCGTATTGCTCCGAGCGCTCCAGCCACTCCTGGTAGTTCGCGATGATGAGGGGCTCGTGCGTCTCCGCCACCTGGCCCATGGCACCTTCGCCCAGCTTCATGCGCGTGCCCGTGGAGTCACGGCCAATGTTGTGGCTCGCCACCACCACCAGCTCCTGCTGCGCCTCGTCGAAGATGGCCAGCTCGCCGCCCGTCACGCCCAGCAGCGTCACCGTTCGCTCCAGGACGCGCTGCAGCAGCCGGGACAGCTCCAGCTCGCCCGACAGGTCCGCCATGGTGTCCAGCAGCGCCTTCTGCTCGTCCGCACGCCGGCGTTCGGCCGTGTACAGGCGCGCGTTCTCGATGGCGATGGCCGCCTGCGGCGCGAACAGGTTCAGCAGCCGCAGGTCCTCCGGCCCGAACGTGCGGTCCGCTTCCGTGTGGACGCTGGCCAGCGTGCCCACCAGCCGCTGGCCGATGAGCAGGGGCACCACCACCACGCCACGCGCCGTCGTCTCGGCATACTGTTCCGAGCGCTCTACCCACTCCTGGTAGTTGGCGATGATGAGGGGCTCGTGGGTTTCCGCTACCTGGCCCATGGCTCCTTCGCCGAGCTGCATGCGCGTGCCCGTGGAGTCACGGCCGATGTTGTGGCTCGCCATGACCACCAGCTCCTGCTGCGCCTCGTCGAAGATGGCCAACTCGCCGCCCGTCACGTTCAGCAGCGCCACCGCCCGCCGCACCACCGCCTGCAGCAGCCGGGACAGCTCCAGCTCGCCCGACAGGTCCCCCAACGTGTCCAGCAGCGCCTTCTGCTCGTTCGCCCGCTGGCGCTCGGCGCGCAGCAGACGGGTCCGGCCGATGGCGATGCTGGCATGCTGTGCCGCCGCCGTCAGGATCTCGAAGTCCTCCTGGCGGAACGCGTCCTCGTCCTCGCTCTCCACCACCAGCACGCCGATGACGTCGTCGTCCACCACCAGCGGGATGTCCAGCTCCGAGCCGCCGGCGGCCCCGGTGACATAACGCGGCTCGTCGCGCACGCGCGGCGAATAATGAAGCCTGCCGTCCAGCGCCCGCTCGCTCAGGCCCACGCCCGGCGCCAGGCGGTAGTCGTGCTGAGGGCCGTGCCAGCCCACGTTGGCCCGCAGCACCCGTTCGCCCGTCGCCGTGTCGACCAGGAAGACGCCCACGAAGTCGTAGCCCAACGCCTCGTCGTGCAGTCCGTCCACCACGCTTTCACAGACCTGCGTCTCGTCGTGCGCGCCAGCGATGCGCGTGCTCAGGCGCAGCAGCGCCGACTGCCGTCGTTCCGGCGACGTGCGGCCGTTCCGGGCAATGCGGGTCATGGCGTCGGCTCCACCCAGCGGCCAAGCACCGCGTGCAGGCGTTCGACCAGCCCGGTCCGGTCCAGGGAATCCTTCTGCACGATGCGCTGGACACCGCCGTTGAGCCGGCTCCGCTCGTCTTCCGTGAGGTCCTTGCCGGTGACGACCACGACGGGAATCGCGCGCCAGGCGTCGTGCTTCCGCAATTCCTCCAGGAACGCGAACCCGTCCATGCCCGGCATCACGAGATCCAGCAGGATGAGCGCGGGCGTCCGCTGCGCGACGCGCTCGAGACCCGCCCGGCCGTCGGGAGCCTCCGTGACCGTACAACCCTCCGCTTCCAGGGCGCGTCGCAGCATGGTGCGGGTGGGCTCGTGGTCCTCCACCACCAGCACGGGCGCCGCGGCCGGGGCGGAGACGAACCGCTTCATCACGGCCACGACCCGGTCCCGCTCCACCGGCTTGGTCAGGTATTCCGACGCGCCCAGCGCCAGGCCCAGCGGCTTCTCGTCCAGGATGGTGATCATGACCACGGGGATGTCCGCCAGGTCCGGCTCCGACTTCAGCTCGGTCAGCACGGACCACCCGTCCATGGAGGGCATCATGGCGTCCAGCGTGATGGCGGCCGGCCGCAGCTCCCGGGCGAGCCGGATGCCGGTGGCGCCGTCTGCGGCGAAGATGGGGTGCATCCCCGCGCCGGTCAGGTACCGGCCCACCAGGTCTCGCGCGGCCTCGTCGTCGTCCACCACGAGCACCACGGGCGCGTCAAGGGGCGCACCCGTGGCGTCCGCCGTGAGCGTTGTGTCCACAGCCTCGTCGGCCACCGGCGCCGCCACCTCGGCCGGCAGGCGCACCGTGAACGTGGAGCCCACCCCCGGCTCGCTCTCCACCGTCACATCGCCGCCCATCATGCGGCAGAACTGCCGCGTGATGACCAGGCCGAGGCCGGTGCCGCCGAACCGCTTCGTCGTTGAGGCTTCCGCCTGGGAGAACGCCTCGAACAGCCGGCCCATCTGCTCCGGCGTCATGCCGATGCCCGAGTCGCGTACCCGGAACGTGATGACCTCGTCCTCCCCCTCCAGCCCCCGCTCCACCGTCAGCGACACCTCGCCCGAATCCGTGAACTTGCTCGCGTTGCTCAGCAGGTTGAGCAGCGACTGCCGGACCTTCGTCAGGTCGGCAACCATGACGCCCGCGTCCGGCGCGCAGCGGACCACCAGCCGGTTGCCGTTCCGGTCGACCAGCGGCTGCACCGTCGTCGCGACGTCCCGCACGACGTCCGCCACGGTGAATCGTTCCAGGAACAGCTCCGTCTTGCCCGCCTCGATCTTGGACAGGTCCAGGATGTCGT
>CAZUFP010000147.1:2337-3506 GCA_964619835.1 uncultured Gemmatimonadaceae bacterium | reverse complement strand
TCGCACCGCCAGCAGTGCGGGTACGAGTGGTCGTACGTCTCATGGCGAAACAGCACGCCCGCCGCCTTCAGGTCCCGGATGATGGCCTTGTTCGCCTCGAATACGTGCTGTCCTTCATACGGTGGCACCGTCCTGTCGAACCGGCCCGCGGCGTCCACCGGCGTGACCGGCTCGATGCCGGCCGCATCCGTGACTTCCTTGTCCTCCTCGCCGTACGCGGGCGCGATGTGCACGATGCCCGTGCCGTCCTCCGTCGACACGTAGTCCGCGGCGAGGATCCGGTGCGCATTCTCCTGCCGGCCGGCGAAGAAGTCGAACGGCGGGCGATACCGCGTGCCCACCAGCTCGGCGCCGGTGAACCGCGCCAGCACCGGCGGATCCTCGCCCAGCTCGCGGGCATACGCGGCGAGGCGGGCGCCGGCAAGCACGAAACGGCGATCGTCGTGCTCGACCACCACGTACTCCACGTCGGGGTGGACCGCGGCCGCCAGATTGGAAGGGAGCGTCCACGGCGTCGTGGTCCACACCAGGGCCTCGGCCCCGTCCAGCTCCGGGATCGGTGAGGTCAGGGGCAACCCCACCGTCACCGCGGGGTCCTGCCGCTGCCAGTAGACGTCGTCCATCCGGGTCTCGGTGTTGGACAGCGGCGTCTCGCAGCGTGTGCAGTACCACAGCACCCGGAAGCCCTCGTAGATGAGTTCCTTCTCCCAGAGCGTCTTGAAGGCCCACATCACGCTCTCCATGTAGTCCAGGTCGAGCGTCTTGTAGTCCCTGTCGAAGTCCACCCAGCGGGCCTGCCGGGTGACATAGTCCCGCCACTCGTCCGTGTAGCGCAGCACCGAGGTGCGGCAGGCGTCGTTGAACGCGGCCACGCCCATCTCCTCGATCTCGCTCTTGTGGGCGATGCCGAGCCCCTTCTCCGCCTCGACCTCGGCGGGCAGGCCGTGGCAGTCCCAGCCGAAGCGCCGGTCCACGCGCCGACCGCGCATGGTCTGGTAGCGTGGCACGGCGTCCTTCACGTAGCCGGTCACCAGGTGGCCGTAGTGGGGCAAGCCGTTGGCGAAGGGCGGCCCGTCGTAGAACACGAACTCGTTGGCGCCGTGGTCGCCCGCCTCGCGGGCCTCGACGCTCGCGCGGACCGTGGCGTCCGCGGCCCAGTAGGCGAGGGT
>CAZUFP010000147.1:0-2327 GCA_964619835.1 uncultured Gemmatimonadaceae bacterium | reverse complement strand
TGAGCGTGATGCTCGCGGCCCCCTCCGCTCGCGGGCAACGTGGGGCCCGCGCCCCTGTCGGGGTGGGAAACTCCCTCGCGGGGGGGTATGGTGGGTGGGGTGGGGATGGGCTCGGGGTCGGACCGGCCGGGTTCGGGCTCGGACGCCCGGCCGTGTTGTGCTCGCGGGTATGGCATTGGGTCTCGCAGTTCATCTCCGTGTGCTCGGCCCGGCTCTCCGGCCGGAGCCCGACACGGGGACGACGCGCACATTCCGTGCGCTCCGCGGTACCACCCCGCTTGTCCACGCGCGACGGCGCGGACCTCTCATTCGGCGGCTGTGTCGGGCCGCGCCCGTCCGGTTCTACTGAGGGGCGGCGCTGCGCCGCACCCTTTCTTCCGGATGGCTCCCCGGTGATGGCCGGATCGTCGCCAGCAAGTGTTCAGAAGATGGCTCCCGACGGATCGCGGGACCAGCCCCGCTTCGCCTCGACCAGGGAGGGTGGCGCCGATCAAGAGGGCACGGTCCGGCGCGGTCGGGCAGGGGCGCCGCCGCCGTCGGGCAGGGGCGGGCCGGCGCGGTTGGACAGCGGCGGGAGGGACGGCGCGGTCGGGCGGGAGCGGACGGGCCGGCGCGCTCGGACAGCGGCGGGCGGTCTGGCGCGGTCGGGCCGGCGTTGGCGGGACGGCGCGGTCGGTCACGATCCACCGCGGTCATCAACGCACGCGAACCGGACGGATCTGAACGATCGGACCGACCCGGACCATTCTGCGCGATCCCCGTTCGGCGGCGAACCGGAACGACTATTTGCACCGCGTGGCGGAATGAACTGCACGTTCGCCGTGCGCGGGTTCCAGCCGAATCGACGTTTGGTCCGTATAGCGGATCTTTCTGGGATCGCGTGCGTTTCGACCACCGCGAATGGGCAGTTCGGTCCGCCGCGGGGACGGGCATCGCAGGAAGGGTCCGGTCCACCTCCGGGCCCGAGGCAAGCAGAGAGGGCCGCGGCTGCCCTATGTGCCTGCCGCCTGGCCGCGCAGCTGTGCGCGCAGCAGTGCGTTCCCGATCAGGACGGCGGTGGCGAGGCGGTCGTCCACGACCTGGCTCCAGGTGAGAGGAATGACCTGGATGCCCCAAGCCGCAAGGCGCGCGGTGCGGCGCCGGTCGGCCTCGAAGCGGGGGCGGGTCCCGTGGTACCGGTAGCCGTCGACCTCGACGGCGATCCCGACGTCGCGCCACAGGAAATCCAGCTCGTATCCGCCGACGGCGGCATTCGCTTCCGGCGGGGGCAGACCCGCCTCGCGTGCGAGGTCCAGGAAGGCACCCTCCAACTCGGAGCGCACCACGGCAGGGCCCCCGGCCAACTCCAGGACCGCCCGGAGCGCCGGGGCGCCGGGTCGTCCGACCGCATGCTCCAAACGGGCCACCAACTCGTCGCGGGTCACGAGCCGTTCCCGCTCCGCGCGCGCGACAGCGCGCTCCAGCTCGCGGATGCCGGCACGGGCGGCGAGGTCCAGAAGGGTACGTCCGGGGGTCGTGACGGGGATCCCGTCGAGCGAGGTGCGGTCTCGATCGTCGAGGCGGGCGACACGGCGCATCCGGATTCCCGGCCGGGAGTGCCCCCCACCACCGACCAGAAGCACGTGCACCGGCGCCGCGTCAGAGAACGTGAAGGACTCGCCGATGGGGTTCGGCGCCCGGCCGGTGGGGTTCGGCGCCCGGCCGGTGGGCTCCGGCGCCGGGTCGCCAGGCGTCGGCGCGAGCCGCCACAGCGCTGCGGCACTCCAATCCGCGATCAACGTGGCCGATCCGCAGGCCAGCACCGCCGCCATCTCCACCCCGCCCGAAGGAAGGATGGGGCCGACCTGGTAGACGCCCCGGTGCAGCCGTTGCAACGTGCCCGACCGGGCTCGGCGGAAGATGGCGCCCGGCCGGAGCCCAAGATCCATCAGCTGGCTCCGGCTGACGACGCCGTGCTGACGTCGCGCCAGCTCTCCGATCTCTTTCTCGGTCCGCGCGGCCATGCGCGACGTTGGTCCCGCGAGTCGGGCACGTCCATGACTGGATGAGACACCGCCAGGAACGCGCAACGAACTCGTTCAAAGGCAGGCGGATCGCGACACCGGCGTCAGGATGTCCCGGTCCGACCGGCAACGCTCCCGCCGAACAGGCCCGAGTGGCTGGCCTCCAGCGCCAGCAGGGTCTTCTTCCGCTGGATCCCGCCGCCGTAGCCCGTGAGGGAGCCGTCCGCGCCGATGACGCGGTGGCACGGCACGATGATGGGCAGCGGATTGGCCCCGTTCGCCGCACCCACGGCGCGGGCGGAGCCGGGCGCGCCGATGGCCGCC
>CAZUFP010000146.1:862-3843 GCA_964619835.1 uncultured Gemmatimonadaceae bacterium | reverse complement strand
ACGACAGCAAGCAGGCGGCCCTGTCCAGCTCGACGGCCCGCTGCTTCCTGGGCGGGGACTCCACCATCTTCAACGGCTTCGTCCCGACGGACACCATGGGCGGGCACTGGCTCGCGTGGCCCGGCGCCGTCGACACGGCGCTGGCCAACCGGTTCGGGACCCTGGCGAACTACCTGTTCCCCATGGGCCGCCGGTTCAACCCGGACTTCAAGGGCGTCATCCACGTCAGTGGCAAGGTGGCGGTGAGTGGCACCCTGCACGGGCGAGTCACGCTGGCGGCCACGGGGAACATCATCATCGTGGACGACATCGTTTACGTCACGGATCCGGCGGCGCCCGGCCGGGAAGCCACGTGTGACGACCTGCTGGGCCTGTTCAGCGCCAACGACGTGATCGTGGCGGACAACGCCATCAACGCGCCGCAGCGGCCGAATACTTCCGGGTGGTTCGGCAGCAACTACTTCACCTACGACGACACCAAGGATGAGTTCATCGACGCAACGGTGCTGGCGTTGAACACGTTCACGGTGGAAAACTACGCGGGCGGCGCAACCACGGCGGAGCGGTGCGAATCGAACGTCTGGGGCCGTGGCTGCCTCTACCTCACGGGCGGCGTCATCCAGGAGACCCGTGGCGCGGTGGGCACCATCGGGTCCTCGGGCGGCACCGGTTACACGAAGCGGTACGCGTACGACACCTGCGCGGCCAGCATGCCGCCACCGTACTTCCCAACCACGGGACACTTCAACCGGGACCGCATCTTCAACGTGGATCCGGTAGGGTTCAACGTCGGCCAGTACTTCCAGTTGCTGGCGCCGGGATCCAACTGAGGGAGGGGCAGGCGCGCCTACGGGGGCGGGAGGCGCGCCCCGCGGGACGGGGACCGGAGAGGGCTCAACCACGGGCCTTTTCCGGTCCCTCCGTCATCCACCATTGGGCCGTGCGCCGCAACGCGACGTCATGGGGCGTGAGGTTTGTCCACCCGAGCTCGAGGCGGGCACGGGCGGAATCGTAGGGGTTTCCCCGGGTCACGAGCCGGAGCGCGCGGCGGGCTCGCGTTCGTGACAGGCCGGGCAGAGCCCGCGTCAGGCCGTCGGCCAGGCCCGCGAACGCCGCCGCCGGCCGCGCGGGCAGGCGCAGGAAGCGAGGCTGGCGGCCCAGGCCGCGGGCAAACCCCGCCAGCACATCCTCGAGGCTGACGGGAACATCCTGCGCCAGGTTGTACGCCCGGCCCACGGTCGCCGGCCGCTCCAGGGCCGCAACGATGCCACGGGCCACGTTGTCCGCGTACACTACCGGCATGGGAGTGCGGGCGCCGCGCGGCACAGGGATCCAGGGCAACGAAGCCCAGCGCGCCAGGACCGGCGTTGCCGAACGGTCCCGCTCCCCGTACACGACGGGGGGCCGCACCGTCGTCAGTCGAACGGCGCCAGCGCGGTGCAGCTCCCAGGCACGCTCTTCCGACAGCTGTTTGCTGTGGGCATAGGCGAGGCTCCGGGGGATGCGCGGCTCCAGCCAGTCGTCCTCACGGTACAGCTCGCGGTGCGGCGTCCAGCCGTACACCGCGACGCTGGACACGTGCAGCACCCGCCCGACGCCTGCCCGGGCCGCTGCCGTGAGGACGCCCGTCGTGCCCTCCACGTTGATGCGCACGTAGTCCTTCCAGGACGCCCGCGTGAAGACCAGCGCCGCCGCGTGCACCACCACGTCGCAGCCGCGCATGGCCGCGGCCAGTGTCTCCGGGGCATCCAGCACGTCGCCCACGACGAGATCTGCGCCGACGGATTCCAGGAAGGACGTGTCGCTGCTCCGGCGCACGAGGGCCCGAACGCCGGCCCCCTGGTTTCGCAGCCGGGCAACGGTGTGAGAACCCAGGAGCCCTGTGCCTCCCGTCACGTAGACGCGCACCGACCACGCTCCCGGATGGAGAAGCCCGCGACGCGACGCGCCGTGCGGCGCGCCGCTGTTCGACACGTTGGCACGCAACTTGTCGTCCACTCCGCAATTCGACAACTTTCACGGAACGCCGGGGCGCGACCAACCGGGCCGCGCGACCCCACCCGGAATTCCAGCACAGCTCGGTGGATCCAGATTTCGCTCATGAAATGTCCTGAATGTGGTCACGTGTCGGACGGCAACTTCTGTCCAAAGTGCGGCGCGGCCCTGGGCGGCGACGCCTGCCCAGGCTGCGGCGCTCCCACAGCGCCGGGCGCTCGTTTCTGTACCCACTGCGGGGAGCCCCTCGCCCATGGGGGCGGCGTCCCCTGGCGCGGCATCGCGGCGACGGCCGTGCTGGCCATCGTCGTGATCGCCGTCGTGGTCGCGTACCGGTCCGGCAATGCGACGCCTTCCGCGTCCACGACCCAGACCGCGGCGGCGCCGTTCGCGGGATCGGCCGGATCCGCAATGGCGGCGGGCGGCACCGAGTCGGGCCCCCCGAACATGGCCGGCGCTTCCGGAATCGATCCGCTGGCCGGCGGCCCGCGCGAGGCGGCGGACAAGTTGTTCAACCGCATCATGGGGTCCGCCGAAAGCGGCGACACCTCCGGGGCGCGCTTCTTCGTCCCCATGGCGCTCGAAGCGTACCAGATGGCCGCTCCGCTGGACGATGATGGCCTCTACCACGTGGCTCTCATCCAGCTCGTCGCCGGCGAGCCCGACTCCGCTCGCGCCACCGCCCAGCAGATTCTCGCCAAGGTGCCCCACCACCTCCTCGCCCTGGCCGTCGCCGCCCAGGCCGATGCCGACGAGGGCAGGACGTCCGCCGCACGGACCCTGTATCAACAGTTCCTCGACAACTACGCCGCCGAGTCGAAGAAGACGCTGCCCGAGTACAAGGAGCACGCGAAGATCCTGCCCATGTACAAGGCGGACGCCGAGAAGTACCTGGGGAAGTAGGACTCGGGGCACGCGGCCATGAATGGTGCGGGCGCCGGAACTCCGGCGCCCGCGTCGCGTCCGCGGCGACAGCGGGAGACGCC
>CAZUFP010000146.1:0-852 GCA_964619835.1 uncultured Gemmatimonadaceae bacterium | reverse complement strand
ACCTGGGGAAGTAGGGCGGGAGCCGCGGAGTCCCGGGAAGACGGAGGCACCGAGCCGGGCGCGGTGACACGGCCGGATACGGAGAGCTCCCCGCGCGGCGACCTCGCGCGAGGAGCTCTCCAACGTCCATTCCACTGACAGCCCGCCTCACCCCCACGCCCGGGCGGGGCGGCTCAACTCACGAGCCGCCCGCGGCCAGAGCGTTGATCAACAGGGGGTAGGTCGCCACGGTCTGTCCCCGGTACTGCGGCCGGAATCCGAACAGGATCACCCGGCCCTTGCCCGACGGCACCTCGACGAGGGCAGGCTGGCCTGCGACGTAGCTCTGGCCGAGGGCCCAGCCGCTGAGCAGGGGCGTACCCGCGCCATAGCGCGCGATCACCTTCACGGACGTGTCTCCCACGTCGTACGCCATGGCGCCGCGCTCCACCCACGCGATGCTCTTCTGTGGCATGCCTTCCGCCACAGGCTGTTTCGTGTCCACATCCAGGCGCAGGATCGAGCCCGGAATGTAGTAGTCCTGGGGCCGCAGGCCGTCCAACCGGTTCTTGACCGGCAGGTCCAGAGCCTGGATGGCCAGGTCGCCGGCCTGGGTTAACGCCACCAGCGTGCCGCCGCCGTGCACGAAGTCACGGATCGCCTGCACGCCTTCCTCGCCGATGCCGCCCGTGTACTTCGGGTCGATGCTGCCGGGCCGCCGGCCGTTGATGATGGCTTCCGCCGACTGTTGCGGCAGCAGCAGCGCGTCGAACCGGTCCAGCAGGTGGCCGGCCCTGACGTCGGCATCGTGGACGGTCGTGTAGGGCACGCCCAACTGGTCAAAGATCCAGCGGGTCCAACCCTCGTCCATGG
>CAZUFP010000145.1:0-3949 GCA_964619835.1 uncultured Gemmatimonadaceae bacterium | reverse complement strand
CGTGGAGCGTGGAGCGTGGAGCGTGGAGCGTGGAGCGTGGAGCGTGGAGCGTGGACGCGCCGGCGCACCCCGGCAACCTACGCGAACCCCAGGGCCGCAGATTGTACGACGCCGTCTGCGAGGTCCGGGTCGTGCGCCGGTAGAGCCGCCCGGGCCGCGCCGGGAACGAGCGCGTCCGCAGGTTCACTGCGCGCCGCTGATCGCCCGGCCGGGCACCCGCATTCCACGCCCAGCGCCGCCGCCCGGTCGTGGTTTCCCTGGACGATGGACGCGCCCGCGTCGCCGTGGATGTCGGACAGGACGAGAACCTTCGTGCCAGCGCCCCCGTGCGGGGTTCCCCCGGTCGGCCGGGGCCGATCAGCCCTGGTCGAGCCCGGCGTCCGCCATGGCCAACCGTCCCAGCACCGCCCAGTCCGCGCGGCCCCAGCCGCGGGCCGCCGCCGAAAGCAGCCGGTCTCGCAACACGCTGGCCAGCGGCAGCGGCACCTGCACCTCGTCGCCCGCCAGCAGGGCGAAACGAACGTCCTTGAGCCCGTGCTCCAGCAGGAAGCCCGCCGGCTCGAAGCGGCCCGCCTCGATCATGGCACCGTAGTTCTCGTAGATCGGCGACCGGAACAGTCCGCCCGCCATGGTCTCGTGGAACATCTTCGTGTCGATGCCGTGCGCCCGTACCAGGGCGTAGGCCTCCGCCATGGCCTCGATGGCCGACGCGAGCATGAAATTGCCCGCCAGCTTCATCACGTTGGCCAGCGCGGGATCGGAGCCCACCTCGATCACCTGCTGGCTCACGTGATCGAACACCGGACGACACGCGGCCAGCGCGTCCGGCGCACCTGCAGCCACGACGCGCAGCTTCGCGCTCGCCGCAGCATCCGGCCGGCCGAAGACCGGCGCGGCAACGTAACGCTGGCCGTGCGCTGCGTGCGATGCCGCCAGCTGCCGGGACAGCGCAACGCTGATGGTGCTCATGGACGCGTGCACCGCCCCACCCTTCATCCCCGCCACCACCCCGTCCTCGCCCAGTACGACGGCCGCCACCGCATCGTCGTTCGACAACATCGTCACCACGACATCCGCCCCGTCCGCCGCTTGCCCAGGGGTGCCCGCCACCTCCACTCCATCAAGCGACGACGCCTTCTCCCGCGTGCGGTTCCACACAACCAGCTCGTGCTCCGATGCCGCCAGGTTCAACGCCATCGGGCCACCCATGCTGCCCAATCCAAGAAACGCGATGCGCATGTCGCCCCACTTCCTCGTGCGTGTCGATCCGTTCGGTTGCCGGACGGCGTTCACGCAAGTCGCCTGCCCGGCTACCCCTCCACTGCCTTCCGCCCCCGTGGAACGTGGAGCGTGGAGCGTGAAACGTGGAGCGTGGAGCGTGGAGCGTGGAGCGTGGAGCGTGGAGCGTGGAGCGTGGAACGTGGAGCGTGGAGCGTGGAGCGTGGCGGCGTGGGAGAGACCGGGCCCGGCGTTGCCGGGGCGCGGCGGTCTGCCGTAGGTTCGTCCGCGCACCCAGGGAAGGAACAGGTGAATTCGATCGACGTGAAGCCGGCTGCCGGCGGGAGCACACCCGCCCTTCCGGGATCGTTCCGCCGGTGGGTCATGGCCGCCCGCCCCGCTACGCTCCCGGCGGCGGTGACACCCGTCCTCGTGGGCACGGCCGCCGCCGCGGCCGTGGATGGATTCCGCGCGGTGCCCGCGCTGGCCGCCCTCGCCGGCGCGCTCCTGCTTCAGATCGGGGCCAACCTGGCCAACGACCTGTTCGACCACGAGAAAGGCGCGGACACGGAAGAACGGATGGGTCCCACGCGGGTCGTGCAGGCGGGCCTGCTCTCGCCCGCCGCCGTGCGGCGTGCAACGGCCCTCACCTTCTTGCTGGCCTTCCTCGTGGGTCTCTACCTGGTGTGGGTCGCCGGCTGGGTCGTGGCCGCGGTGGGTGCCGCCTCCATCGTCGCCGCCGTCGCTTACACCGGAGGGCCCTACCCCCTGGGGTACAACGGACTCGGCGACGTCGCGGTCTTCCTCTTCTTCGGCCTGGCGGCCGTGTGTGGCACGACGTACGTCCAGGCCGGCTACGTCCCGCCCCTCGCGTGGATCGCCGCCGTCCCCGTCGGCGCCCTCGTCACGGCGATCCTGGTGGTGAACAACGTCCGCGACATCGCCACCGACGCGGCCGCCGGCAAACGCACCCTGGCCGTCCGTTTCGGCCGCCGCGCCGCCGAAGCGGAATACGCCCTCCTGCTCCTCGCCGCCGCCGCCGTGCCCGTGGCACTGTTCGCCACCCGCCGCCTCAACGCCTGGGTCCTGCTGCCTCTCGCCACGACGCCCCGCGCCCTCGCCCTCCTCCGCAGCGTCCACCACGATCAGGGCCGCGCCCTCAACCCCACCCTCGCCCGCACCGCCATGCTCGCCGTCGCCTTCGGCGCCCTCTTCGCCCTCGGCATCCTCCTCGCCGCCTGATTCCCCCCCCACCACCGACCCTCGCCTCACCCAGACCTCGCCTCACCCAGACCTCGCCTCACCCAGACCTCGCCTCACCCTCCTCGCCGCATCCGCCTCGCCTCACCGTCCTCGCAGTATCGTCCTCGCTTCACCGTCCTCGCCTCACCCTCCTCGGTTCACCCGAAGCACCGGATTCAGCAGCATCCGCGTGTGTGGCGTCACGATCTCGGTCCGCACGTACGTGTCCGCGGGCTGGAACACGTAGGAGGCCTGCATGGAGTCCGCGACCATGTGCAGGACGGTGCCGCCCTGGCCAATGAAGCGGAACAGCAGGGCGCCCGGGTCCGTGCGCACCGTGAGCGTATCGCCACGCAGCGTGACGCTGCGCAGCAGGATGTCGTTGTGGCCGTGTCTGCCGGCGACCGCGTACGTGTGGCCGGCCCGCAGCGCGGCGAGAATGTCCGCGCGGCGCTTGGACGGGGCCTGGACCATGGTCCAGGAGACGCCGATGTCGCCGGGCCGGTCGAGGTTGTGCTCGTCGTCGTCGCCGATGATCCACGACAGGTGGCCGGCGGACAGCGCGGCGTCCCAGCGGTCGGCGCCGACGTGTCCCCGGCGGATGACCTCCATGAGCGTGTAGCCCGTGAGATAGCGCAGGTCGTTGCTCGTGTAGCCGTTCCGCAGCCAGGGGTGCGCGATGGCGACGATGCCGCCGGCGGCGTCCAGGCGATCCAGCATGTACTGCTTGTCCGACAGGGTCTGGTCCAGGGGGAAGTCCAGCCACGTGACGCGTTTCGCTCCGATCACCAGCTCGTGGACCTTCCGGATGTTGTAGCCGTGCTCGTAGATCGGGATGAAGTCCGGATCGCGCAGGGAGCCGCCGTCGATGCGCTGGTAGTTGGACAGGCCGGTCACGTCGTAGCCCAGCTTTCGATACGCGGCCAGCACCTCGGCGGGCGGCTGGTGCCCGTTGGTAATGCCGTCCCATGCCTCGGAGTGGGCATGGAAGTTCGCCTTCCACCAGTGCCCGGCCGCGCTGGCGTACGGGTTCTCCAGGTCCGGCCCTGAGAAAGGCGTGGGTGTCGGGAACCGGTCGGGCGGGACCAGGGCATAGGGCCACGACCCCGCGATCAGGATCACCGCGAACACGCCGAGGCCAGACTTCGGCAGGACGTGCTTCCGACGTTTGTTTCTGCGCCTCCACCCCGCATCCGCCGCTCGCCGACGGCCGCCCATCATTGCCTCCCCCTTTCGGTGTTTGTGGTGCCCGGCCGCGCCGCAGACCCGACCGGCCGGCTGAAGTCATGGCCCAACAGAATGGACAACGTCAGCACCGGCCGTCCCAGCCGCCGCACCGCGACGGTGCCCGCGGGCGTCACGGACCGGAAATACGGCGCGAACCGTGCCACGGCGTGCGCGTCGTCCTGGCCCGTGTGCAGCACGATGACCGCGTCATGGCCCAGGAACGATGCCTGCGGGTCCAGGAAACCGAACTGGTGCGGGTCCT
>CAZUFP010000144.1:0-4048 GCA_964619835.1 uncultured Gemmatimonadaceae bacterium | reverse complement strand
TACGCCCCGAGGCCAGCTTGAATGCGGAACCGTGTCCGCCGCGGCAGCGGCGGACGGCTCAACTCCGCGGTTTCTCCAGCTCCCGGTGGAACTCCGCCACCTCGTCCAGCCGGTCCATGTGCTCCTCGATGGCCGACAACCGCTGCTCCAGCCGGGAAAGCTGCTGCACCACCACAGGAAGCTCCCGCGGCTCGCCGCTGCCCTGCTGCACTTCCTTCAGCCGCGTGTACGCCTCCACCAGCGGCTTCAGCGCGAAACGCAGCGAAAAAGCAAGGACCGGAACCCCGATGATCATACCCGTCAGGATGATCGTCAGGATCAATGGAATGGTCTCGTCCATCTGCGTCGCCTCCTGTCCAGACGGATCATGGCCCACGGATCGTGGCCCACCCCACCCCCTACGAACCCCGCCCGCCCCCCGTTTCGCCCCGCCGTGCCCTCGCAGTGCCCGCCTCGCAGCACCCGCCTCATGGCGCCACGCTCACCCTCGCCCCCCGCACCCGCAGCATGCCCCCCCACACCCGCAGCCCCGCGACCACCGTCGGCCCGACTGCCTCCGCCGTGCCCGTGACCTCCAGCAACGGCAGGAGGCCCCTCACCGAACCCGCGCCCGACATCACCAGCCGCCCCGTCGTGGCCGTGATGCCCCCGTCCGCCAGGGCGTCCCGGCTCACCTCCAGCACGTGCGGTCCCAGCTCCAGCGTCACGCCGCCCACCACCTCCACCCTCCCCACCGCCGCGTCGCCGCTCAGCACCGGCGAGGCCGCCGTGTCCGATGCCACGAGCACCGTGTCCATGGCATTGGGCCGGCCGGCCGGCGTCCAGCTCAACGGCGCCACCCAGTCCTCGCCCCCTCCACCGTTCCAGGCGCGCGACACCCCCGCGCCGGTCAGCACTCTCACCGCCACGCTGTCCGCCGCCGCGTCCACGGTGGCCACGATCCGCGCCGTGCCGTCCGCCACCGCCCGCACCAGCCCGTCGGCCACCGTCGCGACCGTGGCGTCCGTCGACGTCCACGTCGCACCGCCGGCCACCGGGTCGCCGTTGGCGTCGACGGCCGCGGCCTGTGCCCGGACCGTGTCGCCCGCCGCGGTCAGGACGGCGTCCGTCGGCGTGAGGTTCACCGCGACGGCGAGCGCCCGCACCACGAGCGCCGCGCTGTCCCGCAGCGCGCTCGTCGCCGCCGTGATGAACGCCAGGCCCGGCGCCCGGCCCGTGGCCACGCCCAGCGTGTCCACTGCGGCCACCGTCGTGTCGGACGACGCCCACGCGAACACCGCGTCCGCGATGGCGTGGCCGTTCGCGTCCCGGGCCTCCGCGCCGAACGACCGCGTGAGGCCCAGGGCCACCGTGTCCGCCGCCGGTGTCACCTGCACCGACGCCGCCACCTGCCGGACCAGTACCACGAGCGTGTCCGAGGCCGAACCGTCCTTCGCGGTCACGAAGGTCTCCCCCGGCCCGACCGCGGTCACCAGCCCCGCGGACACGGTGGCTACCCCGTCGTCGTCCACCGCCCAGGTGAGGCGGCCGGACGCGTCGTTGCCGTACGCGTCCGCCGCCGCCGCCGTCACCGTCGTCGTATCGTCCAGCGCCGCGAACCGCGCCGTGTCCGCCGACAGCGCCACCATCGCCGCCGGCCCCGGCGTCAGCGTCACCGGGAAGCTCGCGGGCGACGACAGCCCGGACACCCGCGCCCGCGCCTCACCGGCGCCCGCCGTCGTGCCCACCGTCCACACCACCCGCGCCGTGCCCGTCCCGTCGGTGATGCTGGAATCCGCCGACAGCGAGCCGCCGCCGCTCACGATGGACCAGCGCACCACGGCGTCGCTCACCACATCGCCCTTGCCGTCCTTCACCCGCGCCGCCAGCGGCACGTCGCCCGCCACCTCCACCGTGGCGTTGGCGCCCTGCGCCGCCTCCACCGTCGCCGGCGTCTGCGTGCCCGGCTCCGTCGTCTGGTCGCACGTCGCCAACAGGACGGCACAGACCAGCACCAGCGCGGGCACGACGACGCCGGACACCCTCGCGTTCGTTCTCGTTCTATCCATGACCGGAGTCCTCCCTCGTCTCGTCCTCGGCGCCACCACCTCCTCCCGGCCGTGGATCATCCGCCCATCCCCGCACCCGCCTCCAGCGCCCGCAGACGCCGCAGGATCTCCGATTGGCTTGCCCGCAGTGCCGCCAGCTCCGATTCCAGCTCCCGGTTACGCTGCCGCAGCGCCTCCGCCTCCGCTTTGAGCGGCTCGACATGCGCGCCCAGTGCCTCCAGCCGTGCCCGCAGCTCGTTGACCTGCGCCTGCTGCTCCTGGACCGCCCGAACCAGCACCGCCGACAGGTTGGCGTAGGACAGCGACAGGTAGCCCTCGCCGTCCCGGGCCACCAGCTCCGGGAACAGCGGCTCCACGTCCTGGGCCGCAAGCCCGATCTGCTCGGCCGCCGGCCGGCCGATGCCCGGCCGGAAGTGGTAGCGGATGGGCGTCAGTCGAAGTACGCGATCCAGCGTGCCCTCCAGCGGCTCCATGCCTTCCTTCAGGCGCGCGTCCGAGTTCTGGGTGAGCGTGCCGGCGATGGTGAGGTTGCCGTTCTTGTAGAGCGTGAACGCGTTCGAGCGCGTCCCATCGCCGCTGCCGTTGCCCACCACGAAGAGGGGCTCCGCCGGGATCCAGGCCCCGACCGTGCCCTCGACCACGTTGTAGGCCCCCACCACGAAGGACTCGAACGCCTGGGCCGTCACGCCGAGACCGGCCGCGACGGACATGTTGCCGCTGGCCACCGCGAGCGTGCCCATGGCGGTCGCGGCGTCGCCGCTGGACGTCGTCTGGTTGCCGATGGCGACGGAATACAGCTTGCTCGCGGTCGTGCGGTAGCCGATCGCGGTGGAGTAGGGGCCACTCGCGATCGAGCCGTAGCCGACCGCCGTCGTGCCTTCCGCGCTGGCTCGCGTGTTCCAGCCGGAAGCGAATGCGAAGGTGCCGCTCGCTTCCGTGTTCAAGCCCACCGCCGCGGAGTAGTCGCCGATGTTTTCGGCGTCCCACTGCCCTCCGCCGTCCACACGCCCGGCCCGGAACGCCGCCTTCTCCGGGTACCACATCATGCGCGTGCCCGGCCCACCCGCCGGCGGCTGCACCATCGTGGCATACTCGTAGGCGCCCGTCGCCAGGAAGGACCCCTGCCCCCGTATTCGCAGCGAATCCCCCACCACCAGGTAGCTCGCGGCGAACCCGCCCGCCGCGTCCCGCGCCACGATGGCCGACGGTACGTTGCCCGCCGTCGCCGTCGTGGCGCTGTTCGCTACCTTCCCCGCCGTCAGGATCGTCGCCAGCTTCGTGTCCACGATCCCCGCCGTCGCGCTGATGTCCGCGTTCACGATGGTGCCGTCCACGATGTCACTGCTGGTCACCGCCACCGTGTCCACCGCCGCCGTCGTCTGCAGCGTGCCGTCCGGGAACAGCAGCCCGCCCACCAGCAGCCGCAGCGGCACCGCCAGCCGCATGCTGTCCGTTCGGATCGTCGCCACCTCCGCCCCCGCGGACGTCTTCACGTCCACCAGGACCGACTGCGCGGCAAGGTCCGGCGGCCTCCCGACGAACGAGGTCAGAACGGCGAGGAAGGCGGCGGCAACGACGGAGACGGAGATCTTCGTACGCATGGGTCACCTCGAGGCATCGGGGAGAGCGGGTACGAACGAGAAGCGCGCACGGCCGCCGACCGGGATCGGTGCCATGCGCGCAGAGTGTGGTCGTGGAGCGGAGGACGCGGACCGTGAACCGCTCCGGTCAGTCGGGCGACATCGTCCACGCGGGAGGTAAGCCCCATGCCGGCCTCCGGGTGACGGAAGCGCAGACAGCCAGTGGATGACGACGTCCGACAGGGCTACCGCCCGCCAATATAGGGTCGGTACGGCGAGGAGGATACGGCGAGGAGGATACAGCGAGGAGGATACAGCGAGGAGGATACGGCGAGGCGGGTGAAGCCAGGAGGGTGAACCGAGGTGGTGATTCGAGGACGGTGATTCGAGGACGGTGATTCGAGGACGGTGATTCGAGGA
>CAZUFP010000143.1:0-4054 GCA_964619835.1 uncultured Gemmatimonadaceae bacterium | reverse complement strand
TCCACCCGGAGGCGCGGGCCCTGGTTGTGGGCGGCCAACCGGTACAGCAGGCCGTAGTCCTCGCAGGCCACGGCGAACGACGGGGCCTTCTGCGTGCGCGCGGAGAAGATGCGCTGCGCGCCCCACCCACCGGACCAGATGGAGCTCAGCACGCCGGCCGCGCCGGCGGCTTCCAGGGTGCGAGGCAGGTCACGGGCGTTCACTCCGCTGGCGGCGATGCGCGCGTTCCAGTTGCTGTCGGCGGCCGCCCGTTGTGCGCCGATGGCTTCCAGCGCTTCCTGACCGCCGTTCTGCTGCCAGCTTTCCATGGGCCGGCAGGTAGGCTCCGGCACGGAGACCAGGACGAACTTGCCTTTCACGGAAGGAAGCCAGGCCTGGAACTCGGCCTGCGTGGCGACGTCGGGCAGGGCGACCACGTCGCCTTCCACCGCCCGCTTCGTTCCGGGGCTCCACGCCAGCATGGTGGCGTCGAGGGAGCGGACACGCGGCCGGATCAGGTCTACGTGGCTGATGCCGCGGCCCCAGCTCTTCCAGGTGCCGTACTGCTCGTTCTTCGCCGTGACGCCCCAGCGCTGATACACGCTGACGAGCCAGTCGTTGGCGGCCTTGTGAGCGGGTGCGGCGGTGAGCCGCGGCCCGATGGAATCCAACAACACCTGCGCCAGGTCGTACACCTGGGAATGGTTCGTGCCTTCGTCCCAGATCGAGTGGATCACGGGATCGTCGGTGGGAAAGGTCTGGGCGGGAATCGGTGCGGCGGCGAGGGTCAGCAGAGCCGCGACGAGCCATGGAGTACCACGCTTCAACGTTGCCTCCTGCGATGGGGCCGGCGGTGCCGGCGTGGCGTTGCCATCGACGGGCATGAACATAGGCGTCGCGGGCCGGTTCGCCACCCGTCCCGAGGGAGAAAAGCACCGCCCGGCCTCGACGCGGCCCGACGGTTCGTGTAACGTACGCGTGCTTGCGCGCGGCCCCGCGGCGAACGGCCGTGTCGGGAGCCCTATGCGGCCCGGATGATGCGTCCATCCCCGTTGTGCGCGGCCGCAATCGGATCGACGAGACAGTGAGCTGGAGGCGGCGTTGGGCCCGGCCCGGAAAACGGCGTTCGGAACGGTGATCTTCGACTGTGACTCCACCCTTTCCCGGGTGGAAGGCATCGAAGAGCTGTCCGCTGGGCACCGGGCGGCGGTGGAGGCCATGACCAATGCCGCCATGCTGGGGGACCTGCGTCTCGATGAGGTTTACGCACGGCGCATGGAGCTGGTACGGCCGACCCGGTCGGCGGTGGAGGTGTTGGGCCGACGTTACATCGAGGGCATGGTGCCCGATGCCCGGGAAGTCGTGGCCACGCTGCGCGAAGCCGGCATCATGGTGCGGGTCCTGTCGGGCGGGCTATTGCCGGCCGTGCGCATGCTGGCGGCCGAGCTGGGCATCGATACGCCAGACGTCGCCGCCGTTTCGCTCCGCTTCGACGACGACGGAACCTACCACGCCTTCGACGCCGCTTCCCCCCTCGCCCGGGCAGGCGGCAAGGCCGATGTCGTGCGCCGCTGGCTTCCCGGCCTGGCGCGGCCCGTCATGCTCGTCGGCGACGGCAATACGGACCTGGAAGCGAAGCCGGTGGTGGACCTGTTTGTTGCCTTCGCCGGCGTCGCGGACCGGGAACCGGTGACGGGAGCGGCGGACGTGGTCGTCCGTTCACCATCGCTGGCGCCTGTGGTGCCGCTGGCCCTCGGCGCCGACGGGGCGGGCGAGACGTACACCAGAGGACTGGCGTTCATTGAGCAAGGTGCTGTCACATTCACGAGTCGGAGCGCGGACATGCGGGCCGCGCTGACCGGCGGCTGACTTCGGATCAGATACATGGAAGACCAGCGGGCAGTCGTGGCGGAGTTCGAGCGGTTGTTCATCCCCGGCCCCGTGGGCGTTCGCCCCGAGGTGATGGAGGCTCAGGTCGGGACACTGACGGGCCACCGCACGCCCGAGATGGAGGCGCTGATGCGGCGCATCCAGTCGGGCCTGCGAGCCATCTTCCGCACGGAGCGGCCGGTGTACGTCGCGCCGTCGTCCGGGACGGGGATGATGGAAGCGGGCGTGCGCAACGCTGCCCGCCGCCGGGTGCTGAGCCTGGTGAACGGCGCGTTCAGCGAGCGGTTCGCGAAGATCGCTGCCATGAACGGACTGGAGGTGGACCGCCTCGAGGTGGAGTGGGGCGAAAACCACACGCCCCAGATGGTGGCGGAAGCGCTGAAGGGCAAGGACTACGACACCGTGACCGTGGTCCACTCGGAGACGTCGACCGGCGTGCTGAACCCCATCCGCGAGATCTCGAGCGCCGTGCACGCGGCCGGAGACCTCATGCTCCTGGTGGACACCGTGTCGTCCATGGCCGGGGCGCCCGTGGAATGCGACGCGTGGGGGCTGGACTACGTGCTGACCGGGTCCCAGAAGGCGTTGGCGGTGCCGCCGGGTCTGGGGCTGGCCGTGGCGCAGCCTTCGCTGCTGGAGCGTGCGGCGAAGAAGCCGGACCGCGGCTACTACTTCGACCTGCTGGCGTTCGAGAAGAATATCCAGAAGAACCAGACGCCCAACACGCCGGCCATGACGTTGATGTACGCCCTGGCCGTGCAGGCGGAACGGATCGCGGCGGAGGGCATCGAAGCCCGCTGGCGTCATCATGCGACGCTGGCCGCGCGCGCCTATGCCTGGGTGGACGAGATGCAGGCGGCCGGCGTGCCCGTCTCCGTGCTGGCGCCCGAGGGATACCGCTCGCCCACCGTGTCGTGCATCGTGCTGCCGGAAGGCCGGACGGGCCCGGAGGTGTGCGCCGCCGTGCGTGAGCGCTCCGGCTACGTCATCGCGCCCGGCTACGGCAAGACGAAGGAGCGGATGATCCGCATCGGGCACATGGGCGACCACACGTTGGACGGGCTCGAAGTCCTGCTGGACGTGCTGGCGGAGGTGCTGGCCGCATGATGACGCGCAACGGCGCTGCACCCCCCCCGGATGGTGGCCGGTTCCGCATCGTGCTGACGGATTCCATCCCGGCGGACGGGTTGGCACCGCTCCGTTCCGATGACCGTTTCGAGGTCGTGGAGAAGGTCGGCGTGAAGGGCGCGGCCCTGGCGGCTGCCCTGGCCGACGTCGATGGCGTGATCGTGCGCAGCTCCACCCGGATCACGCGGGAAGCCCTGGAACATGCCGATCGCCTCCAGGTCATCGGCCGTGCGGGCGTGGGTGTGGACAACATCGATGTGGAAGCCGCCACCGAGCGGGGCATCGCCGTGCTCAATGCGCCTTCGGGCAACACCATCTCGGCGGCGGAGCTCACCATGGCCCTGTTGCTGGCCCTGGTGCGGCGCCTCCCGGCGGCGTCCCGGTCCATGCGGGCCGGCGAATGGGACCGGAAGCGGTTCCGGGGCACGGAGCTGTACCGCAAGACGCTCGGCCTGGTGGGCGCCGGGCGGATCGGCGGCGAGGTGGCGCATCGGGCGCGCGCCTTCGGCATGCAGGTCATCGCTTACGACCCGTACCTCACCGAGGACCGGGCGAAGACATTGGAGATCGAGCTGGCCGGCTTCGAGGAGGTTCTGGCCCGGGCCGACGTCCTGTCGCTGCACGTGCCGCTGACCGACGACACCGCGGGACTGATCGGTGAGGCAGAACTGCGGCTCATGCGGCCGGGCTCCTTCGTCATCAACGCGGCCCGCGGCGGCGTGCTGGACCAGGATGCCCTGGTGCGGGCGCTGGATGACGGACACCTGGGCGGCGCGGCGCTGGACGTCTACACGGAGGAGCCGCCGGCTGCGGACCACCCTCTGCGCGGCCGCGACGACGTCGTGCTTACCCCGCATCTGGGTGCGGCCACCGTCGAAGCGCAGCACAACGTGGCCGTCGAGGTGGCCCACGCCGTGCGCGCCGCCCTGACGGAAGGCGACTTCAGCCGCGCCGTCAACGCGCCGGCAGTGGGTGGGGAGACCATGCGCCGGTTGGCGCCGCTCCTCGACCTGGCGGAGCGCCTGGGCCGCCTCGGGTGCGCCATGGCCGACGGCCG
>CAZUFP010000142.1:0-4114 GCA_964619835.1 uncultured Gemmatimonadaceae bacterium | reverse complement strand
TGAGCCCGAAGTAGCTGTTGATCATGAGGATCTTGTCGAAGTGGCTCAGCTGATGCGGGAACGCGGAGTTGGCCAGCTCGCCGGCCGCGCCGTCCGCGATGCCGTGCATCAGCTCGAGCGCCTCCGGCACGAGCGCCTCGTAGTACGCCTCCTGCCCGGCCAGGTACGCGGCCATCACCTCGGGGCTGCCCTGCACCGGCACCAGCTCCCGGTACCATCCCTCGTAGACCATGCGGATCAGGTCGCCGGCGCGCTCCCCGTACTGCCGTCCCATCTGCGCCCACGAGCCGCGCAGCTCGCCCAGATAGCGCGGGTGCGGTTCATAGGCGGGGTAGCCATCGGCGACGTGGTAGTCGCCCAGACGGCGGCTGTGCCCGGTCCACTCGGGGGGGTAGTGGACCCTCACGGACGACAACGGCGAGGTCGGCCTGTTCGGGGTGGACAACGACGACGACGCTGAGGCCGGATCCGCGCCCCACACGCCGAACGCGCTCGCCGGGACAAGAGCGGTCGTGGCCGCCGCGGACCCGACGATCTTCATCCATTCCCTGCGGCTGAGTCGCGGCGATTCCGGCGAATGATCGGTGCTCATGGCATTGACGCTCCCGCTTCGAGGGTACTTCGCATCATCTCGGCGCGGGCGGCGCATCGCAAGATGTCCCGGCTTCCCCGCCCCAAAGGGTGGCCACGCCCCCGCGCCCCGAGGCATCTTGCGACCGGACACCCACCACAGAACCGGACTGCCGCCCCATGGGAGACCTTCGCGCTGCACTGCAGAGCTTGATTCGCCGCCCGTTTTCCTCCCTGGTGGCTGTGACCATCCTCGCCACGGGCCGTGAGGAGCTGAGGTCCGTCGCTCAGCCGCCCCACCCCTCGTCCGCGGTCGGGCCGTAGATGGACGGGATGGGCACGTCCAGGAGACGCAGGTACACCGTGAGCTGCCCGCGGTGGTGGGACAGGTGGCTGATGTGCTGCCGGACCAGGACCCGGCGAGGCAGGGTCATGAGCACCGTGTCCCCCTGCTTCAGCGACCACGTGGCGTCGTAGTCGGCATCTGCGGCGTTCTCGATGGCCGCCCGGGCGCCACGCACGTTCTCGTCGAAGGCCGCCAGCAGCGTCTCCGTGGGCTCGAAGCTGTAGCCCGGGGCGGCGCCGAGATCCAGGGACGTCTCCTGGAGCGTGGACGTGATCCAACCCGGCATCCATGTGAGGAGCTGCGCCAGGTGGCCCAGCGCGAACGACTTGGGGTGCGGCTTCCACTGCCCCTTCTCGCTGGGGACCCGTTCCAGCAGCCTGCGCGTGGTGGCCATCTCCTGGTCGAACTCGGGAAGCAGCGTTTCGGCGATGCTCATGACTCGGCCTCCGGGGAAAAGGTATGGGGAATACCGAAGAAATACCGAATATAGCGCCTCCACCGGCTGCCCGCCAGTGTTCCGGCGCTGCCGCGCAGTCTCCCGAACGCGCGGGGGGTCGAGCCCGTCAGCTCGTGCTTTCACGGCCACAGATGGCGCCGTACCTTGTCATCCATGTGGTACGCCGCTCTCCACGTCGTCGTGGCGTTCGCCGGTGGACAGGTTCCTCCCCAGCAGTTGTCGGCGAGGGGTCCGGCTGCGGTCGTCCGGGAAGCAGAGGCGGCGGTGCTCGGCGACAGCATCGCCGCTGTGTCCGCGCGCTGGCGGGCCCGTCTCGGCCGGGACTCGAGCGACTGGACCGCGGCCCTCGGCCTGGCGAGCCTGTCGCGGCTGACGGGTGATCCAGCGGCGGCGGAGCGCCTGTATCGCCGGGTCCTTCAAGCCCCGGGCCTGCCGCGCGTCTATGCGGCCATGGGCGAAGGTCAGGTGAAAGTCCGTCGCGGCAATTTCACCGGAGCCGACGAGGATTTCTCCGCAGCCGTGGCCCTCGCCGCGTCCCTCGGAGCGACGGCCGCGGAGGTGGAGGCGCACGCTCTGCTGGCCCAGAGCCGCCTGAGGACCACCGGCGCGAGAGAGGCTCTTTCCGAGCTCGACCGTGCCGACCGACTGATTCTCGACCACACTGACCCGCTGATCCCCCGGGACTCGTCGCGGCTGGAAGCCCTTGCCCTGTGCGGACGGGCGGCGGTGCTGGTGCAGACCATGGCATCCGGTGCGCGTCCTCTGGCCGTCCGCGGTGCCCGCCTGGCCGCCCGGGCCGAAGACCCATGGACGCACGCCACCTGTCTGCACGCTCTCGCCGCGGACCTGGACCGCTCCGGGTTGGCGGACTCGGCCCTCGCAGTTTATGGCGAAGCCGCCGGACAATACCGGGCCGCGCACGACATCGCCGGCCTCGCCTCGACCTTGCAGTGGCAGGCCTGGCTGTTCCGGCGCGTCGGCGCCTACGGCGAGTCATTGCGGGCATACGACGAGGCGGTCCGCGCGGCGTCGCGCTCGGGTAACGTGGACACGGAAGCCTGGGCGTTGGCCGGCATGGCGGACGTGGAGCAGACGGTGGGGGATCTGGTCACTGCCAGCGCCCTGACCGACAGCGCGGCTCGGCTCGGTTCGGGGCTCGGTGACCGCCTTCTGGTGTCCATGGTCGCCGGCCGCAGCGCGGCGCTCCTGGCCGCGATGGGACGGAAGGACGACGCCCGTTCGGCGTACGAGCATGCCCTCACGCTCTTCCGCCGGAACGCCCAGTGCCAGGGGATCTACGCCAGCGCCGTCGGCCTGGCGCACCTGGCGATCCGGGATTCTCTCTGGGCAAACGCCGAGGGGTGGCTCGACACGGCGCAGGTCGCGGCCGTCCGGTGCGGCATGGCTGGCCTGGAACGCGGGCTGGCCTACCATCGGGGCGTGCTCGCCCTTCATTGGGGCCGCCTGGACCGGGCGGAGGCACAGCTCCGACAGGGTCTGCTGCGGACGCCCACGGCCCAGGGCGACCGGCGGTTCCTGTACGCGGCGAGGCTCGCGGAGGTAAGCGCCCGCCGGGGCGAAGTCGCGCTTGCCGAACGGGACCTGGCCACCGCCCTCGACGCGCTGGACGCCTGGCGGGCCTCGCTGGATCGGCCGCGATTGCGAGCGCTGGCGTACCAGGCCTCCGACGACGTGTCGGACCCCGATCTCGGCGTTGCCACTATCGTCTCCGTCCTGGCCCAGAAAGGAAGAACCGAGGCGGCCTATCGCCTGGCCGAGCGGCTCAGGGCCCGGGCGCTCCTGGACCAGCTCATCCGGATCGACGCGCTGCGCGTCGGCGACGCCGCGGAGTCCTCCGCGGAACCGGACCCAACGCCGGCCGCGGAACCAGGTGGGCCGCCGGCCGCGCCGCCTGCCACGGAACCAGGTGCGCCGCCGGCCGCGCCGCCTGCCACGGAGCCGGCCGCGTCGGCCGCCACGACGCTAGGGGCGACGCGAACCCTCGACGCCGCGCAGGCCATGGCCGCCCTCCCCGACGACGCGACGGCGCTCTTCCAGTACGTCACCGGCGCTGGAGGAGAGCCCACAACGCTCTTCGTGTTGACCCGGCGGGCGGTGCGGGCGTACCGCCTGCCTCCCGTGGATTCGCTGGCGCCGCTGATCGACCGGTTCCGCAAGCTGCTCGAGGACGGGGCGGGCCACACGGCCCTGGGCCGCACCCTGGGCTCGGCGCTCCTCGCGCCTGCAGTGACCGAGCTGCCGCCGGAAATCGACCACCTCGTGCTCGTGCCGGACGGCGCGCTGCACCGGCTCCCGTTCGACGCCCTGACGCTGGCGCACGGCCGATACGTCGTCGAGCGGTTCGCGGTGTCTCGCGCCCCGTCGGCCGACGTGGCGGCCCGGCTGTGGGCGCGGTCGGCTGCCGGCGGCAACGCCGTCCTCGTCCTCGCGGATCCGGATGTTCGAGGGACGGCGAGCGCAGTGCCCCGGGTAAAATACGATCAGTGGGACGAGATCCCCCCGTTGCCGGGCGCTGCGCGTGAAGCCGCCGTGGTCGCGCGCTTCGGGCGTGCCACCGTGGTCCGCCGGGCCCGGGCCACCGAACGGTGGTTGAAGAACACGCCCCTCACCGGCTTCGACGTGGTCCACTTCGCCACCCACGCCGTGGTAAACGAGCAGACGCTCGCCGGGACCGGCCTCTTCCTCGCCGCCGGCGGAGGGGAAGACGGGTTCGTCACGCC
>CAZUFP010000141.1:1422-4145 GCA_964619835.1 uncultured Gemmatimonadaceae bacterium | reverse complement strand
TCACCGATTGCCACGGCGACCCCCTGCGGTACAACAAGCCGGACCCGCGGCAGCCGCATGGGATTCTGGCGACCGCGCCCGGCGTTCACGACGAGGTGCTCCGCGTGATCGGGCCCCTGTACCGGGGCGCGTGAACCGTGGAGCGTGGAGCGTGGAACGTGGAACGTGGAGCCTCGAGTCGCACATCATGAGAGAAGTCCCCAAGTCCAGGCACATCTACTGGCGCGACGGGAACGTCACGCGCGCCGACCGTGAACGGGTTTTCGGCCATCGGGGCGCGACTCTCTGGTTCACCGGCCTGAGCGCATCGGGCAAGAGCACGCTGGCCCGGGCGCTGGAAGAGCGCCTGTTCGAGCGCGGCTGCCGCGTGTACGTGCTGGACGGCGACAACGTGCGGCACGGGCTCAGCCGGGACCTCGGCTTCAGCCACGAAGACCGCACGGAGAACATCCGGCGGGTGGGCGAGGTGGCGAAGCTGTTCACCGATTTCGGCGCCTTCTGCATCACGGCGTTCATCTCTCCCTACCGCACCGACCGGGAGGGCGTGCGGGCCATCATGGCCGAGGGCGATTTCATCGAGATCTTCGTCGACACGCCGCTGGAGGTGTGCGAGGCGCGGGACCCGAAGGGCCTCTATCGAAAGGCGCGGACCGGTGAGATTCCCGATTTCACGGGCGTCTCGGCCCCTTACGAGGTGCCGCCGCACCCGGAGCTGGCGGTGCCCACCGCGGACCGCTCCGTGGCCGAATGCGTGGATGACATCGTCGCATTCCTGCAGGTCCACGGGTACCTGGAGGGCGACGCGGCGGACCCGGCAGCGGACTGACGGGCGGCAGCCCGGTGACGACCACCATCAGGCGGGCGTTTCCAGGTCCTCCACCGTCCGCGCTGTCGCGCCGGTCTCCTCCACCAGCCGGCGGAAGTACGGGATCGTCTTTTCCAGCCCCGCCCGCAGGTCCACCTTCGGCTCCCAGCCCAGCAGCTCGCGCGCCAGGCCGATGTTCGGCTTGCGTACCTTGGGATCGTCCGTGGGCAGGGGGTGCGCCTCGATGGCCGACGACGAGCCCGTCAGCTCGATCACCGTTTCCGCCAGCTGCCGGATGGTGAACTCGTCCGGGTTGCCGATGTTCACCGGGCCCACGTGGTCCGACATGAACAGCCGGTAGATGCCTTCCACCTCGTCGTCCGCGTAGCAGAACGACCGGGTCTGCGAGCCGTCGCCGTACACGGACAGCGCCTCGCCCCGCAGCGCCTGCACGATGAAGTTGCTCACCACTCGCCCATCCGCCGGCCGCATGCGCGGCCCGTACGTGTTGAAGATGCGCACGATGCGCACGTCCACGCCGTGGTAGCGGTGGTACGCCATCGCCATGGCTTCCGCGAAGCGCTTCGCCTCGTCGTACACGCCGCGGGGACCGATGGGGTTCACGTTGCCCCAGTAATCCTCCGTCTGCGGGTGCACCAGCGGGTCCCCGTAGACCTCCGAGGTCGATGCCTGCAGGAACCGGGCACCCTTCGCCTTCGCCAGGCCCAGCGTCTTGTGGGTGCCCAGACTCCCCACCTTCAGCGTCGGGATGGGGTGCTCCAGGTAGTCCACCGGGCTCGCCGGGCTCGCGAAGTGCAGCACGCCGTCCAGCGGGCCCTCCACGTAGATGTAGTTCGTGACGTCGTGCTCCACGAACAGGAACCGCTTCTCACCCATGAGATGCGCGATGTTGTCCGGCGAGCCGGTCTTGAAATTGTCCATCCCGATGACGTCGTGCCCGGCCGCCAGGAACCGGTCGACGAGGTGGGAGCCCAGAAACCCCGCAGCGCCCGTGATGAGCACGCGGAGGCCGCGTTCTTCCTTCATGGCAGAATCTCCGGATTGGATCGGCGATCGACGATCGATGATCGGTGTACGTTCGCGGTGGAACCGGATTCGCGGCGCGGCTCGACAACAGCGCGGTCCACGCTCACCCTTCCCGGCGGGCCCGCAGCCATTCGACAAACCGCGGAATCCCCTCCTCCACGGTCATGGATGGCCGGTAGCCCAGCACCCGCCGGGCCTTGCCCACATCGGCGAACGTTCGCTTCACGTCGCCGGGCTGCATGGGCCGGCGGTCGATGATGGGCTCCACGCCCACGGCCTCGGCGATCAGCTCGATGAGCCGGGCCAGCGATGTGGTGCGGCTCTCGCCCAGGTTCACGACGTCGAAGGCCGCGGGGTTCGCGGCGGTCCAGTCGATGGCCGCCAGCACGCCGTCCACGATGTCGTCGATCCACGTGTAGTCCCGCTCCGTGGTGCCGTCGCCGAACACCGGGATGGCCTCGCCGTCCAGCATGCGCGTGGCGAACTTGCGGATGGCCAGGTCCGGCCGCTGCCGCGGGCCGTACACGGTGAAGAACCGCAGCGCCATCAGGCTGCCGCCGTGCAGGTGCCAGTGGGTCCGGCACAGCAGCTCGCCCGCCCGCTTCGTCGCCGCGTAGGGCGAGATGGGCTCCAGCGCCGGCTCGTCCTCGGAGAACGGCACGGGCGCCGTGTCGCCGTACACCGAGGACGACGACCCGAACACGAACCGCCGGATCCCGTTCCGCCGCGCCAACTCCAGCATCGCCTGCGTCGCCAGAACGTTGGCGCGCACGTAGCCGACCGGGTCCTCGATGGAGGGACGCACGCCCGCCTTCGCCGCCAGGTGCACCACCACGTCGAACGCCTCGCCCCGCAACGCGGCGTCCATGGC
>CAZUFP010000141.1:0-1322 GCA_964619835.1 uncultured Gemmatimonadaceae bacterium | reverse complement strand
CGCGCATCCGGATGCGACAGTCCCGTTCCGCCACCCGGGACGACTTGTCCCAACGGCTTCCCTCCCATAGCTTTCCGGCGGCGTTGGACACCCGGAGCGACACGCTGTGCCACCGTCAATCCATTCGGCACCCCGCAACGCGCGAAGAACGGCTGGAAAGGGGTCGACGATCGCTGACCCGCGGCGCGCGCACATGCGTGCGGCGCCGCCCGTGTGCAGGGATCGGGACTGACGGAGACTCCGGGAAAGGGGTGCGGCCAGGTCGGAACGGCCATGTAACCGACGGGACCAGGGTGTCCCTTCACGGGAAATCGAGACATGCGCGTAGCGGTCATAGGAACCGGATATGTCGGGCTGGTGGTGGGCGCGGGGCTCGCCGACACGGGCAACGACGTCATCTGTGCCGACATCGACGAGGACAAGATCCGGCGGCTGAACGCCGGCGAGATCCCCATCTACGAGCCCGGCCTGGAGCCCATGGTGGCACGCAACCTGGAGGCGGGCCGCCTCCAGTTCACCACGGACGTGGGCGAGGCGGTGAAGGCGTCGGACATCATCTTCATCGCGGTGGGCACGCCGCCCGGGGAGGATGGCAGCGCGGACCTCCAGCACGTGCTGAGCGTGGCCGCCACCATCGGCGAGCGCATGAACGGCCGCAAGATCGTCATCACCAAGAGCACGGTGCCCGTGGGCACGGCCCGGAAGGTGCGCGAGGCCATCGAAGCCCATACCGACCACGAGCTGCACGTCTGCTCCAACCCGGAGTTCCTCAAGGAAGGCGCCGCGGTCGACGACTTCATGAAGCCGGACCGCGTCGTCGTCGGCGTTGACTCCCAGTACGCCCGCGACACGCTCGGCGAGCTGTTCTCGCCCTTCGTGCGCACCGGCAACCCGGTGGTCTTCATGGACATCGCGTCGGCGGAGATCACCAAGTACGCCGCCAACGCCATGCTGGCCACCCGTATCTCGTTCATGAACATGATCAGCCGGCTGTGCGACGCCGTGGGCGCCAACGTGGACTTCGTGCGCCACGGCATCGGCAGCGACGACCGCATCGGCAGCTCCTTCCTCTTCGCCGGCGTGGGCTACGGCGGCAGCTGCTTCCCCAAGGACGTGAAGGCCCTCATCAGCACCATGCACGACGTGGGGGCGGACGCCGGCATCCTGGAGGCCGTGGAACGGGTCAATGCGGGCCAGAAGCAACTGCTGCTGGACCGCATCCTCAAGCGCTACGGGGACGACCTCTCGGGTCGCACCTTCGCCGTCTGGGGCCTCAGCTTCAAGCCGGAGACCGACGACATGCGCGAAGCCACGTCGCTGGT
>CAZUFP010000140.1:1946-4193 GCA_964619835.1 uncultured Gemmatimonadaceae bacterium | reverse complement strand
GGTACTCCTGGCCGCAGGCCCGGCAGCGTGCGAGCCAACGGGGTGGCCGGGTGGCGGCGGGGCTCGCCCGCCAAACCTCCGCCGGCAGCGTGCGCTTCGGGTTGGCGCCCAGGCGGACCGCCCACCGCTTCCAGACGGGGCCGTGGTTGGTGCCGGGCCCGGCGAGGGCGTGCGCCGCTTCATGGAGGAGGGTGTCCACGACATCGGCCCGGCGGCTCTGCCGCGCGTGCCAGGCGGCGATGTGGATCTCGCGCACGTCGTACTTGCAACGTCCCGCGGTCGACGTCATGCGCCTGTTCAGGACGAGCTTCCAGGCGCCGAGCTCGCGGTAGTCCGCCTGGAGATCGCGCCACAGCTGGTGCATCACGGTCGGTTCAAGCATGCGGGAACGTAAGGGGGAACCGGAAAGCGAGAAACGTGGAGCGTGGAGCGTGGAGCGTGGAACGTGGAGCGTGGAACGTGGAGCGTGGAGCGTGGAACGTGGAGCGTGGAACGTGGAGTGGGCGCGGTGTCGTCACACGCGATCGTTGCATCCCGGTAGCCGGCTTTGCACAATGGCGGGCGGGGGCGGGACGCGTGTGCCGTGAAGCGTGGCGTGCATCCCGGAACGCGCGACCGGTCGTGTGATCCCTTGACCCGGCCGGGAAGCCAGACGAATCCCGAAAACCTCGCGGTCGCAATCGTCGGTCATCGGTCAAAACGAGGAGCCAGCCATGCTCGGTCTCATCCTGTTCGTCGTCGTCGTCTTCCTGGTGCCCGCGATCTATGCGGTGATGGTCTACAACGGCCTGGTCTCGCTGCGGGTTCGCACGGACAACGCCTGGTCGGACATCGACGTGCAGCTGAAGCGGCGCCACGACCTGATCCCGAACGTGGTGAACACGGTGAAGGGGTACGCGTCTCATGAGCGCGAGACGCTGGAGTCGGTGACGTCGGCGCGGACGCAGGCCATGCAGACGGCCAGCGCGGGTCCGGCCGAGCGAGGTCAGGCGGAGGGCGCGCTGTCGCAGGCGTTGGGCCGCCTGTTCGCGGTGGCGGAGTCGTATCCGCAACTGCGGGCGGCGGAGCCGTTCCAGGAGCTCCAGAAGACGCTGTCGCAGATCGAGGAGGCGGTGCAGAACGCGCGGCGCTACTACAACGCGGTGGTGCGGGACCTGAACACGAAGGTCCAGCAGTTCCCGTCCAACATCATCGCCAACGCCGGCGGCTTCCGGGCTCGGGAGTTCTTCGAGCTGGAGAACCAGGGCGAGCGCGCGGTCCCGGACGTGGAGTTCTGATGGCTACACGACGCGGCCTGCGGGCGGCTCTGCTGGCCCTGGCGACGCTCGCGGCGTTCGTGGGGAGCGCCAGCCGGCTGGCGGCGCAGCGGTCGCTGGTCCTGGAACGCTTCGACGCCGACATCGTCGTGCGCCTGAACGGGGACTTCGTGGTGCGTGAGACCATGCGGCCGCACTTCACGGGGTCGTGGAACGGCATCGAGCGGGTGCTGTCGCTCCAGCACACGACGGCGAAGAACAAGCGGGTGCGGCTGGACGTGGACTTCCAGTCGGCGACGGACGGCGACGGCAACGCGCTGCGGCACGAGCTGAAGCGGCAGGGGGGCACCCTGCGGTTCCGGATCTGGGTGCCCGGTGCACAGGACGCGACGCGCACGGTCGTGTTGACGTACGTGGTGCACAACGGCCTCCGCTTCTTCGATGCGGGCAGCGCCGTCGGCGCCCTGGACGAGCTGTACTGGCAGGTGACGGGAACGCAGTGGGAGGTGCCCATCCGGACGGCCAGTGCCACCATCGTGCTGCCCGATGGGCTGGCGGCGAAGCAGGCGGCGGCCTACGTGGGCCGGCCCGACTCAGGCACCCGGGCGCCGGTGGAGATGGACGCCAACACGGTGCGCGTGGCGGACGTAGGGCCGTTCCCGCCGGGCGAGGGGTTGACCGTGGCCGTGGGCTGGCCGGCGGGGACGGTGGCCCGGCCGACGGCGGCGGACTCTGTGAAAGGCGGGTTCGGGGCCTACTGGCCGCTGGTCCTTCCGTTCCTGGTGTTCTACCTGGCGTACGGCCGCTGGTCCCGGAACGGGCGGGACCCCAAACCCCACAGCATCATGGTGCGCTACGACCCGCCGCAGGACCTGCGGCCGGTGGAGCTGGGCACGCTGGTGGACCATCGGGCTGAGATGCACGACATCACGTCCATGATCGTGGACCTGGCAGTGCGTGGCTACATCCGCATCGACGAGCTGGAGAAGGA
>CAZUFP010000140.1:0-1846 GCA_964619835.1 uncultured Gemmatimonadaceae bacterium | reverse complement strand
GATGTTCGAGCAGTACCTGGCCTACGCCATGGCGTTCAAGGTGGAAGAGAAGTGGGCGAAGGCGTTCGACGGCATGTTCACGGAACCGCCGGACTGGTACCGCACCCGGGCCGGCGCGCACGTGGGCGCCTTCAACGCCAGCGTGTTTGCCCACAACCTGGCCGGCATGACGACCCAGGCCGGCACCACCATGTCCTCCAGCCCGAGCTCCGGGTCGGGCGGCGGTGGGTCCGTGGGTGGTGGCAGCGGGGGTGGGGGTGGCGGCGGGTTCTAGCGGCTCCCGGGCCGGCCCGCCCGGACCACCCGGCGGGCCCGTCGAGATTGGCGGCACCGGCGGCACCGACCCTCCGGGAACGGCGGATGCCGTTCCGGCCGCCTCGGGATTGCGCCGCTCCATGGGCCTGCTCCAGGCGACGGCGTTGGTGGTGGGCGTCATCATCGGCGCGTCCATCTTCGTGCAGCCGTCGGAGATCACGCGGGACGTGCCGTCCGTGGCCGGGATCCTGGCCGTCTGGGCCCTGGCGGGCGTGCTCACGGCCATCGGCGCGCTGCTCTGCGCCGAGCTGGCGTCGGCTTACCCGGAGTCCGGCGGCGTGTACGTCTTCCTGCGGCGCACGCTGTCGCCGTCGGCCGGCTTCCTTTGGGGCTGGGCGATGTTCTGGAGCATGCACTCCGGCATCATCGCCGCCATCGCCGTCATCTTCGGCCGCTACCTGGCCTGGTTCGTCCCCGGCGGCGATGCCTGGGTCCGACCCATGGCCGTCGGCGCCATCCTGCTCGTCTCGGCGGTCAACTATGCGGGGGTACAGCACGGCAGCCGGCTGCAGACCGCGTTCGCCGTCGGCAAGGTGGTGGCCATCGCCCTCATGATCACGGCCGGCTTTACGCTGGCGGTGCACGGGCCGGACACCGCGATGCGCGGCCTGCGAGGGTTCGGCGGCGTCCTGGAAGGGCACCGGTTGACGGTCGCGGGATTCCTGCGCGCCGTGGGCGCCGGCTTGTTCGCGTTCGGCGGCTGGCACATGGTCACGTACACGGCCGGCGAGACGAGGGACGCACGCCGAACGATCCCGCGGGCACTCCTGCTGGGGATCGGCGTCGTGATTGCCTGCTACATGGCACTGAACGCCGCCTATCTGCACGTGCTGCCCCTGGACGACGTCATCCATTCCACGCGTGTGGCGGCGGATGCCGCCAGCACCGTGCTGGGCTCCGGCGGCGGCGCGTTCATGTCCGCACTCGTGGTGTTTTCCAGCTTCGGCGCCCTCGCCGGACTCGTGCTGGCGGGCCCGCGGGTCTACTACGCCATGGCGGAAGACGGCCTGCTCTTCCGCTGGGTCGGCGCCGTGCATCCCACGTTCCGCACGCCCCATCGCGCCATCATGGTCCAGGCGGTATGGTCCTGTGTGCTGGTGGTGACCGGCAGCTATCGGGTGCTGTTCACGCGCGTGGTGTACACCGAGTGGATCTTCTTCGCGCTGATGGCGGCCGGACTGCTGGCGGCGCGGGGCCGGCCGACGTTCCAGCCGGCGGTGCGGGTCCGGGGCGGGGTGTGGGTGCCGGTGCTGTTCATCGCGCTGGCGGCCGCCGTGGTGGTGAATGAGGTGGCGACGAACCCGGGGCAGAGCGCCGTCGGGCTGGCGCTGGTGCTGGCCGGGTGGCCGGTCTACGCGCTCTGGACACGACGAGCTCATAGCCTGGAGGAGCGGCGTGCGCATCATCGACGTTCATAACCATTACTACCCACCCGAGTACATCGAAGCGTTGCGCGCGGGACCGTCGGCGGTGCGCCTGACGACGGACACCGACGGCAACCCGTGCCTGCACTACCCGGGCGACTACAACG
>CAZUFP010000139.1:0-4267 GCA_964619835.1 uncultured Gemmatimonadaceae bacterium | reverse complement strand
GCGATGGAGGCCACGCAGTCGTTGGGGCAGCCGGCGCACTTGAACTTGAACTTGTACGGGAACGCCGGGCGGTGGAGCTCGTCCTGGAACGTCTGGGTCAGGTCGTTGCACAGGTCCAGCGTGTCGTAGCAGGCCCACTCGCAGCGGGCCGGTCCCACACAGGCGCTGGGCGTGCGGACGTCGGACCCGGATCCGCCCAGGTCGAAGTCGTTCTCCGTCAGGGCCTGGAACGTGGGCTCCAGCTCATCCGTCGTGGTGCCCAGGAGGATGATGTCCCCCGTGGACCCGTGCATGTTGGTGAGCCCCGAGCCGTGCTCGTCCCAGATGTCGCAGATCTTGCGCAATACGTCCGACGTGTAGAACCAGCCGCTGGGCTGATTCACGCGCAACGTGTGGAAGTGGGCGATCGCCGGGAACTCCTCCGGCAGGTCGTTGTAGCGGCCAATGACGCCACCGCCGTACCCCATGACGCCGACGATCCCGCCGTGTTTCCAGTGACCGATCTTCTCGTTGTAGGAGCGTTCGAGCAGCTCCAGGAGCTGCTGGCACTGCTCCTTGTCCTCGGCCATCTCCTTGATCTGTGTGACGAAGCTGGGCCAGGGTCCCTTTTCCAGCTCGTCCAAGAGAGGAGTGCCTTTTCCGTTACCACCGGCCATTCCCGGTCTCCTTTCGGCAGGTATGTGGCATCACTTCAGCATGCTTCTAGTCAGGCAGCTTCCAGTTGCTCCCTCACGTTCACGACGATCCTGCAGAGAACCGTGAGGACCATGAAGCCCACGGCGTAGACGGCCACCGTGATGGCGACCTCCGTTGCGGTGGGCGTGTATTCGGTGACCTGCCCCAGCGTGGACGGAATGAATCCGCCCACGACCAGGCCCATGCCCTTCTCAATCCACACGGCGCCGATCACGCCGACGGCCACGGCCGCGAGCAGGCCATCGCGCGCACGCACGCGCGGGATCATGAGCAGCGTGACGCAGGTCAGGGTCAGGATCGCGTTCGTCCACATCCACGGCACGAGCGCGGCGTGGCCGTCGAGTCCGGCGTACAGGTAGCGGAACGTGTCCAGGTGTTCCGGCATGTTCCCGTAGAGGCCGGTGAACAGCTCGACGACGACGAAGAACAGGTTGATCGCCATGGCGTAGGTGACGATCACGGCGAGCTTCTGGATCGCCTGCTCGCCGACGTCGAAGCGCGTGGTGCGGCGCAGGATCAGGGCGAGCAGGATCAGCAGGGCCGGGCCCGAAGAGAACGCCGACGCCAGGAAGCGGGGCGCCAGGATGGCGGTCATCCAGAAGGGCCGGGCCACCAGGCCCGCGTAAAGGAAAGCGGTGACCGTGTGGATGCTGACGGCCCACGGAATGGACAGGTAGATGAGCGGGCGGACCCAGCGCGCGGGCGGGGCGCCCTTGCGCTCCGCGTCGAACGTGACGGTGCCGATCACCAGGTTCAGGATCAGGTACCCGAACAGCACCATGCTGTCCCAGAACATCACCGAGTTGGGCGTGGGATGCAGGAACACGTTCAGGATTCGCATCGGCTGCCCCATGTCCACGAAGATGAACATCATGCACATGAGGACGGCGGATACGGCCAGGAACTCGCCCAGGATGACGGTCTTGCCGAACGCCTTGTAGTTGTGGAGGTAGTAGGGCAACACCACCATGACGGCGGACGCCGCCACGCCCACCAGGAATGTGAACTGGGCGATGTAGAGGCCCCAGGACACGTCCCGGCTCATCCCCGTGACGGTGAGGCCCAGGGTCAGCTGCCGGCTGTAGGCCACCGCCCCGATCCCGATGAGGACCGCCCACCCCGCCAGGAGCAACCAGTATCGCCTGCCACCGTGGAACGCCGCTTCCAGCATGTCGCCTACCTCCGTCCCGGCGCCTTCCGGGACGTGCTCAGACGATGTAGTAGACGTTCGGTCCGGTCCCCAGCTCGGGCCGCCGAACGATGGTCTCCCGCTCCCGCAACAGGCGGCTGGCCGCCGAGTCCGGGTCCGTGACGTCCCCGAACGTCAGAGCCCCGGCCCCGCCCGCCACCTTCGCCACCGCCTCTACGCACGCCGGCAGCTGGCCGTCACGCAGCCGCTCGGCGCAGAAGTCGCACTTCTCCACGACGCCGCGGGCACGGGTGGGGTAGTCGGAGTAGTAGTCGCCGTTCGCGTCGGTCTCCACGTACGGGCGCGGGTCCCGCCAGTTGAAGCTGCGGGCGCCGTACGGGCATGCGGCCATGCAGTACCGGCAACCGATGCACCGGTGCATGTCGATCATCACAATCCCGTCCGACTCCCGCTTCCACGTCGCCTTCGTGGGACAGACCTTCACGCACGCCGGGTCCGTGCAGTGGTTGCACATCACCAGCACCGGAGCCTCCCGCTGCGCTGCCGGCGTCCGCTCGTGCACGTCCTCCGGGAACGCGTGCTGGAACTCCGTCGTCCAGACCCACTTGACCTCGTCGTCGGAATCCGGGATGTGCGGGATGTTGTGCGCCCGGTCGCAGGCCTCGATGGCCGCCTGGCGCACCCCTTCCCGCCGACACTTCTCCATGTCCACCACCATGGCCCACTGCTTGCCCGGCACCTTGGCGGACGATTCCTGCGCGGCCGCCCGGCAGCCCGCGCTCAGCACGGGCAGCCCCCAGGAGAGGCCGACGACCGCCGCGCCTGCTTCCTTCAGGAAGCGGCGTCGGCTCGTGTTCCCGTCACTTTCCTTGTGGTTCGACATGGCAATCCCAGCAGGTCGGCTGCACGTCCGCGTAGTCATGACAACGCTGGCAGAACGTGGCTCTGGTCGGATGGCACCCCAGACAGGTGCCCGTGAAGCTCATGGTGTACGTCACACCCGTGGACGACACATACTCCGTGCGCCCGTCCCGGATGACCGCGTTGCGCCACTCGTTCAGCAACGTCGGGTGATTCGCGATCATCCACTCCGTCGGCTCGACGCACGACTTCTCGTTCGTCGGAAGCACCACGTCCGGCGGCGCCGCCTCCCCGCGCGTCGTGAACCCGTACCACACCGGGAACAGCACGACGACGCAGAAGACCGCCAGCCCCGCGATGATCCATTTCCGGTCACGCATGGCTCATCACCTCCTCCGCCTCTGCGACCGCTGCGGCCTCTGCGTGAACCCCCTCTTCGCCCTCCACTCCTTCTGCGCCCTCGGGCAAGGCCCCCGGGATGTCCTCCAGCCGCAGGTTCTGCGTGCGCGGCCCTTCGCCTTTCATGATCAGCGCGTTGGCCACCAGCTCGCTGATGCCCGTGACCTGGACGCCGGGCGCCCAGTAGTCGCACACCGTGCTGAGCGTGGCACGGTCGATGGCGCACATGGCCGCCAGCTGGTTGACCCCGTGCTTTTCCTGGACGTAGCGCACGGCCAGGCCGCGCGGCATGCCGCCCCGGAGCCGCATCTCCATGTTCTCGTCGGTGCCCAGCCCAGCGCCGCCGCCGCAGCAGAACGTCTGCTCCCGGATTGTGTTGCGCGGCATCTCGTAGAAGTGGTTGCACACGTGCTGGAGCACGTAGCGCGGCTCCTCGAAGATCCCCATGGCCCGCGCGGGGTTGCAGGAGTCGTGGAACGTGACGCGGATGTGGTCGTTCCGGGACGGATCCAGCTTCAGCTTGTCGTGCCGGATCGCGTCGGCCAGGAACTCCATGATGTGGACCATCTTCGTGGATTTCGCGTTCTCGAAGACGGTGCCCGTGAGGGGCGACTTCGGCACTTCCAGGAAGTCGGCCGGCCCGTTCATGGTGTCCATGTACTGGTTCACCACGCGCCACATGTGGCCGCATTCGCCGCCCAGGATCCACTTCACGCCCAGCCGTTTGGCCTCTGCGTACATCTTGGCGTTGAGGCGCTTGATCATCTCGTGGGACGTGAACAGCCCGAAGTTGCCGCCTTCGGACGCGTACGTGCTCCAGGTGTAGTCGATCCCCAGCTCGTGGAAGAGGATCATGTACGCCATGCACGTATAGATGCCGGGGGCCGCCACGTAGTCGCCGGAGGGCGTGACGAAGAGGATCTCGGCGCCCTTCTTGTTGATAGGCAGGTCCACGCGCACGCCCGTGGCCTCCTCGATGTCGTCCACCATGAACTCGAGCGTATCGACGAGGCCGTGGGGCTGGATGCCCAGGTGGTTGCCGTACTGGAAGCAGTTGGCCACCGGCTCGATCACCCAGTTGACATAGAGGCCGAGCAGGCCCAGCAGCTCCCGCCCCATCATGGTGATCTCGGCGGTGTCGATGCCGTAGGGGCAGAACAC
>CAZUFP010000138.1:0-4280 GCA_964619835.1 uncultured Gemmatimonadaceae bacterium | reverse complement strand
GCGACATCTGCGGCGTCACCACCACCAGCGGCCTGGCCTGGAAGATCCCGGGCCGTGTCGGCGACTCGCCCATCCTGGGCGCGGGCCTGTACGTGGACAACGATGTGGGCGCCGCCGGCTCCACCGGCCGGGGCGAGGCGAACCTGTACAATCTGAGCTCGTTCCTCATCGTCGAAGCCATGCGCCAGGGCGTGTCGCCCAAGGACGCGGGCCTGGAGGCCCTGCGCCGGATCCGGCAGAACACCATCGAAAAACGCCTGCTCAACGACCGGGGCCTGCCGGCGTTCAACGTGCGCTTCTTCGTGCTGAACAAGAAGGGGCAGTACGCCGGTGTGACCATGTACGCCGCTGGCGAGACGCAGTACTCCGTCTGCACGGAGAACGGCTCCGAGCTGCTGGATTTCGAGCCTCTGCTGGATGGAGCGCCCTGAGGCGCCGGCGCACCGCCGTGGACAGGCGGACGGGCACCCGGGACACGGAGTGAAGAGCCTTCCGACTCGAATTCGAACCCGGATGGAGGTTCGGCCTTGAATCAGCTCAACGGCAGGACGGCGCTGGTCACCGGGGCGTCGCGCGGCATCGGGCCGATCATCGCCCGTGCCCTGGCGCGCCGGGGTGTGCGTCTCGCACTGGTGGCGCGCTCCGCGAAGGAGTTGGACGTGCAGGCCGCGCGGATCCGGGAAACGGGAGCCGACGCAGTCGCGATCCCGGCGGACCTGCAAAACACCGCGTCCATGGCCGAGCTGGTGCAACGCGCCGAGGAAGAGGTGGGCGCGATCGACATCCTGGTGAACAACGCCGGTGTGGAGCTCATCGGACCGCTGCACCAACTGGAGCTCGATGAGATGGAGCAGATCGTCAGGCTCAACCTGATGGCCACCATGGCGCTGACACGGGCGGTGTTGCCGGGCATGCTGGAGCGCCGACGCGGGCACATCGTCACCCTGGCCTCCCTGGCCGGGCACCTCTACCCGCCCTTCTACGAGACTTACGCGGCCACCAAGTCGGCTCTGATCGGGTTCTCCCACTCGCTGAGGGGCAGCCTGCGCGGCACGGGCGTAGGCGCCTCCGTGGTCGTGCCCAGCTTCGTGCGGAACGTCGGCATGCGCCGCTACACGGAGGCCGAGGACGGCGTCGGCATCGCGTGGCTCGCCGGCGCCAAGACGCCCGAAGCGGTGGCAGCCGCCGTCGTCCGTGCCATCCGGCGGAACCGTGCGGAGATCGTCGTCGCGCCGTTGCTCACGAAGATCTCCCTCCGTCTCCTCGGCGGGACACCTGCGGCGAAGCAGGCGTTGATCCGCATCTCCGGCGTGGACGCCATGTACCGCCGCGTCGTGGAGAAACGCGGCCACGGGTTCACGAAGCCAGAGCGGTAGGCGGTCCCGCTTTCGGGGACGCCCGTCGGCGCGACGCGTTCCCTCAGGGAGCGGGCTCTCTCCTGGCCCGCGCGATGCGGCCGTCGTTGCCCGCCGCCCAGCCCGTGCCCGGCGCGGCGAAGGCCGCCGTGTTGTAGCCGCCTCCGGCAATGGCTGTCCAGCGCGCCCCCCCGTCCGCGGTGAACCCGGTGCCGGCCGGCGCCACGGCCACGTAGGCGCCCGGCACGCCGGGCACGGCCGCGAGCCCCCATTTCACCCCGGGCGGGTCCGTGCGGCCCGCCAGCCGCCACGTGCGGCCGCCGTCCCCGGTGAGCAACACGTTCGGCGCCGGATCCGAAGCCTTCGTGTAGTCGCCGCCCACCGCCATGCCGTGCAGCGTGTCCTGGAACGCAATGCCGAAGATGCCGGCGCTCTGGCCGGCGGGCAGGGGCGTGTCGGACACCTGCCAGGTCCGGCCCGCGTCCGCCGTCCGGTAAACCCGGGCCCGGTCGGCGCCGCCGGTGCCGATCCATGCGTGCCGGCTCCCCACCGCCGTGATGGCCGTACCGCTGGCCGCGAAACCCGCCTCGCCGGGCAACGCCGCCGGCACCGCGTCGGCCGCCAGGCGCTGCCAACGGCGGCCGTCCTCCGTACGTGCGATGGCCAGGCGCCCGTCCAGAGCGTCACCGAACGCCACGCAGTGGAGGCGGTCCCAGCAGGCCAGGCCGTCGTAGAAAGCGCCGTCGCGCTCGTCGGTATACTGGACGCGCCAGGTGTCGCCGCCGTCGTCGGTGCGGAAGATCATCGCCAGGCCGCCGTTGAAGCTCGTGCCCAGCACGACGGCCGCGCGCGCGTCGAACGCGGACACGTCCACCAGAAAGAGCGAGTCGGCTCCGGGAAGGTGCCGCGTCGACCACGACCGGCCCCCATCCACGCTGCGGGCCACAATACCGCCGCTTCCGGATGCCCACACCACGCTGTCGTTGGGCGCCGAAAGACCCCGGAACGCCGTGGTGGAGTCCGTGTGCTGGAGAACCCAGGCGAAGGTCGTGTCGCCGGGGTCCGGTTGCGCCGGCCGCACGGCGCGATGGTCCGGCGTGCGCGCCGTGCCGGGTCCCGCTCCGGCGACCAGGCCGAGGAACGCCGCACCGAGCACGGCGGGAACCAGCGGAATGAGAATTCGTCGTTTCAAGGCGTCCTGCCTTCCCCTCGGGATGCGTGGCCCACGGCGTCCGGAAGTGTCGATGGAAGATGCCGGCGCCTTTCCGATTGTCGCAACGCCGCCGCCAGGACGCGGCGGGGCGCGAGCGCCCGGCCACGCTCTTGACGGGCGCGAAGGCGAACCGGACATTGCACGTAGACCCGCGCCCGGGAAGACAAAGCGCCCGGGCACGGCAGCCTCAACCTGTCCAAGGAGCACGATCGTGCACGGGCTGCCGAACGCGCGACCGGCTGTCGGTCGTGGCCCCGGTCCCGAACGCCGGAGCCAGGGGATTTTTCCGGTCCGTTCACTCCCTCAGCACCGAATTATCGCGACCCGTCCGAGCAGGCGCACCCGCCGGGAACGCGTCCCGGCCCGGCTCGCGCTGCGTCGGTCGCAACCAGGAAGGCCGTTCCCCAGGACCTGGACGACCGGCATCCGCGATTACGGTGCGGGACCGCCCACGCGTTCGGCAGCCCGATAACGGGCCCTCTCATTCTGGAGATCGCCAATGGCAGGCATCGTCGGCTACGGGGCATACCTACCGCGCAACCGCATCCGCGCAGAAGAGATTGCCAGGCAGTGGGGCAAGGACCCCGAGAGCATCCGGAACGGCCTCCTTCTGGAGGAAAAGACGGTGCCCGGGCTCGACGAGGACACCATCACCATCTCGGTGACGGCGGGTCGGGCGGCGCTGGCCCGTGCGGGCATCGACCCCCAGCACATCGGGGCGCTCTACATCGGATCCGAGTCCCACCCCTACGCGGTCAAGCCCAGCGGCACGGCGGTGGTGGAGGCGCTGGGCATCGGCCCGGAAGTCCACGTGGCGGACTTCGAGTTCGCGTGCAAGGCGGGAACCGAAGCCATGTTCGTCGCCCTGGCCCTCGTGGAATCCGGCCGGATGGACTACGCCATGGGAATCGGCGCGGATACGTCGCAGGGCGCGCCCGGCGATGCCCTGGAGTTCTCGGCATCGGCGGGGGGTGCGGCCTACATCTTCGGCAGGGAGGACCTGCTCGCGGACGTCGTGGACGCCGTCAGCTTCACCACCGACACGCCCGACTTCTGGCGCCGCGAGGGTCAGTTCTACCCGCGGCACGGCGGCCGCTTCACGGGCGAACCGGCCTATTTCAAGCATGTGCTCAGCGCCACGCGCATGATCCTGGAGCGCACCGGCCTCGCACCGGACTCCTTCCGGTTCGCCGTCTTCCATATGCCCAACGGCAAGTTCCCGCAGGCCGCGGGCAAGCAGCTCGGCTTCAACCGTGAGCAGCTCCGCCCGGGCTGGATCGTGCCGACCATGGGCAACACCTACTCCGGAAGCTCGCCCACGGGCCTCGCCGCCGCGCTGGACGAGGCGGATCCCGGCGACCTGATCCTCATCACGTCGTTCGGCTCCGGGGCCGGCAGCGACTCGTTCGTGCTGCGCGCCACCGAGCGTCTGCTGGAGGTACGGTCCAAAGCACCCACCGTGCGGTCCATGCTGGACGGGCCGCGTCACTACCTGACGTACGGCGAGTACGCGAAGTACCGCGAAAAGATCAAGATGAACCGGTGAGGGGCGGGGCGGACACAGCGGGGCGCGCTCCGCCTCTCGCCAGCCGCGGCGCCGCGGCCGCCCGAAGCACGTGGAGCGTGGAGCGTGGAGCGTGGAGCGTGGAGCGTGGAGCGTGGAGCGTGGAACGTGGAACGACAGCGTTAGCTGGAGAGGGGACAAATCTGAA
>CAZUFP010000137.1:0-4551 GCA_964619835.1 uncultured Gemmatimonadaceae bacterium | reverse complement strand
CCGGGTGGGCAGCTGGTAGCTGAGCGATGCGCTGCGCAGCTTGAAGAAGTCCGTGCTCTCCACCCACCAGTCGTAGTCCCGCACGCCGGTGGTCCACGAGCACTTCACCCGCTCCAGCGCCGTCACGGTGCTGAGATCCCCGGACCGCATCTTCTCCTGCGCGGCGTAGCAGGGGGCGTAGGTGAACTTCCTGGAGTTCTGATAGCCCACGGCGTTGAGCAGGTGTCCGCCCAGCTGCCACTCACCCAGCGCCTGCGCCGTCAGGCGCCCGAACAGGGTCACGTCGCTGGACAGCGCGATGAGCTTCGTGGGGTAGGGCGAGCCCAGGTACTGGTCCTGCTCGATGATGGGATCGGCGTAGGCGTTGGGGTTCATCACCTTCTTGCCGTAGTACGCCGGAACCGGCAGGCCCTCCACCACGTAGCTGCGGGCCAGACTGTTCACCGTGTAGGTCTCGCCGCCGATGTCCAGCGCCTTGCTGTCGATGGTGGTGTAGTTCAGCCGCGCGTGCCACTCGACGTTGTCGGCGCGCACGAACGTCCCGTCCAGCTTCAGCTCGTAGCCCAGCGTCCGCAGCTTCCCGATGTTCTCCAGCTGCGTGCTCAGGAATCCCTGGCTGGGCGGGTACGTGACCGGGATGAGCGCGTCGAAGGTGCGCTGGTAGTAGTACGAGAAGTCGGCGCCCACGCGGCCGTCCAGAGCGCTCATCTCGAAGCCGCCCTCGTACTCCCGCGTCCGCTCCGGCCCCAGGTCCTCGTTGCCCAGCTGCGCCGGTGTGAAGCCCGGCTGTGGGCTGCCGCTGACGATGCTGCCGGCGATGGGGTCCCAGGTGCGCACGGCGTCGAACGCGCCCGGCGCCTTGCCCGACTCGCCCACGGCCGCCCGCAGCTTGAAGGTCTGGATCAGGTTCGTGGGCCAGAAGCTGTGGTCCGACAGCACGTACGACGCGCTGATCTTCGGGTACGGCTGCAGGCCGAAGTTCTGGCCGAACGCGCTGTTGCCGTCCACCCGCAGGCCCGCCGTGATGAACGCACGGTCCTTCCAGCCGAACACTTCCTGGAAGAAGAAGCCGGCGTTCACCACCCGCAGCCGGTCGTCGCCGGTGATGGAGCGCAGGGCCGCCACCATCATGGTGGGCTCGCCAGGGCCGGAGAAGTCGGCCGCGTCCACGTCCACGGTCTCGTTGCGGCTGTCGAACATCTGGGCGCCTACCGAGAACGCCGACGTGAAGTTCTCACCGAACGTGTTGTTGACCGTCGAAGCCCAGTCCACCGTGATGAGCTTCTGGGCCCACGTCTGCCACCACAGCTCGCCCAGCGGCACCCGGTAGTAGCCGAAGGGCAGCACGTTCTGGTCGTTCGTGTTGTTGTAGTCGTAGCCCACGCTCAGCCGGTTCACCAGCCAGTGCCTGGGCGAGTACTCCAGCGTCACACCCGTGATGTAGTGGTCCGACTTGGTGGTGTTCGTCGTCGTGAAGATGTCGCCGTTGTTCAGGCACGCATCCACCGACGGGTCGCACCCGGTGCCGCCCTTGAAGTTGCCACCCGGTCCGCGCGACACGTTCAGCAGCACGCCGTTGGCGCTGTTGCCGTCCGGCACCCAGTCCGTGTTCCGGCGCGTGTACGCCGTGTTCACCCGCAGGTTCAGCGTGCTGGTGGGCCGGAAGTTGAAGTTGGCCCGGAACCCGCCCGCGGACGTCGACGTGTTCTTCAGCGTGCCGTTCTCGTCGTTGTACGAGCCCGACACGTAGTAGCTGAGCTGCGGCTGGCCGCCCCGCACCGACAGGCTGTAGCGCTGGATCGGACCGTTGCGCAGCCAGGAGCCGTTGGACGGGCACGACGGGTCCTGGAACGTCGTGCCGTCGCCGGCCGTCTGGATGCCGCTGCAGTCGTTGATCCACATGCCCGTCGGATCCACCGACGAGCCCACGTGCCCCTGGTTGTTGAAGCCCGCCGCGATCTCCGCGTTCCACCGCGGCGCGCCCGACTGGCCCTGCTTGGTGAAGATCTGGATCACGCCCGCCGACGCCTCCGTGCCGTACAGCGTCGTCGCCGCCGGCCCCTTGATGACCTCGATCCGCGCGATGTCATCCGGGTTGATGTCGTTCAGCGGCAGGGAGGCGTTCCGGTTCAGCGGCATGGTCGGCGACAACCCGCTGTAGATGCGCACGCCGTCCACGTAGATGATCGGGTTGTTGCCCTGGCTCACGCTGTTGTTGCCCCGAAGACGGATCGTGCCGCCGGCGCCCGGCTGCCCCGAGTTCGCCATGACGTACACACCCGCCACCTCACCGCTCAGCAAGGACTGCGCGCCGTTGACCGGCGTCGTCTTCATGTCGCCCACGTTGATGGTCGACATGCTCGTGCCGAGCTCCTTCTTCCGCGTCTGGCCCGTCGCCGTTACCACCAGCTCGTCCAACGCGACTGCAGTCTGACTCAAATTGAAGTTGGCCTCGGCCGTCTGCCCGGCCGCGACCGTCACCTCCTGGGTGATCGGTGCGTAGCCCAGCATCTCCGCCCGCAACGTCACGGTTCCGGCGGGCACGCTGGTCAGCAGGAATGCGCCCTGTGCGTTCGTGATCGTCCCATGACCGGTTCCCGGAATGTAGACCTGGGTCCCGGAGATCGGGCGCGATGTCGCTGCGTCCGTGACCTGGCCGCGGATCGTGCCCGTCGCCTGCTGTGCCGCCAATGTGGCGGGCGCAGAAAGCCCCGCGAGCAGAACCGCGACCAGACCCGCTCTCATGAGTCTCATCGCTGTCTTTCCTGGAAAAGGGTATCACCCGGTCCGGCGTGAGGTCCGGACCTGTCGACTCCGGCCGACGACTTTTTGGCTAGTACGGGTACATCTAGGCTGCGGCCAGCGGCGTCACAATGGGGGATTCCACCATATTGCGGGGCGGATACGAGGGGAGATTCCCTACAAGGGGGGCATCGGAACAGCGAGGCGGGACGACACCGGCCCGCTGATGGCGCCGTTGTTCGCTGATCGTTGCGGGGTCGGGACGCGACCTACGCGGAAGGGAACCGGCGGCCTAGCCGGGCTGGAGGTCGGGCGTGCCATCGCCCGCGTGCATGAGGGCCTGGAAGCGAGGCTCGTCGCGCAGGGAGGCGAGGTCGGGATCCTTCTCGAACCATTCGCGGTTCTGGAAGCCGCGCTCGATGGCGGCTTCGAGGCACTCGATGGCGCGCTCGGTGGCGCCTTCGAGGGCGAAGAGGCAGGCGGCGTTGTAGCGGACGCCGGCGTCGTCCGGATCGAGGGTGAGGGCCCGTTCGGCCCATTCGAGGCCTTCGGCGGGTTGGCCGGTGCGGCAAAGGGCGACGGCGCGCATGGTGGCGGCGCGCGGGTCATCGGGGTGCAATTCCATGTGGTGCTCGACGACCTCGAGGGCGCGGGCGTATCGGCGCCGGGCATCGTCGGGCCGGCCGAGGGCTTCCAGGGACTGGGCGGAGAAGAACGCGGCCTGGTAGTCTTCCTGGATTCTGGCGGCCTCTTCGAACTGGCGGGCCGCTTCATCCATCCAGCCGCGCTGGAAGCAGGCCCGCGCGTAGTAGTATCGGGCCTGGAAGAGGCGTGGATCGCGGGCAATGGAGGCGATGAACCGCTCATCGGCCTCCCGCTGCTGACCGAGCAGGAAGAGGACGAGTCCGCGGGCGGCGTGGGCTTCCGCGAGGGTCGGGGCCAGGTCCAGGGCCTTCAGGCTGGCGTCGTCGGCCTCGGCCAGGTCGTCGTGGCGGACGGGGTAGTACATGTGCAGCATGGCGCCGGCTTCGGCGAGCCCCGCCCAGGCGAGGGCGTAGGCCGGATCGACCTCGATGGCCTGTTCGAACATGACCCGGGCGAACTCGAGGCTCTTCATGCGAGTCTCGTGAAGGAACTGCCGCCCGCGCAGGTAGTACTCGTACGCCCGCACGTCGGCGGGTACCGGCCGCCGGATGGCCCGGCGCTCCCGGTCACTGAGGATCACGCGCAGGGCCCGGACGACGCTTTCCGCGATCTCATCCTCGATGGCGAAGACGTCTTCCAGCTGGCGGTCGTAGCGCCGCGACCAGAGCCGTTCTCCGTCCTCGGCACGGACCAGGTCCGTCGTGACGCGGATGCGGTCGCCCGATCGCTGTACGCTGCCTTCCAGCACGGAGCCGGCGTGCAGCTCCCGGCCGATCCTGTGCAGGTCGTCCGCCATGGCGCGGTACGCGAACGACGACGTGCGCGCGACGACCCGGAGCCCTTCCACCCGTGACAGAGCCGTGATGATCTCATCGGCCAGGCCATCACCGAGGAAGGCGGCGTCCGGGTCGGTGCTCAGGTTCGCGAACGGCAGCACGGCGATGGATGCCGGTGCGTCCGGTCCATGCCGGCGGTCAGCGCGCCCGCGCCAGAAAACGAAGCCGAGAACGAGCAGCAGGAAGAGAAGGAGCAGGGGGAGCGTGCCCCAGTATACGGCGGCGGGCAGCCCGAACCGGGTGGTTCCCCAGCGGGCGAGCGTAGGCAACGCCACGGCGATGGCGCCGATCCAAACGACGCCCCAAAGGGCTCGACGCTGCGTGCTGA
>CAZUFP010000136.1:0-4670 GCA_964619835.1 uncultured Gemmatimonadaceae bacterium | reverse complement strand
GGGCGTCAGGGCGTGGGCGTCGTCGGCGGCAGCCCACACCCAAGCCCACACCCTGCCCGTCGAAACCGCTCATGTTCGTTGCGGTTGTTGGGAAATCGTGATTCGGAGCCGGTGGACCTCGTGCCGGTTCGACTCCCGCCGGCTCCATGAAACCGCCCGGGCCTGTGAAAGGCCCGGGCGGTTTGTTTTTGGCCTGTGCGCGCCGCCATGCTCCGGCCCGCCGGCTTGCTGACTCGTCGGCAAGGGTGGACGCCGCGTTCCGCAACCCGGGATTGGGACCCCGCAGCGGTCTTGACCGCCCCTCCGGAGCCAGGTAGATTCACAGTGTAACTTGGGTTACACTCTGTCCCCGGACGGGAAGGAATGATGTCCACGCTCTCAAGCACGACGCGAGCCCAGGGTGCTTCTATCGTGACCACCGTGCCTGCTGAAGTGGTCCGTCGTCTGGGGATTCCTGCGGGTCAGCGACTGGACTGGATCGAGGATGGGCTCGGGGGGTTCCGTGTGGTGCCGCATTCGGAAGAACTCGCAGAGGCTACGCGGGCGCACGAAGAGATCATGGCCGAGTACGACGGGGTGTTTCGGGAACTGGCGAAGTGAGCCGTGAGCCCGAGCCTGGAAGAGCCGGAGTGGCTGACCGAGGCAGTGCTCCTGGCCATTCATGCCCAGCAGATCGAACGATACGGTGGTGCGCACGGCGTGCGGGATCAGAATGTCGTGCGCTCCGCTCTTGCCCGGCCCATCCAACGGTGGGCGTACGACGACGAGGTGGACGTCGCGGATCTTGGCGGTGCCTACCTGGTGGGCTTGGCCCGTTCCCAGGGGTTCAACGACGGCAACAAGAGAACGGCCCTCGCCTGCGCCCTGGTGTTCCTGCGGTTGAACGGATACACGCTCCATGTGCCGGGCAAAGAACTCTATGCGCTGACGATGCAGGCGACGACCGGTGAGGTGGACGACAGAATTATTGCCAGCTACCTCCGCTCGCGGATGGAAGCCGCGCCAAGCCGTTGAGTTCTTCCACACGTCAGCCCGAGCCGGAATTGAGGGATAGCCGTCCAGTAGACGATGAGGATCACCGCGACGATGAAATCACGCGATCCGGCGAGGCGCGGCTCGAAGGCGTAGGCCAGGCTGGCGGCGACGTAGGAGAGAATGGAGGTGATCCCGAACAGACTCTGCACCCACTGCAGCCAGACCGCGACCAGTCCCCAACGTGTTCCGAAGGCCTCCTCGACCCAGTGGAAGACCCCGTTCCTGGGCCGGGCGGTGGCCAGCTCCGCCGAGACCAGCGCGATGGGCACCAGAAAGGCGAAGACCGTGATCAGGTTGAAGAAGACCATCTGCAACCCGGTCTCGGCCATCATCGGCATGTTCCGCAGCGTGAGGAACAGCGCCGTGGTCATGAGCGTCAGGGTGACGACCCCGAGATGGCCCGCCGCAGGCGGCGTGCCCTTCACGCTCACCCCGACCCCATGGGCAGGGTCTGAAGCGGGAAGGGAGGGCGTGTCGGTCATGACGGCCCAAGATGCGAGACCGGCTCGTATCGGGCCAGCTCATCGCGTGGACCACGGGGTGTCGGCCCCGGTGTCGACGCCCTCGTCGGCGGTGCTGCCGTGTGGGGAGAACCCGGCGCCGACTCCACACCTTGCGCCTTCCCACCGCCGGAGGAAGACTCCAGCCATGAGCATCCCAGACTGCCGTATCCGCCGCACCCTCCTCGTCGCCCTTGCCACGGCCCTCGCCCCAATGGCAGCGAGCGCCCAGGCCCCGTCCACCCAGGCCGATCAGATGGCGGCCGCCACGGCCCTCATCGGCCGGGTGGTCCCCGACGCCGCCGAGCATTTCCGCGTCGCGCCCATTCCGGCGGAGGGCGGTCACGACGTCTTCGAGGTGGAGAGCGCAGGGGACGACGTGGTGCTCCGAGGCTCCAGCGGCGTGGCGGTGGCGTCGGCCCTGCGGTGGTATCTGGAGAACGTCGTCGGGATGAACATCTCCATCCCGGTCCAGCCCATCTCACTCCCGGATCCGCTGCCGCGGGTCCACGAGAAGGTCCACGTCACGACGCCCTACCGATACCGGTATTTCTTCAACTACTGCACCTTCTCCTACAGCATGGCCTGGTGGGACTGGGGCCAGTGGGAGCGGATGATCGACTGGATGGCGCTCCAGGGCATCAACCTGCCGCTCTCGGCCACCGGGCAGGAGGGCACCTGGCAGCGGGTGCTCCGGGACCTGGGCTTCAGCGATGCCCAGATCGGCGCCTTCCTGGTGGGTCCCGCCTACCTCCCCTGGGGATGGATGGGCAACATCGATGGTCTGGGCGGTCCCCTTCCCCAGCACTGGATCGACACCCACGTCGCGCTGGAGCAGCGCATCGTCGCCCGGGAGCGCGCCCTGGGGATGAAGCCCGTGCTCCAGGCGTTCACGGGCCACGTGCCCGAGTCCATCGTCCAGCTCTTCCCCGACGCGAAGATCCATCGCACCGGTGATTGGTCGGCGGGCTTCCCCGGCACCTGGTTCCTCGACCCCACCGATTCGCTCTTCGGGCGCATCGGGCGACGGTTCATCCAGCGGCAGACCGAGCTCTTCGGCACCAGCCACTACTACGCCGCCGACCCCTTCAACGAGATCAACCCACCCACCGACGACTCCACCTTCCTCGCGGGAATGGGCCACTCCATCTACCAGTCCATGAGCGCGGTGGACCCGGAGGCGGTGTGGGTGCTCCAGGGTTGGTTCCTCTACTACCAGGCGTCGTTCTGGAAGGAGCCCCAGGCCCGGGCCCTCCTGGGCGCCGTCCCCGACGACCGCATGGTGGTCCTCGACCTCTATGGCGACCGCCACCCGGTGTGGAAGGAACGCGATGCCTTCTACGGCAAGCCGTGGATCTGGAACGTCCTCTACAACTTCGGCGGCAAGGTCAGCGTCAACGGCGATCTGCCCAGGGTGGTGACGAACCTCTCGGACGCCCTGACGAGCCCGGAGCACGGAGACCTCTCCGGACTGGGCATGATGATGGAGGGGCTGGGCTACAACCCCATCGTCCCCGACTTCGTCATGGACCAGATCTGGCGTCACCGGGTGGCCGACCTGGACGCCTGGACCCGGGCGTACGTCACCCGGCGCTACGGAACGTCCGATCCCGAGGCTTGGCACGCCTGGCGCATCCTCATGGAGACGGCGTACAGGTCCGGCCCGCAGACGGGCACCTTCCTGGTGGAGCGACCCACCTTCTATCACCCCGGGACGTCGTACCGGAGCGAGCCCATCCCACCGTACGACCCTCGTCTGCTGGTGGACGCCCTGGATTCCCTCCTCGCCGCGGCGCCCCGCCTCGGTGCCCGAGACGCGTATCGCTACGACGTGGTCAACCTGACGCGACAGGTCCTGGGCCAGCTCGGGCTGCCCTTCGTGGACTCCGTCCAGGCGGCGTACGACAAGCGGGACCCCGTGGCTCTCCGCGCCGCCGAGGATCGTGTCCTCGGTCTCCTCGACGACCTGGACGAATTGGTGGGCACGCGCCCCGAGTTCCTGCTGGGACGCTGGCTCGAAGACGCCAAGCGGTGGGGCACCACGCCCGCCGAACGGAACCTGTACGAGTGGAACGCCCGCAACATCATCACGCTGTGGGGCACCCAGTGCACCGAGGGCCAGAACGACGACCTGAACCTGTACGCCCACAAACAGTGGCAGGGCCTGTTCTCCGACTACTACAAGCCGCGCTGGAAGGCGTTCTTCGACGGGCTCGACCGTTCCCTGGCCGACGGCACGACCTTCGACCGCAGGCCCTTCGCGAAGAGGATGTGCACCTGGGAGCAAGCCTGGTCCCGGCGGCACGACGCCTACCCCACGACGCCGAGGGGAGACGCGCTGGGCGTGGCGCAGAGCCTCCTGGCCCGGTACCGGGTGGCGTTGGAGGGTCTGAAGGCGCCCCGCCGGCACTGAGATCACAGGAAGGCCGGCGCGGGCCGGGCGGGGGCCCCCGTCCCCGCCCTTATCTCAGAACCTTCTCCAGGAAGTCCTGCACCTCGGGCACCCCGCCCTGGAAGATGAGGTACCCGTCGTGGGGCTCCCGCTCCGTCATCTCCCCGGCCACGTTGGTGGTCATGAGCTTCTTCACGGCGTCCGGGTCGTCCGGGTGGAGGGCCCAGGGCCCAGCCCAGCTTGATGTAGGCCACCTCCGGGATCATGTTCGCCAGCGGCACTACCCCCAGCTCCAGGATCTCCCGGCCCGTCTCGTAGACGTGCATCTGCACGAACCCCCACAGGGTCTGCAGCGTCATGTAGACCTGCACGCCGGCGTCCCGGGCCCGCTCCAGGGCCGGATAGATGAGGCGATTCACGTGCCCCAGGCCGGTGCCGGCCACGACGATTCCCCGATACCCGCAGTCGACGAGGGCATCGATGATGTCGGGGTGCATCCCGGGGTAGTAGTAGATCAGCGTCACCCGCTCGTCGAAGGCCGCCTGGACCGTCACCTCCCGATCGTCGCGTCGGGGGGCCCAGTCGTCCTTGAGGGGGGTGATCCGCTCCCGGTCGACCATGGCCACGGGGATGTCGCCCAGCGTCCGGAAGGTAAGGGAAGGGATAGGAAATCCAAACGCCGTTTCGATTACCTTCGGTAGGATGGGTGCGGTGGGATCGGTGGGTCAAGAGTGGTGGTGATG
>CAZUFP010000135.1:0-4906 GCA_964619835.1 uncultured Gemmatimonadaceae bacterium | reverse complement strand
AGCCCGTAAGTGCCTGAATCGCCGTGGTACGCGTACGATAGCGGAATGGCTTCGCCGTTAGTGCAGGAAATTGGCGGTTTGGGCCAAAAACGCCAGTCTCGGGAGCGGCGTTGCGAGGGGGAGGGAGGCGCGACGCCTGACGACCGCCGGGCGCCCGGCTCTGTATCATCCGTGCGTCGAACCGCCGCTGCCGCCATGGATGCCCATCGCCACCACGCCTTCCTGAGCTACGCCTGGGCCGACGACCAGCCCTTCGACGCCGTCGGGCGCCCGCTGGAGCGGTGCGACGGCGGGCATCGCAGCGGCTGGGTCAGCACCTTTCACGACCGGCTGCGCAAGCACTTAGGCCGCGCCATCGGCCGGGTCGAGGAGGGCGAGCGCATCTGGATCGACTACGAGCGGCTGCGCGGCAGCGACCCGCTGTACGCGAGCATCGCCGGGGAGCTGGCCGCCTCCGCCCTGCTGGTCCCCATCCTCTCCCGGGGCTGGTTCGCCTCCCGCTGGTGCCGAGAGGAGTTCGCCGCCTTCGTCGCCGGCCACGACCGCGCCGACCTGCGCCTCTTCCCGGTCTGGATGGAGCCGGTCAACCGCGAGGCCATCGACACCGAAGGCGGCCGCGCCATCTGGGACCGGCTGCGCCAGGCTCCGGACGGGCGCATCGGTTACCCCTTCTGGTATCTGGACGAGGCCAAGCGCCCGCGCACGCTCTGGTTCCCGCTCATGGACCCGACTGAGCGCCGCTACGGCGACACCCAGCAGGACCTGGCCCGGGACATGGCCGCCCAGCTCCAGAGCCTGCGCCAACCGGTCGCCGGCATGAGCGAGGCCCGAGAGGAGTCGCCAGCCGCCGCGCCGCAGACCGAAGGCGCCCCCGTCCCCCAGCCCATCCCGGGCGAGCACCTGGTGATGGTCAACGGCGGGCGCCACGACGCCGAGGTCGTCCAGTCCGTCGCCGATACGCTCGCCTCGCGCCACGGGCTCGGCTATGTCATCCCGCTCCAGGCCCAGCGCCCCGTCGCGGACGGGCTCAAGCCCTCGGAGCTGCGCCGCGACCTGCGCGCCAACCTGAAGCTCGCCACGGCGGTCCTCACCGTCTTCCGCTCGGGGCCGGTGGATCAGGTCCAGGAGCAGCTGCGCGAGTGCCTGCAGGCCGCGACCCGGCGCCCGGACCGCCCGCCCCGCCTGGACCTCTGCCACGATGGTGTGCAGCCGCTCACCTTCCGCCCCCAGTGCCTGCACGTGCACCGGGTGAGCGCCGATTGCGGCAGCGACTGCGCCAACGACTGCGCAGCCGCCTTCGCCGCCGCCCTGCACGACGAGGCCGCCCGGTGAGCACGCTTGGCCCCACAGCCGCCCGCCGCCCCTACCCGGGCCTGCGCCCCTTCCGGCGCGACGAGGCGGACCTCTTCTTCGGCCGCGACGAGGCGATCGACCGGCTGTTGGACAAGCTCGCCGAGACGCCTTTGCTGGCCGTGCTCGGCACCTCCGGCTCCGGCAAGTCCTCCCTGGTCCGCGCCGGGCTCCTGCCGGCGCTCGCGAGCGGCGTGCTGGCCGGCAGCGGCGGGGACCCGGACACCCCCGAGCGCTGGTCGGTCGCCGAGCTCCGCCCCGGCGAGCGCCCATTCGCCCGGCTCGCCGCCGCCTTGGTGCATGGCACACCCGTCGGCCGCATCGGCGGCGAGCCAACCGCCCCCGGCGACGCCGAGTCCGCCGCCGCCCTGGAGGCGGACCTGCGCCGCGGCCCCCGGGCGCTCAATTGGCGCCTCGGTGTCGCCCCCCTGCCCCCCGGCGAGCGCCTCCTGATCCTGGTCGACCAGTTCGAGGAGCTGTTCCGCATCCGCCAGGCCGAAGCGGGCGACGCGGACGCATTTGTGGCCCTGATCCTGGCCGCCGCCAGCCACCCGGCCGTGCGGGTGGTGGTCACCCTGCGCTCCGAGCTTCTCGGCGACTGCGCCCGCTTCCCGGACCTGCCGGAGGCCATTGACGCCGGGCTCTTCCTCACCCCCCGCCTCGCGCCGGAGCAGCTCGCCGATGCCGTCCAGCTCCCCGCCCGGCTGCCTGAATTCGGCGGCGATGTGACCCCCGGACTGGTGCGCCGGCTGCTCGCAGAGTCCGCCGGCGAGCAGGACCAGCTCCCGCTCCTACAGCACTGCCTGATGCGCCTCTGGGACCGTGCCGCGCCTGACGCGGACGGCCGCCGCGTCCTCGACGAGTCCAGGCTCGATGCGCTCGGAGGACTGCGCCGGGCCTTAAGCGACCACGCGGACGAGGCGCTGAACGAGCTCCCCCCCGCCCGGCAGGCCGTCGCCGAGACCCTGTTCCGGGCCCTGACCGAGCGCGGTGAGGGCGAGGGCGACACCCGGCGGCCGGTGTGCGTCGGCGAGGTCGCCGCGGTGGCCGGGATCACACCCGCCGAGGTCGTCGCCGTCACCCTGCCCTTCCGCCGCGCGGACCGCAGCTTCCTCATGCCCCCGTCGGACCAGCCCCTGGACGCCGACTCGGTGGTCGACATCGGCCATGAGGCGCTGATTCGTCAATGGGGGCGCCTGCGCACCTGGACCGCCGCCGAGTCCGAGGACGCCGAACTCTACCGCCGGCTCGCCGGTGACGCCCGCCGCTGGCCCGAGCGCCAGGCCCCCTGGATCGACCCGGCACTCCAGCTCGCACTCGACTGGCGCGTGCGCCGCCGGCCCACCGCCGCCTGGGCCGCCCGCTACGGCGGCGGATTCGAGCTGGCCATGGCCTTTCTCGATGCGGGGCGGGAGCGGCGCGAGGCGGAGCAGGCGGCGGCCGAGGCCCTGCGGCGGCGGGAGCTGGAGCACGCCGGGGAGATCGCGCGGATCGCCCGGGAGGCGGCCCTCGCACGAGGGCGCGACCTGTTCGAATCCCGGCTGACCCATGCCGGGCTGCTCGCGCGGGTCGAGGACTACGCGGCGGCCTGGCGAGTCTTGGGCGAGACGGTCCCGCTGGACGGCCAGATCGCACCCACACGCCGCCATGCCCGCAACATGATGGCCGGGCACGTGGACATCCGCCACAGTGCAGCGGACCGGGTCTACCGGGGCGCCGATGCAGCGCTGATCGGTCTAGACCTGAGTCCGGACGGACGCTGGCTGGTCGCCGGGGGCGAGCGTGGCACCCTGGTGGTCTTCGATGCCGCGACCGGCGAGCTGGTGCGGCGGCTGGAGGGGCACAGTCCGGCCGCCGGGAATCTCGGCACGGTCAGGGCGATCCGCTTCGCGCCCAACGGCACGACCCTGTACAGCGCCGGAGACGACGGCCGCGTGCTGTGGCGGTCCGTGCCGGATTGGCGGCGGCAGGGCGAGTGGCAGGCTCCGGACGAGATCCGGTCCACTGCCCTCAGCCCCAATGGTACCCGGCTGGCAATTGCTGGCAGGGACAAGCGCGGCATCGCAATCTGCTCGACGGCGACAGGCGAGATTGAGCGATTCTTGACCGGCCGGAGCAGCGAAATCGCCGAGGGCAACCCACTCGCGTTCCTGCCGGACGGGCGCCTCGTCGCTGGCGGCTGCAAGGGGCAGGTCGGCATCTGGGACCTGGATAATGGCGAGGAGCGACTCCTGCCGCGCATCCACACGGAGGGCGTTAATGCCATCGCCACGAGCGTCAGCGGGGCGCTTATCGCCAGCGGGAGCCGTGATCGCTCCATCGTCCTGTGGGACGCCGCAACCGGCCAGCCGCTGCGCACCTTGCGCGGGCATTGGAGCCTGATCCCATGCCTCGCCTTCGACGCGACCGGTCGCCGCCTGCTGTCCGCGAGCTACGACAAGACCCTGCGTCTCTGGGACGTCGTTTCCGCCACCACACTCCGAGTGTTATTGGGCCACAGCGCCGGTCTCTGTTGCGTGCTGGTCCGAGACGGGTGCGCGTACACGGCCGCCAACGACGGCACGCTCCGACGCTGGCCCCTTGGAAATGCCCCGCGGCGACCCGAGCAAACACCCGCGCCGCCGTATGAGCGCGCCGGGGTAGGGGCCATGGCACCGGCACCGGCCGAGTGGCTCTGGGATGTGTCGAGCGAGCCGAGCGCAGCGCTGGTCGTGCCGGAGCGGGGGCTCCTGCTGGTCGGCTGCGACGACGGCACCATCGAGGGCCTGCCCATGCCCGCCGCTGAACCGCCCAGCGGCACACCGGCAGTGCTTTTCCGCTCTTCCGACAAACACGTCGACGCGGTTTCCCGCTTCGCACTTGCACCGGACGGGCGCACCGTCGCGACTGCAAGTCTGGATGGCACCGCTCGGCTTTGGCGCCTCGACGGCGACCGCCTCACCCCCCTGCACCTGCTCGCCCTGCACGCTGGCTCGGTCCATGCCGTCGCCTTCTCACAAGACGGCGAATTGCTCGGGACCGCCGGCTACGACGGCCGGGTCGGGCTGTTCGACGTGGTAGGTGGGAAGGGGTCACTGACCCGCGTGGCCGATGTCGGCAGAGTCGCAAGCATCGCGTTCGCACCGGCCGGCAACGCGGTGCTGACCGCGCACATTGAAGAACGGCGTCTGGTGCTTTGGCAGCGCGATGGCCACTGCCTGAGTGCCCCGCGAACCGTTGCTCGGATCGCAAACTTTCCTCTGTGGGCTGCACTGAGCCAAGACGGACGCCGCGTCGCTGCGGTCGGCCACGATTGCGTCGTCTCCGTCTACGCCGTCGACCCGGCGGGGGAAGACGCGACCCCGCACACAGCGGTATCAGCCACCGAAGGTCCGTCGGCTCGGCGCCCCGCCACAGCGCCGCTTCGGCTCGTGGGCCACGAGCAGACGGTATACCGCGCCGCTTTCCTGCCGGACGCCGCCCAGCTCGCGACCGTCAGTGCCGACATGACTTTGCGGATTTGGGACCTTGATGCTGCACAGCCGCCCTCCACCGACTCCGTCGCGGAGCCGGAACC
>CAZUFP010000134.1:0-4958 GCA_964619835.1 uncultured Gemmatimonadaceae bacterium | reverse complement strand
CCCCCCCCCCCCCCCCCCCCCCCCCCCCCCCCCCCCCCCCCCCCCCCCCCCCCGTCTAATTCCCGGGCTTTGTTTTGCCGCCGGGTATCCGCCGGCCCCGGATGCGGGCGTCAACTTCATGTTCTTCGCGCCGGCATGTGACGAGGCCTTTCTCTGTGCCCCCTGCGTCTCCGCGTGAAGCAATCCCGGCGGCCTCATCGTGCTGGAATCCCTGCGGCCTCTGCGTGATACGGTCGTGGCCTCAAACGTCCCGGAGCGCGATCATGGGGTCCACCGCGGCCGCCCGGCGGGCCGGGATGTAGCTGGCGAGGGTGGCGGCGATGCACAGGGCGAGGGTAACGCCGGTGAAGGTCACGGGGTCGAACGCGCTGACGCCGTAGAGGAATGCCGACAGCGTTCGGGTCACGGCGGCGGCCAGGGCCAGTCCGATGAGGGAGCCGATGCCGGCGATGAATGCGCCCTGGCGCAATACCATGCGCGTGATGTCTCCGCGTCCGGCGCCCAGTGTGCCGCGGATGCCGATCTCGTGCGTGCGCTGGCTCACGTTGTAGGCCATGACGCCGTAGACACCCACCACGGCGAGCACCAGGGCGATGAGCCCGAAGATGGCAAGCAGCTTCGCCATGATGGTGTTGCCGCCCGTCTCCTGCTGGAGCGCCTCTTCCATGGTACGCAGGGCGAACACCGGTTCGTCCGGATCGATGGCCTGGATCCGGGCGCGCACGGCGGCCGCGATGGCGCCGACGTCGCCCCGGATCCGCAGGGCGAAGCTCATGCCGCCCGTCTCCTCCTGGAGCGTCGGCGTATAGACCAGGGCCGGTGCGTCGCTGTCCGGGCCGAATTCCCGGGTGTCGTGCACCACGCCGACGATCTCGTAGTTCGTATCTCCCATGCGGATCTGCTGACCGACGGCGCCGCCGTCCGGCCAGTGGCGCCGGACCATGGCCTCGTTGACCAGGGCGACGGGTCGCCCGTTGGCATCGTCGTGGTCATCGAACACGCGCCCGCGGGCCACGACGATGCCCATGGCGGCGAAGTAGCCGGGCAGCACGCTGCGGATGGATACGATGGGCCGGCGCCCCGGCTCGGGCGCCGGCTCCCCCACGATGGAATAGTAGGCCGAGTTGTTGCCCTGGAACGGCAGCACGGTGGTGGCGCCGACGGCTTCCACCCCCGGGATGGCCGCCAGTCGTGCCCGGGCGTCCCGATAGAACCGGCCCGTCTTCTCCTTGTCCGGGTAGCGTGAGCTCGGCAGCGCGACGCTGAACGTCAACACGTCGACCGTGTCGAAGCCCAGGTCCACGGTGCGCAGGTTGGCGAAACCGCGCACCAGCAGGCCGGCGGAGATGAGCAGCACGAGGGCCAGTGCCATCTCGGCTACCACCAGGCCTCGCCGCAGGCGGCCACGCCTCCGGCCCGCGCCGCCGCCCCGGCCGCCCTCGGTCAAGGTGTCACGCAGGTCCACCCGGGCGCTCTGCAACGCCGGCGCAAGGCCGAACAGCACGCCGGTCAAGGCCGTGATGAAGAGGGTGAAGACGAACACCCGCCCGTCCAGGCCCACCTCCTCGACGCGCGGGAACCACGCCGGCATGATGGCGCGCAGGCCCCGGATGCCGGCCACGGAGAACGCCAGGCCCAACAGCCCGCCGCCCGCCGCGATGGCCAGGCTCTCCGTCAGCATCTGCCGCATGATGCGAAGCCTGCCCGCGCCCAAGGCCGTGCGCACGGCCACCTCGCGTGCTCGACCCGACGCTCGCGCCAGCAGCAGGTTGGCTACATTCGCGCACGCGATGAGCAGCACGAGCACCACGGACGTCATGGCGATGGCCGTCGCCGTGCGGAAGGTCTCGTCGTACAGCTGATGGTGCAGCGGCACCAGGCTGACGCCGATTCCGTGGTTCGAGTCCGGGAACGCCGCCGCCAGCCGGGCGGCCAGCGCGCTCATCTCACGCCTTGCGCCGTCCAGCGTCTGCCCCGGTTGCAGCCGCCCGACGGCCCGCAGGTAATGCCAGCCCCGTTGCTCCGTGCCGCTGACGACCAGCGGCGTCCACAGGTCCACCGTCTCGCCCACCACCCGGAAGTCCTGCGGCATCACCCCCACCACCGTGTACGGCTCGCCGTTCAAGCGGATGGTCCGGCCCAGGATGTCCGGATCACCGCCGAACCGCCGCTGCCACAGCCCGTGGCTCAGGACCGCCACCTGCCCGTGGCCCGGCTGCGTTTCGTCCGGCAGGAAGGTGCGGCCCACGGCCGGCGCGACGCGCAGGATCCGGAAGAAGTCGTCCATGACCTGCAGGCTGCGTAGACGCTCCGGCCTGTCCACGCCCGACAGGTTGAAGCTGCGGCCATTGTAGGCCGCGATGTCCAGCGTCCTCGACTCCCGACGGAAATCCTGGATGTCCAACGGCGAAACGCTGGCGGACGTCCAGCCTCGCTCGGGGCTCGTCGCCCAGATCTGGACCAGGTCGCTGGCGTGGTCATACGGCAGCGGCCGCAGCATGAACACGTCCACCGCGCTGAAGATGGTCGTGTTCGCCCCGATGCCCAGGGCGAGGGAGAGGACCGCCACGGTCACCAAACCGGGACTCCTCCGGAGAGAGCGGAGGGCGAACCGGAGATCCCGCAGCAAAGCGTCCATGGCAGGCTCCACGGCAGTGAACGGCCGACCCGGGAAAGAGGCGAGGCACCCTGGAAGAAGAGGCACGACGGACGTCACCGCAAGAGAGCCGACGCGTCACCCCGCCGGCCCGCGCCCGCTCGGTTCGACAACGAGGATCGCGGCTCGTGCCATCACTCGACGGCAACGTTGGAGGGCGCAGGAGCCGGCGATCACGCGGAGTCGCAGAGAGAGCAGGGACCGCAATCACGCAGAGACATGAAGAGCGCAGAGACCGCGTCACGCGCAACGCAGGAACATGGCCGGCTCCGAGCCTGGCTCGCGCCGGGACCGTTCGTCGCCGGACCGGCGGGGTATTTTGTTTCTGTCTTTGTTTCTGGTGGTGGGTGTGGGTGGTATTCTCGCTGGTCCTCCCCTTGTAACCGCTGCCCCCCGGCACCCCCCTGCGCCCTCTGCATGACCGCTGTCCCCGCGCCCTCTGCGACTCTGCGTGACCGCTTTCCCTGTGCCCCCTGCGACTCTGCGTGACCGCTGTCCCTGCACCCTCTGCGACTCTGCGTGACCGCTGTCCCTGCGCCCTCTGCGTGACCGCTGTCCCTGCGCCCTCTGCGTGACCGCTGTCCCTGCGCCCTCTGCGTGGTGCTGTCCCCGCGCCCCCTGCGTGGTGCTGTCCCCGCGCCCCCGGCGTGCCGCCGTCCTTGCGCGCCCCGGATGGCCCGCCGAATTTCCCGGACCGACCCCGGTCCTTCGCCCCAACGAACAGGACTCCGAACCATGCGCGTCCGAGCTCTCTGTCTCGTCGTCTTCGCACTGCTCCTGGGATCGCCGCAAGCCGGCACTGCGCAGGAGCCGTCGGACGCCTTTGCCGCGACGACGCTAAGCGGCCTCCGCTTCCGCAATATCGGCCCGGCCAACATGAGCGGGCGCGTGGTGGATCTCGCCGTCGTGGACCGGGACCCGTACGTCTTCTACGTGGCGGCGGCCACCGGCGGCGTCTGGAAGACCGTCAACAACGGCGTGACCTTCCAGCCGGTGTTCCAGCACGAGACCACCATCAGCGTCGGAGCCATCGCCGTCAGTCCGGTGAATCCGTCCATCGTGTGGGTGGGGACGGGGGAGCGGGCCAGCCGGCAGAGCAACTCGTGGGGCGACGGCGTCTACAAGTCCACGGACGGGGGCGGCACCTGGCAACACATGGGGCTGCGCGCGACGAAGGAGATCGGGCGCATCGCGTTGGACCCGACGAACCCGAACGTCGTCTTCGTCGCCGCCATGGGGCACCTGTGGGGGGCCAATGTGGAGCGTGGCCTGTACCGCAGCACGGACGGCGGCGACACGTGGACGAAGGTCCTCTACGTGGACAGCGTCACCGGCGTGGTGGACGTGGCCATCGATCCCCGGAACCCGAAGACCGTGTACGCGGCCAGCTACCAGCGTATGCGCAAGCCGTTCGGATTCGTCGGTGGCGGGCCGGGCAGCGCCTTGTGGAAGAGCACGGACGGCGGAGACACGTGGCGCAAGCTGGGGCCGGAGCATACCGGCGTGCCGGCGCAGGTGGCGGCGTGGAACGGACAGGGGCAGGCGCCGACTGTCGCAGGCCCGAACGGCCTGCCCGAGGGCGACTACGGCCGGATCGGCATCTCCATCTACCCGAAGGACCCGCGCATTGTCTACGCGTCCATCGAGCAGGGCTACCGCTACAACGCGGCGACCGCCTACGAGTCGGCCCGGGCGGGCCTGTACCGGTCCGCGGACGGCGGCGAGACCTGGACCCGCATGAGCGGCTGGAACCCGCGGCCCATGTACGCCAGCCAGCCCCTCGTGGACCCCAGCGACTCGATGCGCGTCTACATGGAGAACAGCATCTCCTACTCGGACGACGGCGGAAAATCCTTCACCGTGATGCGCACGTCGCTCCACGGCGATGACCGCATCCTGTGGGTCGACCCGTCCGACTCGCGCCACCTGATCCTGGGCAACGACGGCGGCCTGGGCATGTCGTACGACCGGGGTGAAACGTGGCTCTTCATCACCGACCTGCCCATCAGCCAGTTCTACCACGTGCGCACCGACGACGCCGAGCCCTACCGCGTCTACGGCGGCCTCCAGGACAACGGATCCTGGATGGGCCCCAGCGCCACCTACCGGCGCGAAGGTATCCTGAACGAGGACTGGACCCGCATCGGCGGCGGCGACGGCTTCCTTGCCGTGCCCGACACTACCGACCCCGACGTCTTCTACGCCGAGTCCCAGTACCTGGGCCTGACTCGCCTGCGCCGCAGCACCCTGGAGCGTCGCGACATTCGGCCGGGCGACCCCACGGGCCACATCCAGGCGAGGC
>CAZUFP010000133.1:0-5186 GCA_964619835.1 uncultured Gemmatimonadaceae bacterium | reverse complement strand
CGCCTGCATCTGCTCCAGCAGCGGATCGTGGTGCGAGCGGGAGCCGACCATGCGCAGAGCATCCTTTCGCGCCGCCGCACCCTTCAAGGCGATGTGCTGGCCGTCCACTTCGCACCAGGCACCCGCGTCCCGACCCGCGGCGTAGAGGACGTCGATGGTGGGCCGGTACACCACGCCCAGCACCGCCTCGCCCTCCACGACGAGTCCGAGCATGACCGAGAACTCGCCGTTCCTGGAGAGGAACTCCTTGGTGCCGTCCAGCGGGTCGACGATCCACACACGCCGCGCCGTCAGACGCGACGGGTGATCCTTTGATTCCTCGGACAGGATGGCGTCCTGCGGAAACGCGCGGCGCAGCCCGTCCAGGATGACATCGTTGGACGCGTGGTCGGCAGCGGTGACCGGCGAGCCGCCGGCCTTGGTCTCGGCCTCCGTCGTGCCGTAATGGGCCATGGCGGCCACGCCGGCGGCGCGGGCCAGGCCGGTGGCGAGCTCGAGTTCCCGGGTGAGGTCCATGCTCAATCGGCCGCCTCGCGCGCCGCCGGCTCGTAGGCCCGCATGAGCACGTCCGCGACCTCCGGGCGGCTGAACTCGGCGGGCGGCCGTTCGCCGCGGGACAGCAGCTCGCGCACCTTTGTGCCGGACAGGAAGACGTGGCTGTCGTTGCCGTGGGGGCACGTCTTGCGGGACGCCATCTGGCCGCAGCGGGTGCAAAAGAAGGCGTGCTCGAACTTCATGGGCTGGATGCCCAGCTTGGCCATGTCCACGGTGTCGAAGATCTTCTGGGCGTCATACGTGCCGTAGTAGTCGCCCACGCCGGCGTGGTCGCGGCCCACAATGAAATGGGTGCAGCCGTAGTTGCGGCGCATGATGGCGTGGAAGATGGCCTCCCGGGGCCCGGCGTAGCGCATGGCCGCCGGCAGGACCGAGAGCACCACCCGGTCCGCCGGATAGTAGTGCTCCAGGATGGTCTCGTAGCATTCCATGCGCACGTCGGCGGGGATGTCGTCCTTCTTGGTGTCCCCCACCAGCGGGTGCAACAGCAGCCCGTCCACCGTCTCCATGGCGGACTTCTGGAGGTACTCGTGGGCCCGGTGCACCGGGTTGCGCGTCTGGAAGGCGACGACCGTCTCCCACCCACGCCGCTCGAACTCGGCCCGCGTCTGCGCCGGCGTCCTGTGATGCTCCGGGAAACCCGACACGTCGTCCGGGTAGACGTACTCGATAGGCCCCGCGACGTACCGGTCACCCCACGCGTGCAGGCGGGCCACGCCGGGGTGCGCCCGGTCGGTGGTCCCGTACACCTGCTGAGCTTCCCGCTCCCGCTCCCAACCGAAGATCTCCTCCACCCTCATCAGCGCCGCCACCTGCCCATCCGGCGCCCGCAACGCGATCTCGTCTCCGACGCCGAACGCCGGATCGCTCACCGCCAGCGTGACGGGGATCGACCATGGCAGGCCATTCGCCAGCGTCATGTTCTCGAGAACGGACTCGTAGTCCTCCCGTCCCATGAACCCGGTAAGCGGACTGAAGCCGCCCACGGCGAGGAGGAAGAGGTCCGACATGGCGACATCCGAGAGATCCACATGCGGGAGCGCTTCCGCCTTGCGTCGAGCCCTGTCTGCAACGTCCCCCGTCAACCGACGATCGACGAGAGTCCCTCCGTGCGGCAAGATCGGCATGTTGAGGTCCGGGGTCCTTTCTCTGATTCTGCGTGCTAGGCCGGGTGCGCGGTGATTGGCTCGTTCACCGGCGTAATCAGGTCGCGGACGGCGGATCGCGGATCGCAGTCCGACGTCAGCCGGACACACCGTGATCCGCACGATGCCCGCGGAGTTGCCTCATTGAAGAAGCAACGTCACGCCAGGAAGCCACCCTCACCCCGAACAACCGCGATCCGCGGTCTGCGATCAAAAAGGCTTCCGCCGCGAAGCCCGCTTCCCATCCCGGGCCGGGCCCACGCCCGACCGCGATCCGGGCGCGCCATCGCCGCGCCCGGGCACACGTTGGTCCCGTCGGTTACACGGCCTTTCCGACCTGGCCTTCGATCTATGGACTGGAACCCGGTGTGGCCAGCGCGTTGTTGATGCACGCGCCTTGCACCCGCGCATGTTCGTGTGCGGGCACGACAGGTCGGAGTTCGTCGACCTTTTGGCCTGGTCGGGATCGTTCTCGTTCCGGGGTACGGAAGGGTGCCACGACCAACAGCACCGCTGATCAAGTTAGAGAAGAAGGAGACGCGCAACAACCCCCGTGAATGACCGGCTAAATCGAGGTCCCCGACGGGGTTCGGCCGGTCTACGCGAATTCCGGCGCGGTGCTCAGGGAAAACATTCCGGTAAGCGGTCCCGGAGCACTTCCGCGAGCCGTGGCGCTGACGCGTCCTTGGACGACAGCACGGGCCGCCGGATGGGCCAGTCCACGCCAATCTGCGGATCGTTCCACGCGACCACCCCGTCCGCGTCCGGCCGGTAGTAGTCGGTGCACCGGTACGCAACGACGGCCGCTTCGGACAACACCGCATAGCCGTGGGCGAACCCGGGCGGAATCCAGAGTTGCCGGCCGTTGTCCGCAGACAGCTCGAGGCCTTCCCAACGCCCGACATCCGGCGAACCTCGCCGGATGTCGACGGCGACATCGAACACGGCACCCTGGAGGGCGTAAACGAGCTTGCCCTGGGGGTCGGGCCACTGATAGTGGAGCCCCCGGAGAACGCCGCGGCGGGAGAAGGCCGCGTTGTCCTGCACGAAAGGCGGCAGGCCCATGTCGGCGTAGTCCTTCTCCCTCCACGTCTCTCGGAACCACCCCCGCTCGTCCCGGAACACACGTGGTTCCAGAAGCAGCACGCCCGGCAGGCCGGTCTCCTTGACTACCATCGGGAAGGACGCTCCAGGATCTGGATGAGGTACTCGCCGTACCCGCTCTTGCGCAGGGGCTCTGCCAGTCGACGCAACTGCCCCTCGTCGATCCACCCCATGCGGAACGCGATCTCCTCGGGCACGGCCACCTTGAGGCCCTGGCGGTGCTCGATGGTCTCGATGAAGGCCGCGGCGTCGTGGAGGGAGGCGTGGGTGCCGGTGTCGAGCCAGGCGAAGCCGCGGCCCAGCAGCTCGATGTGGAGCCGGCCGCGGCGCAGGTACTCGCGGTTGACGTCGGTGATCTCGTACTCGCCCCGGGCCGATTTCCCCAGCCCGGCGGCGATGTCCACCACGTCGTTGTCGTAGAAGTAGAGCCCGGTGACGGCGTAGTTGGACTTCGGGTGCGTCGGCTTCTCCTCGATGTCCACGAGCCGGCCGTCCTCGTCCAGCTCCGCGACGCCGTAGCGTTCCGGGTCCTGGACGTAGTAGCCGAAGATGGTCCCGCCCTCGGTGCGGCCGGCGGCCCGCCGGAGAATCTCGCTGAACCCGTGGCCGTAGAACAGGTTGTCGCCCAGCACCAGCGCCACGGCGTCATCCCCGATGAAGTCGCGGCCCAGCACGAAAGCCTGGGCGAGGCCCTCGGGCCGCGGCTGCTCCACGTAGGAGAACGACATGCCCCAGCCGGCCCCGTCGCCCAGCAGGGCCTGGAAACGCGGCAGGTCCTGCGGCGTGGAGATGATGAGCACGTCCCGGATCCCCGCCAGCATGAGCGTGGACAGGGGGTAGTACACCATGGGTTTGTCGTACACGGGCAGGAGCTGCTTGCTGACGACCCGGGTCAGCGGGTACAGGCGCGTGCCGGCGCCGCCGGCCAGGACGATGCCCTTCATGTCTTTCCGGTGGTTGGCTGGGTCATGTTCGGTCGTCCGGGTTTTGCTCGCATTCTGTGTTCGTCGCGTGATCGGATCGCGGATCGCGGATCGCAGTCCGGCGAAGCCGGACTCGCCGTGATGCGCACGATGCAAGGCGAAGCAAGCCTCGCCCGGAGCTTGCCTCACGCCGGAAATCACCCCCCGCCGCGAACAACCGCGATCCGCGATCTGCGATCCGCGATCCAAAGGCTACCGCCGCCAAGCCCGCTTCCCACCCCGGGCCGGGCTTACGCCCGGCCACCCAGCGACTTCCGGAACGCCTGCAGCTTCCTGAACAGCAACTCGCTGTCGGCGTACGCCTGGTCGAGGAGCGCATCGTCGACCAGGTAGGCGCGCCGCCGGATCAGGTGCTGGCACGCCACCGTCTCCACCAGCGAGCGGATGGCCATGCCCAGAAAGCGCGACTGCTCCTTCCGGCTCTGGCTCGTAGAACCTTCCGCGATATTCAGCGCTATGCCCGTCGCCGCGCGCCGCAACTGGCTGGCCAGGTTGAACCGTTCCTCGCCCGGCAGCTGTGCCACGATGTCGTACACGACGTCCGTGTAGGCCATGGCCAGCTCCCACACCTCGAGGCGTTCGAAGTTGTAGGCCATCCGGGCCTTTCCGGTTCGGGCGCGGTCCGGCGTCAGCCGGACTCGCCGTGCATTGCCTGTTCACCGGCGTGCGCTTCTGATCGGATCGCGGATCGCGGATCGCAGTCCGGCCAAGCCGGACTCGCCGTGATCCGCACGATGCAAGGCGAAGCAAGCCTCGCCCGGAGCTTGCCTCACGCCGGAAATCACCCCCCGCCGCGAACAACCGCGATCCGCGATCTGCGATCCGCGATCCAAAGGCTACCGCCGCGAACGGTGCTCCCCACCCTGGGCCGGGCTTACGCCCGGCCACCCAACCCCAGCCGCTCTCCTCGATACTCCCCCGTCCGCACCCGCTCCCACCACTCCCGGTTCTCCAGGTACCAGGCCACGGTCGCCCGCAGTCCATCCTCGAAGGAATGGGCGGGCTGCCAGCCCAGCTCGTTCTCCGTTCGGGAAGGGTCGATGGCGTAGCGCAGGTCGTGGCCGGGGCGGTCCTGGACGAAGCGGATCAACGCTTCCCGCGGGCCGAGGCGGGCGTTGGGCGCCAGCTCGTCAACGGCGGCGCACACGGCGCGCACGACGTCGATGTTGCGTCGCTCGCTGCGGCCGCCGATGAGGTAGGACCGGCCGGGCGTACCTCGCTCGGCCACGGTCCACAGGGCCTCTGCGTGATCCTCCACGTGGATCCAGTCCCGCACGTTCTCGCCCTTGCCGTAGACGGGCAGCTCCTTCCCCTCGAGGGCGTTCAGGATCATGAGGGGAATGAGCTTCTCGGGGAACTGGTAGGGCCCGTAGTTGTTGGAGCAGTTGGTGACGAGGAC
>CAZUFP010000132.1:0-5213 GCA_964619835.1 uncultured Gemmatimonadaceae bacterium | reverse complement strand
GCGGCAACGACAAGGCCAGCGACCAGGGCAAGCCCGACCAGGCCGGCAATCAGAAACCCGGCGGCAACGACAAGGCCAGCGACCACGGCAAGCCCGACCAGGCCGGAAACCAGAGGCCCGGCAGTGGCAACGACGACAAGGCCAACGCCAACGGCAAGCCCGATCAGGCCGGCGGCCAGAAGCCCGGCGGCAACGACAAGGCCAACGAGCCTGAGAAGCCGTCGGCGCCGGAACCGTCTGCGCCGCAGCCCACGGCGCCGGAACCGTCCGCGCCGCAACCCACCACGCCCGAGGCGCCGTCCGTCCCCGTAGCCACGGTCGCCCAGATCCTGGGGTCGGATGCGCTGGTAGGGCAGCAGGTGCAGGTCACGGGCGTGTGCCTGGCGAACAAGGACCGCTCGGCGGCAGGCTCGGCGCCGAATGGCAAGGATGACTGGCAGCTTGGTACGGATGCCGGCGCCGTCTGGGTGGTTGGTCCGCAGCCGGCCGGATGCGGGGATGGGCCCGTCACGGTCACCGGCAAGGTGGTCCAGGACCAGCTGCCATCCCGCGGCAAGAAGGCCGGCGCCGTGCGCCGGTACCTGTCCATCGAGTAGGATCCCAACATCGGAATGGTCGGATCCGATGTCCACAGGTCCGAAAGGCGCCTCGGCGGCCATGGCCGCCGGGGCGCTTTCGCTTTCCCCGTACATAGGGCGGATCCGCCCAACCTTCGTCTTGTAGTTCCCACCCGTGCTCCACAGATTCCCCACGGTTGTTCGTCGTCTGGCCACGGCCCAGGTAGGACAGGCCCCGCATGAAATCATTGGTCCGGCACGGAGGGCACCGGCTCCGCCGCCACGCCCGCGATGTCTGGAAGTCCCGCGGCGGCGGCTTCTACGGCTTCGTCGCGACGCTCACGTTCCTCTACATCGAGACCGTGGACCTCGCCGGAGACATCGCCAGCCTCCCCGGCTTCCTGAAGCTCGACGTCGGCTGGGTGATCGGTTGGTTCGTCAACAACGCCCTCGACGCCGTGCGCAACCTCGTCTGGTCGCTCATCTGGCCGGTGGAGTGGATGAGCCGGTTCGGCGTCAACCTCTTCTCCGCCGCACTCCTGGCCGCATGCTACGGCATCTACCGGCTGATCCGGCCGTGGGTGCTGCGTATGCTGGAAGACCCGGTGGACGACTCACCGGCTGAGCAGAACACGCCGGGACACTGATTCGCCCAAGCGCAAGCGCCCTCGCTTTCGCATGGCCGCAGCACACTCCATATTCGCGCCTACGCACCACTGATGACGGGCCTCCTCGCGGGTGGCCCGCCAGGCCACAATGGAGGTTCTTCATATGATCATCGGTCGACCTCTCGTGCTTCTTTCGCTTCTCTCCCTCGCACCTGCGACCACCGCCACCCACAGCGCGGCCGCCGCGCCGTGCACCCAGGCCACGGCCGCGTGCACGGAGTGGGTCGTGCTGAAGGGCGGCCCGTCACGCTCCCTCGTCTACCGCACGTACCCGCTCGACAAACGCAACGACGCCATCACCCGGGTGCTGGTCATGGTGCACGGCGCCGGGCGTGATGCCGACAACTACTTCCGCAACGCCCTCGGGGCCGCGTTCCTCGGCGATGCCCTGGAGAACACCCTGGTCATCGCGCCGCGCATGGCCTCCAACGACGGCCGCCGCTGCCTGGACAAGCTCGCCTCCGACGAGGTCAGCTGGAACTGCAGCACCTGGCGGTCCGGCGGACCCGCCCTCAACAACCCCGACGTGACCTCCTTCGATTTCCTGGACGCGATCCTGCGAAAGGTGGCGCGCAAGGACGTCTTCCCGAACCTGAAGATCATCGTGGTGGCGGGGCACTCGGCGGGCGGCCAGGTCGTCAACCGCTACGAGGAGACGAACCAGGTCGACGGTACGCTGGGCGTGCCGATCCGGTACGTGGTGGCGAATCCGTCCAGCTACGCGTGGCCCAGCGACGAGCGGCCCACGCAGGCCGCGTGGACCCTCACCGCCAACCCGCCGGGATACATCCCGGAGGTCCGGCCCAACACGCCGGCATTCCACTCGCTGGGCGACGGGCGCGGCTGCACGACGTACGACCAGTGGCCATACGGCCTGGAGAACCACACGGGCTACTCCGCGAAGCAGAGTGACGACCAGATCCGGAAACAGCTCGCTTCCCGGCCCACGACGTACCTCCTGGGCCAGCTGGACATCCTGCCGCTGGGCGGCTTCGACTCCTCCTGCTCCGCCATGGCGCAGGGCCCCACGCGGCAGGCGCGCGGGCAGGCGTTCGCGAAGTACGTGAACGAGAAGCTGGGCGCGCACCACCAGGTCATCATCGTGTCCGAGTGCGGCCACAACGCCCGCTGCATGTTCACCTCGGAGGACGCGCTACCGGTGATCTTCCCGAAGGAATAGCGCACAATGGGGCGCGCGGCCGGGCCGCGCGCCCCTCGAAGCGGGCAGGAACGACACCACCCGAAGCTGTTCCCGGGGGAGGAGCGGGAGCGGGCGCCTTGCAGGAATGCGGCTACGTCGTTTCCGCGCCAGGCCTTCGATCGCGACGAACCAGCCCCCACGCCGATACGCCGGACCAGACGACGTTCAGCACGACGAACCCCCATTGCTGCACCAGCCAGGCGCTGGCGGCCAGCAGTGTCGCGCCCACGACGTTGAGGACCAGGTAGACGCCATCCCGCGGCTCGAGTCGCCCCAACGCGTTCAGTGCAAACGCCAGCAGCACCAGGCCGGCTCCGATGAACTGAAAGGGCTCAGCCACCAACGCGTCCTTCACCGCGATAAAGCAGGCGCCGCGCGATGCCGACCGCGGCCACCAGCGCCCAGGCCGATTCCAGCCCGACGAACCCCCACTGGCGGGTGTGCAGCGCGCTCGCAGCCAGGAAGCCGGCGCCCGTGAAATTCAACAGCAGGTATCGAAAGCTCTTCGTCGGAAGACGCCACACCGCATTCGCGGCGAATGCCGCGAGAATGAGGATGACGCCGACGTACTGTATGCCGGCAAAAATCAATTCTGCTCCCGCCTCGGCCTTACGCCGGCTCCTCCCACGGCCCTTCGCTTGCGGCCGACAGCTTCTTCATGGTCGGGATCACCGCGGCGGCGATCACGGTCCCGATCACGGCCACGATACCCAGCTTCGTGAACAGGTTCGTATAGAGCGGCAGCGTCTCCACGGGGTTCGTCACGTTGTGGGGCACGCTCGCGATGGTCGCGACGAGGCTCCCGAGGTACTGGGAGATCCCGGTGGCGAGGAACCAGACGCCCATGATGAACCCGCGCAGCGACGGGCCGACGTAGCGCGCCATGACCGCCAGGCCGAGCCCGCTGATGAGCAGCTCGCCCAGCGACTGGAATCCGTAGCCGGTGATCATCCACCAGAACGAGATCTTGCCCTCGGTGGCGAAGTGGCCGCTGAATCCGTAGATGAAGAACCCGAGGCTCAGGACCGCGAAGCCCATGGCGAATTTCGTGGAGATGTGGAAGTCCCCGCCCTCGCCCTTGCCGAGGCGCGTATAGAGCCAGGCCAGCCCGGGGCTCAGGATGAAGATCCAGATGGGGTTCAGCGCCTGGACCTGCCCCGCGGGGACGTGGTAGCCGAAGAAGTCGAGGTTGACGTTGCGCAGCGAGAAGAGGGTCAGCGACGTCGACATCTGCTGATAGAAGATGAAGAAGAGCATGCCCAGGCCCGTGAGGATCAGGACGGCGATGAGACCCTTCCGCTCGCGCTCGCTGCCCTTCCGCATCATGATGCCGAAGATGGCGAGCATGGCGAGGAACCCGAGGATGACCATCGCCTGTGCGACCGCGCGGTTCTGCACGATGAACGTCACGAGGACGATGCCGACGGCGATGCCGACAAGGACCAGAACGAAGCGCTTCACGTTGAGGGGCTGGAAGTCCGGCTCGGAGCCCACGTGCCGGAGGTAGCGGCTCATGGCGAAGTAGTTCAGGATGCCGATGATCAGCCCGGCCGCGGAGACGGCGAACGCCGCGTGCCAACCGAACTTGATGGCGATGAGCGGTGTGGCCAGCTGCGACGCGGTCGCGCCGATGTTGACCGCCATGTAGTACATGGTGAAGGCGCTGTCGATCTTCGCGGAATCGCCCTCGTAGAGCTTGGAGATCATGTTGGCGGGGTTCGCCTTGAAGACGCCTCCGCCCACCGCCACGAAGCCCAGCGCGGGAAAGAGGAGCCCGGGATGGTTCGGAATCGCCAGCCCGATGTATCCGAGGGCGAGGATCACCGCACCGAGGACCATGGTGCGGCGGCTCCCCAGCAGCTTGTCGCCGATCAGGCCGCCGATCGCGGGAACCGTGTAGGCGAGCAACGCGAACGCGCCGAACGTGAGGTTGGCGCGGTCGTCGGTGTAGCCGAGCTTCTGTACCATGAACAGCACGACCACGGCCGTCATGCCGTAGTAGCCGAAGCGTTCCCACAGCTCGATGAGGAACAGGGTCGTGAAGCCCTTCGTCCGGGAAGGCGTCTGCGCCTCTGTCGTCATGTTCGTTTCCTCGATCCGTGATTCGTCGGCGGCCCGGAAAATGCCGCCCAGCAATATCCGCTGCGGAACGCCGCGGCGCCACTACGCACACAAATTCTCATCTCAGGGAGCTCGTCATGCACGCCTTCGATGACCCGTCCGTCGTCCTGAACCGGACCCGCATCGTGGAGCGATTTCTCGACTACGTGCGCTTCGACACCCAGTCGGACGAAACCAGTGACACGTGCCCCAGCACCGCGAAGCAGCTCGAGCTGGGGCGCCGCCTGGTGGAGGAGCTGAAGGAGCTCGGGCTCGGGGGCGTGGGCGAGGCAGACGTCACCATGGACCCGAACGGCTACGTCCTGGCCGAGCTCCCCGGCACGGCTCCGGGCCGGGTGGGCCTGTGCGCGCATATGGACACGGCGCCGGCGTTCTCCGGGTCCGGCGTGAACCCGCAGCAGGTGGAAGGCTACGACGGCGGCGCCATCGACGTGGGCCACGGCGTCGTCCTGGACCCCGCCGACAACCGCGAGCTGAAGGACTGCGTCGGCGACACGATCATCACCACCGACGGCAGCACGCTCCTGGGCGCCGACGACAAGTCCGGCATCGCCGCCATCATGGGGGCGCTGGAGATCCTGGTGCAGGAGCCGGACATCCCGCGGCCCACCATCCGGGTCTGCTTCAACCCCGACGAGGAGATCGGCCGGGGCGCCGACCGCTTCC
>CAZUFP010000131.1:0-5335 GCA_964619835.1 uncultured Gemmatimonadaceae bacterium | reverse complement strand
GGCCCGCTGGCGATTGAGCCGCGGGCCACCTCCCGCGCGGCACGAACGGATCCCATGCCCCGCCCGATGGCCCTCGTTCCCGGCGGCGCTCATCTTGCTACACATCCCTGGAACGACGGACCTGAGGCCACGGCGGCGGGTATTTCAATCGCCGAACCGGAGCCCGTGGTCCCCAACGCGAACTGACGGCCGACACCATCGTGAAGAAGCCGAGAATATACGACTCATACAACGCGGGGTACGCCCAGGAACTGTACGAGACGTACCTGCGCGATCCACAAGCCGTCGACAGTGGCTGGCGCCAGCGGTTCGACGGCAACGTGGCCGCGGAAGGCCTGATCCCCGTTTCCCCGTCCGGCGGAGAACCCCTCAGCGAGAACCAGCTGCGCGCGGTGATCGCGGCGGTGGAGCTGGTGGACGCCTACCGCCTGCAGGGCCACACGGCCGCACGCCTGGACCCGTTGGGCAGCGAGCCCACCGGCCACCCACTGCTGGACCCCGAGTACCACGGCATCACGGCCCATGACCTGGACGCGGTGCCGTTGAGCGTGCTCGGCCTGGGCAACGCCCGCGAAGCGTCGGGCCACGTGCTGGAGTGGCTCAAGGCCATCTACTCCGACACCATCGGCTACGAGTACGAACACCTGGCGGACCCGAACCGGCGCGAGTGGTTGCGCGCGCGCATCGAGTCGGGCTGGCACCGGGAGCCGCTGGACCCCCAGGCGAAACGGGATCTGCTGCGGCGTCTGAGCGAAGTGGAATCCTTCGAGCAGTTTCTGCACCGGGCCTACCTGGGCCAGAAGCGGTTCTCCATCGAGGGGAACGACATGCTGGTGCCCATGCTGGACCTGGCCATCGAGCAGGCTGCAAGCGAAGGTGCGCGGGAGATCGTGCTGGGCATGGCCCACCGGGGCCGGCTGAACGTGCTCGTCCACGTCATCGGCCGCCCGTATACCGCCCTCCTGGCCGAGTTCGAGGGGCTGCATCACGGAGCCGGCACCGGCGACGTGAAGTACCACCTGGGCGCCGACGGCACCTACGCCACCCGGTCCGGCGAGCCGCTGACCGTCACCATGGCACCCAATCCGAGCCACCTCGAGTACGTGAATCCCGTGGTGGAGGGCATGGCCCGGGCCAAGCAGACGAACCGGTCGGGCACGCTCATCACCCAGAACGATGCCGCCGTGCTGCCCGTCCTGATCCACGGCGACGCCGCCTTCGCGGGCCAGGGCATCGTGGCCGAAACGCTCAACCTTTCCGCCCTGCCGGGCTACCGCACGGGCGGCACGCTGCACGTCATCGTCAACAACCAGATCGGGTTCACCACGGATCCCGGTGAAGACCGTTCCACCCGCTACGCCAGTGACCTCGCCCGGGGCTTCGACGTGCCCATCTTCCACGTCAACGCCGACGACCCCGAAGCCTGCCTCGCCGTCGTGCGCCTCGCCCTGGCCTTCCGCCAGGAGTTCCACGATGACGTCCTCATCGACATGGTCGGCTACCGGCGCTACGGACACAACGAGGGCGACGAGCCCGCGTACACACAGCCTCTCATGTACCACGTCGTAGCGGAGCACCCGACGGCGCGGAAGCTGTGGGCGGACCGGCTGGTGGCGCAGGGCGTGGTGGATGAGGCGTTCGTCGCCGCCCTCTCCGAGGAACTGCATCAGCGGCTCATCGAGGCGCAGAAGCAGGTCAAGGAAGGCGAAGCGAAGCGGACCGGCCCCGAGACCGCGCCCGTCGAGCCCGCCATCGTCGAGCCGCCCGTGGAGACCGCCGTGCCCGAGGACCGGCTGCGTAGTTACCACAATCAGCTGCACACGTGGCCGGACAGTGTCCACGTCAATCCGAAGCTGGAACGGCAGCTGAAGCGCCGCGCCGAGACGTTCGCGGAAGGCGGCCCCATCGACTGGGCCCATGCCGAGGCGTTGGCCTTCGCCTCGCTGCTCGCCGATGGCACGCCGATCCGGCTGACGGGCCAGGATTCCGAACGGGGGACGTTCAGCCAGCGGCATCTGGCGCTGCACGACGTGCAGAGCGGGGACAAGTGGATCGTGCTCGCCCACATCGAAGAGGCGCAGGCTTCGTTCGAGGTCTACAACAGCCCGCTGTCCGAGGTGGGCGTGCTGGGCTTCGAGTACGGCTACTCGACCGCAACGCCGCGCTCGATGGCGCTCTGGGAGGCCCAGTTCGGCGACTTCGTCAACAGCGCGGAAGTGATCCTGGACCAGTTCATCGCCAGCGGCCGCGCCAAGTGGGAGCAGCAGTCCCGGCTCGTGTTGCTGCTGCCCCACGGCTACGAGGGCCAGGGCCCCGAACACTCCAGCGCCCGCCTCGAGCGGTTCCTTCAGCTCACCGCGGAGGACAACCTCCGGGTGGCCAACGTCAGCACGCCCGCGCAGTACTTCCACATGCTGCGGCGCCAGGCACTGCTGTCGGAGCTCCGGCCCCTGGTCCTGTTCACACCCAAGAGCCTGTTGCGCCATCCCCGGGCCGTGTCCACCGTGGCCGACCTGAGCAGCGGCGCGTTCCACATGGTCCTGGACGACGACGACGCCCGCGAGCACGCCGGCGACGTCCGCCGCGTCCTGCTCTGCTCGGGCAAGGTCTTCTACGATCTCACGGGCAGTGAGCTGCGGAAAGAGTCGGACACGACCGCCGTGGTTCGCATCGAGCAGCTCTACCCGTTCCCGGAGGAGGACCTTGCCGCGGTGCTGAACGGGTACCCGGCGGCGACCGAGCTGGTCTGGGTCCAGGAAGAGCCCGCCAACATGGGCGCGTGGACCTATCTCGAACCGCACCTGCGCCGCATGGCCGGCGACCGCTTCGAGCTGGGCTACGCCGGCCGCCCCGACCGCGCCAGCCCCGCCGAAGGCTACGCCAGTGCGCACCGGGCACAACAGGACGCCATCGTACACGACGCGTTCACGGCCGAACCCCGCATCAGCCTGGCGCCCCGGGAGGTGAGGTAGACAGACCGCCCGCTCGAGGCGAGCCGGGGCGGTCCAACGGAAGGGACGCCAGGGGCGCGGAGAGCCATCTCCGCGCCCTTCGCAGCGAACGACCGGTCAGTGCTGCGCTGTCTGGGCCTGACGCGCGACCTGTTCCATCTGCCGCATGGCCCGCAGGACGTTCAGGCCGGCGATCTTCCGCAGGTCGGCCTCGGAGTACCCGCGGCGCAACAGCTCGGCGAAGAGGACGGGGTAGGTGCTGACGTCCTCGAGGCCCACGGGCGTCGACGTGATGCCGTCGAAATCCGAGCCGATCCCGATGTGGTCGATGCCGGCAACCTGTCGGATGTGATCGATGTGGTCCGCCACGTCGGCCACGGTGGCCCGGGGCCGGGGGTGGTCCGCCATCCAGCGGTCCATCGCCGTGTCCAGCGCGCCGCCGACCACGCCGGCGGCGCTCAATGAGTCCGACTCCTCGCGGCGCGCCCGCTCCCAATCCATGACCGGCGCCGACACGAAGCCTGGCACGAAGGTGACCATCACCACGCCGCCGTTCTCCGGCACGCGCCGGAGCACGGCATCGGGCACGTCGCGCGGCACCGGCACGAGCGCCCGGGCAGAAGAATGGGTGAAGAGGACGGGCGCCGTGGACACGTCCAGCACGTCGTTCATCGTCCCTTCCGACACGTGCGCCAGGTCCACGAACATGCCGATCCGGTTCATCTCCCGGATCACATCCACGCCCAGCGGCGTCAACCCGCCGTGGCGCGCCCGGTCCGTCGCCGCGTCCGCCCAGTCGGTGGTCGCGTTGTGCGTGAGCGTCATGTACCGCACGCCCAGGGCGTAGAACATGCGCAGCGCCGAAAGCGAGTTCTCGATGGCGTGGCCGCCCTCCAGGCCGATGAGTGACGCGATCCGGCCCTCCTTGTGGATGCGCATGACGTCGTCCGCCGTCAGGGCCAGCTCGAGCTCCGGGTACCGGTCCACCATGCGATGGACCATGTCCACCTCTCGCAGGCCCTGCCGCAGCGCCGCACCGGCCGCAATGGAGTCCACGTCCACGTACGCCGACCAGAACTGCGCGCCCAGCCGGCCCGCCCGCATGCGCGGAAGGTCCGTCATCAGATCCGGCTGCGGCTGCGAAATGTCCAGAGCTTCCAGGCTGCCGTCTGCCTTCTCCAGGATCTGCGAAGGCAGGTCGTTGTGTCCGTCGATCAGGGGCACGGCCGCCAGAATTGTCCGCGCCCGCTCGATCAACGCGGCGTCCGGCGGAGTCCATGTCTGGGCGTGAGCCTGCGAAGGTAGCCCGCCGCCGAACGCCAAGGCCGTCATGAGCACGAGTCCGCGTCGATGGTCCATGAATGGCTCCGCCCGAGGAGTGCCAGGGAAGGCGCCCAAGCTACCCCGAAGCCACGGCCGGCGCCAGCACGCGGCTCCCGGGCCGGAGCCCCCGGATCGGTTGCGCCCGAACCCGGCTTTGCACAGCTTTGGGTGAGAGGACCGGTCCTCGCATCAAAAGCGGAAGGGCAGCACATGGACCAACTCGTCGTCGTTCCATATCCGCGCCGGATCACGCTGGAAGCGCGCTCCGTTGAGCACAACGACCTCACGGAAGGGGCCGTGGGACTCGCATACTACTACCACGGCAACGTCGTGGCTCGTAGCGCCGTATCCGAGGAAGCCCTCGGCACCATACACGCCCTCCTCAAGGAGCCCGTCTCCGTCGCCCTCGCCGCCCAGGAAGACGACGACGGCAACATCGAAGCCCGCTTCTGCCTCGTCCTGCCCATGGACCGGGAAACACCCGGGGCCATGGACGACGAGGAGGAAGAAGATGAAGACGAACCCTGGAAGGCCAGCGTCCCGGAGCCGCCCCCCGAGATCGAGTCCGATTACGTCGACGGCGACGACGACGAGCGGCCGCAGTTCGCACTGCTGCCCATCGGCAACGTGGTCCGCAGTGCCAACGACCGTCACCACGGCAACGTCGCCGGCGACGCCCGCGAGATGCTCGACAACCTCCTCGCCGGCCGGGCCAAGGACGCCGTCCAGAAGGCCATCGACGACCTGCTCGACTCGATCTGACGAGCGAGGCCGCGGGGAGCAGAGGGCGCAGGAACCCACGGCAGCACGCAGAGACGCGGAGGACGCAGGGAAGGCAACAAATCGGCGGACGCGTTGGAACGAGCTCCAACGACGTCCGCCGAATCCCTTTTCAGGTTTGAAACCGGGGGATGAAGGCGGCCGGACGTTCCTCCACATGCCAGCAGCGCACGCGTCCCGGATACGACCGAACGGACGCACAACCCAACCTGAGAGCAACGTCCAGCACGCCGCGAGCCCCGGTGCCGTTCCTTTGCGCTCTCCGCGCCTCCGCGTGACGC
>CAZUFP010000130.1:0-5354 GCA_964619835.1 uncultured Gemmatimonadaceae bacterium | reverse complement strand
ACGCCGGGTGCCATCGTGGCGCGGGACGGGTCGGGCGGGTTCCACGCGGGCTACGCGTCGGTGCTGGACTCGTTGCGGGTCGTGGGGGGCGAAGGCTCGTTCCTGGCGACGGGCACGTACCAGTCCGGGACCACCGTTCCGCCACCGGTGAGCGGTGCGGGCACGCGCATGATGTGGTACCCCGAGAAGGCGGCGTTCCGGGTGGGGAGCGTGGACGAGACGGAGTGGGACGCCGCGAACGTTGGCGACTACTCGGCCGCGTTCGGCCGAAACACGAAGGCCGGCGGCCCCTATTCGACCGCGTTCGGTGGCGCCACGACCGCCACGGGCGCCTTTTCCACCGCGTTCGGCATCAACTCCATCGCCAGCGGCGATGGATCGATCGCAGCCGGGACCGCCGTCAGCGCCAGTGGCGACCATTCGGCCGCCTTCGGCTCCTCAACAAACTCTCAGGCCTACGGCTCCCTCGTGATCGGGCAGTACAACGTAATCGCCGGCACACAGACCTCGTGGGTTTCAACGGACCCGTTGTTCGTCGCCGGAAACGGGATCGACATCACGCAGAAGTCGAACGCGCTCACGCTCTACAAGAACGGCAACATGACCATCGCCGGCACCCTGACCCAGTCGTCAGACGCGCGGCTCAAGGAGGACATGGAGCCGCTGGGGGGCACGCTTGCCAAGGTCATGCAGCTGACCCCCATCCGCTACCGGTTCCGCCCGGGCACGGGCCGGCCGGGCGGTGAGCAGATCGGGCTGACGGCGCAGCAGGTCCGGCCGCTGTTCCCGGAGCTGGTGAAGCAGGATGCTGATGGCTACCTGTCGCTGTCGTACGCCAACCTGTCTGCGGTGCTGGTGAAGGCGGTGCAGGAGCAGCAGGCGGAGATCCAGCCGCTCCAGGCGAAGATCCACACGCTGGAGCAGCGGAATGATCAGCTGGAGTCCGAGGTGGCGAGGCTGAAGGCGAGCCAGTCGGAGATCCTGCGGCGTCTGCGGGCGCTGGAAGCAGGAGGTGGCCGGTGAGTGCCCGCGGATCACATCCAGGACAACAAAGGAAGCCCAACATGCGAAAGGTACTGGCCGGCTGTGTCGTGCTCTCGGGTCTGCTCGCAGCGTACGCGTGCAGCAGCAGTGACAAGACATCCAGCGGCCCCACGGGTCCGTCGAACCCGGTGCCGGCGGCCATCGTGCAGTCGGGTACGCTGCCGGGGGACACGGTGGTGGCGTCGGTCCTGACGGCGGCGGTGAAGGTGTCGGATGCGGACGGCGCGGCCATGTCGGGTGTGGAGGTGCACTGGAGCGTGGCGTCGGGCGGCGGGTCGGTGTCGTCGGACTCGACGTCGACGAACGCGTCGGGCGTGGCCAGCGTGAGCTGGACGCTGGGCACGACGGCGGGGCAGAACCAGTTGTCGGCGCGGGCGGGTACGCTGAGCGCGCTGACGCTGACGACGACGGGCACGCCGGACGCCGCGGCGGTGGTGACGCTGTCCAGCGACACGCTGTCGTTCGGGGCGGTGGGCGACACGGTCCAGCTGACGGCGACGGTGGCGGACCGGTACGGCAACGCGCTGAGCTCGCCGGTGGTGGCGTGGTCGGTGGCGAACGGGTCCATCGCGACCGTCGACCAGACGGGGCGGGTGGTGAGTCAGGGCGAGGGCGAGACGACGGTGACGGCGTTGTCGGACACGGCGTCGTCTTCGGCGACGGTGCTGGTGCACCAGGCGGCGGCGCTGGTGACCGTCTCGCCGGTGGACATCGCCCTCACGTCCGCGGGCGACACGGTGCGGCTCAGCGCGGCCGTCCAGGACTCCAACGGCAACGTGATCTCGGGCGGCGTGACGTGGAGCAATGACAACGCGTCGGCGGTGTCCGTGACGACCGATGGTCTGGTGCAGGCCATCGCGGAAGGGACGTCGAACGTCATCGCGACCAGCGGGCCCACGGCGGACACGGTGGCGGTGGCGGTCTACACGACGCACGGGGTCATGCGCACCTGGACCGGCGCGGCGGACGCCGTCTGGGCCAATCCGCTGGACTGGCAGCCGGCGGGCGCCGCGAACGGCCTGGACACGGTGACGGTGGCCGCGGTGTCCAACGAGCCGGTGCTGGGCGCCGACGCGTCCGTGGGCCCGCTCACGGTACAGAGCTCGGCGAGCCTGGGCCTGGCCAGCTGGAACCTGTTCGCCACCGGCGATGTCCTGGCCACGGGCCCCATCACCGGCACGGGCGTGATGACCCTGGCCGGGGTGGGCACGACGCTGGAGGGCCAGGTGCCGTCCGTCCTGGTGACGGGCACCATCTCGGTCGCCGGCGCGACCCAGGCCAGCGCGGTGACCATCGCGGGCGGCACGCTGACCATCCAGAACCAGACGCTGACCATCCAACCGTAGGCGGCGGCTTCGCATGGCGACCGCGCCCCGGCGGTGCGCCGGGGCGCGGACGCACGGGCGCCCGTTCACACGAAGGGGAGGAAGACCATGCACACGACGACACACCGGCGAATCCGCCCGAGCCTCGCCGCGACCCTGCTCGCGCTCCCGTTCCTGGCCGCCCCTCTGGCGGCGCAGACGCCGCTCATCGTTTCGAAGAACGCGGCCGGGGACACGCTCATGGTCGTCTACGACGACGGCACGTTCGTCGCCTCGGGCGCGGGCGGGACGCTGGACCTGCCCGTGATGGGCGCCGGCCAGCGATTCATGTGGTACCCCGGGAAGGGCGCCTTCCGCAGCGGGAGCGTGGCGACCAACGATGCGACGGGGACGGAGTGGGACGAAGCGAACATCGGCTTCCTGTCGGTCGCCATGGGTGACGCGCCCCTGGCCAGCGGGTACGCTTCCCTGGCGGTGGGGCTGGCGACCCACGCCACGGGCGCGGAATCGATGGCTCTCGGCCAGCGCTCGGTCGCCAGCGGCTACGTGGGCGTGGCCGCCGGCACCAATGCCCTGGCCAGCGGTTCGAACGCCACGGCCCTGGGCAGCTACGTGACGGCGAGCGGCGACTATTCGACCGTCATCGGCTCGATGGCGTCCACCAACGGCTACACCGGCGCCATCGTCCTGGGAGACGCCGCACCCTTGACCGTGGGCGGCGACACCATGCGCGCGACGGCCAACAACCAGTTCGCCGTGCGGGCGGTGGGCGGCGTGCGGCTGCGTACCAGCCTGGACACCCTCTCCGGCTGCGACATCGACGGCGCCGGCAACATGACGTGCACGGGCACGGTGAGCGGCACGTCGGACGTGAACCGCAAGGACGACTTCGCGCCCGTGGACGCCGACCGGGTGCTGCAGAAGCTGGCGAGCCTGCCCATCGGCGCGTGGAGCTACAAGCGCGACCCGGCGGGCGTGCGCCACGTGGGCCCCATGGCCCAGGCGTTCCACGCGGCGTTCGGGCTGGGGGCCAACGACGTCACCATCGCCACCGTGGACGCCGACGGGGTCAACATGCTGGCCATCCAGGCGCTGGAGCGGCGCACGGTGGCCTTGCAGAAGCAGGTGGACGCGGAGCGGGCGCAGGGCGGCACACTGCGGAAGCAGGTGGACGCCGCCCGGGCGGAGAACGCGGACCTGCGGCAACGCGTGCAGCGGCTCGAGGCCGTCGTGCAGCAGCTGGTGGCGAAGGAACACGCGGCGGGCGGCCACGACCGGTGAATCGAGGAGGGCATCGGCTGCGGTACAACGCCCCCCGGCGGGCGCCACGGGCCCGGCGCACGTGCGCGCGATGACATCCAATAGGGAAGGGAACACCATGCACACCACGAAACTCCGGCGCATCCGCCCGATCCTCGCCCCCGCGGTGCTCGCGCTCCCGCTGCTGGCCTCGCCCCTGGCGGCACAGACGCCGCTGATCGTGTCCCGGAACGCCATCGGCGACAGCGTCATGATCATGAACGACGACGGCGGCTTCGCCGTCATGGGCCAGTTCGGCAACTCGGTGATCCCGGTGCAGGGCGTCGGCGAACGGCTGATGTGGTATCCGGGCAAGGGCGCGTTCCGGGTCGGCAGAGTCACGAACAACTACGGCGGCACGGGCACGGAATGGGATGATGCCAACATCGGCGACCTGTCCGTGGCCATGGGCGACCGGGTGATGGCCAGCGGCAACACTTCCGTCGCCCTGGGCCTGGCGGCGCACGCGACGGGCGAATACGCGGTGGCCCTCGGTTACGGCCCCGTCGCCAGCGGATACGGGACCACGGCCATGGGCTCCGGCGCGGTGGCCAGCGGGATCGATGCCTCCGCGCTGGGCGCCGCGGCGACCGCCAGCGGCGACTACTCGCTGGCCCTGGGCACGGAAGCGTCCACCGCCGGGTTCGAAGGGGCCGTTGTGATCGGCGATGCCGCGCCGCTCACCGTGGGCGGCGACACCATGCGCGCCACGGCCAACAACCAGTTCTCCGTCCGGGCGTCCGGCGGCATCCGGCTGCGCACCAGTTACGACACGATCTCGGGCTGCGACATCGACGGGGCCGGCAACATGACGTGCACGGGCACCGTGAGCGGCACGTCGGACGTGAACCGCAAGGACGACTTCGCGCCCGTGGACGCCGACCGGGTGCTGCAGAAGCTGGCGGACCTGCCCATCGGCGCGTGGAGCTACAAGCGGGACCCCGCGGGCGTGCGCCACGTGGGCCCCATGGCCCAGGCGTTCCACGCGGCGTTCGGCCTGGGCGCGAACGACGTGACCATCGCCACCGTCGACGCCGACGGCATCAACATGCTGGCCATCCAGGCGCTCGAGCGGCGGACGGTGGCCTTGCAGAAACAGGTGGACGCGGAGCGGGCGGAGAACGCGGAGCTGCGGGCGCGGCTGGAGAAGCTGGAGGCCGCCGTGGAGCAGCTGGAGGACCGAGGAGGGCGAAACCGGTGAACCGAGGAGGGTGAGGCGAGGAGGGTGAGGCGAGGAGGATACGGCCAGGAGGGTGAGGCGAGGCTGATACTGCGAGGAGGGTACGGCGAGACGGTACGGCGAGGCGGTACGGCGAGGCTGATACTGCGAGGTGGATGCTGCGAGGCGCCGTTCTCGGCGTGCCCGCCTCGTTGTACCGTCTCGCCTCATCGGCCTCGGTTCACCCGCCTCGGGGTATCCTCCTGGAAGTCCCGGGCGGCGAGCCAGAGGCCGCGCGCGGTGAGGGCAACGCTGTAGGTCAGCAGGGCGCCTCCGACCGCGGGCCCCGTGGGCGTGAAGGCGGCTTCGAGGGTGGGAATGGCGGACGCGAGGATCGTCGCCGCCTCGTCGGGCCTGGGCGACGTCCATGCTGCGGGGCCCGGCCGAGCGGCACGCGAGGAGGATGCTGCAAAACGGTGACGCGAGGAGGCTGCCGCAGGGCGATGTTCCTCGAATCACCGTCCTCG
>CAZUFP010000129.1:0-5430 GCA_964619835.1 uncultured Gemmatimonadaceae bacterium | reverse complement strand
TCATGGCCCAGGAACGATGCCTGCGGGTCCAGGAAACCGAACTGGTGCGGGTCCTGGCACAGGCAGACCGCCGGCACGGCGGGCCCCAGCGCGTACGCCGTCTTGCCCAGATCGACCCAGCCGGGCGAGGCCACGAACCACTTCGCGTCCGACAACGCGCCGGGCGCCCTCCGTCCGTCCCGCGTCAGCAGGCCGCGCTCCTCCAGCGCCGGCCGCAGCGCGCGCCAGTCCAGCGCCTGCCACGATGGGTCGCCGTGCCGGAACCACGAGGACGGCGCCACACGTGTGATCCAACCGGTCGTCACCTGCGTCGCCGCGACGGCCACCAGCACGACGAAGCTGGCCACCGAGAAGCGCAGCCAGCCGCGCACGCCACGTCGCCCCGCCCGCAGCCAGCGGTCTGTCGCCGCACCCAGCAGCGGCAACGCGAACAGGTAGCCCGGCGCCTCCCAGTGCGGCAGCCCAGGATTCCCGCCCAACGACGGCAGCGTGAACACGACGATGGGCCCGACCGCCAGACAGCACAGCAGCCAGCGCCGCGCGTCCCGCGGCCTCGCCACCAGGCTGCGCGCCAGCACCCAGACCAGCGGCACCCAGATCCAGGGCAGCAGGTAGCCCGCCTGCCCCGCGATGGATTGGAGGAACGAGCCGAGGTGCAGCCCCGCCGGCACGGAGCGGCCGCCCTGGAACCGGAAGGAGACCCAGTCGTGGGCCGCGTTCCAGACCAACACCGGCAGGAACATCACGGCCGCGATGCCCGCGGCCAGGTACGGCTCCGGCCGGCGCAGCCAGCGCCGGCTCTCCCGCCGCGTGACCAGGAACAGGAACGCGCCCGCGGCAATGAAGATGCCGTGGTACTTGGACAGCAGGGCCAGGCCCGTGAAGACGCCCGCAGCCGCCCACCACGCCGCCGGATGCGCCGCGTCGTCGTGCAGCAGCACCCGCTCCAGGCACAGCGCCGCCGCCAGCATGAAGAACATCAACGGACCGTCCGGCAGCACCCACCCGCCCGTGCTCAGGCTGAACACCGGCGACACGTTGAGCAGCAAAGCCGCGAACAGCCCCGCCCGCTCGTTGAACAACCGGCTCGTCAGCCGGTACAGCAGCCACGTCGTGCCCGCAAACAGCGCGATGAACGGCAGCCGCATCAACAGCCCGCTCTCGCTGTGCGCCAGCTTCGCAAGCACACCCGGAATCCAGAACGACAACGGCGGATGGTCGAAGTAGCTGAGGCTCAGACCCCGGGCCACCGACACCGCGTACGACTCGTCCACCCCCAGCCCGATGGCACGCCCCAAAACCAGCCGCATCACCGTGCTCAGCACGATGACCAGCAGCACCGCCCGCCGGGCGGTCTCCGGCTCGACGCCCCTGTCGCCGGTCCACGTTTCAACGCCGTCGCCGGTCTTCCCCAGACCGCGGCCAGCCACGTCCATGTTTTTCTTTGTCGAGCGGTCCGTGTCCACGTTCATCGCGCGTCAGCCCGACGGGCGTACGCACGGCGCCGCCATTGTAACCCCCGAATCCTGACCCTGCCGTAACACCCACGCGACGCGCGCGTCACCCTTCGCAAGAAACCGGCCCGGGGAGGGCGGCGGTACGGCAAGGAGGGTGATGCGAGGAGGGTACGGCGAGGCGGATGAACCGAGGAGGGTACGGCGAGGAGGATGCGGCGGGATCAGGCGGCGAGGGATGACAACCGGTCGTTCACTACGCGGAAGCGCTGGCGCATGTCTTCGGAGAGGTCGTCCACGCGGTCGTTCAGTCCCAGCAGGTTCGCCTCCACCGCGTTGACGCGCTCCTCGACGCGCGCGACGCCGGCCCGCAGCCCGGCTATTTCCTCGCGCAGCCGAACGCCATCCTCGCGCAGGCCCTCGATCGCCTCCCGGTTCGCGGCGATCTGCGCCACCATTGCATCCAGACGCGCCAGGATCCGCCGCTCGAACTGTTCCTGCGCCAACCGCAACGACGCCAATCGTTCATACACGCCGATGAACTTCTCTTCGAACTTGAGGTCCATGGCGTCCACACGTCTTTCCAACCGGTCCATGCGGCCTTCCAACGCGTCCATGCGGCCTTCCAACGCGTCCATCCGGCCTTCCAGCGCGTCCATACGCCGGTCCATGTGGGCCTGCATGGCCTCGAACTGGCTGGCCATCATGGCCGTCAGGCGGTCGAAGCGTTCGTCGATCGCCGCGAAATGAGCCCGGAGCTGCGCGTCGTTCATAGCCCCACCATAGCCTCCAGCGGGCGGACACGGCCATAACGGGATGAGCCTCTCCGCACCCCCAGGCCACCCCCGGCGGTCCGCCTCCGCCAACGAGGCCGAACGTGGTTGCCATGTAACGTGTTCCACGCTTGTTGTTGACTTCCGACAGGAACGTCGCCATCGTTTTGTCGGATTCCGACAGAAACGGAGACCATCGTGGCACGTGAACCGTCGAGTGACGTTCTGCGCGGGACGCTGGACCTGCTGATCCTGAAGACATTGGCGTTGGAACCGATGCACGGCTGGGGCATCAGCCAGCGGATCCAGGAGCGCTCCAACGAGCTGCTCCAGGTGGGGCAGGGGTCGCTGTATCCGGCGCTTCAGCGGCTGGAGGAGCGCGGCTGGATCGACAGCGAGTGGCGCACGACGGACCGGAACCGTCGCGCCAAGTACTACCGTCTGACGAGCGCGGGGCAGCGGGCACTGGGCGAGGAAACGGCGAGCTGGCGGCGGTACGTGGGGGCGGTGGACCTGATCCTGGGCACGGGCTGAGAGGACGCATGCTGAACCGGGTCAAGGGGGCATGGAAGTCTCTGCGTGCGTTGCTGCGGAAGGACGATGTGGAAGGTGAGCTGGACGAGGAGCTCGCCTTCCACATCGAGATGGAAACGGAGAAGAACATCCGTGCGGGGTTGTCGCCGGCGGAAGCCCGGCGGACGGCTCTGGTCTCGTTCCGGGGAGTGGAGCGCACGAAGGAGGAGGTGCGGGCAGCGCGGCGGGTGAGCGTACTCGAGGTGTTGGGCCGTGACGTGTCCATGGCGTTCCACATGATCCGGCGCTCGCCCGGTGCGGCGGCGGCCGTGGTGCTCACGCTGGGTGTGGGCATCGGCGCCGCGACGGTGATCTTCAGCGTCGTGGACGCGGCGGTGCTCCGGCCCCTGCCCTGGTCGGACCCGGGGCGGCTGGTGGAGGTGCGCGAGACGACGCCGCAGGGAGCGCCGTTCTCGGTCTCGGAGCCGGACTATCTGGACTTCAAGGCGGGTTCGCATTTCCTGTCCCGGATGGCGGCGTTCCGCGGCGCGTCGCCGAGCCTGACCGGGCGCGGCGAACCCGAGCGGGTGCCGGCCCTGGCGGTGACGCACACGCTCTTCCCGCTGCTGGGGGCGAAGGCGGCGCTGGGGCGTACGTTCAACGCGGAGGAGGACCGGCCCGGGGAGGGGCATGTGGCGGTGCTGAGCTACGGGCTCTGGCAGCGGCGCTTCGGCGGCGACCCGGGCATCGTGGGACGCACCATCGAGCTGGACGACGAGCCGTACGTCGTGACAGGCGTGATGCCCGCCGATTTCACGTTCATGGGTACTCAGCTCTGGATCCCGCTGGCGCCCGACGCGCGCTCCGACCGCACGGACCACTGGCTGAACGTCGTCGGCCGGTTGGCTCCCGGCGCGACGGTGCGGCAGGCGCAGGCGGAGCTGGCGAGCGTGTCGTCGTCACTGGCGAAGACGTATCCGGCCATGTCGGGCTGGAGCGTCGAGGTCCGGAGCCTGAAGGACCTGTTCGTGGGGCCGGAGTTCCGCCAGGCCAGCGTGCTGCTGGTCGGCGCCGTGGCGCTGCTGCTGCTCATGGCGTGCGCCAACGCGGCGAACCTGCTGCTGGCTCGCGCCGTCACGCGGCACCGGGAGTTGGGCATCCGCGCCGCTCTGGGAGCGGGCCGGTTACGCCTGCTGCGACAGCTGCTCATGGAGAGCGGCATACTCGCCGTTGCGGGAACGGGCCTGGGCCTGCTGCTGGCGTGGTGGGCGACGACCGCCATACGCGCCGCGGCCCCGGGTGCCATCCCGCGGGTGGAAAACGTGACGGTCAACCTCCGGGTGCTAGCCTTCGCCGCGGCGTTGGCCCTGCTGACCGCGCTGCTCTCCGGCGTCTTCCCGGCCCTCCAAGCCGCGCGCACCGACGCGGCCGCGCAGCTCCGGGACGGCGGACGCACCGGCGTCTCCCGCGGCCAGCGCCGCCTGCGCGACGGGCTGGTGGTGACGCAGGTCTCCATGGCCGTCGTCCTGCTGTTGGGCGCGGGCATGCTGCTCCGCAGCTTCGTGCGCCTCGAAGGCGTGGACCCCGGTTTCCGTATACGGCACATCTGGGGCGTGCCCATCCACCTGCCGGCGTCCCGGTACCCGCGGGGCGACCAGCAATACTTCGCCTTCCGGGACATCCTGGCGCGGGTCCGCGCCATCCCGGGCGTGACATCGGCCGCCGCCGGGCTCGTCGACCCGTTCAGCGGATTCAACGCCGTGAACGACGTCACGCCCGCCGAGCGCGTCGGCCAGGTCAGTGAGGCCGGGTACATGCAGGCCCGCTGGCGCAACGTCTCCGTCGGCTATTTCGAGACGATGGGCGTGCCGCTGCTCCGCGGCCGGACGTTCACCACGCAGGACCGCTACGACACGCCGCTGGTCATGATCGTGACCCGCACCGCCGCCGAGCGGCTCTGGCCCGGCGAAGACGCCGTCGGCAAACGACTGTTCTGGGGTGGCACGGATGGGAAGCCCCGCACCGTGATCGGCGTCGTGGCCGACGTCCAGGACGTGGCCCTGGACGCCGACCCGGCGCCCCTCGTGTTCATGCCCGACCGGCAGGTCGTCCTGCCCATGACGACGTTGTTGGTGCGCACCGGCGCCGACGTGCCCGGCCTGGCCGCCGCCATCCGTCATGCCGTCTGGGACGTGGACCCGTCCCTCGCCGTGCCCGACGTCCGGCCGCTCCTGCAGAACCGGGCTGCCGCCCTCGCAGGACCGCGATTCAACGCGCTCCTGCTGGCCGCGTTCGCCGCTGTGTCCCTGCTGCTGGCCGCCGTCGGCCTTTACGGCCTGCTCGCCTTCCTGGTGGCGCGACGCACCCGCGAGCTGGGCGTCCGCCGCGCGCTCGGCGCCGACACCGCCACCGTCGCCCGCATGGTCCTCCGACGCGCCGTCGTCCTTGCCGGCACCGGCATCGCCGTCGGCCTCGCCATCGCCGCGGCCCTCGCCCGCTTCGTGGCCAGCCTGCTCTACCACACTTCGCCCACCGACACCCTGACCTACGTCGCCGTCCCCGCCCTCCTGCTCCTGGTCGCCGCCATCGCCGCCTGGCTCCCCGCCCGCCGCGCCACCCGCGTCAGCCCCCTGATCGCCCTCCGCTCCGACTGAACCCACGGCACCTCGCCTCACCCTCCTCGCAGTGCC
>CAZUFP010000128.1:1465-5542 GCA_964619835.1 uncultured Gemmatimonadaceae bacterium | reverse complement strand
GGCTGCCGCGGGTCCGGCTTGTTGTACCGCAGGGGGTCGCCGTGGCAATCGGTGACCGTGCCGCCCGCTTCCCTCAGGATGACTTCGGGGGCGCACGTGTCCCATTCGTTCAGATACGGCACCGGGTGAATGTACACGTCACGGCGGCCTTCAGCGATCAGCGCGCACTTGATGCCGACGGAGCCGTGCGCTTCCACGTCGTGGATGCCGAGGGCCACGCGCATCCGTTCCAGGAGAGGGTCGGGATGCGACCGCGAGCCGACCAGGCGCAGGCCGTGAGCGCGCTCCGTTGGAGCTCGCAGCACGGCCCGGGTCCCGGACGTTTCCCGCCAGGCGCCGTTGTCCCGGCTGGCGGCGTACAGCAGGTCGGTGGCCGGGCAGTACACAACGCCGAGGGCGGGCTCGCCGTCGGCGGCCAGGCCGATCATGATGGAGAATTCGCCGTTCCCGGACAGGAACTCGCTGGTGCCGTCCAGTGGGTCCACGATCCACACGCGTGACTCGCCGAGGCGCGCGGGGTCGTCGGTGCTCTCCTCGGAGAGGATGGCATCCCCCGGGAAGGCGCGCCGCAGCCCTTCAAGGATGACGCCGTTGGACGCGTGGTCGGCGGCCGTCACCGGCGATCCGCCGGGCTTCGTCTCCACGTCCGCCGTGCCGTAGTGGGCCATGGCGGCCGCCCCGCCGGCACGGGCGAGGGCAGCGGCGACCTCCAACTCGCGGGTCAGGTCCACGGCCGACCTCCGTCGATGACTGTCATCCAGCGTGGCTCACCGTGCGGTTCATCGCGTGGGAGCCTCCGGGGCGGGGCGCAAGCTAGACCGCGGCAGGCGACGATACAAGGCAACGGTCCGGCCCTGTCGTCACCGCACCCGCCGGCTTAGAATCGCCGTTGAGGTTGGACCCGCCAAAGGAGCACCGCATGAAGAGGTATCTCACCCTGGCCATCGTCGCGGGCCTGGCGCTGGCCGGCGCCGGCCGCCTGTCCGCCCAGGCCGCCGAACGGTGCGGGTCCCCCTGGGACTTCTCCGGCGTGCGCTTCATGGACATGGAGCGGGCGGCGGCGGCGACGGACACGACGCTGGCCTGGTCGTCCATCCTGCGTGGCGGCTCTCCGCTGCTCGCGTCCGCGTGCCAGGGGGCGGCGGGCGTTGCCGGAGGGCAACCGCGGTTCCACGCGCGCCTCACGCCGGCGTTCCTGGTGACCCAGTTCAACAGCAACTACCCGCGGAGCTTCCTGGACGGGCTTCGCTGGGCGGGGCGCGGCGTGTCCACGGGTGTGAACGCCGGGTTCGTCGCCGGCTGGGGCCCGATCAGCGCGGCGTTCGCACCGGTGTTCACGTGGCAGCAGAACCAGGAGTTCGCGATCCAGCCGGTGACGCGGCCGGGCTACTCGCCCTTCGCCAGCTACTGGCACACCACGACCATCGACTGGCCGCAGCGGTTCGGTGACAGCAGCTTCTGGTGGGCGTCCCTGGGCCAGAGCTACGTCCAGGCCGAAGCCTACGACGTCCACGTGGGGTTCTCCACGGAGAACCTGCGCTGGGGGCCGGCCCGGCGGAACCCGCTGCTCATGAGCGGCACCGGACCCGGCTTCCCGCACGTGTACCTGGGCACGGCCCGCGCCGCCGACATCTGGATCGGGCGCCTGCAAGCCGAAGCCATCTGGGGACGGCTGGGCGAGTCCGCATACTTCGACAGCGACTCCACCAATGACAGGCGCCTGTTCGCGGGCGTCGTGCTGGCATTCCAGCCGCGCGTGCTGGACGGGCTCACGCTGGGGTTCACGCGGGCCTACCAGCGCACCATCCCCGTGGACGGGCTGTCCCTGTGGCACCAGTTCTCCGACCCGTACCGGAGCGTGGGCGTGAACTCCGGGCCCGGGTCCGGCTACGAGGACGACCAGCTCATCTCCGTCTTCGCCCGCTGGGTGTTCCCGGCGTCCGCCTTCGAGGCGTACCTCGAGTATGCCCGAGAAGACCACTGGCACGACATGCTGGACCTCGCCATGGAGCCGGACCACTCCCGTGCCTACACGGCCGGCTTCCAGAAGATCTACGCGAACGTGCCGGGCCCCGGCCGGCGGCTGCGCATCGCGGGCGAGGTGACGAACCTGAACGCATCGCCCACGTGGCAGTCCGGCCGGGCCGGGGACCTGAACTTCTACACCCATTCCCTCATCCGTCAGGGTTACACGGAGCTCGGGCAGATGCTGGGCGCGCCCATCGGGCCCGGCTCGGACTCCTGGTACCTGGGGGTGGATGTGCTGGGTCCGGCGGACGGTTTGCTGGGCGTCGCGCTCGAGCGTATCCGCTACGACAACGACGTGTACTATGAGCAGCTGGCCTCGCGCTACGGCTACCGCGGGCACGACCTGGAGCTGACGGCGTCGGTGCACGGCGCCATGGAGATGGGCGGCGTGCAGCTGGTGGGGGAGCTGGGTTACAGCCACCGATGGGACCGCGGCTTCGTGGGCATGGTGACGGGCAACGCGCTCCCCCGCGACCACAACGTGAGCCTGACCGTGGGCGCGGCCTGGCGGCCGCGCTGACTTACGGCTCCAGGGGCCGCAGCACCCGCTGGTCCAGGTCGATCTCGAAGCCCTGGCGGATGACCGGCAGGCCCACGAGCACGCGGCGCGTGCCGCGCCGCTCCACGACGATGCCCTCCACGCCCTCGAAGGGCCCTTCGGCCACCCGAACACGCTGGCCCTCCCGCACGAACGGCCGCGGCTCCGGCTCCAGGCCCGTTTCGCTGAGCGCGTTCGTGAACCGCCGGACGTTCTCCAGGTCGTCGTCCGGGATGGGCGCCGGCCGCCCGTCCATGCGCACCACCGTGCTGACGCCGGGCGTGGTGAGGATGTCGTGGACGTCGCGCCAGGCGAAACGCGCGAACACGTAGCTCGGGAACAGCGGGAACGCCACCCTCTTGCGCCGGTCCTTCCACTGGCGCTCGCGCTCCACCAGCGGCAGGTAGCTCTCCACCCGGTGCTCGGTCAGTGCCCGTTCGACCTGCTTCTCGTGACGGGCGCGCGTGTAGCAGGCGTACCACCGGACGTCGTCGTACAGCTCCGGCGGAATGATGTGCGTGTGCCGTGTCTCGATGTCCAACATGGGTAGTGTCCGGTTTCCGTGCGGCGACCGCGAATGCATAACCTCGCGCATGGACCGACGCAAGTCCAAGTCCGACAGTAAGAAAGCTCACCCGCCGACGTGTACGGTAACGGTGTCGCTGCGCCAACCGCCGGCGCTCACGACGACACGCGCGGCGCCCCGGCGCACCCCGATGACACGCACGCGCTGGGCCACCGTCGCATGCACGCCGCTGGCGTCCGGCCTCAGCGTGATGAGGCCGGGGTCCAGGACGCGCCAGCGCACGGACCCGCGGTTGCGGGGCACGTTGTCGGTGTAGATGCCCTGCACTTCCATGGCGACGGTGTCGCCGGGCTGGACGGGCGGGGCATCCACCAGGAGGCGGTCCAGGTAGGGCGGCGGCGCGCCGCGCCAGCCGGCGGGGCGAACGGGCCGGCCGGGCGGCGACACGCGCCGCGGCTCGCCGCCGTAGGACGCCATGACGTACACGGCCCGATCGGCGCCGCGGGTGGACTGGAACGCCAGGAAGTCGCCGAGGGGCGAGAAGGACGCGTCGTCGTCGCGGCCGGCGTCCCAGGTGAGGCGCCACAGGCGCCGGCCCTGCACTTCGACCGCGTAGATGTCGGCGTTGCCCCCGCGGTCGCTGGTGAAGGCCACGCGGCGCCCGTCGGGCGACCAGGCGACGTGGTCGTCATCGGCGGGATTGGCGCTGGCGTTCCACGGGTCGGTGCCGTCGGCGTAGCCCACGTAGACGTCCCGCTGGCCGGCGTTCCGGGCCACCCAGGCGACGCGCACCCCGTCGGGCGCCCACACGGCCTCCTCGACGGAGCGGTCCCGGCTGGTGTCGATGGGCACGGCACTGCCCGGCGCGGCCACCGGGACGGCGTACAGGTCCCGGTCCACGCCCCCGGCCCCCGGGCGCCGGGCCCGGATGACCAGAAGGCTGGAGGCGTCGGGCGCCCAACCCGCCGCGGTGACGTCCAGGCCG
>CAZUFP010000128.1:0-1365 GCA_964619835.1 uncultured Gemmatimonadaceae bacterium | reverse complement strand
CCCTGCCCGGCTGCCGGGTCTGGCCCCGGCTGGCCGCCCGTCTGGCCGGGCGCACCGGCGAGGCGGGCCCGGCCACCGCCCAGTGCGGCCAGCAGTGCGCCCGCCTCGGCCTGGGCCCCGGCGTCGGGGGCGTGCTCCGCGGCCAGCTCGAACCACGCGGCGGCGGCGGACCGGGCGCCCAGGAACATCGCGGCCCGGCCGGCGTCCATCGCGTGCTCGTAGGCCGCCGGACCGCGGCCGGCCCGGACGAGCAGCAGGGCGAGCTCGCCCGGGTTGCCGCCCCGGGCCAGCAAGGCATCGGCCGTCCAGCCGGCCAGGAGGGCCGCGCCCGCGGGCCCGGCCTGCTCCAGGACCTGCTCCCGCAGGATGTCGTTGGCCACGTACGCGCCGCGCGCGTCCTCGCCGACGAGGCGGTGGGCCCGGAGCACGGCGAACGCGTCCAGGGTGGCCGGCTCCGACAGGTGGGAGGCCGCGGCCAGCAGGCGCAGCGACGCCGCGCGGCCCAGCAGCGCGAGGACCAGCAGGAGCCTGCGCTCGGCCGGGTCGCAGGCCTCGGTGCGTGCCCGATAGACAGCGGCGAGGGTCTGGGGCAGATGGGCGGGACGTACGCCGGCGGCCAGGTCGCGGGCCAGCTCCCGTGCGCGCAGGGGATTGCCGCCGGCGTGCTCCACGGCCCGGCGGCGGTCCTCCGCCGGCAGCGCTCTGCCTTCGGGCGTGGCCGACAACATCTCCAGGAGGGCGGCGTCCGGCAGCGGCGCGAGGCGGACGTGCGTCGCCGCGCCGGACCGGTCGCCGGCGAAACGTCCCAGGAGGTCCGCGGGTCCGGCGGGCCGCGCCGCCAGCACGAAGAGCACCGGGCTGCCCCGCAGCCGGCTGGCCAGGAAGAAGACGAGGTCCAGCGTGGCGCGGTCGGCGTGCTCGAGGCGTTCCAGCACCAGGCACACCGGCCGCTCGTAGGCCACGGCATCCAGCACGGCCGCCACGCCTTCGAAGAACCGCAGCCGCGCGGTGTCGTCGTCGATGGCAGCCAGCGAGGGCAGCTCGAACCGGTCACGCAGCTCCGGCAGCAGCCGCGCCGCTTCCGCCAGCAGGTGCTCGCTGGCGCCGGCCAGGCCGCGAGCCCCCAGGATCCCCCGCAGCGCGTCGGCGATGCCGCTGTAGGGCACACCGGCTCCGGCCGCTTCCGCGCCCTGGAGCAGAAGGGCCGGGTCCATGCTCTCGATGCGGGCCAGGAGCTCCCGCACGAGCCGCGACTTGCCCGACCCCGTCTCGCCCGTTACCAGGGCCACCTGCCCCACCCCCGCCGCCGCCTGGCGCCAGGCCGCCAACAAGCGGCCCAACTCCGCTTCCCGCAGGAACGGACCG
>CAZUFP010000127.1:0-5574 GCA_964619835.1 uncultured Gemmatimonadaceae bacterium | reverse complement strand
GACCTCGCCTCCGCCGAAATCTTCAACCTGCCCTGACCATGAGCCTGTTCCAGCGCTTCAAACAGCGGCGCTTCTTCCAGATCCTGGTCTCCTACCTGGCCGGCGGCTGGATCGCCGTGGAGGTCGTCGACCAGCTCGTGGACCGGGGGCGCCTGCCGGACATCGCGTACACGCTGGTCCTCATCTGGTACGTGGCGGGCATCGGCGCCGCGCTGCTGGTGGCGTGGTACCACGGCGAGAAGGGCCGGCAGCGCGCGCCGTTTTCCGAGATGGCGGCCCTCGCCATCATCGCCGTGACGACGATCCTGCTCACCGGCTCCACGGTGGCCACCTACATCGCCAACCGCGCCGCCGTCACGGCGGCCGAGGCGTCGCGGCTCGACCTGCACCGGGTGGCGGTCCTCTACTTCGAGGACCTGTCGCCCGGCGGCGAGCTGACACCGGTGGCCGACGGCTTCACGGAGTCCCTCATCGACGAACTGTCGTCCGTGAAGGGTCTCGATGTGCTGTCCCGGGGCGCCGTGCAGCCGTACCGCACGGCCGCGGTCGCGCCGGAGCGGGTGGGACGCGCGCTGGAGGCCGGCACGCTGGTGGCCGGGACGGTGGAGCGTCTGGGCGACCGCGTGCGTCTCTGCCTGCGGCTGCTGGACGGCGAGAGCGGCATCGAGTTCCAGCGTACCAGCTTCGATCTGCCGCAGGCGGACCTGCTGGCGGCCCGCGACACCCTGGCCGGCCGGTCCGCGCGCATGCTGCGGGAGTGGCTGGGCGAGGAGTTCCGGGTGCGCAGCACGCGGGGCGAGACGTCGAACCTGGCGGCGTGGCTGCTGTACCAGCGCGGGGAGAAGGCCCGCAAGGACGGCGAGGCGGCGCTGGCGGAGCGGGACCTGGAGACCATGGCCGCGCGCTTCGATGCGGCCGACTCGCTGCTCGCCGACGCCCAGCGCGCCGACGGCGCGTGGACCGCGCCGGCCGTGCTGCGGGGCCACATCGCCTTCCGCCGCTCCCGCGTCGCCGCCAGCCTGGACGACCTGGTCCACTGGGTCGAGGTCGGCCTCGGCCGCGTCGCCCCGGCGCTCACCGTCGACCCCAACGACGCGAAGGCGCTGGAGGTGCGCGGCACCCTGAAGTACTGGCTCTGGCTCCAGAACGTGGAGCCCGACCCCGAGCGCAGCGACGCCCTGTTCAACGCCGCCCGCGCCGACCTGGAGCGCGCCGTGGAGCTGGACCCGGAGCTGGCCAGCGCCCACGCCTCCCTCAGCCATCTCTACCTGAACGCCCCGGACGAGGCGGCGGCCGTGCTGGCCGCCCGCCGCGCCTACGAGGAGGACGCCTACCTGGAGAACGCCGACGCCGTCGTCTGGCGGCTGGTCACCAGCAGCTACAACCTCGAGCAGTTCACCGAGATGGCCCGCTGGTGCGACATCGGCCGCAAGCGTTTCCCGGACAACTACCGCTTCGTGGGCGGCGAGCTCCAGCTCATGACCACGCCCGCCGCCGACCCCGACGTGCCGCGCGCCTGGTCCCTGCTCGCCACCCTCGACAGCCTGGCCCCGCCCTACCAGGCGCAGTTCGAGCACATCCGCGGCGAGATCGAGATCGGCGGCGTGCTCGCCCGCGCCGGCCTGGCCGACAGCGCCCGGGCCGTCATCGCCCGCGCCGACCACGACCTGTCCCCCGACCTGGACCCCCAGCGCGACCTGTACCGCATGGAGGCCTACATGCTCACCCTGGTGGGCGACTACGACCGGGCCATCGACCTGCTCAAGCTCGACGCCGCGCTCCACACCGGCAGCACGTTCGAGCAGCACTGGTGGTGGCGCGAGCTGCGCAGCCAGCCGCGCTGGCGGGAGCTCTCCCGATGAATCCGGCGAGGCGGGTGTCGTGCACGCTGCGCACGCAGGGACAGACGGTGACGATCCAGAACTGAACCGACGGCGGAGGTTGCTGCGAGGTGCGGGCGCATCGGGAACAAGGCGGCGATGGCACGGCGTCCCACTCCCACACCCGTAGCGGCATGCCTCGCAGCAACCTCCCCGCCGCACTCCCTCGCGGGATCCGGCTCCGCCCCTCCGAAGCAACCCTTGCCCGGCTGCGTGTGTCGGAAGTACTGTAGGGTGACACTGTCAACCTACCGATAATGCCATGAACACGAACGACGCGTTGCCGCTGGCGCCGCGGGATCTGATGGTGCTGGCGGTGCTGGCCGAAGGGCCGTTGCACGGCTACGGGATCATCCGGGCGGTGGAGAAGCGGTCGTCGTCGGGGGTGTACCTGGACCCGGCGAACCTGTACCGGGTGCTGCGGCGCATGCGGGGGCTGGGGTGGCTCGAGGAGGTGGAGGACGACGGGGAGCGGCGCCGTACGCATCGCATCACGGGGGCGGGACGTGCAGTGCTGAGCGCGGAGCTGGCGCGGCTGGAGCGGCTGCTGGCGCAGGCCCGTCCGGCGGTGGCGGACGCATGAGGGAGCGAGGGGCGCGGCGGGCGGCGGCCGTCCGTCTGTACCGGGCGCTGGCGGGCCTGCTGCCGCCGCCGGCGCGTCGGGACCGGGACGAGATGGCGCGGACGTACGCCGAGCTGCGGGCGGAGGCGCCGACGTGGCGGGCACGACTGCGGCTGGGCGTGCGCAGCTTCGCAGGATTGGTGGGTGTGGGGGTGGTGGAGTGGGTGGAGCACCTGGATGACACGGGTGCGCGCCGGACGGCCCACCGGCCGGCGTCCCGCGACCGGAATGGAAGGAAGGGCCGCATGGGGTTCTGGCGACAGGTCCGCTACGCGCTGCGCACGCTGGGCAAGACGCCGTCGTTCACGCTGACGTCCATCGTGTTGGTAGGCGTGGGCGTGGGTGCGGTGACGACGATCTTCACGCTGGTGGACCACGTGCTGCTGCGGCCGCTGCCGTACCCGCAGGCGGACCGGATCGTGACGCTGAGCCATGGCGCGTTCCAGGGCCCGTTCTTCCGGCAGCTGGAGACGATGCACACCGTCGACGACTGGTCGGCGTCGTGGACGGGGTCGGTGAACCTGACGGGGGCGGGCGACCCGCTGCGGCTGGAGCAGACGCGGGTATCGTCCAGGTTCTTCGATCTGTTCGACGCCCACGTGATCCGGGGCCGGTTGCCGGACGCCGGCGACCCGCGCGACGTGGACGCCGTCGTGCTGGATGCGGGCGCCTGGCGCCGCATCTGGGGCGCCGACCCGTCCATCGTGGGGCGCACCATCCGCCTGGACGGCAAGCCGGTGACGGTGGTGGGCGTCATGAGCCCGGGCTTCTCATCGCCCCAGGCGGTGGTGGGCCGGCAGGTGGACCTGTGGCGGCCGCTGGACTGGTCGTCGCCGGACCTGAACCGGAACAACACGTACGTGCTGAGCGTGGCGGGCCGGCTGGCGCCGGGGCTGGGCGTGGCCGCCGCGCAGGACGAGGTGAACGCCGTCGTCGCGCGCCTTGCCGCCACGGACAACCACTACCGGGACCGGCAGGGCAACCCGGACGAGCACGATGTCCAGCGCCTGGCCGACGTCACCGTGCGCGGCGTGCGCACCGGGCTGGGCCTGCTCATGGGCGCGGTGGGGCTGCTGCTGCTGGTGGCGTGCGCCAATGTGGCGCACCTGTTCCTGGCCCGGGGCCTGGGCCGCACCCGGGAGATGGCCGTGCGCCGCGCCCTGGGCGCCAGCACGACGAGCCTGGCCGGACAGCTCCTGGCGGAGAGCCTGCTCATCGGCCTGGCCGGCGGTGTGCTGGGCACCGGCCTGGCGTGGCTGGGCATCCACGCCTTCGTGAGCCTCAATCCCACCGCCCTGCCGCGGCAGGGCACCATCGGGCTGGACCCGCGCGTGCTGCTGTTCGCAATCGGCGTGTCCGCGCTGACGTCCCTGGTGTTCGGCCTGGCACCGGCGCTCCGCTCGGTGCGGGCGGAGCCGGTGGCGGAGCTGCGTGGTGGCGGCCGTACGGCGACGTCGGGCCGCGGCGTCGTCAACCTGCGGAACCTGCTGGTGGCGGGCGAGGTGGCGCTGTCGCTGGTGCTGGTGGCCGCCGCAGGCCTGCTGTTGCGCAGCTTCCTGGCCGTGCAGTCCCAGGACCCCGGTTTTGACGTGGCCGACGTGTGGACCGTGCCGCTGCGCATCGCCGACCCCGGCACGCCGGAGAAGTACATCCAGGAGATGGACGGCATGCTGCAGGAGGTGCAGCGCGTGCCCGGCGTCGCCAGCGCGGCGTACGGCATCACCGCACCGCTGGAGTACGTGGGCGGCCACAACTGCTGCTGGAACACCACGTTCAAGGTGCCGGGCCGGGAGGTCGACCGCAGTCTGACCCCCTTCGTCCACCCCGTGTCCCTGGACTACTTCCGCACTCTCGGCCTCCGCATCGTCGCGGGTCGCGAATGGGGCCGCGCGGAAGAGCAGGCCGACCCGGTACCCGTGGTGGTGAACGAGACCCTGGCCCGCACCCTGGCCGGGGACGCGGCCGCCGCCCTGGGCCGGTCCGCCGATGTGGGCGACTTCCAGGTCGTGGTCGTCGGCGTGGCGCGCAACAGCCACCACTACGGCCTGGACGAGGAGATCCGATCCCAGATGTACCTGCCCGCGGCCCGCATGCCTTTCTCCATGGACCGCGGCGACATCATCGTGCGCGCCGCCCCCGGCGCCGGCCGTGCCCTGCCGGCGTCGCTGCGCCGGGCCGTGTGGGCCGCCCAGCCCGACGTGCCCGTGCCCACCGTCCGCTCCATGCAGAGCTGGCTCGACCGCTCGACCGCCGGACGACGCTTCGACTCCGTCATCTTCGGCGTGTTCGCCGCCGTCGCACTGCTCCTGGCCGCCGGCGGGCTCTACGGCACCCTCCTCTACATGGCCGGCCAGCGCCGCCGCGAGCTGGGCATCCGCCTGGCCCTCGGTGCCTCCCGCGCCCGCATCGAGGCCGCCGTGCTCCGCGGGGGCGTCGCCCTCGGACTCGCCGGCATCACCGTCGGACTCCTGGGCGCCTGGCTGTCCAACCGGCTGCTGCAGAGCCGCATCTGGGGCGTCGGGCGCTCGGACCCCATCGCCCTGGGTGGGGCTGCTGCGATCCTGCTGGTCACCGCCGTCGTCGCCAGCTGGCTGCCGGCCAGGCGAGCCGGGCAGGTGGATCCGCTGGAGACGTTGCGGGCAGAATGAACGGCGGTGAACCGAGGAGGGTGAGGCGAGGAGGATACTTCGAGGAGGGTACTGCGAGGAGGATACTGCGAGGCGGGTGAGGCGAGGAGGGTGAGGCGAGGTGGTGCGGCGAGGAGGGTGAGGCGAGGTGGGGGCCTCACCCGCCTTCCTTCATTTCGTGGCTCTCGGGTCGGCGATGGCGCCGATGAAGAAGCAGGTAGACGCCCAGGAACACCAGGACAATGCCGATGTTCACGATCAGCCGCGCCAACGTCCGGTGTCGCAGGAACCCGAAATCCACGCCGACGATCACGGCGATCATCGTCACCACGTACAGCACCACAGCGATCCGTCTGCCCATTTCACCCCACCTTTCACTCCCGTTCGCTCCCCAACCATAACACCCCCCCTCGCATTATCCCCCCTCGCCTCACCCCCCCTCGCC
>CAZUFP010000126.1:0-5660 GCA_964619835.1 uncultured Gemmatimonadaceae bacterium | reverse complement strand
ACGGGCCGCAGGTCATCGCCGTCCAGGAGCGTCTCGAATCGTGCCTCGCCCGTCCGGGCGTGGCCGAGGGCCCGGGCGTGCACCACGCCCCCCAGCCGGGCCCGCGTGTCGGGAAAGAGGAGCACACGATTGGCGCCGGTGAACACGCCGCGTCGGACACGCAGCCCCGAGCGAGCGAGGGGTGGCCCGGCGGCCTGCATGGCGCGGAGCGCAGCGCGTGCTCCCGGCGGCGCGAGCAGCCAGGGCGCTTCCGCGTCCCCCGGCACGACGGGGAGGTTGTCGCGGGGTAGGGCAAAGCGGAGCGGTTGAACCCCCCGCCGCACCATGGTCACGCGCACCAGGCAGGCGCCGTTGGTGGCGTGGACGGGACGGGCGTTGGCCGCCTTCCCGTCCGGCTTCCGGACCACGACGGTCGCCGCGAAAGCGTCGGCCCTGAACATGGAATGCTGGTCCAGGGCGTGGTCCTCGAGGGCGACGATGTCCACGTCACGCAGGAGAAGCCGGCGCGCCCCGGCGCCGTAGAGCGCGCGCAACACCTTGGCGGGCAGGATCATGGCCAGCACTCCGCCCGGAGCCAGCAAGCGCAGGCCGCGCTCCAGGAACAGCAGTGACAGGTCCACCTGCGCGCCGGACGCGGCCGGGGCTCCGGCCAGCTCGGCTCCCTGGCGCCAGCCCGGGCGGCGGCAGACCTCATACCGTTGCGACACTCCATCCCGCAGTGCGGACGGCCAGCGGCGAGCGCGGACCCACGGCGGGTTGGACAGCACCAGGTCGAAGCCACGGGCCGCAGCGTGGGCGAAATGCACGCCGAAGCTGAAGAACGGGACGGCGCCGTGGTCTTCCAGCGTCTGCCGCACCCTGCTCAGCTCGGCGGCCCGTTCGAGGAGGCGGTGGGCGGCGGTTTCGGCGCGCACGGCGGACGGTGGCCGCTCGCCGAATAGATCGCGTCCGGCGGCGACGGCGCGCGCCTCCCGCAGCGCGCCGTCCACGCCCTTGTTCAGCGCGCCGAGCCAGGCCCCGGCCAGGCGCCGTTCCGTCTCGCCCAACGTGCGCAGGAGTGCGGGCCGCTCCTCGGGCCCGGCGGCCACGTAGGCACGGCGTGCCGGCTCCATCTCCTTGAGGGTGCGCCGTACTTCCCCGTCCCGGGCGGCGGCTCCGGTGAGTCGTCCGAAGTCCCAGCCCAGGTCCAGCGGATCCACGAGCGCATCGCCCTGGCGGATGTGCCGGTCCAGGTTGGGCAGCGGCGGCGTCGGCTCGTCCAGGCTCGTTTCCAGGGTCAGGGCCAACCACAGCCGCAGGGCGCAAAGCAACGCCGCGTCGTCCAGCAGGTCCACGCCGTGCAGGGTGCGGCCGACCAGCTCCCGCCGCAGCTCGCTGTCGGTGCGCGGATCGCCGAGGCCACGACGCAACCGGGCCAGGCGACCGAGGGCGTCGAGCAGGAATGCACCGGAACCGCAGGCCGGGTCGAGAACCTGGATCCGCGACAGACGCTCGGCGAGCCGGCGGTGGGCGGGGTGGTGCCAGGGGCGGGCCGCCGCCACCCCGCCGGCCGGTGGGGTCGCCGTGACAGTCTGGGGCGTGTTTCCATCGACGATGGCTTCCGCGTCGTTCCTCGAGAGAGCCTCCGCCCCGGCCACGTACGTCACGAGGGCTTCACGCACCAGCCGCCCCACCACCGGTGCGGGCGTGTAGAACGAGCCGGTCCCGCCCCGATGGTCCGACTCCATCAACCCCTCGAACACGCGTCCGAGCATCTCCGGATCGACGCCGCCGGGATCCGGGCCGGCGGCCGCGTCGGCCGCCTCGCGCGTCGTGAACCGGTATCGTTCCAGGAGGTCATCGAAGACGGCGAGTGCGTCGCGGTCCGGCAGATCCAGATCGGGGAAACGACGTTCCAGGGCGTGTCGGTCGAACAATCCGCCGTTCAGATACGGCAGCGGTCCGAGCGCCCGGCCTTCCGGCGTGCGCGCCTCCGGCCGCGTGTTCAAAGCGCCGAAGAACAGCGGCCGGATCCGCAGGCGGTAGAAGCCGGGCCGGCCGTTCCCGGCCTCGTTTCCGGCGGCTCCCGGCACTTCAGGTGCCACCGGTGCCTCCGCGCCGCGTCGCTCCTTCCGGTACGCCTCCACCAGCTCCGCCATGTACCTCTCACGGCCGGCCAGGCAGCCGCGGCGTTGGAGGAAGTAGAGGAACATGAGCCGGCACAGGTACAGCAGCGCGAGCTGTTCCCGTTCCTGATGCAGCGCGGCGGGCAGGCCGGTCCACGCGGCGGCCAGGCGGGTGCGGCGGGCCTGGAAGTCGAGGAAGAACCGCCGCGTCACCCGCGAGCGCTCCAACGCATGAAGCTGCCGGCGGAACAGACGGAGCCCGCTCTCCCCCGGGCGCGCCGCCATTTCCTGAAGGCACTCCACATCCGTGCGCCGCAGCCTGGCGGGCTCGATCTCCAGGGCCCGGAGGCGCCCGTCGAAGCCGGCGGCCGCGAGGGTCAGACGCCCGCCCGCCCCATCCAGACAGAGCAGCAGGTGCAGGAGCGCCGGGTTGCGCGCCCGCAGAGCCCGGCTAATCCGGTCGAGGGCGTCCCGAAGACATGACCCACAGGAGTCCGCATTCAGCCTCAGACCCAGGGCCGTGAGCGTACCGGCACGCCCCACCACCGCCACCTCGTGGACCCGGGCGCCGGTTGCCGCGTCGATGTCCGCCGGATCCAGCGGCTCGTGGGCCGGCCCGAAGCCAAGTGCTTCGGCCAGGGGGCCGAGCCGCGCCAGATTTCGCGCCCGTTTGACGAGGGCGTCGAACGAAGACGTGTCCATGACGCGCAAGAACGCGCTGGCACCGGGGCGCCGGAATGGCGGGATGGGCCCACCCGTCGCTCGCTGCCCCAACGGATGCTATCATGCCGTGAAACCGGGCGTACTCGACGAACAAGGATCCGGCCACCCATGCTCCGTTCCCTTCTCCTGAGAGCTTCGCGCAGCGGCGTCCTGGAGCACCAGTTCCGCAAGCGCACCTTCTCACACCGTGCGCTGTCGCGGTTCATGCCGGGCGAGGACCTGGAATCGGCGATGTCGGCGGCGGAGGACCTGAGGGATCACGGCATCGGCACGGTGTTCACGTGCCTGGGCGAGGAAGTGACGGACGCGGGGGAAGCGGACGGCGTGGTGGCGCACTACGTCGACGTGCTGGAGAAGGTGGATGGGCGGGCGCTGGACACCCAGATTTCCGTGAAGCCCACGCAACTCGGCCTGGCGTTGGGTACAGGCCACGGCAACACCACGGACGGCTTCGCCGTGACGCTGCGGAACCTGGAGCGGCTCACGCGCACGGCCGCCGCCCACGACAATTTCGTGTGGGTGGACATGGAAGGCAGCGAGTACGTGGACGCCACCGTGGCCCTCGTGCGCGACGTGCGGTCCCGCCACGAGAACGTGGGTCTCTGTCTCCAGGCCTACCTGCGGCGCACGCCTGCCGACGTCGAGGTGCTGCGTGACCCGCCGACCCGCATTCGCCTGGTGAAGGGCGCCTACCGGGAGCCTGCCAGCGTCGCGTTCCCCAGGAAACGCGACGTGGACGCCGCCTATATGCGCCTCGCCGAGCGTATGATGAACGACGACGCGTTCATGCAGCAGGCTCCGCCTGTCTTCGCTACCCACGACACCGCAATCCTGGATGCGCTCCTGGCGCTCGCCGCCTCCAACCGGATTCCTCGGGAGAATGTCCAGGTCAGCATGCTGTACGGCATTCGCCGCGAGGCGCAGCTGCGCCTCGCGGCCAGCGGCATCACCATGCGCACCCTCGTCAGCTACGGCTCCGCCTGGTACCCGTGGTACGTGCGGCGCCTGGCCGAGCGTCCGGCGAACTTGTGGTTCCTGGTGAAATCCGTGGTCCGGAGCTGAGCTGGCGTGGTCTACGTTCGCGGGTCTGGAGGCCGTGGGGTGATCCGGGTTCGCGGGCCTGGAGACTGACGGGGAGACGGGGGACAGGGAGAGGAGAGCGTGGCCTGGCTGGACGCGTCGCGCGGAGCATGCAGCCGGGTGAGGGTCGGATCTGCGCCGGTGACGCCGCTGAACCGGCGCTCCCTGTCTCCCCGTCTTCCCGTCTCCCCGTCACTGTCCCGGCTCGTGAGATCGGAGGCCTTCAACGGGTTGCCAGGCCCATACACGTGAGCCTGGCTACCCGATTGCCAGGCTCCGGGCCCGAGCCCTACAGCGCCGGCCAGGCTCCGGGACCGGGCCCCACAACCGAGCCTTACAACAAACTCGTCTGCTTCTGGGCTTCGCCCGGCACCTCGTGGCAGGCCCGGCACCTCGCCTCGTACGACTCGAGGCCGCCGACCTGGATGGTGGGGCCTTCGGCAGGGGCGGGCTTGCCGTCGATGAGCCGCTGGTTGCGGGTCGCGAGCTCGCCGCATTTCACGCAGATGGCGTGCAGCTTGTCGATCTGCTCGGCGATGGCCAGCAGTGCGCCCATGGGGCCGAACGGCTCGCCACGGAAGTCCATGTCGGTGCCGGCGAGGATGACGCGCATGCCGCGGTTGGCGAGGTCGTTGGCCACGCTGATGATGCCGTCGTCGAGGAACTGGACCTCGTCCACCGCCACCACCTGGGTATCGGGCGCGACGTGCTCGGCCAGCTCGCGGGAACCTTGGATGGGCCGGGCGGAAAGCCGGCCTTCGTCGTGGGAAACGACCTCCCGGATTCCGTAGCGTTCGTCCAGGTGAGACTTGAACACCTGGACCTTTCGGCGGGCAAGCGTGGCCCGGCGGACGCGGCGCATCAGCTCCTCTGATTTGCCGCTGAACATCACGCCGCTGATGACCTCGATCCAGCCCGTGCGTCGGTTGATGTGCTCCATGCGCGGCAAGCTATCGGAGCGGGCACGGAGCGTAAAGCCGCTCGTGAATTCCGACGACCCGCCGATATTGAAATAATGAAGGACTGGCGACATCGCAGGTTTGGACGCATGGTAGATAGACTCCCACGACAACCAGATGCCGAGGCCGGCTCATGAGCGATCAGAACAAAGCAGACGACCTGCCGTTCCTCGATGACCTGCCGTATACGCCCGCGCCCGGGTCGAAGCCCGACCAGCCGGAGGCGCTGGACACGCCGGCCGCCCCGGTTGCGCCAGACGTGCCGAGCCCGGCCGAGCGGGCGGCGGCTCGGCCCGCGCCGGCCCGGCAGCCCGCCCCGCCTGCGCCGAAGGCTGCACCCGCGCCGCATCCGACAGGGCCAGGCCAGCGGACCGCCGCGACGAAGCCGGCCGTCGCGACGCATCCGACGCCCGACCCGCAGGCTGCTCAACCGGGGCCGACCTCGAAGCCGGCACCGGCGGTGGCCCCGGCCGCGCCGCCGGAATTCGAGTGGCACCCGCCCGCGCCGGAGACGGACGGCAAGCGCGCCGTAATCCCGCCCGCCGTGCTCGCGAGCCGGATGCAACGCTACAGCATCTACCTCATCGTGGCGGCGTTTCTGCTCGTGGGCGCCAACTACGATGCTCTCAGCCTGTCCGCCGTGCTGTGGTTCGCCGCCGGGTTGACCGCCGGGTTTGCCATCCTATGCGCCGTGGCCGTGGTGCTGCTGAACGCCATCGCCTGGAACTTCGACCGCCTGCGGGATGAACTGCGCGGCGGCCGCGAAGTCGTCGACCTGCGAGAATAGGCGCGC
>CAZUFP010000125.1:0-5769 GCA_964619835.1 uncultured Gemmatimonadaceae bacterium | reverse complement strand
GATGATTGTGAAGCGATTCACAAGCCCGTAGGTTGTCGCTACCGAGGTCGGTCGTCCGACTGACCATTGCCCCCCCGAACCGAGGAAGGCGTTACCATGAGAACGCTTGTCACGGTAGGAGTGCTTGCAGGCCTTGTGGGATTTGCGGCCTGCGGGCCGTCAAAGGAGGCGAAGATCTTTCCCTACGATTACGACGTCGTGCAGTTGGACAACGGGTTCAAGGCGTACCTGATCGACGCGGGTGCGCCGGGTCAGATCGCGTACGTGTCCATGGTGCGTACGGGGAGCCGGGACGAGGTGGAGCCGGGCCGGAGCGGGTATGCCCATTTCTTCGAGCACATGATGTTCCGGGGCACGAAGAAGTACCCGCAGTACGATGACGTCACGAGCTCGATGGGCGCATCACGCAACGCGTTCACGAGCAACGACATGACGGTCTTCTACCTGGTGGCATCGAACGAGTACCTGGACAAGATCATGGATCTGGAGTCGGACCGATTCCAGAACCTGTCGTATTCGGAGTCGGACTTCCGGACGGAAGCGGGCTCGATCCTGGGCGAGTACCAGCAGGGTGCGCGCAGTCCGTACCAGTTCCTGAACCAGCGGCTGCTGGAGACGGCGTACGACGCGCACACGTACCGGCACACGGTGATCGGGTACGAGGCGGACGTGCGGGCCATGCCGGAGGGGTACGAGTACAGCCGGTCGTTCTATGACCGGTTCTACCGACCGGAGAACGTGGTGCTGGTGATCGCGGGCGACTTCGACCACGCGAAGGCGAAGCAGCTCATCGAGCAGTACTACGGAGGCTGGGAGCCGGGCTACCAGGCGCCGGCGGTGCCGGAGGAGCCGGAGCAGACGGCGGCGCGGGAGAAGACCATCGAGTATCCGGGCCGCACGCTGCCGGTGCTGAGCATCAACTACAAGGCGCCGGCGTGGAGTGCGACGGACACGCTGGCGGTGGCGACGGAGGTGCTGGGCGCGGTGGCGTTCGGTCCGAACTCGGACCTGCACAAGAAGCTGGTGATCCAGGACCGTCGGGTTCAGTACCTGCGGGGCGGGTTCGGCCTGGCCCGGGACCCGGCGCTGGTGGACATCACGACCATGGTGAACGATCCGTCGGACCTGCCGGCCATCGAGAAGGAGATCCTGGACACGGTGGAGCGGTTCCGCACGCAGCCGGTGGACGCGAGGCTGCTGGCGGACACGAAGAGCAGCATGAAGTACGGCTTCCTCATGGGCCTGGAGACGGCCCAGAACGTGGCGTTCTCGCTGATCCAGGTGGTGATCAACACGGGCGGCATCGAGGGGGTGGAAGACTATTACAACACGCTGGAAGCCGTCACGCCGGAACACGTGCAACGTGCGGCGGAGCGAGTTCTCACGGCGAACCGACGGACGACCATGACCATGGTCCAGGCGGCGAGGTGAGCATGCGACGTGCAACGGTGGTCACGACAATCGCGTTGGTGGGAGCTCTGGCGCTGCCGGGTGTCGCATCTTCCCAGGCGGGACAGGACATGGAAGGCACGATCACGCTGCAGGAAGAGTCGCCGTTCATCGCGTTCAACATCTGGGTGAAGGCGGGCTCGCAGAACGATCCGCAGGGCAAGGAAGGCCTGGCGGCCTTGACGGCGGCCATGCTCTCGGACGGCTCGACGAAGCAGGACAGTTACGAGGCGATCCTGGAGAAGTTGTACCCCATGGCGGCGGGTTATGGGGCGACCGTCGACAAGGAGATGACGACGTTCACCGGCCGTGTGCACAGGGACAACCTGGAAGGCTACTACACGCTGTTCCGGAACGCGCTGCTGGAGCCGGCGTTCGCGCAGGAGGACTTCGACCGCATCAAGTCGCAGACGCTGAATTACCTGGAGCGGGGCCGGCGTTACAACCGGGACGAGGAGTTGAGCAAGGAGCTGCTCTTCGCCATGGCGTACGAGGGCACGCCGTATGCCCACCCGGAGGAGGGCTACGTCCAGTCGGTGAAGTCCATCACGCTGGACGACGTGAAGGACTTCTACCGGACGCATTACCTGCGCAACGCGGTGGTAGTGGGGCTGGCGGGCGGTTACCCGGCCGGGTTCGTGCCGAGGGTGCGCGGGGACTTCGACAGGCTGCCGGAAGGCGAGCTGGCCGTGGTGGAGGCGCCGCAGCCGAAGATGCCGGACGGCGTGAAGGTGCTGCTGGTGGAGAAGGAGACGGACGCCACGCCCATCTCCATGGGCTTCCCGCTGGGTGTGCTGCGGGGCCAGCAGGACTTCTTCCCGCTCATGCTCATGAACTCGTGGTTCGGGGAGCACCGCAACTCGTTCAGCCACCTGTACAACGTGATCCGTGAGACGCGGGGCATGAACTACGGGGACTACTCCTACATCGAGGCGTTCCCGGCGGGCTATGCGACGCAGCAGCCGCGGGTGAACGTGGCGCGGCGGAGCCAGCTGTTCGAGATCTGGATCCGGCCCATCTCGTTGACGGAGCCGGGCAACCTGCACGAGCGCACGCTGTTCGCCACGCGGGCCGCCTGGCGCGAGCTGGCGAAGGTGGTGGACGAGGGCATGCGCCCGGAGGACGTGGAAAAGACGAAAGGCTTCCTCCACAACTACTCGGTGAACTGGGGCAACACGCTGACCCGCCGTCTGGCGTACCGCGTGGACGACGTCTTCTACGGCATCGACGGCCCCGGCTTCCTGACGCAGATCCGGCCGAACCTGGAGAGCCTGACGCCCGACGCGGTGAACGCGGCCATTCAGCAGCACCTCCAGTACGGCAACATGTACGTGGTCATGATCACGTCGGATGCCGAGGCCATGAAGCAGAAGCTGTTGAGCGGCGTGCCGACGTCCATCACGTACGCGGGGCCGCGCCCGCAGGCGGTGCTGGACGAAGACCAGGCGATCGCGCGCTTTCCGATCCCCGTCCGCGCTTCGGACATCACGATCGTTCCCATCGACCGGGTGTTCGAGACGGGCGGCTGATGGTACACGGCTGAAGCCAGATGGCGGAAGCCCGGCGGATGGTGGCCGGGCCCAGCGGTGGTGAAACGGGCCGCGGCAGGCAGTCTGCCGCGGCCCGTTCTCGTTGGCCGGCCGTGCATCGGGGCCGCATCCCGATCCGCGGGAGCCTACAGGATGTTCCGGCGGCGGAGCAGCCGAACGAGGGGGCGGTACAGGACCTTGTTGATCTTGAAGTCGTCACCGAGACGGAAGAGCAGGTTGGCGTCGGCCAGGGCGGCGAGGTGGAGCGCGCTGCCGGACGGGCTCATCTGGAAGACGCGTGCATGCTGCTCCGCCGAAAGTCCGCCATGCAGGATCACGGCGGCGATGGTGTGCAGGTCGAACAGCGGCATCTGCTCCAGGAACTCCACGTCCATCATGCGGGGCGGCCGGAGGACGAGGGTGTACTCCTCGACGGCGGTGATGGCCCGCAGCCAGTGGAACATGCCCTGGAAGATGTTGCCTTCGGCGATCTCGTTGAGCTCCCGGAAGAAGGCCTGCCGGGCCTCCTCTCGCAGGGACAGGCGCCCCTGCTGGCGCTGGCGGCGGAAGGGCCGCCACGGCCGGGGTTCCTGTGCCGCCTCTTCCTCTTCCTCGAATCGCAGGGCGTAGCCGCTCACTTCGTGGCGGGCCATGATGGCGCGTTCCAGCTTGTCGGCTTCCAGCGTGGTGGTGTTGACCTGGAAGGCGAAGTGCTGGCCGATGCCCAGGATCCGGTCCAGGTAGTCCCATGCGTACCGGTCCATGGTGAGCACCCAGAACACATTCTGGCGGGTGCGGGACATCAGGTCGAGGAAACCGGTCACGACATCGAAGCCGCCCAGGGTCCGCTCGAACAGATGGTGCGCGTCCTCGAGCACGGCGACGACGGGCTCGCCGGCATCGAGGGCGGCGGCGAGGGAATCGAGATCGCCGCAGTCGTCCAGCTCGAACATGGCGGCGAGTCGGCGGGTGAGATCGGCCTGATGGAGCAGGGTGCTGCCGAGCAGAGAGTCGACGACGCGGTACTCGCGGAACACCTGCTGGCGGGCCATGCGCAGGAGGGTCGTCTTGCCGCTGCCCTTCTCTCCGAAGACGGCGACGGACGCGGCGTGCTGGCGCTCCCAGCGGCTGAACGCGCGGCGGATCGCGTCCAGCTCGTCTTCACGGGGGACCAGCAGCTCGTCCCATTCACCGTCCGCTTCGTCCATGGCGAAGAGCTGCTGGTAGATGGCGGGCAGGCGGACACCGGTCTCGTCGTCGAGGCGGGAGCGATCGAGTGATTCGATCATGGCCTCGCGCTCGATACGGGCGACGCCGAGGAGATCGCGTGCCCAGGCGCGGAACCGTTCGACGACGCTGCGTCCGGCCGTCCACGTGCGGCGGGCGATGCGGCCGACGGTGCCGGCGGCGCTCGCGGCGGCGTCCACGCCGGTGGCGACGCGCCTGGTCGCTTCTTCCTCCACGAGATCGGAGCGCATGCGCACGAATTCCCGGTCGACCACGGCCGTCTGCATGTTGGCGGCTTCGCTGCGTGTGCGCTCCACGAGGGCGTCCGCGACGCCGCCGACGAGCGGCGCGATGTGGTCCCTGAGCTCGGCGAGCTGGAGCGCGCTCCGGTCCAGCACGCCTTCCACCAGTTCTCGCGACGACGCAGCCGCACCGCCGTCGCGGGTCTTCAGCGCGGCGGTGATGTTGAAGTCGACCGCCTGGTGCAGCCGCCGGAGCTCGGATCCCAGGGCGTCCAGCTCGCCCTGCGTGGCGTCGATGGCCGATTCCAGGAACCGCGGCAACGCGTTCTCGCAGGTGGCGGCGAACATGGCGGCCAGCGGCGCGCGCCGGAGGTTGAGGTCTCGCGGGGTTGCGGGCGCATGCTCCACGGGTGCGTCGGACAGACGGGTTTCTTCCGGCAACGTCTGCGGGATGCCCACCAGCTCCGCCCGCAGGCGGTCGGCCGCGTCGCGCATGGCGGGGAGTAGCTCGCCGGCGGTGGCCAGGCGCCGGAACAGCTCGGCGACCTGGCTGCGCATACGGGGCAGCACGTCGGGCCCGGGAGCCGCGGCGGCGTCGGCGAGGTCGCCGAGCCATGCGGAAAGCTCGGAGAACGGACGGGACAGCAAGCGCTCGAGGTCGCCGTCCAGGGAGCGGGCCACGCCGACCGCGCTGACCAGTGCCGTGGCGATATGGCTCAGCGCTGCGGCTTCGGTGGCCGTGCTCGCGCACAAGCCGCGCTCGTAGTTCAGCCACCGGTCCAGCATGGCCTCGCGCCGGGCCAGCGTCCGCTGGCGGACGTCTTCGATACGGTCTTCGTCCACCGCGACGATACCGGAGAAGACGGCGCGCTCGAAGGCGGTGCCTACCTCCGCGGCGCGCCGGTCCCACTCGGCACGCGCCCGGTCGGCGGCCTCCCGCAGACGATCCGCCGTGATCTGCGCCATGGTCTGGACGCGATCCGCCACGTCGGGCTCTTCCCCGTCGGCGTTTCCGTCCGCAGCGCCGACGGCGTCTGCGGCGTCCACGCGGGCCCGGGCGGCGAGTACCGCCGTCGCCACCAGCAACTGCGTCCTGATGCCCGCCAGGGCCACGGCGTGCAGGCGGGCGACGTCGCTCAGCGCGTCCTCTACGCGGCGCGGCAGCTCGGCCAGTGCGTAGGTGCGCACGAGGGCCCGGACCGGGACCAGGCGCGTGGTGGGCGGGCGGAACAGGGCCTTCACCGCCCGGACTAGCCGGGCACCCGGTGCCATGCGCACGACATGTTCGGGCCGCGCCGTCCAGCGGTCGGCCGGGCCGGTGC
>CAZUFP010000124.1:0-5884 GCA_964619835.1 uncultured Gemmatimonadaceae bacterium | reverse complement strand
CCTCACCATCTTGCCTCATCCTCCTCGTTGTACCCGCCTCGAAGCACCGTCCTCGAAGTATCCTCCTCGAAGTCACCCTCCTCGCCTCACCCTCCTCGCAGCATTCACGTCATGCCGCTCCGGTCAGGCTCGCCGTGCAGTGCCCGCACCGGGTCGCTTCGGGGGGGATCTCGAACCGGCAGTAGGGGCACAGCATCGGCTCCGGTACCGGCGCGGCTTGCTGCTCCGCCTCGCGGCTCAACCTTTCCAGCAGCCGGTTGTAGGCCCGCACGATCAGGAACACCACGAACGCCACGATCAGGAACGCGATGGCGGAGTTCAGGAACAGCCCGTAGTTGATGGTCGCAGCGCCCGCCGCCCGGGCGTCGGCCAGGGAGCTGTACGAGCCGCCCGACAGGTTGACGAACAGATTGCTGAAATCCATGCCGCCGGTCACACGGCCTATGGGCGGCATGATGATGTCGTCAACCAGGGACTTCACCACCGTCGTGAACGCCACTCCGATGATGATGCCCACCGCCATGTCCAGCACGTTGCCCCGCGCGATGAATTTCCGGAAATCACGCCACATGGGACCCTCGGTGTTGGGGAGATGTGGGGTTGCCGGATGAAGCATTCGTCCGGGATCGGCCGGATGCAATGGGCTTGAAACGCAAACAGGGAAGCGGATCCGGACCCGGACCGGCAAAATCCTGCGGGAAGGTTGCCCGAAAGCCCCAACGAGCGTGAAAGGTCCGGCGCCGTCACCGGTGGGGAGCACGCCCGTTTTTGGAATAACAACTACGACTATCGATAGTATGCCTCCCCGCCGCCCCCCTGTCAAGGAGCACTCCGCACCCTCCTCGCAGTACCCGTCCTCGCCTCACCCTCCTCGCAGTACCGTCCTCGCAGCACCCGTCTCGCCGCACCCTCCTCGCAGCACCCGTCTCGCCGCACCCTCCTCGCCGTATCCTCCTCGCCGCACCCTCCTCGCAGTATCCTCCTCGCCGTATCCGGCTCGTCTTGTCTCCGGCCTCCGCCTCCCGCATCCTGAAAGACTGAGGCCAAGCAATCCCCTGGCTTCTGTTTCACCGAAGGGGGTGGGTATGACTGCGCAGACCGGGCCGGCCGGTTCCTACGACACGGATGAGAACGGGTTCCTGAAGGACTGGACCCGCTGGGACAAGGGTTTTCCGGAGCGCATGGCGTCGGCGTCGGGCATAGCGGGCGGGCTCACGCCGGACCACTGGCGGGTGTTGTCGTACATCCGCGACCGGTTCCAGCGTACGGGCGAGTGCGCCCCGGTGTACGAGACCTGCAAGGCAACGGGGCTGTCGCGACGCGAGTTCGAGGCCCTGTTCCCGACCGGGTACCTGCGGGGCGCGTGCAAGCTGGCGGGCATCACGTACCACGACCGGTTCGTGGCGTTTCCCGACGAGTCGTCGTGGACGACAGCGGAGCCTGAAGCCGCGCCGCGCACGGACGACTTCGGCTTCCTGCTGACGCCGGCGGACTGGAGCGAGGAATACGCGCGGCGGACGGCGCTGGACATGAACATGCCGGGCGGCCTGGACGAGGCGCACCTGCGCGTGATCCGCTACCTGCGGGAACGGTTCGCGGAGACCGGGGCCGTGCCCACGGTGGTGGAGTGCTGCGAGGCGTGCGGCCTGGAGCTGGAAGACCTGGAGCGGTTGTTCCCCGACGGGTATCAGCGAGGCGCGGTGAAGCTCGCAGGGCTCCGCGTTCGTTAGTATGGCACGAGGACGGGAACGCGAGGTCGAGGTCGCGCTGGTGGTGTCCGCGCCGGAGCCGGGTTCGCTGGCGGACGAGGTGGCGGCCCTGGCGGATATCGCCGGCTACGCCCTCGAAGCACGGCCGGACCAGGAGATCCGCGACCTGTACTTCGACTTCGACGACGGCCGCCTCGGCGACCGCGGCCTTGCCTTTCGCGTCCGCAACATCGACGGCCGCAACCTCCTCACCGTCAAAGGCCCCGGCCGCCGCATGGCCCTCGGCGCCAAAGACCGCCTCGAGGTGGAGGGTGAATGGAGCCTCCGCGTCCTCGGCCACGCCCTCCACCTCATCGCCGGCTTCGGCATCGACATTCCGGCCGATATCGCGCCCGCGGGGCCCCCGGAGCCACGGCCCGCCCTCGAACGCCTCGGCTTCATCATCGTCCAGGACCGGCACACCCGGCGCCGGCCCCGGCGGGTCACCCGCATCGGCGGCACCGGCGACGTCCTCGCCGAGCTCGCCGTCGATGCCGTCGAGTACCAGTTCCCCTGGCGCAACGCACGCCTCTTCGAGATCGAAGTCGAGACCACCCGCCTCGCCGGGTCCCTCGTCCTCGCCGAGATCGCCAGCGCCCTCCTCACCCGCTGGCCCGGAGCACTCCGGCGCTGGCCCCACTCCAAACTGGCCACCGGCTTCGCCCTCGCAGCCCTCGCCGCACCCGGCTCCCTCTCCGGACTCACCGACCGCGACGGCGTGCTCAGGCCCGAGGCCTGGGAGCGGCTGGAGGAACGGCTGGGCCCCTTCTGAGGTGAGTCCGGCTTCGTAGCCGCGCGGTGCTCTCCGGCCCTCCCCGGGCTTCCTCTCTCGCGCATCATCCCGACAGATCAGGCACACGTATGAGGTGGGTCAGGGCGGAGTCTGTCCGGCTGCGTATCCTTTCGCTGCGCGCGGGGTCGCACCGGCCTGCGGCCTCCGTCAACGAGAGACTGCGGACACGTTCCGCGGCCGGGTCCCGTCAAAGGAGAGCCCATGTCCCGCCCCCGTTTCACGACCCTCGGTTTGCTCCTGCTGCTCAGCGCGTGCGCGGATGCGGCCACGGAGCCGTTCGCCCCTCCCCCGCACGGCAACCCGGCCATCAGCGATGCGCTCCATGGCCAGGATCGGAACCCATTCTTCTTCTGGCTGCCGCCCATCGTGGACCAGCCGGCCAGCGCGCTGCTGGGCGAGGCGGAGCTACGCGCGTCGCCCCGTGTGATCGTCGTATGCCAGGCGTCGAACGAGCTGGCCGAGTGTGACGACACGGTGCCGGTGCAGAGCGGGCTGGCCGCAGATGTCGTCGCCGACTTCACTCCTGGGGCCGGGCTCGTGGTGGGACCCGACATGTTCCAGGTGGACTTCGATACGCACGCGTTCGGCCTGAGGGCGAGCGACCCGGATGGAACGTCGTACACGACGTACCGCATCGTCGTGTACACGGATCCCCTCACCGAGCTGGGCGGCCCGTTCGTGCTGGGGTACGCAGACTTCCAGGTGGGCGAGACCGGCAAGGTGGCGAAGAACCTCACCACCGGCGACGTCATCGGCCTGGTGGACGGACGCACGCTGCCCATCAAGTTCCGCATCGACCGGGGCGCCTACGCCCATGCGCTGAAGGCGAATCTCGCCACCGGCGCGGGCGATCCCGCGGATGAGCCGCTCTGCCAGGAGAACTGCACCGTCGCGTTCGTGGCGCCTGGCGACACCACGACCACAGCCCTGAAGGACCTCACCGGCCTGGAGGTCACGGCGGTCCGGTTCCTGCCCGGCGACGTGACCACACCGTCCGTCCTGGTCATCGACGAGCGCACCACCGAAGGCGAGGACGCCAGCTGCGCCGACGGCGTCAGCCTGCAGAAGAAGTACTGCTACCGCTATCGCATCTTCCCGGACGAGCCGTTCAACAACCCCGTCCGCTTCGGCATCTGCCCCCGGGACGTGCCGCTGGACGCCGGCTCCCTCTGGCGCATCCTGAAGGTGGACTACGACGAGTTGGGCAGGCCCATCGTGACGCGCCCGCCGGAGGTGGATGTGCGGGACTTCCTGCCGTGCACGCCGCCCGCCGGCGCGTCGCTCATGAGCCGGCTCTTCCGCTACGCCCTCGACAACGTCGCGCCGCCCCTGTACGCCCAGACCAGCACGCGCACCTGGGGCGGCACCGCCCGCGACTTCAGCGACCTGTTCTGGGCGCTGGATGCGCAGATGACGCCGGTCACCACCACCGACACCGCTATCGACGCGGGCACCACGTTCCCGGCCATCGTCCAGGTCGTGGCGCTCTATCCCGAGCCCGACGTGCCCCTCGACAGCGCCCGCGTCACCTTCCGCATCACCGCCGGCGCCGGCTGGCTGGAGGTGCCCGGCGGCACGGACGTGCTGGACGCCGACTCCGCCGACGGCCACGCGGTGGCGTTCACGCTGCTCACGGATGCCGATGGACGCGCGGGCGTGGTGCTGACCGCGGGCTCCGGCGAGAACACCGTGGAGGTCACGTCCGAAGACGCGCTGACGCCGGACCTGACGCCCATCGTGTTCGAGGTGGAGGGCGTGGACGCCGGCGTCACCCTGTCCGGCACCATCCGGTACTCCCACGACCCGGCCGCCGGCGTGCCCCTCAGTCTCATCCGCTACGGCACCGCCTACGCGCACGCCACGACGGACGGGAACGGGCAGTACGTGCTCGGCCCCGTGGAACCCGGCCAGTACCAGGTCTGCTTCAACGGCGAGCCCGAGTACGCCGGGTACTGCACGAGCCTGATGGACGTGTCGGACGACCTGACCTACGACGCGCAGATCGTGAAGTGGGTCTACACGCTGACACCCACCCACCAGGCGACGGCGTCGAGCCCGCAGCCGGAATTCGTCTGGACGTCGCTGCCCGAGGCGGCCAACTACCAGTTCTGGATCTTCCACCGCCTGCCGGGCGGCGCCCTGGAGCAGGCCGTGCACGCCAACACCGGCACGGACACCACGTTCACGCCGTCCACGCCCCTCACCGCCGGTGAGACGTACCTGTGGGAGGTCGGCGCGTACGACGACGCCGGTACCGGCATCGGCACGCCGCGCGACGGCTGGGTGGAGTTCTACATCGGCGAGGGCAGCTGGACGCCGGCGGGGGAGGCGCCGTTCCCGTTGCGTGACTTCGCCGCGGTGGTTCTCACCACCGGATCGGATGCGGGCAAGGTCCTGGTCGTGGGCGGGTGGGCCAACGTCGGGGCGGAGCTGTACGATCCGGCAACCGGGACGTTCACCGGGAAGGCAACCGTGTACCAACACGGTGCCGGCCTCACGGCCACAGTGCTCCAGGATGGCCGTGTCCTGATCGCCGGTGGGACGGGTCCGGCTGCCGACTTCGCCGGGGCCGAACTATACGATCCCATGTCCGGAACGTTCGAAGCTACCGGTTCGCTGTCGTACCAGCGGCATTACCATGCGGCCACGTTGCTCGATGACGGCCGTGTTCTGGTTGTGGGTGGCCGCGGGGGTGTCGATCCGGACAACCCGGCGGATCTGGCCGGCGGCGAAGTGTATGACCCGGCCAGCGGCCTGTTCACCCCGCTCGCCGATTCCATGGGCGACGCCAGGATCTGGCCTTCCACGGCTTTGCTGCCTGATGGCAACGTGCTGATTGCCGGCGGCCAGAACGCCACGTCCCTCAGCTCCGCGGAACTCTTTGATCCCGACGCCGGCGCGTTCCAGCCCACGGGCTCAATGACCCGACCACTGAGTTCCTGCGGTGTGCGAGGTGCGCACCTAGAGGACGGGCGCGTGTTGTTCGCCGGCGCTGCGTTCGAGATTTACGACTACGCGACGGGTACGTTCTCCGCCGCCGCCGAACCCGACATCGGTACAATGCTGTGTGCGTCGGTCGTACCGTTGCCCGATGGCCGTGTCCTCGTGGCCGGCGGCGTGCTCTCGCACCAGGGCGGAGTCCCCGGTAGCGCGGCTCGCATCTACGACCCCGCGCTCGATGCATTCACCCCTGCTTCGTCCATGATTGCGGCGCGAAGCCAGCACGTGGGCGTTCTTCTGCCGGGCGGGCGCGTCGTGGTCATTGGCGGTGCGGGAAGGGACTGGACCGACCTCGCCTCCGCCGAAATCTTCAACCTGCCCTGACCATGAGCCTGTTCCAGCG
>CAZUFP010000123.1:0-5910 GCA_964619835.1 uncultured Gemmatimonadaceae bacterium | reverse complement strand
GCCGGCGCCGTCAGACGCCGGACAGCTTCGTGTCGAGATCCTGTCGGCACTGCGCCGCGAACACCTCCAGCTCCGTCTTCACCTCGGCGGTGACGGCGTACTCCGGCTGCGCGGCCGCTTCCGCGATGGCCTGGCACGCCGTGTCCTGCGACATGGTCCGCAGCTTCACCGTGAGGTCGTACAACGACGGGTCTTCCACGTTCTCGCCATACATCACCTTGACCCAGCGACGCCGCTCTTCATCCACGTTCGCGATGAAGTCCTCCGCGGCCCGCCGCGACATCCGATGGTGCTGCGCCGCCAGCGCCTCGATCCGCATCTCCAGCGGGGCGATGAGGCGCACGTTCAGCACTCCACGCAGGCCCTTGAGCAGGAACTGGCCGGCCAGCCCGTGATAGACGAGGCGACCCTCGACGCACCGATCCGCCAACGCGGCACGCACCGCCAGCAGGTACGTCTCCCGCTCCCGGTTCAGGCGTGCCCACATGCCCGGCGGCGTCTCGAACGCCTCCTGCATGGCCCGCTCGGAGATGCCCAGGGCGAGGGCCGCTTCCTGGAGGACCTCCCGGGCAATGCACGGGACCGCGAGCCGTTCCGCCAGGCACTCGGCCACGGCGCGGCCGCCGCTCAGAGATCCCCGGGAGATGGTGATGATGGCCACGGCTTCGCCCTTTCAGCCTGCAGCGGCGACGGCGGCATCCGCCCGAAAGCGGGCCGCGGCATCGACCAGCGCAGGCGCCCACTGTTCCACGGCCAGCGCATGGATGTGCGTGTAGGCGGCCAGCACGTTCCGATGACACAGCCCGTCCCGCTCGCCGCCGTATCCCTTCCCCCTGCGTACGCGGAAAGCGAAGGTCAGCCCCTCATCGAGGCCGTCCTCCACGCAGGTGTAGTGGAACTCGTGCCCCCGGAGCTCCATGCCCACGGGATAGAACGGGTTCTCCGCCACCGTCTCCAGCACGACGTAGCCGTGGCCCTGGGGCCGATCCCGGAACACGAAGTCCACGGGCAGCACGCCCGCCATGGGGTAGGCCTGGCCGCGGAACACCAGCGACCGCCCCAGGAACACGGCGCCGCCGCACTCGGCGTACACCGGCATCCCCAGCTCCACCGCGTGGCGGACCGACGCGCGAAAGGCGTCGTTTTCCGCCAGGCCGGGCGCCAGCGTCTCCGGGAAGCCGCCTCCGATGTAGAGCGCGTCCACCTCGGGAAGCGCCGGGTCCCGCAGCGGCGAGATGTCCACCAGGGCGGCGCCGGCCCGAACCAGGGCCTCCAGGTTTTCCGGGTAGTAGAACTGGAACGCCGCGTCCCGGAACACGCCGATGCGCACCTCGGGGGGCCCGGGCCGGACGGCCGGGGCGGGGGTGTCCGGCACTTCGAACGGGGGCGCCTGCCGGGCCAGGTCCAGGAGGGCGTTCAGGTCCAGGTAGCGCTCGGCCACCTCGCCGGCCCTCCGGACGGCGTCCAGCCGATCCGCGTGCTCCGCGGGCGGGACCAGCCCCAGGTGGCGCTCCGGCAGGATCTCCTGCGACAGCTTGGGCAGCACCCCCAGCACGGGCAGGCCCGTGGCGTCCCGGATGGCGTCCCGGATGACGGCCTCGTGGCGCGCGCCTGCCGTACGGTTGAGAACGACGCCCCCGATGAACACCTCGGGGTCCATGCGCTGGCAGCCCAGGACGGAGGCCGCCACGGTGCGGGTGGCCTTGGTGCAGTCCACGACCAGTACCACGGGCGCCCCAAGGAGCTTCGCAAGCTCGGCCGTGCTGAACGAGCCACGGGCGTCGGCGCCGTCGTACAGGCCGCGGTTGCCCTCGATGACGGCCAGATCGGCGGCCGCCGCGCCGTCGCCGAAGGAGCGCAGCATCACATCCTGCGGCTGCAGGAACAGGTCCAGGTTCCGGCACGGACGGCCCGCCGCCGACGCGGACCAGGCTGCGTCGATGTAGTCGGGGCCCTTCTTGAAGGGCGCCACCCGCATGCCCCGCCCGCGCCAGGCCGCCTGGAGGCCGACGGCTACGAGTGTCTTGCCGTCGCCTCCACGCAGGCCCGCAACGAGGACCCTGGGAATCCGCATGGGCTCATGCCATCTCGATGAAGCCGCACGGGCAGATGTCGGCGCACTTCGCGCAGCCCGTGCAGTTGCCGAGATTGAATGAGTACAGAATGCCCCGCTCCGAAGGCTTGTGGATGGCCTGGTCCTGGCAGTACATCCAGCATTTCTCGCAGTCGAAGCAGTAGCCGCAGCTCATGCAGCGGCGCGACTCCGACACGGCCTGGTCCATGGAGAAGCCCAGGTTGACTTCCGTCTCCAGGCCGTCCATGCGCTGATCCAATGCCAGCACCGACGGCTGCCCTCGGTCCTGCGGCGCGTAGTGGTCCAGGTGCATCTTGTCCGTCCGGATCACGCCGCGCGTGTCCACCGTGGGCTTTGTGCCCTGCAACGTGTGGTCGATGGACTCCGCCGCATGCCGGCCCTGGCCAATGGCATCCGTGACCAGCGCCAGGCGCGTCACGTCGCCGCCGGCCCACACGCCGTCCACCTTCGTGTGCCCTTCGCCGTCCACCTTGATCCAGTCCCGGCCCTCGATCAGGTCCTCGAAGCCGGTGAAGTCCGGCTCCTGGCTCACCGCCGAGATGACGGCGCTGGCCGGGATCTCGAACTCGGATCCCTCGATGGGCACCGGACGCCGGCGGCCCGACGCGTCGGGCTCACCCAGCTCCATCCGGATGGCCACCATGGCGTTCACGCGGCCGTCGTCCCCCTTCTTGAACCCGACGGGCGCCGCCAGGAACTCCACGTTGATGCCTTCCTTGATGGCCTCTTCCACCTCGTCCTTGATGGCCGGCATCTCCTGGAGCGTGCGCCGGTACAGGATGGTGACGTTCGCGCCCAGCCGGCGGCTGATGCGCGCCGCGTCGATGGCCGTGTCACCACCGCCCACCACGATCACCACCACGTCCTTGCCCAGGCCCAGCTGCTCCCCGTGGTGGAAGCGCCGCAGGAAGTCGACGCCCGAGAACACGTTCGGCGCATCCTCGCCGTCCACGCCCAGGCTCACGCCCTGCTGGGCGCCCAGCGCCACGTACACCGCGTCGTAGTCCTGCTTCAGCTGGTCGATGGAGAGCTCCGGGCCCACCTTCACCCCGCACTCCAGCTCCACGCCCAGGTCCACGATCCGCTGGATCTCCTGGTCCAGCACGCCCTCCGGCAGGCGATAGCCCGGAATGCCGTAACGCAGCATGCCGCCGGCCTTCTCCATGGCCTCGAAGACCTTCACGCCATAGCCCCGGCGTGCGAGCTGGTACGCGCAGGAAAGGCCGCTGGGGCCGCCGCCGACCACGGCCACCTTCTGCGTCTTGGCATCGTCGGTGAGGCGGGTCAGCTTCAGGTCGTGCTCCCGGCCGAAGTCGCCGATGGCACGCTCCACCTTGTTGATGCTGACGGAGCCCTCCAGCTCGCGGCGGTTGCACTCGTCCTCGCACAGGGCGGGGCACACCCGACCGCAGACGGACGGGAACGGGTTCGTCTCCGTGACGATGCCCCACGCTTCCTCGAACGCCTGGTCCATGCTCTTCCCAAGCAGCTCCGCCTGGGCCAGCGTGGTCACGAACTCCCGGATCTGGTTGCCCGCAGGGCAACGGTCCGTGCAAGGAGGCCGCTTCTCCACATGCTTCGGCCGCAACGGTGACTGCTCCCGGGCTCCCCCACTCGAGAAGGAACGCGTCCCGAAGGACTTCTTGACCTTCTTCACCTTCTTCACAGCCATGAGTCACCTCACACGACCGGTTGAAGATCGTTTCTATGAATCCACCCGCTCGCTCCGCCACTGAAGCGGGCGGAGCGAGCGTCCGCAGTGCGCCGCACCGGGCGATCAGGCGCCTTCGGCGGCCCCTTCCGCATGCGGGACCTCGATGTAGCTGCCGCCGAAATACGTATAGACGCAGCGCCCCGAGTCGATCAGCGAACGAATGGCAAGCTTGCACAGCTTCTTGTCGCATTCGTCGCCGAACTTGTCCTGCATGGCATGGGTCAGGTCCAATGCCTTGAACTTCTTCTTGCCCTGGTACTGGCTCACCAACTCGTACATGGCGTCGGCGACCTGCTCTTGTGTGACAGCCATGGTCTCTGCTCCTAGTGTCTGAGCTGTGCGGACCGCTTGTAGCTGAGGCCCGCGTACCGGTAATCGTCGATGTGCTCCTTCTGGAACTCGATGCCCGTCCGCTTGAAGAATTGCGGCCAGCCGATGCGCTCGATGAACTCGCCCATGCGCTCGTGCGGCCGGGCACCGTCCACCCACACCTCGACGATCTTGCGGACGCTCTGGACCACTTCCGTCCAGCGCGGCGGATCGTTCTCGATGAAGGGGATGGCCAGCTTGGAGAACATGGGCTCGTGACGAGCGTTGGAGACCTTGCCGCCCACCCAGATGGAGATGCCGTCGTTGAGGGCATCGGCCATGGGCAGGGCCGGACAGACGGAGAAGCAGTTCGCGCAGTACATGCACAGCTCCTCGTCGATCTCCACCGACGGATTGCCTTCCACCGTCGTCGGCCGGATGGCGGCCGTCGGGCAGGCCGCGATCACGTTCGGGATCTCGCACAGCCGCTTCACGTTCGGATGCTGCACCTTCGGCGGACGACGGTGTACGCCCAGGATGGCGATGTCCGAGCAGTGCACGGCGCCGCACATGTTGAGGCAGCACGCCAGCGCGATGCGCAGCTTGCCCGGAATCGGCGTGCTGCCATCGAAGTACTCGGCCAGGTCGTCCATCACGGCCTTCACCACGCCCGACGCGTCGGTGGCGGCCGAGTGGCAGTGCACCCAACCCTGCGTGTGCACGATGCTCGAGATGGCCGGCCCGATGCCGCCCACCGGGTGGCCCAGATCCGCCAGATCCTGGATGAGCGGGTCAACCTTCGACTCGTCCGTCAGCAGGAACTCGACGTTGTGCCGGCTGGTGAAACGCAGGTAGCCGTCACAGTACTGGTCCGCCAGCTCGGCATACTTACGGATCCGCTTCGTGCCCAGCAGGCGAGGCGAGCCGGCACGCACGGTGAACAGCTTGTCACCGGATTCGCCGACGTGGACCATCACCCCCGGCTTCAGGATCTCATGGTACTTCCACTTCCCGTAGTTTTCCTTGATGACGGGAGGCAGGAACCGCCTGAAATCCGGAGGGCCGATGTCCGTCCTTCTCTCCGGGGCTTCCGTTGCCATGGAAATATCTCCTTCGTTCCGTAGTTCTCGTCCAATTCAGCCTGTCATATTCGGCCTGGTTCCCGCCTAGGCCTCCACCTCGACCTCTTCCTCCTCGCCTTCCTCTTCTTCCTCGTAGTATTCCTCGAAGAAGATGTACGGATTGTCCCGCGGGTGAGCGATCATCTCGGGGATCGGCTCCACGCCGATCTCTTCCAGGAAGTTGCCCAGCCCGACGCGCTGGATCAGCTCGCCCACGCGCTCGCGGTTCTTCCCGTTCTCGCTCCAGAAGTCCCAGATCCGCTCGGCCAGGTCCTTGAGCTCCTCGTAAGGCGGCTCGAGCTTCATGAACGGCACGATCACCGAAGACAGCTGCGCGCCCTGGACGATGGGCGCCTTGGAACCCAGCAGGATGGTAGCGCCGGTGTCGGTGCCGGGCCGTAGGGCCTTCGGCATGACGTTGATGCAGTGCATGCACTTGACGCAGTTGCTGTTGTCGATCTCCAGCTCGTTGCCGTCCCAGGCCATGCACTTGGTCGGGCAGTTGCCGCAGACGTCGCGCTCGATGTTCAGCCCGCTCTCGGCGTAGGCCCGCACCTCGTCCTGGTCGACGCGGATGTCATCGCGCCAGGTCCCGATGATGGACATGTCCGAGCGCGCGATGGAGGCCACGCAGTCGTTGGGGCAGCCGGCGCACTTGAACTTGAACTTGT
>CAZUFP010000122.1:0-5923 GCA_964619835.1 uncultured Gemmatimonadaceae bacterium | reverse complement strand
CCACTCGTTGCTCATCAGCGCCCCCTCCGGCGTGCCTGTTCGATCATGCGGCCCAGCGTCTCCAGCTCCTCGGGGGTCAGATCCGCCGCGTTCGCATCCAGAATCGCCGCCACCGTCCGCGATGCCGACCCATCGAAGAACGTCCGGATCAGTCGCTTCAACGCGCCCTCCCCCACCTCGTCCCGCGGCCGCGTCGCCGTGTAGACGTAACGCGGACCGTCCACATCGTGTTTCACGTGCCCCTTGTCCTCTAGCTTGCGCAGCATCGCCCGCACCGCCGAATAGCCGGGCGCTTCCGGCAGCTCTTTCAGCACATCGCTCACCGTCGCGGTGCCCAGCCGGTAGACCGCGTCCATGATCTGCCGCTCGCGCCGGCTCAGTTGTGGGTTGGGTGTCGCTTCCATGTCGTCTCCGGTCCGCTTCGCGGCCGGGGGCGGCCGCGTGTCGGCTGACATGCTACGGAAGTAGCAGAGTGCTACGAACGTAGCACACTGCCGCGAGGCATGCAAGAGTGATGATGTCCGTGAGGGAGCAGCCTCCTGCCACTGCCGGATGCAGAAAACCCCGGGACATCGTCGTGGACGACATCCCGGGGCTGGTGCTTCGCGCCCTCAACTCCCGCGGCAGGACTCGAACCTGCGACCCGACGGTTAACAGCCGTCTGCTCTACCAGCTGAGCTACGCGGGATCGGTGTCAAGACGGCAAAAGCTAATCCGGCCCCCGGGTCCCGTCAACGCCTTCGCGAGTCCGTCCCGGGTCCGTCTCTCTTGACGCCGTGCGCGGCCTGGCGCTATACTGACTGACGGTCAGTCAGTAACGGAGGAGAGTACCATGGCCAGACGGCGCACCAGGCCGGAGGTCCGGCGGAACGAGCTGATCGCTGCGGCCCGCGATGTGTTCGCGGAGAAGGGCGTGGCGAACGCGGCGGTGAGCGACATCGTGAAGGCGGCGGGCGTGGCGCAGGGGACGTTCTACCTGTACTTCGACGCGAAGACGGACGTGATCAACGCCGTCGTGGACGGGATGGCGGAGGGGCTGGTGGAAGCCGTCGAGCAGGCGGTTGCGGAGGCCGAGGCGGGAGCTGCGGCGAAGCTGCGGGCGTTCGGCGACGCGGTGATCGGGCTGGCGAGCGACCCGGCGACCTGGGAGCTGGCGGAGGTCTATCATCGGCCGGAGAACCGGGCGGTGCACGACCGGATGGCGGAGCGTCTGCTGCCACGGCTTCTGCCTCTGGTGGAGGACATCGTGGTCCGGGGCGTGGACGAGGGCGTATTCACGGTGGGGGATCCGCGCGTGGCGGCGTGGTTCATCCTGGGCGGGTTCCACGGCCTGGAGCTGGGATTCACGGACCGGCGGAAGATGGCCGGGGCGCTCTCCGAAGGGGTGGATTGCGCGTTGCAGTCGTTGGGGCACGGGTCGGCGGCTTCCGTCGGGGAGGCATCATGACGAACGACGTCGTCATCGCCACCCGCGGCCTGGCCAAGCACTACGGCGACGTGCACGCGGTGGACGGCATCGACCTGAACGTGCGGGCCGGAGAGATCTACGGGTTCCTGGGCCGGAACGGCGCGGGCAAAACGACGACGATCCGGATGCTGCTGGGGCTGGTGCAGCCGACGGCTGGCGAGGTGACGCTGCTGGGGCGCCGGGTGGTGCGGGGTGAGCAGGGGGTGTTCGCGGGAGTCGGCTCGCTGGTGGAATCGGCCACGGCGTATTCGAACCTGACGGTGCGGGAGAACCTGGACATCCAGCGCCGGCTGACGGGCGCGCCGCCCGGGTCCGTGGCGAAGGCCGTCGGACTGCTGCGCCTGGACCCGTACGCGGACCGTCGTGCGGGGCAGCTTTCGCTGGGGAACAAGCAACGGCTCGCGCTGGCCCGGGCGCTGCTGCATCGGCCGCGGGTGCTGCTGCTGGATGAGCCGGCGAACGCCCTGGACCCGGCGGGCATCGTCGAGGTGCGGGGCCTGCTCCGGCGCCTGGCCGATGAGGAGGGCGTGACGGTGTTCATGTCCAGCCACATCCTGGCGGAGGTGGCGCACCTGGCGGACCGCATCGGCATCGTGCACGCGGGCCGCCTGATCGAGGAGACGGAGTACGACGAGCTGCGAGCCAGGGCCCGCGCGTACCTGGACATCACGGTGTCGGACCCGGACCGGGCGGCAGCGCTGCTGGCGGAGCGGCTGGGCATCACCCGGGTGGAGCGGACGGCGAACGGCGGGCTGCGAGCGTTCGAGGGGCTGGATCGGGTGGCGGAGGTGGCCCGGGTGCTGGTGGGCGCCGGCCACGACCTGACGGGCCTCCGCGTCGCGGAGGAAGACCTGGAAGCGCATTTCATGCGCCTGACGGGCGGAGGTGGGTGATGCTGAGCCGGGTCCTTGCCACCGAGTTCCTGAAGCTGCGGCGCAGCAGGATCACGTGGCTGTCGTGGCTGGCGTTCTCCATCCTGCCTCTGGCCGCGGGGCTGTTCATGTGGATCGCGGCGGAGCCGGAGCGGGCGGCGCAGATGGGCCTGCTGGGTCAGAAGTCGCAGCTGACGGTCATGTCGGCCGACTGGCCGTCGTTCTTCACGCTGCTGATCCAGGAAGCGGGCGCCGGCGGCATGATCCTGCTGGCGGTCATCGCGTCGTACGTCTTCGGGCGGGAGTACTCGGAGGGCACCGCGAAGGACATGCTGGTGCTGCCGGTGGCCCGGCACTGGTTCGCAGTGGCCAAGCTGGCCGTCGTGTTCATGTGGTTCGGCGTCCTCACCCTTCTCTTCCTCGCCGAGGCGTTCCTCGTGGGCACCGCCCTGGGACTGCCCGGTCTGTCGCTGTCCCTGGCGTTGTCGTCAGGGGGCGAGGTGTTGCTGGCGGGACTGCTGGGGTTCCTGCTTGTGCCCGTCGTGACGTGGATCGCGACGCTGGGCCGCGGCTACCTGGCGCCCATCGGGTTCACGATCTTCATGCTGCTGATGGGCAACATCATGGGCGCCACCGGCTGGGGGAAATGGTTCCCGTGGTCCATCGTGCCCATGCTGGCCGGGATGGCGGGCCCGCGGACGGAGGTGCTGGCGCCGGGCAGCCTCGTGGTCGTGGGGCTGACCTTCGTCGCCGGCGTGGGCGCCACGCTGTGGCAGCTCCGGTACGCGGACAACACGCAGTGAGCCGGTGCAGCTGTCACTCCGTGTCGGGCGGCCGTCCGATCAACGCGCCGATCCACCGGAAGCGCGGGGCTGGCGGACCGGCCCCTTCCCCGAACTCTCTCTGTAACGACCCGTCCGTGGCCCGCGCCAGCAGGAGGACCGCCCGTTCCAGGGCGTCCGGACCTGGCCATCTGTCGCGCCGGCCGGGCTGATCGGCCTGGTACGCCCGGTCCGCCCGGTCCAACCGGTCCGCCCGGGTCCGCAGCACATCCTCGATCCGCGCCTCGGCCACCGCATCGAGGGGCCGGGCCAGCCGGCGCATCACCTCGTCGACCTGATCGGCCAACTCCGTGTCCAGTGGCTCGGCCCCTTCCATCGCGAGAAGGGCTCGCAGCCACCGGGCCGCGCGCGTCGGCGGCGCATGCGGATCCCGGAGCGCCGGCAGCGCATCGGGAGCCCGCCGCCGGCGAATCTCATCCAGCGCCGTAGCTAGCACGGACGCGGAGGAATCCGCCGGGTCCATGTCGTCCCCGCACTCCAGGGCGCCGCGCAGGATCGCCCACGCCGCCTCGTCGTCCACGCGGGCGGCTTCGCCTTCGACTACGAGCCACAGCGGGCTGCCGTCCACGTCCACGGCGACGAGGGACGGTCCCGGATTTACTGTCGCACACCGGACGGACGCCGTATCGAACACTGCGGGAACGGGTGCATTGGACACGGCGGCCTGCCACTCCAGCGGCCCGGCGGGCCGGCTCCTGCCGAACGGGACCGCGTCGTCGGGTTCGCGCCTGCCGCGCAGTGGCACCGCCTCGGCCCGTTCCAGTTCGTCCAGCACACCGGGATCACCGCGGGCGAGGCGTTCGGCGATGGACCCGCGGGAGCCGTCGTCGTCCAGAACGGTCCCGTCGAGGCCGACGGTGGCGCCGATGGCGGCGAGCTTGGCCCGGATGCGGGCGTGCAGGCCGAGAAGCCGCTCGAGCTCCGGTCCGGGCAGCAGGAAGTGCGGGTGAACGACGTCGTGAGGCGAGCCCAGGCGGTCGATCCGCCCGACGCGTTGGATCAGGCGGACGGGGTTCCAGGGCAAATCGAAGCTCACGACGTGGGCCGCGTCCTGGAGATCGAGCCCTTCGGCCAGGACGTCGGTGGCGACGAGCACGTCGACCCGTTCGTGGGGCGGTGGTTCGCGGGCGTGGTTCGCCCGGGGCGCGAACCGGTCAATGACGACCCGCCGCCCGGCCTGCTCCCTGCCGAGAAACGACCCGGCGCCGTCCACGCGTCCGGTACGGAAACCGGCTGCCAGAAGCGCTCGCCAGATGTTGGCGGCAGTGTCGCGGAACTCGGTGAACACGACGAGCTTGCGATCCGCCAGCGTGCGAATCAACGCAAGCAGCGCGTCCAGCTTCCCGTCGCGGTCTGGCGTGCGCGCCCGGTCCCGCATCGCCCGGAGCCGGGCGATGTCCTCGGCGGTTTCGGCGGCCAGCCGGTCCCGGTCCAGCGCGGCGGGAAGCGGTTCCAGAGCCAACGGTTCCAGCAACAGCTGCATCGTTTCGCCGTCGCCGCCGAGCGCCCGATGGAGCCGCGCGGGCAGGAGGTACCCACGCCGGAGGGCGTCGGCGAACGCTTCGTGGAAACCGAGCTGGCGTTCCACGCTGGTCCGGAACGCGTGGCGGCCCGACTCCAGTCGCTTGAGGAGCGACAGTCGCATGAGCTCCGCCACGCCACCCGGAGCATGGGGGCCGTCCCGAGCCCGGACGGGCGCCCGCCCCCCCGCGGTGCTCCCCGGGCGATGATGTCGCAACGCACCCAGCGGGGAGAAACGGAGGGCCATCAAATCTGCGGCCATCCGGCCGAAATCCTCCGGGTCTTCGAACAACGGATACCGGATCGGGTCAGGCGGTGCGCGGCGGGGGAAGGTGAGCACGAGGCCTTTCCCTTCGGGGCCCGACAGGCTCACAGCGCCGTACCGGTCCCGCACGAACGGGCGTGTCCGGCGGATGACCACGGCCTGCACCACCGGGAGAATGGGCTCGATTCGCGCGGCGTCGGCCGGGGCCGCGGGGGCCGCCGCGGAACGGAAGGCGGGGCGAAGAGCGGGCACGCCGAGGTCCCTGAACGCGTCGTCGCGTGCGAAAAGGCGGATCAGCGCGTAGAGGTCCATCACCGAGTTGTTGACGGGCGTGGCCGTGAGGAGCACGACCCGCGCGTCGCGGCAGAGCCGGGCGAGGGCCCGGTACCGTTTCGTGCGCCGGTTGCGGAACGCGTGGGCTTCGTCCACGAGGACCAGCAGACCTCTCTGGCAGGCGCGAAACGCACGGTCCGAAGCGGAATCCTGACCGATGTCGAGGTCGGGCGCCCCCCGCGCAAGCTGCGTGTGGGAGATGAGGGGAACGCTGCAACCGGTCGCCCGGCGAAGGCGTTCCAGTCCGGGCCGCCACGTTCGGCGCAGCGCGGCCGGCACCGCGACGACGCCGCCGTTCCCCGTGCGCACCGCGTCCTCCAGCAGCGCGAGCCCCACGTACGTCTTTCCCAGGCCGACGCTGTCGGCCACGACCACACCGTCCCACCGGTCCAGGATGGCCCGGGCCGTCCGCACCGCTTCGGCCTGGAAGTCGGCCAGGTCGACGATGGACGGCCGCGGCGCAACGCCGGGCTGTGGACGACACGCCGCCAGGATGTTCGCCGCAACGACCCGCGCGGGCGCTGGCACGGTGGGCGGCACAACCGCCCGCAGTCCGTCGGGCTCGTCCGCCGCGCGCCGGCCGGCGGGAACCTGTCCCCGAATCAACGGGCCGTTCCGACGG
>CAZUFP010000121.1:0-5929 GCA_964619835.1 uncultured Gemmatimonadaceae bacterium | reverse complement strand
CAGCGGACAAAACCCGGCTGCAGGACCTGGACGTTGTTGCCCACGCCCCCGGAGATGCCGCCGGTCAGAATCTGGGCCACGCTCTTCGTCGGGTTGATCTGGGTCAACTCGTTCGTGTTGCGGGCAGCCGTGAAGTCGGCCGTCCAGCTCAGGCCGTCCTCCTCACCCTGGAGCACCTTGGCGCTCAGGCTGAACTCCACGCCCGTGTTCTTCATGCTACCGATGTTGGTGGTGACGTAGTTGGACAGGTTCGTCCCCGCCGCCACCGGCACGTTGAAGATCAGGTCCTTGGTGTTCTTGACGTACCAGTCGATGGCGCCGCTGAAGCGCTGGTCCAGGAAGCCGTAGTCGAGGCCCACATCGTAGGACGTGGTGGACTCCCAATGGATGTTGGGGTCGACGGCGCTCGGACGGATCGTCGTAACGAACTGCTGCCCGAACTGGTACTCGGTCAGCGCGTCGCTGTACGTGTACGTGGAGTACTGGAGGTAGTCCCCGAACGACTGGTTGCCCGTCTTCGCCCAGGACGCCCGCAGCTTGAGGTCCGACAACGCGCTGATGCCGCTCAGGAAGGACTCCTTGGACAGCCGCCAGGCTGCGGCGACCGACGGGAACGTGCCCCACTGGTTGCCCGCGCCGAAGCGGGACGAGCCGTCATGCCGGACCGTGGCCGCCAGCAGGTAGCGGTCAGAAATGTTGTAGTTGAGCCGGCCGAAGAACGAGATCAGCTTGTAGTCGGTGATGTTCTCGCCGTTCGTCACGTTGTCGGCGGATGAAATGCCGTTCGCACCCAGAAGGTTGCTGTTCAGACCCGTCCCGGTATACCACGTGTTGTCACTGTGCTGCGACGTGTACGAGTAGCCGCCGGTCAGGTCGATCCGGCCGGGGATCATCGAAAGGGGCGTCGCGTACGTCAGGTAGGACTCCAGCACCGAGTGCGCCTCGGTATTGTTGGTGAGGCTCAGCATCCCGTGACGCTGCCGGATCTCGGCCGCCAGGTCGTTGGGCACGAAATCGGCCCGACTCATCTTGCCGATGTCGTAGCCGAGGTTGACGTTCGCCTTCAGGCCCGGAACGAAGGGGAACGCATAGCCCGCCTGCACGTTGCCGACGCTGCGATACGTCGTGGCGTTGGTCTTGGCCAGCATGGCGGTGGCCAGCGGGTTGGACGGCGATGCGTTCGTCGTGTTCCAGTCCCAGTAGCCAGTGGTGCTGTTGGGATCCAGGACCGGCTGTGTCGGCGCCATGGAGGCGGCGTTGCTGATCACGCCGGACGGCACCAGCTGGTCCTTCTCCTGGGAGCCCTTGGCGTTGAGCGTGAAATTGAAGGCGTCATTGAACAGGCGCTGATCATATTTGATGCCCAACGAGATCCGATCCGTCGAGGACGCCTTGATGACACCGTTCTGCTGAACGTAGCCGAAGGACACGCGGTAGTCGTTCGTCTCACCCGCGCCGGAGAGGGCCAGGTTGTGCTCCTGGCTGTAACCGGTGCGGTCGATCTGGCTGAACCAGTCGGTGTTCGCATTGAGCAGCAGGGAATCGCGTCCCGACGCGTACTGGTGCACCGCCGCCGCGAACTGCGAAGCGTTCAGCACATCGGGGAGCCGGGTGACCGACGCGGCGGACACGGTTCCGCTGTAGTAGAGGTGCGCCCCGCCCTGCCCGTGCTTGGTCGTGATAAGGACCACGCCGTTGGCGGCGTTGGCCCCGTAGATCGCCGCGGCTGAAGCGTCTTTGAGGACGGTGATGCTCGCGATGTCTTCCGGGTTCAGGAAGTTGAGCGGATCCCGCCCGGAGGTGGCGATGCCGCCGCCCGCGCCGGTGCTGATGGGCTGGCCATCGACGACGTAGAGCGGCTCGCTGCTCGCGTTGATGGACGTGGCGCCCCGGATCCGGATGTTGAGGCTGCCACCCGGTTCGTTGTTGTCCACGATCTGCACCCCCGCGACCTTGCTCTGGATCAGCTTCTGGGGGCTGACGATGGTGCCGGTGTTGAACTCGGACGTGTTCACCTGCTTCACCGAGCCCGTGATGTCACCCGCACGCTGATGCCCGTAGCCTGTCGCCACGATCTCACCGAGGCCGATCACCTGGACCGTGAGGCCGAGGTTCGCAACGGCCGTTTCGCCCGCCGTGATCGTGACCGACTGCGTCGCGTCGGCGTAGCCGATCATGGTCGTCCGGAGGGTGTAGGTGCCCGCCGGGATGTTGGTGATGAGGTAGGCGCCGTCGTCTCGCGTAAGCCCGCCGCGGTCTCCGATGGAAACCTGAACTCCGGAGAGTGGCTGCTGCGTCGCTTGGTCGACGATGCGTCCGCGGACCGCACCCGTTGGCGCTTGCGCATCAAGTGGAGCCGCGCAAAGCACCGCCAGGAGCGCACCGATCATGTAGCGTGTTCGTCCCATGGACGTCTTCCCAGGCTATGAGTACAACAAACGCTCCGGCCGGTCGAAGGCCCGGAGCGAGGGGAGAACTACGTGCTTTGCGGAAGGCGCAAAGCGCAAGCGTTCGGAAGACCAGCTGCCCGGAGGGAAGGACCCGGTGCGAAGCTCGAGGTTCCGTAGAGGATCCGACGCTCGTACCCATTTCTCAGGCTGTTGAGCCACGGCCGGTATCCGAGGAAAAAAGGTATACTCTCGTTAACCAACAAAACCCATTCTGTCAACAGAATACCGCGCCACCGTCCGTGCCCGTCATCGCGGCGTTGTGGATCGGTTCGAAGCCGGGAGCAGAACGAGCGGAATCGATGCGCTTCCCAGGCCGTCCGCCGTTGCCGTCAGGATCACTGTCCCGGGCGTCGTTCCTGGACGGATGATGGCGAGGGCCTTTCCGAAGAACAATCGCACGCTGTCTGCCTGAAACGGCGCGTGGCTGATCTCGTCGCCGTTGTCCACACCGGCGATGGCGGCGTCGCCCCGGAGCTGGAATCGGACCCGGTCGTCCGCCGTGGGGACGGGCACGCCGTCCCGGTCTACGACGCGCACCGTGACGAAGGACAGGTCGCGGCCGTCGGCATGGACGGAGTCCCGGTCCGCCACAAGCTCGATGCGCACGGGCTGCCCGGCCGTCTTCACTTCACGCGTCGCCATGACGCGCCCACCCTTCCACGCGACCGTGCGCAGCGTACCGGGCGCCCAGGGCACGCGCCACATCAGATGCAGCGTGTCGCCCCGCATGTGCCGGACGCCCAGAGGGCGGCCGTTCAGGGACAGCTCAGCGGAATCCGCGTTGGTGTACGCCCAGACGTCGATGGTGTCGCCCGGCGCCCAGTTCCAGTGCGGAAACATATGTAGCACCGGACGGCTCGTCCACAAGCTCTGGTACAGCCAGTATGCGTCCTTGGGAAGGCCCGCGAGGTCGACGATGCCGAAGTAGGAGCTGCGGGCCGGCCAACCATACGGCGTGGGCTCGCCCAGGTAGTCGAACCCGGTCCAGACGAACATGCCCGACAGGTAGTCGTGGGCGCGGATGGATCGCAACGACTCTTCGTGCAGGGACCCCCAGGCGGCGGCCCGGTTGTCATAGTCCGAGAGACGGTAGCTCTTGTTGGGCGTGGGCCCGGGATCCTTCATCCAGGGTCCGCCGAAACGGGCGATGCTGTCGGACGGCTGCTTGTAGTAACCGCGCGTGTTCAACGACGACGTAGCCTCCGTAGCGACGAACTTCTGGCCCGGGAAGATCTCCGGGAAGGCGGCCCACATCGTGTCGTGGTAATTGACGCCGATGACGTCCAGCGCGCGGGAGCGGATGACGTAGTTGAACGTATCGGGGTGGTCGAGCCCGGCCGTGATGGGCCGGGTCGGGTCGAGGCTCCGGACCACGCCGGCCAGCTCCCGGGCCATGGGGATGCCCGACGAGTCGCCCTGCTCCCGCACCTCGTTGCCGATGCTCCACAGGATGACGCTGGGGTGGTTGCGGTCGCGCCGCACCATATCCGCGAGGTCGCGGTCGTGCCAGGCGTCCCAGTCGAGGTGGTAGTCGTATTTCGTCTTGGCGATCTTCCAGCCGTCGAAGGCCTCATCCATGACGAGGAAGCCCATGCGGTCGGCCATCTCCAGCAGCTCGGGCGCCGGCGGATTGTGAGACGTGCGGATGGCATTGACGCCCATGGCCTTCATGATCTGGAGCTCCCGCTCCAGGGCCCGATCGTTCAACGCGGCGCCCAGGGCGCCCAGGTCTCCGTGCAGGCAAACGCCCCGGATCTCCACCCGCACGCCGTTCAGGATGAAGCCGCGCTGCGCGTCGAACGTGAAGGCGCGGATGCCCAGGGGCGTGGTCAGGTCGTCGCACGGCCGGCCGTCGCAGTCCACGCGGGACACGACGCGGTAGAGCGCGGGCGAATCGGGAGACCACAGCATCGGGTTGCGCACGCTCAGGCTCTGGGGAATCTCCAGGGCGGAATCGGCCGGCACGTCCACGTCGGACGACACGTCCGCCACGGCCCGGCCGGTGCTGTCGTAGACGGTGGTGCGCAGGGTGATGGCGCTCTCCCGGCTCGTTGTGTTCTGAACGGTCGTGCGCACGTCCACGCGCGCACGGCGTGCGCTCACCACCGGCGTCGTGACGTAGGTCCCCCAGTGGGCGATGTGGATGGGGCTCGTCGTGACGAGCCAGACGTGGCGGTAGATGCCGGAGCCCGAGTACCAGCGGGAGTTGGGCTGCCTGGAGTTGTCCACGCGCACGGCCAGCACGTTGGATCCGCCGAACTCCAGGTACGGCGTCATCTCGTAGCGGAACGAGCTGTAGCCGTACGGCCGCTTCCCCAGGTAGTGGCCGTTGATCCACACTTCGCTGTCCCTGTAGATCCCGTCGAAATCGATGAAGAGCAGCCTGCCGCGGTCCGACGCCGGGACCGTGAACGTCTTGCGGTACCAGCCGATGCCGCCCGGCAGCGCCCCGCCGCCGGCGCCCGCCGGGTTCTTCTCGCTGAACGGGCCTTCGATGCTCCAGTCGTGGGGCAGGTCCAGAGGGCGCCAGCCGGCGTCGTCGTAAGCCGTGGCCTTGGCCCCCGGCACGTCGCCGAGGTGGAATTTCCAGCCGGCGTCGAAGCGCGCGGTGGTCCGGCCCTGCGCGATGCCCGGCCGCGGCGACGCGAGGGCGAGGGCCACGGCAGCGAAGGCGAAGAGAGCGTGGCGGCCTGTCAGGAAATGGGCACTGCGACGCGGCGCGTTCATGTTCGGAGACTCCTTCCCCACGGCGGCACCGGCCCGCGGCGACCTGCCACGGAGCATGCGGGCATTCAGCGTATCACCACGCACGCCGTTCGCGCCAGCAACGGTGACGGCCTTGCTCGGCATGACACCTGCGTTTAGGGTTGTCAAACGGCCAGAGCCGCACGATCTCCCCGTCCCCGGCACACATTCAGATGATCCAACCCACCGGTTGGCGTGAGAGCGCGCGCCCGGAACAACGGTTCCGGCCGTGAGCGACATCTCCGCACGGCTCGCCGCCGCCCTTTCCGACCGCTACCGCATCGAGCGCGAGCTCGGTGAGGGCGGCATGGCCACCGTTTACCTCGCCGAGGACCTCAAGCACCAGCGCCAGGTGGCCATCAAGGTGCTCAAGCCCGAGCTGGCCGCCGTCCTGGGCGCCGAGCGCTTCGTCCAGGAGATCACCACCACCGCCCAGCTCCAGCACCCGCACATCCTGCCGCTCTTCGACTCGGGCACCGCCGACGGCTTCCTGTTCTACGTGATGCCCTATATCGAGGGTGAGACGCTCCGGGACAAGCTGAACCGGGAGACACAGCTGGGCGTGGACGAAGCGGTACGCATCACCCGTGAGGTTGCGGACGCACTGGACTACGCGCACCGCCACGGGGTGATCCACCGGGACATCAAGCCGGAGAACATCCTGCTCCATGATGGCCGGCCCATGGTGGCGGACTTCGGCATCGCGCTGGCGGTGAGCGCGGCGGCGGGCGGGC
>CAZUFP010000120.1:0-6329 GCA_964619835.1 uncultured Gemmatimonadaceae bacterium | reverse complement strand
GCCATGCGCACGACATGTTCGGGCCGCGCCGTCCAGCGGTCGGCCGGGCCGGTGCGCACGGCTTCCGGCCATTCGTCGGCCGCGGCGATGCCGCCGTCGATGGCCGCGAACAGCGCCGCCCGCAGCGCCTCCGTCTCGGCCAGCGGGTCGCGCTGGAGGATCTCATGCAGGCGGCCCGCTGCCGCGCTGGCGGATGCCGCCTCCCGGAGCAGCCCGTCCCAGCTCGATGGCTCTTCCCCCGCCTCCGGCCGGGCCGCTTCCATGGCGGCGCGGGTCTGGCGGCCCACGTTGGCCACGGTCGCCGCCAGCGCATCCACGTATCGATCGAGGCCGTCGTGGAACGGCGTCCGCACGTCCGCCTGGATCCGGTTGCGGAACCGGTTGCAGAACGCTTCCAGCTCGGGCGTGCCCAGCAGCTCGGCCAGGCCGTTGGCGGGTGTGCTCATGGCCGGACCGCCGGGGTTTGCGGGGCGGATGCGGCCTCTGCCAGACGCCGGAAGCCTTCCATGTCTTCGTCGGACAGCAGTCCGGCTTCCATGAAGCCCTGCTTGGCGCGGGCGGTGATGTCGGCGGCGAGGCGCGGCTCGAGGCGATGATCGTAGACGTATGCCTTGGCCACGACGCGAGTGACGAAGCGGTGGCCTTTGAAGTCGTCCAGCACCTGGATGATGATGGGCTTGCTCGTGAAGAGGTATGGCGACGTGGCGGCGGCCTCGTACACGATACGCCGCACGCGGCGCGGATCCACGAACGCCGGCAGGAACAGGTCGGTGACCACCATGCAGTCGAGGGCCCCGCTGTTGGCGTTCATCACCGGCTGCCGCACGATCTCCGCGTTGGGCACGGTCACCACGGTGTCGTCCCGGGTGCGCATGCGTGTGGCCCGCAGCCCGATGCTCAACACTTCGCCGTGGTGCGGCCCCACATCGATGAGGTCGCCCACCTGGAACGGCCGGTCCAGCAGGATGACGAAGCCGCCGAAGATGTTCTTCAGCACGTCCTGCGCAGCGAGCCCGATGCCGACGCCGGCGGTAGCCCAGAGTGCGATGAGCGATTCGCGCGTCGGCTGGAGGATGCCGGCCACGATGATGTACACGACGAGCACCCAGAGGCCGATCCGCACCAGAGCAAGCAGCTGGAGCAGCAGCGTTCGCTGGCGGGTGAGGCGAGCGGCGAGGGTGTTCAGGATGAAGCTGGCCACCTTGATGGCGTAGTACGTGGCGACGAACAGCAGCACGATGACCAGGACGTCCAGCGGAGAGATCACGTTGGTGATCTGCGCCGCCGTTTCCTTGACCTGGTTCAGCGCCGCTGCGGGGGTCTGCGGCGCCAGCGCGATGGCCGACATCATGACGGTTCCGTCCATGCCGTGACGCTCATGGTCCTGGGGAGATCGCCGGCGACCATCTTCCGGGACCTGCCACGGAAACGCCGGGCGAAGGCGCGACCGCGGCAAGGGCCGAAGTGGAAGCCGCAAGGATGCAGCGTGTCGTTTTTCAACGCGTCGCGCAATACCAATGGACGATCGGCGGGCGCCGCGGCTGCGATGATCCCGGTACCTGGCTTACCTCGCGAAGCAACGACGGCCGACGGTCATCGGTCGTCGCTCCCGCGGCAGGTTTGTCGCGCCGTTACGCCCCGATCCGGTCCATGGCCAGAGCCAGGGTGCCGGCGAACAGGCCCTGCTTCTTTCCGCCGTTGCGTTCGAGCACTTCGGCCAGGGCGTCGCCCACCGTCCGGTCGACGGCTTCAAAGACGGCGTCCGCTTCGGGCCGCGCGTCGGGCTCCATCAGGTAGCTGAAGGCGCGGGCCATGCCGCAGTTGGCCAGGAAGTCCGGCAGCACGCTGAAGCGCTTGTCGGCCGCCTGGGCCACCTTCGTGGAGCCCATGCGCGCTTCACGGAACGGCTGGTTGGCGCCGGACGCGATCACGGAAACGCCCGCCTTCTGCAGGCGGTCCAGCACCTCCTCGGTGACGGATCCGGACACGGCCGCGCACACGAAGATGTCGGCGGGCGTGTCGAGGAACGACGTGTCGCCGTCGCGGGGCCGCAGGCGGGCGTCGCCGCGGGGCAACAGCTTCTCCTCGCTGGCCAGCATGAGGTCCTGCACGCCCCTGGCGTCCAGCCCGTCCGGCTCGATGAGCACGTGCTCGGCGTCGGAGATGGCGACGATGCGCGCGCCGCTGCGGGCCAGGTACAGGCCGGCGGCGGCGCCGACGTTGCCGAACCCTTCCAACTGCACGCGGGCGCCGTCCAGGCCCCGGCCGTCGGCCTCGTAGAAACGGCGCACCGCCTCTGCGACGCCGTAGCCGGTGATCATGTCCGCCACCGTGGTGGCGTGCCCGGCGATGCCGTGCGGCCCGTCGACCGGCGCCTTCACCCCGTCGTCCAGCGTCTGGACGATGCGCAGGAAGTCGGCCTCTTTGGGGTGCAGATGGCCCCGCACCACGCCTTCCTGCGGGTGGTGCAGCCCCAGGGCCTCGAACGCAGGAATGACGTCCACCACCTCGTCGATGTTCAGGTCGCCGCCGGTGCCGTAACAGGAGCGGAGCAGCGGCGAGACGGCCCGGTACCAGCGCTCCAGCACGTCGTTCTTGCGCGGGTCGTGAGGATCGAAATCGATGGCCGTCTTGGCGCCGCCTATGGCCGGCCCGGCCAGGGCGAACTTCAGCTCCATGGTCTTGGCCAGGTAAGTCACCTCATGGACGTTGGCGCCCACCCGCATGCGCGTTCCGCCCCCCGCCGCGTTGCCCCGCAGCGAGTTGATGACCAGCCACCCGCGGGCGTCGGTTTCTGCGTCGTTCCACTCGATGGTCAGCTCCGGCGGCTGCCGGAGGAAGGCGTTGTATCGTTTCCACATGGCTTGGCTCGTTTCACTCATGATCGACGATCGATGATCGACGATCGATGTCGTTCTTCGTTGGGCCGCCCACCGCCTCCACCAGAACCTCCATCACCCCGCCGCAGATGGCGGCGCTCCAGGCTTCCGCGTCTTCCGTCAGGTCGATACGGACGACCCGCGGCTCGCCGGTCGCCGCGACCTCTCGCGATGCGGCGATCACCTCGCCTTCGCCGCAGCCGCCGCCGATGGTGCCCACCAGTGCTCCGTCGGTCTCGATGAGCATTTTGGAGCCCGCACCCCGTGGTGTCGAGCCCCGGGCGGAGACGACCGTGGCCAGGACCACCGAGCGTCCGGCGTCCGCCGCGTCGAGCAGGGCGGAGTAGACGAGGGCGTCGGGGTCGGTCGTCGGGCTGGACTGCGATCGACGATCGGCGATCGACGATGGGTGGTCGTTCGTCGTGGGTGCGGATTCGCGGAGGGCGTTGCCTTCCGGCGAGGCTGGCTTCGCATCGGACGTTGCGGGTTGCGTCGTCGGTTCGGGCGCCGGTCGGCTCGTCACGAGCCGCTCCAGCACCCGCTCCTTGCCGGCGAGGGATGCTCCGGCCCCATCCACGACCCGCCGCCGCACGGCCACCAGTTCGGCGGCGATGGAGAGAGCGATCTCCTCGGGCGTCTCGGCGCCGATGTCGAGGCCAATGGGCGAGTGGACGGCGGCGAGGCGATCGCGGGGGATGCCGGCCTTCTGGAGGGACTCGAACGTGGCGCGCACGCGGCGGCGGCTGCCGACCATGCCCAGGTACGCCAGGGGGCGGTCCGTTTCCATGAGCTGGCGCAGGCAGTCGTAGTCGTAGCGGTGGGCGCGGGTCACGAGCACGACGTAGCTGCGGGGGCCGAGAGCCAGGCCGTCGAAGGGGTGCGAGAAGTCGACGCGCCGGACGTCGGCGGCGTCGGGGAACCGCTCGGCGGTGGCGAACTCCTCCCGGTCATCCAGGACGATGACGCGGAATCCCAACAGCATGCCCAGCCGGGCGAGGGGCATGGCGATGTGGCCGGCACCCACGATGACCAGGTCCTCGATGGCCAGGTGCGGCTCGGCGTAGAGCGTGACGTGGCCGTCCGGCCCTTCGATGCGCTTGCTGGCGGCGGCTCCGTCGTTCAGGGCCTGGCGCGCCAGCTCGAGGGCATGGCTGCCGAGGTCCGGGTCGGCGAGGCGCCCCTGGACGCGGCCGTCCCCGAACACGAGCAGCCGGCTCGACCCCGGCACGGCGCAGGCCACGGCCACCGCGGGCCCGCCGCGGCGCGCCTCCAGGGCGGCCCGGGCGGCGTCCCGGGCGGTGATCACGGCGGCTTGTTCGTTCATGGTGTCGTTCCCAGGTGGCGGCGCAGGTCGTCGGGCGTGTCGATGTCGCTCAGGACACCCGGGTCGTCCACGTCCACGTCCAGCAGCTCGTCGGCGTGGCGGCGGAGCACCTCCTGCGCGCCGTCCGACAGCGGGCCCCGCAGCTCGTCGAAGAGAGGGCGGGCGAACAGGGCCGGGTGGCCGGGCTTGCCGCGAAACCGTGCCCGCAGGGCCGGGCGGCCGGTGCGGGCGAATGCGTCGAGGATGGCGCGGACGGTGTCGGAGCGGATGAGCGGGTGGTCGACGGGCAGGACCAGGACGGCGGCGGCGTCGCCGGCGGCGGCGAGGGCGAGGCGGAGGGAATCGATCTGCTCCGACTCCGGTGCCGCGTTCAGCACGACCTGGGCGCCCGCATCCTGGGCCTGGCGCGCGGCTTCCGTGGCGTCGGCGCCCGTGACGGCGAAGACAGGCCGGCAGCCGCCGTGGATCAACGTGGCGACCGCGTGGGTGATGAACGATTCACGGCCCACCTGAAGCAGCGGCTTGGGCTGGCCCATGCGCCGTGACCGGCCGGCCGCCAGTACAACGCCGGCGACAACGGGCCCGGTGTCGTCGTGTCTCGTTTCAGGCGGTGCCATGGCACGTCGTTCGGGTTGATGTTCCAAGCGATTGAAGATGGCGGACAGGCGACGTGAGCGTCAATGCGCGGTCCGCTGCCTCAAGCCGCGGGGGACGCAGGCCGATACGTACGGTGGACACGTGGCCCGGATCGCTGGAGGGAGGTGGCGGGTGCAGGCAGGCAACGCGCGCAAGGCCGAGCTGCTGGATCGGACGCGCTGGGCCGCCGATTTCAGCTTCGCCCAGCTCGAGACGCTGGCGGGCTACCTCGAGGTGTGGCAGGTGGAGGCCGGCCGGAGGGTGGTGGAGGAAGGGTCGGTGGAGGGGTTCCTGTGCATCATCGCCGAGGGGGCCATGGACGTGGTCAAGCGCGATACGGCCGGCCAGCCTCGCGCCCTGTCACGTCTCAGCCGCGGGGCCACCGTGGGCGAGATGTCGCTCCTGGACCACGAGCCGCGCTCGGCGTCCGTCGTGGCCGCGAAGCCATCGGTGCTCCTGGTCCTGAAGGCGGCCGACCTCGACCGCCTCGCCCGTGACCACCCCGCCCTCGCCGTCGGCGTCTACCGCACCCTCGGACTCGTGCTGAGCCGCAACCTGCGCCGCACCAGCGGGCAGCTGGTGGACCGGCTGGGGGCGTAGGGGCGGCCGATTCCCGCGCGGCTACCCGCCGGATCCCGGCACGGCCACCCGCGGTTTTCCGCATGGCCGCGTGCTTGACCCTCGCGGTCCGGCCTCGTTACAGTTGCATCATGGTGCAGACGGTGACTCTCCACGTGAACGGCGACCGGCGCGAGGTCGGCGTTCCGTCCCACTACACGCTCCTGGAAACGCTCCGTTACGGGCTCGGCCTCACGGGCTCGAAGCAGGGGTGTGACAAGGGCGACTGCGGCGCTTGCACCGTCCTTGTGGACGGCGAGCCCGTGCTGTCCTGCATCACGCCGGTCCTCGAAGCCGAAGGGAAGGAGATCCTCACCGTCGAGGGCATGGCGGAGCCGGGCCGTCCCCACCCGCTCCAGCAGGCGTTCGATGAGGCCGGCGCAGCCCAGTGCGGCTTCTGCACCCCCGGCATCCTGGCCTCCGCCAACGCGCTTCTCATGCGGAACCCGGACCCGAAACGGGACGAGATCAAGGCCGCCCTGTCCGGCAACCTGTGCCGCTGCACGGGCTACACGAAGATCCTCGAAGCGGTCGAGTTGGCGGCCCGGCGCATCCGGGAGGGGCAGGCTTCGACGGGGCGGACGGGCACGGCCGGGTGAGGGTGGTTTTCGGTGGGGCCGCGGGTCGGCCGGCGGGGTGTGTGGTGGCGCGGTCTGGCGTCGCGGGCCGCCGGCCTCACGATGGACGGCCGGACAAGCCCAGCGCGGTCCTGCCCGTTGGGCCGCCTGCCCAGGACGGCTGGCGGAGGGATCATCGGCGCGGTCTGATGTCCAAGCCGCCAGCCGAGGACGCGCCGCTTCGCGGCGCCAGGTGGGTAGGGCAGATTCGCGGTGTTGTGCGCATGTCCGTGTAGACCCACGCGCGGGTGGTGG
>CAZUFP010000119.1:2943-6364 GCA_964619835.1 uncultured Gemmatimonadaceae bacterium | reverse complement strand
CCGGGGCGCCGAGGGCGCGGGTTTCTCACCTTGAAGCGACAAAAGTTTGCAATCCCTGAAAATGTTAGCGGGATGAGGGGGCGAGTCATTCGTCCCGGAGGACCCGCACGGGGGTTGTGCGGAGCAGGCGGCGGGTGGGGACGAGGCTGGCGATGGTGGCGGCGGCCGCGAGGATGAGAGTGGGGGCGCCGAGTGCGATGGGGTCGAGGGGGCTGACGCCGAAGAGGAGGCTGCGGCTGAGGAAGGCGAGGGGTACGGCGAGGGCGATGCCGACGAGGAGGCCGAGGGCGGTCATGCGCATGCCGCCGGACAGCAGGGTAACGACGACCTGGCGGCGGTTGGCGCCCATGGCCTGGCGGATAGCCATCTCGCGGAGTCGGAGGGCGACGGCGAAGGAGACGACGCCGTAGACGCCCATGACGGCGAGGATGAGGGCGAACAGGCCGGCGAGTGCGGTGATACGGGCGAACAGGCGGTGGCCGATGAAGCGCATGTCGAGAAGGTCGGCGTAGGGCACGGGGTCGATGAGGGCGACGTCGTCGGGTCTGGTGTCGATCTCCTGGCGCAGGATGGGCACGAGGGACGCGGCGGAGCCGCGGCCGCGCACGTAGACGATGGCGCGGACGGGGTCGTCCTGGAGGAACGACGTCCAAACGCGGGGCATGGGGGACTCGCCGGGGAACGCCCGATCCGCCACGACGCCGACGATGTCCAGGGTCGCGGCGGGGCGGGGCAGGGCCTGGCCGAAGTCGATCCAGCGCTCGACGCGGATGCGGCCGCCGGGGCCGGCCTCGCCGGGCAGGTAGCGGCGGAGGTACGCTTCGTTGACCACGGCGACGAGAGGCGCGCCGGCGCGATCGGACTGGCGGAGGGTGCGGCCGCGGATGACGCGCAGGCCGAACATCTCCAGGTAGCCGGGGGTGACGGCGTTGAAGCGGACCTGCGGGGTTTCGCCGCCGTCCTGGACCTGGAGGAGCGCGATGCCGTCCATCATGGGGTGTGCATCGGCGGTGCGGGACAGGGCGACCTGGTCGACCTCGGGGCGGGCCTGCAGCCGCTCGCCGACGTCGAGGAAGTAGCGGCGCAGGGCGCCGGGATCCATGTCGGGGTTCGGGGGGGAGACCCAGGTCACGGCCACGCCCCGGAGGTCCATGCCGGGATCGGCGGCGAGGCCGGCGCGCAGGCTGCGGAACATGAGGCCGGCGCTCACCAGGATGGCCACCGCCACGGCCACCTGGAAGACCACCAGGAAGCTGCGCAGGCGAGAACGTCGTCCGGGTTTCATGGCGGCGCCCGGCTCCGTCTTGATGGCCGTCATGAGCTCCGGCCCGGACGCATGGAGCGCGGGCGCCAGCCCGGCGGCCAGGGCGGCGCCGATGCTCACCACGGCGGCGAAGATCACGACCCGGTGGTCCAGCGTGATGTCGAAGCGGAACGGGATGTCGACCGGCAGCGGCACGTTGCTGAACATGCGCGTGACCAGGTAGGCCAGATAGACGCCCAGCGCGCCGCCGGCGGTGGCCAGCAGAACGCTCTCGGCGAGGAGCAGCCGGACCAGCCGGCCCCGGCTCGCACCGAGGGAGGCGCGTACGGCCAGCTCCCGGGCACGCCGTCCGGCGCGGGCCAGGAGCACGCCGCCGACGTTGGCACACACCAGCAGCAGGATCATGAGAGAGCCCGCCAGCAGGAACGCCGCGGCGCCGGCCAGCGCGGCCCGGGCGTCGGGCGGGACCCGGCTGTCCTTCTCCGACAGGACGGTGAAGACGTACGAGCGGCCGCGCGGGTCCTGCCACTGGTCCGGATAGGCCGCGTGCAGCCGCTGGGCCAGCACCGCCAGCTCGGCGGCGGCGTCCTCCCGGGTGGCGCCGGGGCGCAACCGGCCCAGCACCTGGTAGTCGCGGTCGCCGCGGTTCGCCAGCTCGTCAGGCGTGGCGTGGTACGTGCCTCCGGGGATGCCCAGCGGGATCCAGCCTTCGATGTCCATCCGCAGGAACCGGCCACGGAGTCCTTCCGGCGCCACGCCCACCACCGTGAACACCTCGCCGTCCAGCCGCCACTCGCGGCCGACCACGTCCGGCGCCCCGCCGAACCGGTCCTGCCACGCGCGGTAGCTCAGGACCATGACCCGGTGCGCGCTGCCGATGACCGTCTCGTCCGCCGCGAAGAAACGGCCCAGGGCCGGCGTCACGCCCAGCACCGCGAAGTAGTTGCCGGTCACCAGCTCCGTAACGATGCGGTCCCGCGCCCGCGCGTCCCCGGCGTTCAGCACGCCCATCCGGTACGCCGCCACGTTCTCGAAGGAACGTGAGCCGGCCGCGATGTCCAGGTAGTCCTGGAACGACGTCTCGTCGTACAGCCGGCCCCGGTCCGAGCTGGTGTACACCGCGGCGAGGTTCTCAGGATGAGCCAGGCCGCCCGGGTCCGCGAACAGGAAGGCGTTGCCGATTGTGAACACGGCGGTCGACGCGCCGATGCCCAGCGCCAGCGACAGGGTGGTCACCACCGCCACCACGGGCGTCTTCGCGAGCGTGCGCAGACCCTGCCGGACGTCCAGCGCCAGGTCCTCCAGCCGGCGGAATCCCTGCGCGTCGCGCACTTCCTCCTTCGTGCGGTCCACACCCCCGAAACGCACATGCGCACGACGGCTCGCTTCCGCGGGAGACACCCCGGCCGCGACCAGCTTCTCCGTCTCCTTCGCGATGTGGAACCGGAGCTCCTCCTCCAGCTCCCGGTCCGCCTGACCACGCCGGAATACGGAGACCAACGTCTCGAGTCCGCCCTTCAACCGGTCCAGCATGCGCCCTCCGGAACGCGACACGCGCCACCCCGCCGTGGCCCGGCCGCGCCGCTCAGTACGCTACCGCCAGGATCCGCTCCACCGCACCCGATGAACGGCGCCACGACGCCAGCTCCCGCTCCATCTGCCGCGCGCCCGTCGACGTCAGCTCGTAGTACCGGGCACGACGGTTGTTCTCCGTCACCCGCCACTCCGAGCGGACCCAGCCCTTCCGCTTCATCCGCTGGAGCGCCGGGTACAACGAGCCCTGGTTCACCTGGAACACGTCCTCCGACATCTGCTGGATCCGCTCCGAGATGCCCCAGCCATGCATCGCGCCGAGGGACAACACCTTCAGCACCAGCAGCTCGAGGGTGCCCTGGAGCAGATCGGATTTCTCTTCGGGTGGCACGGCCCCTCCTTTAGGTGGTCTACACCAATATGGCGCGTTTTCTGTAGATGGTCAACAGGGAGGGCGCGGAGGGGGCGGGGGCGTAGGGACACCCGTTCACGCAGAGGCGCAGAGGGCGCAGGGACAACCCGTTCACGCAGAGGCGCAGAGGGCGCAGGGACAACCCGTTCACGCAGACGCGCAGAGGGCGCAGGGACAACCCGTTCACGCAGAGGCGCGGAGAGCGCAGGGAA
>CAZUFP010000119.1:0-2843 GCA_964619835.1 uncultured Gemmatimonadaceae bacterium | reverse complement strand
GCGCAGAGGGCGCAGGGACAACCCGTTCACGCAGAGGCGCGGAGAGCGCAGGGAAAGCTTACAACGCGAAGGCTTGCGCCGGTGGCGGAGCCGGGTTCGCCTTCTTGGGTTTTTCAGGGCGGTTCGGCGCACGCGGTGGGAAACGGAATCAGCCGGGCGGCTTCCCGGTCCGGATACAACGCGGAATCATCGGTCGGTTCGCGAGACCGGTGGAATACTTCGTCATTCGTGATTCACCGCGGACCCCTCTGCGCCCTCCGCGTCTCTGCGTGATGGAAGTCCCTGCGTCTCTGCGTGATGGAAGTCCCGGCGCCCTCTGCGTCTCTGCGTGGTGCTTCCCCGGCGCCTTCAGACGGTGGACGCGATAAGGATCTGGGCGGCGAAGTAGAGGGGGAGTCCGATGATGCGGTTGGCGGGGTTGTGGTCGACGAATCGTTCGCGGGCGACGAACAGGTCGGAGATGATGAAGGCGATGGCGCCGACGAACAGGCGGAGTGCGGCGGTGGACGCGGGCCCGGCGCCGTTGAGGGGTCCTGCGACGATGCCGTTGAAGGCGGTGCCGGCGGCGAAGGCGGCCATGAGCCCGATGGCGAGCAGGTAGAGCTGGACGGCCGAGCGCATGCGTGCGGCGGTTTCGCTGTGGGAGAGCCATCGCCAGACGACGATGCCGAAGACGAGCATGACGGCGGCGCCGATGGCGGTGGGCGTAAGGCGGACGCCGCGGGTGATGAAGGCGTAGCTGTACGCGAGGTGGGCCAGCAGGAAGCTGGCGATCCCGGCGCGGAAGGCGTTGGGTCGTCCGTGGGGGATGAGCAGCAGGTCGCCGAACCAGGAGAGGGCGAGGGCGAGGAGGATGAGGCGGCCGAAGGGCGACGCGGTGGCGCCGAGCAGGAGGGCAAAGGCGATGTAGGCGGACGCCGCGAACATCTTGAGGGCCGCGCTGAGCTTTGTGGCGGCGATGACCTGCGTGAACGCGGAGGCGACTCCCGCGCCGAAGCAGACGAACCCGATGACGACGGCGATCATGGTCATGGCAACTGCCGGGGCCGCAGGACTCGGGCCAGTCTTTCCGGGGGCGCGGAGAGCGCAGGGACGGCGGTCACGCAGGGGCGCAGGGATCGCAGAGAACGGCTACGCGGAGAAGGGGTGGGCCGGGGCGCGGCGTGGTTTCTGTTGCGGGTTGTGCGCGGCGGATCGGCGTGCGCGGCGCGGCTCCATGGCGCCGGGATCTGCCGGCTCCGGAACCAACCACAATGAGCGGCTTGCCGTACCAGGATGTCATGTTTCCCCTCGGATCCCTCCCTGCCGGCATCACTCTCTGCGGGCTCTGCGCCTCTGCGTGACGCTTTCAGGCTTTCCCTGCGTGCGCGACGAGAGGCCGGCCGCGAGCGCTCCCGTGTCCCGGCAGGCTCTGCTCGCTCTGCGTCCTCTGCGTCCTCACTCCCCCGCGTCCGCGACGAGCTCCAGCTGGTCGTCGGGGTCCTGGGCGCGGGCCTCCCTGTCTCTGGCGCGGGCCTCATCCTCGCGTTCCTTGGCGGCGCGGGAGACTTCCACCACGCGGTCGCCGGGCTCCAGCTTGACGAGCGCTTTGCCCTGGGTGTTGCGTGCCTGGACGGGGACGTCGTCGGCCTTGATGCGGGCGGCGGCGCCGCCGGCGGCGATGATCATCAATTCGTCGCCGGGGAGCAGCTCCTTGGCGGTGACGACGGGGCCGGTGCGATCATTGATCTGGAGGGTGATGGTGCCGAGCCCGCCACGTTTCTGGACGGGGTAGTCGGCGATGGGGGTGCGCTTGCCGAAGCCCTGGGCGGTGACGGTGGCGAGGGTAGCGTCGCGGCGGACGACGACCATGCCGACGACCTGGTCGTCCTTGCGCAGGGAGATGCCCTTGACGCCCTGGGCGGTGCGGCCGACCTGGGGGACGTCGTTCTCGGGGAATCGGATGGCGCGGCCCTGTCTGGTGACGACGACGACGTCGTTGGTGCCGTCGGACAGGCGCACGTCGAGCAGCGCGTCGTTCTTCTTGAGGCTGGCGGCGATGATGCCGCCGGCGCGGATGTTGGCGAACTGGTCGAGGGTGGTGCGCTTCACCAGGCCGCCCTGGGTCAGGAAGACGAGGGAGCGCTTGTCGTCGTAGTCGGAGATGGGCAGCAATGCGGCGATGCCGGCGTCTTTCTGGAGGTTCAGGAGCTGGGCGAGGGACCGGCCGCGTGAGGCGCGTGAGGCTTCGGGCACGTCGAGGACGGGCAGCTCGTGGGCCTGGCCGTCGCGGGTGATGACGAGGAGCACGTCGTGGGTGTCGGCGATGAAGACGTGCTCCAGGAAGTCGTCGTGCTTTTCCATGCCGGCCAGGGCCTTGCCGCTGGTGACGCGGCGGCGGTAGAGCTGGACGGGGATGCGCTTGATGTAGCCCTCGTGGGAGAGGGTGATGACGACGTCTTCCTGGGCGATCATGTCCTCGACGGAGAACTCGGCGTCGCCCTTGACGATGGTGGTGCGGCGGGCGTCGCCGTACTTCTCCACGACCTCGTCCAGCTCGGCCAGCACGAGGGCCATCTGCATCTCGTCGGAGGCCAGCAGCTCTTCCAGCTCCTCGATGCGGCGGTGCAGCTGCCGGAGCCAGTCCTTGAGCTCCCTGGTCTCCAGCTCGGTGAGGCGGTGCAGGCGCATGTTGAGGATGGCGTCGGCCTGGCGCTGGGACAGCTTGAAGCGCTTCATGAGCTGGGCGCCGGCGTCGTCGCGGTTCTTCGCGGCGCGGATGATGGCGATGACGTCGTCGATGTTGTCCAGGGCGACGATGAGGCCCTCGGTGATGTGGGCCTCTTCGCGGGCCTTGTTGAGCT
>CAZUFP010000118.1:0-6905 GCA_964619835.1 uncultured Gemmatimonadaceae bacterium | reverse complement strand
CACGCTTCACGCTTCACGCTTCACGCTTCACGCTTCACGCTTCACGCTTCACGCTCCACGTTTCACGCTCCACGTTTCACGCTTCACGCTCGCCCGTATTCCTCGGCGAACAGAGCCTCCAGCTCGGGCAGGTGGGCCTCCCCGTCCGCCTCTCCCAGGTCCATGAGCGCGTGCAGGTAGTCCGGCTGGAACATGAGCATGGACAGCATGTCGGGGCTGCCGGTCTCCCGCGTGCCGAGCCCGCGGGTCAGGTAGCGGAAGGCGCGGGGCAGGTGCGGCTCGTACTGGCCGGCGAGGCGTCCGAGGTCGCGGGACGGGCGGATGGCCAGGAGCCGGATGGGACGGAGATCGCCTCGTTCGTGAGGCGGCAGTGACTCGATGAGTCGGTTGACCCGTTTCATGGCCAGCACGTCCTGGTCGATCATGTCCAAAAACACGGCGTTGAGGAGAACGCCGATGACCTGCGCCGGCGGCGGGTATCCGGCGACGGCGGGCGCGTCGGCCTCCTGCTGCGAGCCGTGGAAGCGCGTGGACACGGCCAGGATGCGCCGGGCGCCCAGGTGCATGGCGGGCGAGAGCGGCGCGGTTTCCCGGATGCCGCCGTCCCCGTAATAGGCGCCGTCGATCTGGATGGCGGGAAAGAAGAGCGGCAGCGCGGCGGAAGCCATGACGTGGTCCACGCGCATGCGGGTGCGCACCGCGACGCGCTGGGGGCGGCGCCATTCCTTGAAGTCGCGGCCCTGTACGAAGACCGTGGACTGCCCCGTGGCGTAGTTGGTGGCGGTGAGGGCCACGGCGCGGAGCACGCCGCGCTCCAGGTTGTAGTCGATCCCGGTGAGCACGCCGCGCACGGCCGCGAGTGTTTCCTCCAGGTACTCCCGCAGGGGCGCCGTGTCCACGAGCCCCTTCACCTGCGGCGCTTTCATCATGCCGCCCGACACCAAACGCAGCAGCCAGCGGCCCAGGCCGCCTCCCAGCGAGCCCGCGTCCACACGGAAGACCCGTTCGGGCGTCAACTCGTTCCACAGCGCCGCCAGCTCGTCGACGGCTTGCGGGAAGGTGCCGTGATGCGAAGCCAGCTCGGCGGCGTTGACGGCCCCCGCCGACACGCCCGTGATGATGGGCATGCGCAGCTCGGGGAAATGCCGGGCCAGGCACCGCAGCAGGCCCACCTGGTAGGCGCCCCGGGCCCCTCCGCCCGTGAGAGCAAGCGCGAGATCGTTCATTCTCCGGGGATCTCGTCGAAGCGAAGGTTCAACACGGGATACAGGTGCCAGTCCTGGTAATCGAAGTGCCACCACTCGTGCGAGTAGACCGTGAAGCCTTCCGCCTCCATCGCCTTTCGCAGCAGGGCCCGGTGCCAGCGCGCCAGGGCGGTCCCGCCGGGCCAGTCCGCATAGGCCCGGGGTGTGAACTCGTCGTAGCCGCTGGGCATGGACACGGGCCGGCCGGTGGCCAGATCGTAGAGCGTCAGGTCCACGGCGCAGCCCCGGTTGTGCCGCGAGCCGTGGGCCGGATCGGCCACGAAGTCCTTCTGGGAATCGGGCGTGGCGTCCCAGAACATCTTCGTGACGTACCAGGGCCGGTACGCATCGTGGATCAACAGGCCGTACCCGTAGGGCTTGAGCAGGCGCGCGGCGCGGACCACCGCTTCGGCGGCCGGGCGTTGCAGGAACGCGCGGGGCTCGGCGTAGAACGGCTCGCCCATGAAGTTGTTGGACGTGGCGTAGCGGATGTCGAGATGGATGGTGGAGTCCAGCCCGGCCACTTCCACCAGGTCGGGCCCGCGGACGGCATGCGTGAGCGAATCGGGCGGAGCCGCTGCCAGCGCTTCCCGGCGCAGACTGTCGATGGGCAGCAGCGGCTGGATCCGGAACGTGGCGCCATCGCCGGGGCCCAGGGGCTTCCGGCGGTACACGACGTCGCCCACGGCCAGCACGGCGGCGTGCCCGCCGGCGGTGTCGCGGAACGCCAGCACCGCGCCCGGTTGCGCGCTGTCCGCGAGGGCCGCCCGCCCCGCGCCCGTGGCCCGGAACCCGCCCGGCCCGGGTTCGAGGGGGACCGTCGCGCTGTCAACCAGCAGCTGGAGACGCCCCTCCTGCTCCCGGACCAGCAGGTCGGGCCTGCCTGGCGCACCGTACACCCCGAGATCGGGCAGCAGGGCGGGCGGTGCCGGCGCAGGCGGCGAGCCCGGCCGGATGTCCGGGGCCGCCGTGCACGCGCCCACGGACAGGGCTGCCGCCAGAAGCGCGGCCCGAACGGCACCGGCCGCACGAAGCCGGGGCGTCACTTTGCCCCTCCCTCTTCGGCCGCCGGCTCGGCCGATTCCACGAAGATCGTCTGCGTCGGGTAGGCGAATTCAACCCCCATGTCCTCGAACCGGCGCATGAGCTCCAGGTTGATGTCCTGCTGCCGGTCCATGTACACGTTGTAGTCCGGCTTCAGGACGTAGTAGACCGCCTCGAAGTCCAGGGAGCTGGGTCCGAACCGGGCGAAGTGGGCGCGGTCCACACGCGTGTCTTCCAGGGCTCCGATGATCTCCTTCACGATGCCCGGGATCTTCTCCAGGGTCTCGCGCGGGGTCTGGTAGAGCACGCCGAAGGTGAACACGATGCGCCGCTCGAACATCCGCTTGTAATTGCGGATGCGGCTCTTGAGCAGGTCACTGTTGGCGAACACGAGCTGCTCGCCGCCCAGGCTCCGCAGCCGCGTGGTCTTGAGGCCCACGTGTTCCACGGTGCCCATCAGGTCGTTGACGATGATGAAGTCGCCGATGACGAACGGCTTGTCCAGCACGATGGACAGGGACGCGAACAGGTCCCCCAGGATGTTCTGGACGGCCAGGGCCACGGCGATGCCGCCCACGCCCAGGCCGGCAACCAGCGTCGTGACGTGGATGTTCAGGTTGTCCAACGCCACCAGCACGATGACGACCCAGAGCGTCATGCGTGCGATGAACCCGGCGAACCGGACCGTGGTCGCCATGGCGGCGTCGTCCTCCAGCCGCTTCTTCGCGTAATCCTCGATCAGCCGTTGGATGAAGACGTTGCCCCACAGGGCGACCTGGATCAGGAACGCGAAGATCGTCGCGATGCGGAGGACATCCAACGCCCTGTCCGGCAGCTGGAGCAGCCGGGCTCCAATGAACAGCCCGATGAAGAGCAGGAAGAAGCCGTGCGTGTGTTTGAACACGTCGGCGATGAGGTTGTCGAGGTCGTTCGTCGTGCGGTTGGCGAGCGCCGAGAGGCGGCTGCCCAGGACCCGCCGGGCAAACAGCAGCACGACGGTGACCAGCGCGGCAACGCCGACGGCCAGCAGCCACCGCTCCATGCTGTTCCCGTAAAATGTCCAGTTCAAAACATGCATGCGTCTCTCTCTCCGGTGCCAGGCCGTGCCGTGCCGGGGACGTTAGGCGCGGCACCGGACGGCAGCAAGTCGCGGTCGGGGTTCCGTCCCGGCCGCCGGACGCTATCTTCAGGCCCATGAGCGTCATCGAGGCACTCTTCGCGGGTCCGTGGGGGCCCGTGATCATCTTCGCGCTGCGGCTGCTGGACGTGCCTCTGTCCACCGTCCGCATGCTGCTCACCGTGCGGAATCAGCGGTCGCTGGTTCCGCTCATCGCGTTCTTCGAGGTCCTGTTCTGGCTGTTCGCCGCGGGTAACGCCATCAAGCACCTGAGCAGCGTCTGGCACGCGGTCGGCTATGCGGGCGGGTTCGCGGCGGGGAACATGGTCGGCATCTGGCTGGAGGAGAAGCTGGCCTTCGGTCTGGCTACCGTGCGGATCATCTCGCAGCACGGCGGCGTGGAGCTGGCGGAAGCGCTGCGGGACAAGGGCTTCGGCGTCACGGAGTTCGCCGGCCAGGGCCGGGTCGGGAACGTCGAAGTGGTCTACACCGTGGCCAAGCGAAGGGCCATCCCGTCCATCATGGAAGAGGTGGACCGGTGGGACCCGGACGCCTTCGTCACCGTGGAGGAGCCGCGGGCGATTCGCCGGGGCTGGGTATTCGGCCGGCGCGCGAAGTAGCGCGACGGCCCCACCCGGCGCCTCCGTGGCTGCCGCCCGTGCGCGCGGCGGGGCCGACGTGAGGAGCGGCGGTCAGCCGATCTCCAGCATCCGCTCGATGGGCCGCCGGGCCCGCGCCATGAGGTCGGGGCTCAGCTCGATGCGGTGCTGGTTCTTCTGGAGCGCTGCGAGGGTGTCCTCGAGAGTGATCTCGTTCATGTGCGGGCAGCGGACGGAGCAGAGCCGCAGCATCTCCCGCTCGGGTACCTCCGCGGCGATGTTGTCCGCCATGCTGCATTCGGTGAGCAGCAGGTAACGCGGCCGCTCCGACTTCTTCACCTCGCGGATCATCTGGGACGTGCTGCCGGAATAGTCGGCGGCTTCCACCACCTCGGGCCGGCACTCCGGGTGGGCCAGCACGAACACGTCCGGGAACTGCGCCCGCACCGCCTCCACATCCTGCACGGTGAACTGGTCGTGCACCTCGCAGCGGCCGCGCCAGCCGATGAGCTCGTACTGCAGGTTGTCCGGCCCGCCGCCCTTGCCGTTGTCGCTGTTCAACACCGGGAAGATGATGCGCTTGCCGGTCTCCCGGGCCACGTTCTGGGCCAGGAACTCGTCGGGCAGGAAGATGACGGCGTCGCTGTCCAGCGCCTCCACGACCCGTGCCGCGTTGCTGGACGTGCAGCAGACGTCGGTCTCGGCCTTCACGTCGGCATACGTGTTCACGTACGTGACCACCGGCACGCCCGGGTAGCGCTTCTTCAGCCGACGTACGTCGGCCGCCGTGATGGACTCCGCCAGCGAGCAGCCGCCCTTCGCCGACGGCAGCAGCACCGTCCGGTCGGGGTTCATGATCTTGGCGGTTTCGGCCATGAAGCGAACGCCGCAGAACACGATGGGATCCGCGTCCGTGGTGGCTCCGATGCGGGCCAGCTCCAGCGAGTCGCCCACGTAGTCACAGACGGAATGGTACAGCGCCGGCTCCATGTAGTTGTGCCCCAGGATCACCGCGCCGCGCTCCTGCTTCACGCGGTTGACCTCCAGAGCCAGCTCCGCCTTGTAGCGAAGCTCCGCTTCCGGCACCACGTCGTGCAGCCGCCGGTACAGCTCGGCATACATCCCATCCAGCGTCGTCGCTTCAATCGCCATCCGAGTCCTCGACCACGATATCCAGGGCAACGTCCAGCGTGGGCGCCGAGTGCGTCAGGGCGCCCACCGAGATCAGATCCACACCCGCCTCCGCCACGCTTCGCACGGTGTCGAGCGTGATACCCCCCGACGCTTCCGTGCGCGCCCGGCCCGCCACCAGCGCCACCGCCTCCCGCAGCATTTCGGGCGGCATGTTGTCCAGCAGCACGGCATCCGGTTCCGCGGCCAGCACATCCGCCAGCTGCGCCAGCGTGTCCACCTCCACCTCCACCGGCACCGTGTGCGACAACCGGGCCTTCGCCTTCCGCACCGCGTCCGCGACATCCACGCCGGCCGCGTCCAGCGCCGCGCGGTGATTGTCCTTCAGAAGGAAACCATCGTCCAGGGCGAACCGATGGTTCGCGCCGCCACCGCAGCGCACCGCGTACCTCTCCAGCACTCTGAGGCCCGGCGTCGTCTTGCGCGTATCCACAATGCGGGCCGTGGTGCCCGCCACCGCGTCCACGAACCGGGCCGTCAACGTCGCGATGCCCGACAACCGGCCCAGGTAGTTCAACGCCACCCGCTCGGCCGACAGAATCGAGCGGGCGGCGCCTTCCACCAGGAGCAGCGTGGCGCCGGCGGCGACCCGCTCGGCGTCCTGCACCGCCACATCCACCGACAGAGTCCCGTCCCGGACCCGGAAGACTTCAAGGGCCAATCCGACGCCCGCCACCACACCCGGCGTGCGCGCCACCACGCGGGCGCGGGCCCGGGCCGTCGCACCTACCAGCAGGTCCGTCGTGACGTCGCCTCGCCCCAGGTCCTCCGCCAGCGCACGCCGCGCGAACCGCCGCAGCACGAACACTGGCACCTCAGGCATACCTGGACTGTCGTGGAAACCCTGCATGCTGATCGCTCAACCCCCCGGCCACGCAGCGTCGCCGCGTGGTTTTCAACCCGTTCGGCGAAAAATCGTTCCGCGATTGTTACAGGGGCGGGTCATTCACGCAAGTAGTGCCCGCAACACCCTGCCACTCTCCCGGTCTCCCCTTCTCCCCGGCAGGTCGGGTGGGGTGGCCGGAGTCTCTCCCCGTCTCCCCGTCTCCCCGGCGGGGTGGGGCCGGGGAGGAAGGGGTCCCCCCGTCGGGGCGGAGAGGCGGAAAGGCTAAAGACCCACCTGCCGCACGCTGAGCACATCCGGCAGGGCTTCCAGCGCCGTCTTCACCTCGTCCGGCAACGGCGTGTCGACACTGATGGCAGCCAGCGCTTCGCCGCCGGCCTGGACGCGCGCCTGGCCGTATTCGCCGATGTTGATGCCCGCTTCACCCAGCAGCGTTCCGACACGCCCGATCACGCCCGGTACGTCCCGGTTGCGCAGAATGACGAGGCAGCCTTCGGGATGGATGTCGACGCGGTACTGGTCCAGGCGAACGATGCGCTGAAACCCTTCGCCGAGGAGCGCGCCGGCCACACGAACGTCGCTCACCCCATCGGACAGCCGCATCTCCAGGTACTCGGCGTAATCGCCGCGGTGGCCGAGGCGCACTTCGCTGAGCGCGAGATGGCGGGCGGCGGCGAGGTGCATGGCGTTCACCATGTTCACGGCTCCGGGACCCACCATGGCCGACAGGACGCCAACGAGGGAGGACGCCATGATCGGTGAAAGGGACCCGGTCTCGCCGCCGGCGTACCGGATCTCGAGGCTCGCCACGCGGCCGTCGGCCATGGCGCACCCGAGGCGGCCCAGGCGCTCCGCCAGGTCGAGGA
>CAZUFP010000117.1:0-6975 GCA_964619835.1 uncultured Gemmatimonadaceae bacterium | reverse complement strand
CTGACGACGGACACCGACGGCAACCCGTGCCTGCACTACCCGGGCGACTACAACGTGGCGGTGCGCGGGCATCGCGACATCGCGTACCGGGCCGGCGTGCTGGACGACGAAGGCGTGGACCTGCAGGTCCTGTCGCTGACCACGCCGGGCACCCACGTGGAGGAGCCAGAGCGCGCCGTGGAGCTGGCCCGGCTGGTGAACGACGCCTTCGCCGACGTCGTCCGGCGCTACCCCGGCCGGTTCGCGGCCCTGGCCACCCTGCCGCTGAACGACCCGGCGGCGTCCGCGGACGAGCTGGAGCGCGCCATGCGGACGCTGGGGCTCCCGGGCGCCATGGTGTTCAGCAACGTGAACGGCGTGGCGTTGAGCGACGACCGGTACCTGCCCCTGTGGCAGCGGGCGGACGAGCTGGGCGCCGTGATCCACATCCACCCCACCAACCCCGTGGGCGTGGAGGCCATGACCGAGTTCTGGCTCATGCCGCTGGTGGGGTTCCTGCTGGATACCACGCTGGCGGCGGCCAGCCTGGTGTTCCGGGGCATCCCGGAGATGTACCCGCGCATCCGCTGGGTGCTGTCCCACCTGGGCGGCACCATCCCCTACCTGGTGGAGCGCCTGGACCGGGGCTTCGAGGCGTTCCGCGAGTGCCGGGTCCACATCGATCGGCCGCCCAGCGACTACCTGCGCCGCTTCTACTACGATGGGGTCAACTTCGACCCCGCCGCCCTCGAGCTAGCCGTGCGGTTCGCGGGCGCCGACCGGATCCTGGCGGGGAGCGACTACCCCCACCGCGTGGGCAGCCTGCCGCTCATGAAGGAGACCGTCCGGGCCGCGGACCTCAAGCCCGCAGAACGCGAGGCGATCATGGGGGGCAACGCGGCCCGGCTGCTGGGACTGTAGGGACGCGGAGTAAGCCGAGGGCGCGGGGGACAGCATCACGCGGAGACGCGGAGGGCGCAGAGGACAGCATCACGCGGAGGGCGGAGGGAATCGACGCTCCGCTTGCGACGCATGCGTTCGCGGTGGCTGCAGGGTCTATTCTGGGGGGGTCTGCCGGCGATTGCGGACCTCGTGGCGAGTCGCGAACCGCCGGTGGGTCACCCCACCACGTCCGAAACGTATTCCACCGTGTCGGAATGGCGTTGGAATCTCAGCGAGGGACGCATCATCCTACGGCCCCCTGCCTGCTTTGCGTCTCCGCGTGATCGCCCTCTCTGCGGCCTCTGCGCCTCCGCGTGATGCTTGTCCCCGTGTCCTCTGCTCCCTCTGCGTCTCACAAACCCAGTTCCCGCCGCAGGTCGTCGCGCGCGGCCTGGATCAGCCCGCGGACCCGCTCCCGCAGCTCGGGCACGTCGTCCAGTGTGAGGCCCGCGGTTTCCACCGGCTCCAGCACGCGTACCTCCGCCCGGGCCCGGTTGAACAACAGCGACCCCTTGGCCATGGCGTGGCGCGTGCCCGCCACGGCCATGGGCAGGATGGGCACACCGGCTTCCACCGCCGTACGGAACGCTCCGTCCTGGAACGGCAGCAGGTTGCCCGTCCGGGAGCGGGTACCCTCCGGCATGATCATGACCGTGACACGCTTGCCCAGCCGGTCACGGATGCCCTCCAGCGCACGTAGCCGGCTGCGATTGTTGCCCCGCTGCACCTCGATGTCGCCCGCCATGCGCATCATCCAGCCCATGGCCGGCAACCGGAAGAACGTCTCCTTGGACACCCACTTCATCTCCCACGGCAGGTGGCTGATGAGGAAGATGTCGGCGAACGACTCGTGATTGGACACGGCCACGTACGGCCGCCGCGGGTCCTTGATGCGCACGCCGGAGGTCCGAAAGCGCCAGAGCGGGTTGGTCCTCACCGTGGTCGCCGCGCAGATCCGGAGCAGCCGGCCGGCCGCGTAATGCCCCGGGTCGAACGGCGCGGTGAACACGTAGACGATGGCCACCACGGGCAGGAACAACAGGGTCCACAACCCCACGTTCGCCCACAGCAGCGCGGACAGGATGCGGCGGCCCATCAGCGGTTTTCCTGGACATGGCCCGGGCCGGATGAAAGGCGCGGGCGGCCGTGTGTCGTCATCATGGCCACAAGCTACGAACGCGGAGCCGGCTCGTCGACCCGCGGGCGCAGGGACAGCGGTTCACGCAGAGACGCAGAGGGCGCAGGGACAGCCTGTTACGCAGAGGGCGCGGGGACAGCGTATAACGCAGGGGCGCAGAGGCTGCAGAGACCGCCTATCACGCAGAGACGCGGGGGCTGCATGAGGTTTGTGTTTCCATCAGTGAGACTTCCCTGTTATGCCAATACGGTGAGCGGGTTCTTGCACAGGTGGGGTGAACAGCCGGCAGATTTCGCCTTCGTCGCAAAGTCTGGCATCACCGGCAATACCCCGAAAAACCGAACCTGCGTTCGCCGTCGGAGCTCGCTCTACGCGCGACTCGTCGCTCCCTTCCCTCTTCCCGGACTCCCGTCCCGGTGTTCCCTGCGCTCTTCGCGTCTCTGCGTGTTGCGCTGTCCCTGCGCCCTCTGCGCCTCTGCGTGATGCGCTGTCCCCGCGCCCTCTGCGTGATGCGCTGTCCCCGCGCCCTCTGCGTAACAGGCTGTCCCTGCGCCCTCCGCGGACACGGTCTCCGCGTTCTCCGCGCCCCCGAAACTGCGACCCCCGCCCGGGCGTAGAGCACACCAGGTACGAGGATTCCCTGCGTCCGGACGCATGCGATGGACAACCTGTTGCGGGACATTCGATTCGCCATCCGCCTGCTCTGGAAGGAAAAGGCGGTCACCGTCACCGTCCTCCTCACCCTCGCCGTCTGTATCGGCGCCAACACGGCCATCTTCGGTGTCATCGACACCGTGATGCTGCGCCCGTTGCCGTATCCGCAGCCGGACCGGCTGGTGCGTGTGTTCAACAGCTACCCGAACGCCGGGGCGGTGCGCGGGTCCAACAGTGCGCCGGACTACTTCTACCGGCGTGAGCGGGTGAAGGCGTTCAGGAACGTGGCCGAATACCAGTTCTGGGGGAACACGGTGGGTGAGGTGGGCAGCCCGGAGCGGGTCCAGACGATGCGCGTGACGGCGTCGTTCTTCCCGCTGCTGGGGGTGAAGCCGCTGCTGGGCCGCACCTTCACCGACGATGAGATGGAGCCGGGCAACGCGCTCAAGGTGGTGCTGAGCTACGGCTTCTGGCAGGAACGGTACGCGGGCGATGCGTCGGTGGTTGGCAAGGACCTGCGCATCGATGGACGGCCGTATGCCATCGTGGGCGTGCTGCCGAAGGGCTTCCATTTCCTGGGCCAGCAGGACCGGCGCTTCTATCTGCCCATCCCGTACACGCCGGCGGACCACACCCCGGAGCGGCTCCACTCGAACAATTTCGAGATGATCGCCAGACTGGCGCCGGGTGCCACCATCGAGCAGGCCACCGACCAGATCAAGGCGCTGGACGCCCAGCTCGTCGACCAGGTGCCGATTCCGAACGCCAGGCAGATCCTGAAGGACGCCGGCTACCACGCGGTCGTGGTGGACCTGAAGTCCGATCTGCTGCGTGACATCCGGCCTACGCTCGTCATGCTGTGGGCCGGGGTGGCCTTCGTGCTGCTCATCGGCTGCGTCAACATCGCGAACCTGATGCTGGCACGGTCCAGCCAGCGGGGCCGGGAGCTGGCGACGCGCATCGCGCTGGGCGCGGACCGTCGTCGGCTGGCTGGCCAGCTGATCACGGAAGCCGTGATGCTGGCCCTGGTGGGTGGCGCGCTGGGGCTGGCAGCGGGTGTCGCGGGCATGCGGCTGCTGGTGGCGCTCGGGGCCAATGACCTGCCGCGGGCGGCCGACGTGGGCATCAACGGCGTCGTCGTGCTGTTCACGTTCCTGCTGACCCTGGCCGCCGGCATCTTCTTCGGCGGCATTCCGCTGTTCCACGTGTTCCGCACGGACCTGAACGCCGTGTTCCGCGCGGAGAGCCGGTCGGGCACGGCCAGCCGCCGGGCGGTGCTGTTGCGAGGCGGGTTGGTGACGGCGCAGGTAGGCCTGGCGTTCGTGCTGCTCATCGCGGCCGGCCTCATGTTCGCCAGCTTCCGGGCCGCGCTGAACGTGGACCCGGGCTTCAAACCGGCGTCCGTGCTGACGGGGTACGTGTCCTTGCCGGATGCCCGCTATCCGGACGGCGCGAGCCGGAGTCGGTTCGTGGACGAGATGCTGTCGGCCGTGCGCGCGCTGCCGGGCGTCGAGGCGGCCAGCGTGACCAGCCAGCTTCCGTTCTCCGGCAACAACAGCGCGAGCGTCGTGCTGCCGGAAGGCTACGTGCCGAAGGCCGGCGAGTCGCTGCTGTCGCCGTTCAACACCGTGGTGGGGCCGGGCTACTTCAAGACGATGGGCATCCCGGTGCTCCAGGGGCGGGCCTTCGAGGCGTCGGACGACACGGGGTCGGTGAAGGTCATGGTCATCGACCGCTGGCTCGCCCACCGCTACTGGCCCGACACCAGCCCCATCGGCAAGCGCATGCTGCTGGGCGTGCCGGGCATGACCGACAACGACGAGGCGTTGACGTACACCATCGTCGGCGTTGTGGGCGACATCAAGCAGAACGAGCTGACGGAAAGCGACCACGTCGGCGCCTATTACTTCACCTACAAGCAGCAGCCTCGCGGCTTTTTCACCGTCGTCGTGCACACGACGACCAAACCCACTTCCCTCGTCGCGCCGATCCGCCAGGCGGTGAGCAGCATCGATCCCGACCTGCCGTTCTACATGCCCCAGACCATGACGTCACGCATCGCCGACACGCTGCGGGCTCGGCGCGTCGCCATGCTGCTGCTCATGGCCTTCGCCGCCGTCGCCCTGTTCCTGGCCGCCGTCGGCATCTACGGCGTGCTGGCGTACTCGGTCACGCAGCGGACCCGGGAGCTGGGAGTGCGCATGGCCCTGGGCGGCAGTCCGGGGGAGGTGTTCCGGCTCGTGCTGCGCCAGGGCCTGCGCGTCATCGGCCTCGGACTGGCCATCGGCCTCGTGGGGAGCCTGTTGCTCGTGCGCCTGATCCGTGCGCTGCTTTACGGCGTGCGGCCCACTGACCCCGCCGTGCTGGCCGTTGTGGCCATCACCCTGGCAGCCGTAGGCGTGCTGGCGTGCGTCGTGCCCGCCAGGCGCGCCACCCGCATCGACCCGATGGAGGCGCTGGGGGATTAGGACCGGCGGCCGCCGCGAACCAAGCGACGGCCGCCGGTCAACGGTCGTCGGTCAGTCGGCCCTCAGCCGGCCTGTAGCTCGCTGGCGACCCGCTGGTTCTCCCGCCAGACCCGCATCAGGTTGCCGCCCCACAGCTTGTTGATGTCGTCGGCGGAGTAGCCGCGCTTCACCAGCTCGGCGGTCACCGCCGGCGCCTCCGTGGCGTTGCTCCAGCCCGCCACGCCGCCGCCGCCGTCGAAGTCGGACGAGATGCCCACGTGGTCGATGCCCATGACCTGGACGGCGTGGTCGATGTTGTCCACCAGATCCGAGACGGTGCCCCGCGGCCAGCGCTGCTCGATCTCCTCCATGCCGCGCTGGTACTCCGCCCGCTGCTCGTCCGTCAGGTTGCGCCACGCGCCGCGGGTCGTGATGCCCATGGACTGCCGGAGCGAATCGATGGCCGCGAGCTTTTCCGGCGAGCTCGCCTTCACGTACTCGGCCAGGCCCACCACCTGCACCACGCCGCCGTTGGCCGCGATGGCCTTCAGCTGCTCGTCGCCCAGGTTGCGCGGGATGTCCACGATGGCCCGGGTCGCCGAATGGGACGCGATCACCGGCGCCCGCGACGCGCGCACCGCGTCCAGCACCGCCTCGTTGGAGATGTGGGACACGTCCACCATGATGCCCAGGCGGTTCAGTTCGTGGACGACCTCCTCGCCGAACGGGCTCAGGCCGCCATGCTCCGCCACCGGCTCGCCGTCCCGCGGGTTCGCCGAGTCCGAGATGTCGTTGTGGCCCATGTGGGACAGTGTCAGGTAGCGGCCGCCCAGATCGTAATAGCGCGTCAGCAGCGACAGGTCCTTGCCGATGATGTAGCCGTTCTCCATGCCGATGACGGCCACCTTCTTGCCCGCGTCGTGGATGCGCTGCACGTCGTCGGGCGTGTATGCGATCTCGATGCGGTCCGGGCACAGATCCTCGGCCATGCGGTGGATCGCCGCGAACCGGTCCAGCGCGGTCTTCTCCGCCTGCGCGTAGCCGTCGGTCGTCCGCTCGCCCTGGCCCACGTAGACGATGAAGAAGACGGCGTCCACGCCGCCCTGCTGCATCTTGGGCACGTCCACCTGGCGCTCGGTCTCCTGGCACGGGTTCACCTCGGCAGCGAAGCGCGGCGAGATGTCCACGTGGGTGTCGATGACCAGGGCATCCTCGTGGACTTTCGCCGCGTCCTGGACGTTCGAGGCGTCCTGGTCCGCCTGGTTCGCGCAGGCGGCGAGCAGCGGCAGGACGAGGCTCAGCATCATGCGTGTGTGGGTGCTCATCGGTCTCGGGCTCGTGTGGCAGGCGAAGGTTCGTGGGCCGACGAGTGCGGCCCGGGCAGGGGCAAGATGAGGCTTGACGGCAGGCTTGGCCAGACCGAATTCGAATTCGAGAACACCTCTGCCCGGGTGCGGGTGCCGGTGCGAGTCACGAGCCCGGCCTTCACCCGGGTCCGGTTCCGTGCTCCTGCCCGTACCCCGATGTGCACCGGGCACTCAGGAAGAGTCCGTGTGGATCCGGCTGACTGCCGGCGTTGGGCACGGACCCGGGCCCGGGCACGCACACCGAATCACGGGTTGTTTCGGGCACGTGGCGCGCGCCCGCACCGGGACTCGGTCGCCACCGTCGGCGGGCTCTGGCGGGGGCCAGGGATCCGACCACGGCAAACGGGCCGGGAAGAAAGACATGATCCTTCCCGGCCCGCCGCCTGCCTCCGGTTCGTTCGCCGCTCGCTAGTTCTTGTACAGCGCTTTCCACTCCTCCTCGAACTCG
>CAZUFP010000116.1:3997-7010 GCA_964619835.1 uncultured Gemmatimonadaceae bacterium | reverse complement strand
CGCCGCCGCCGCCGCCCCCGCCCTCGCCGCCCCCGCCCTCGCCGCCGCCCCCGTCCCCGCCCTCGCCCCCGCCCGGGTCTCGGCCCCCGCCCCCGCCGGCCTCTACCCCGGCCGCGCCGAGTTGCTTCAACACGGCCCGCAGCAACGCCTTTTCCCCCTCCTGGCTCCGCGGCCACGACGCCCCGCTCACCGACAACCGCGGCCGGTCCGGCGCCGCCCAGCCCAGCACCACCTGCGGCGCCAGCGACATCGCCCACGCCGACAACCGCCCACGCCACGCCGCCGCCTCCGACACCGCCCCCAACACCCGGTCCGCCGCCTCCGCCAGCCCCGTGACCGTCTCCAGGTCCACCCACAGTACGACGCCGCCCGCCGCCTTCACCGTTTCCACCGCCTCGCCCGCCAGCGAGCTCGTCCCCATCCGCGCCGCCCCCCACACCAGCAGCGGCGTGCCCGTCCGCATCGCCGCCGCCAACGCCTCGACCTCGCGTTCGCGGCCCGCGAAGCTCGGGCCGTGGACGCGTTGGGCGACGCGAAACGGGTTTTTCGGCACAACAGGCAATATGAGGCATCCGCAAAAGTACGTTACGCAAAATAGCGTAATAGCCCGGAGAGGGCGAGGATTCTGGTGGGGGTGAACGGAAACCGGAAATGGGGGCGCGTCACGTCCTGGGAGGAGACCCTGCATCCCGGCCCACCACCCGTTTTCCGCTTTCCGGTTTCCGCTGACGCTCCACGCTCCACGCTCCACGTTCCACGTTCCACGTTCCACGTTCCACGTTCCACGTTCCACGTTTCACGCTCCACGTTTCACGTTTCACGCTCCACGTTTCACGCTCCACGTTTCACGCTCCACGTTTGCGCGGGAGGGGGAGGCGCCCCCAATCTCCTGCCAGCTGCGCTCACAACCTTTCCAAGCCGGGGCGACCATGGGCCGGAACAAGCGCGGGACCGACTACCGATCGTATTCCTATCTGGAGGCGGGCGCCGACTACCGGCCGTTCGAGCTGGCGGACGGGCAGCCGCGGGTGGCGCCGTACGAGCTGCCGTTGAGCGACGAGGAGGAGCGTCGTGTGGCGGCGCTGGCGGAGCGGAGCGTGATGGTGAGCCTGCACGACCACGTGGGCGCGTTTCCGGCGCGGATCGAGGAGACGCCCGCGTACATGCGGGCGGGGCGCATGTTCACGGCGTACGGTGCGCTGGCGTCGTCGTGGTGGGACGCGGTGTTCGACAACCTGATGGACGGCATGGGCGCCATCCATTCCCGGGTGGCGTGGCAGTGGGAGGACGTGGTGCACGACCTGGGCATGCGCCAGGCGGACCTGGCGCACCAGGACCTGCTGGTGCCGGCGCTCCGGGTGTCGGACATCCGCCGCGCGCGTGACGAGGGGCGCATCGCCTGGGTCGCGGCCATGGAGGGGGCGGCCATGATCGAGAACGACATCGACCGCATCGACATCCTGTACGGCCTGGGCGTGCGCAGCCTGGGCATCGCCTACAGCGAGTCCAACGCCCTGGGCTCCGGGCTCAAGGAGCGGCGGGACGGCGGGCTGACGGAGCTGGGCCGCAAGGCGGTGGGGCGCATGAACAGGCTGGGCATGCTCATCGACTGCGCCCACTGCGGCGACCAGACCACGCTGGACACCATCGAGGCCAGCGAGCAGCCCATCGTGCTGAGCCACATCGGCGCCCGCGCCCTGTGGAACACCAACCGCATGGCCCCCGACGACGTGCTGGTGGCCTGCGCTGCCAAGGGCGGCGTCATCGGCATCGAGGCCGCGCCCCACACCACCATCACGGACGGGAACCGCCGCCACGGGCTGGACGCCGTCATGGAGCACTTCGAGTACGTCGCCAGCCTGGTGGGCATCGAGCACGTCGGCTTCGGGCCCGACACCCTCTACGGCGACCACGTGGGCCTCCACGGCGTCTACGCCTCCGCCTTCGGCCTCGCCCAGGCCCACGGCACCATGGACTACGAGCACGTCCTCTGGGTCGAGGGCCTCGAAAACCCGACGGAAGCCTCCCGCAACATCCCGCGCTGGCTCGTGAAACACGGCTACAGCGACGAGGACATCGAACGCGTCGTCGGCGGCAACGCGCTCCGGGTGCTCGAGGCCGTCTGGGTGTGAAGGCCGCGAGGGCCGCGTCCGGGAACTGCTTGACCCGGAGATCTCGGAGGCTCGGAGAGCACGGAGGTTCCTCAATCAGTGCCCGGCGGTTTCCCCGTCCCGTGGCCGCGGCAGGGATGCCGGCAACTCCACCGTGAGCCCACCTCCCTTGAACTCCTCGCCGTTCCGTATATCTTTGTCACCTTCATTGCATAAATTTCCATCCACAGGAGCGGGTGCATGGCCGCATTGCGGCGCACGGCGGCCCGGCGGCTGGTGGTGAAGCTGGGCAGTCGGCTGTTGACGGGTGGGGGTCTGGAGCTGGACCGGGACCGGATGTCGGTGTACGTGGAGGCTGTGGCACGGCATCGGGAGGTGGAGGTGGTGCTGGTGTCGAGCGGAGCGGTGGCGGCGGGGTACGGGCGGCTGGGGATGGCGGCGCCGCCGGTGACGTTGCGGGAGCGTCAGGCGGCGGCGGCGGTGGGTCAGCCGCGGCTCATGCGTATGTATGCAGAGCTGTTCGCGGTGCACGGGCTGGAGGTGGGGCAGGTGCTGCTGACGCAGGACGGGCTGGCGGACCGTCGCCGGTACCTGGACGCGCGGGCGGCGCTGGGCTCGTTGTTCGAGGCGGGGGTGGTGCCGGTTGTGAACGAGAACGACGCGGTGAGCGTGCGGGAGATCCGGATCGGGGACAACGACAACCTGGCGGCGTACACGGCGGCGCTGGTGGAGGCGGACGCGCTGGTGCTGCTGACGGACGTGCCGGGGGTGTACGACCGGCATCCGTCGGAGCCGGGCGCGCGGTTGATCGAGGCGTCGTCCTCGGCGGCGGCGCTGCGGCCTTACTGCTACCGGAAGCAGGCGCGGGAGTCGACGGGCGGGATGGCGACGAAGCTGCAGGC
>CAZUFP010000116.1:0-3897 GCA_964619835.1 uncultured Gemmatimonadaceae bacterium | reverse complement strand
GATGTGGTGTCGATCCTGGACGGGAGCGGCGTGGAGCGGGCACGGGGCGTGGTGGCGTACGACGACCGGGAGGTGGCGCGCATCAAGGGGCGCCATTCGGACGAGATCGAGGAGATCCTTGGGTACCGCGCGACGCGGGAGGTCGTGCGGGCGGACCGGATCGTGATGCTGGAGGATCGCACGTGGCAATGACGGAGCAGGTGGACGCGAACGCCGGGGTCGTGGGCGCGGCTGCGGACGCGGCATCCACGAGCGGCGTCGTGCTGGAGGCCGAGATCGAGGACCAGGCGAAGCGGGCGCGGGCGGCGTCGCGGATGCTGGCGCGGCTGACGTCGTCTCAAAAGGTGGCGGCGCTGGAGTCGATGGCGTCGGCGCTGGCGGCGGCGGAGGAAGAGGTCCTGTCGGCGAACGTGGCGGATGTCCGGGAGGCGGAACGCGCGGGGTTGTCGTCCGCGATGGTGGACCGGCTCTGGCTGGGCGACGGGCGGCTCGGCCGGGTGGTGGCGTCGGTGCGGGAAGTGGCGCGGCTGCCGGACCCGGTGGGTGAGCTGACGGACGCGGTCGTGCGGCCGAACGGGCTCAGGGTGGCGCGCATGCGGATCCCGCTGGGCGTCATCGCCATGATCTACGAGAGCCGTCCCAACGTGACGGCGGATGCGGCGGCGCTGTGCTTCATGGCGGGCAACGCGGTGATCCTGCGGGGCGGCAAGGAGGCGTTCCGCACCAACACGGCCATCGCCCGGGCGCTGCGCGCGGGGCTGGCGCAGGCCGGCGTGACGCCGGACGCGGTGCAGCTCATCGGGACCACGGACCGGGCGGGCATCGACGTGCTGCTGCGGCAGGAGCGCTGGATCGACCTGGTGATCCCGCGGGGCGGCGAGGGCCTGATCCGGGCGGTGGTGGAGAAGAGCCGCATCCCGGTGCTGAAGCACTACAAGGGCGTGTGCCACATCTACGTGGACGACGGCGCGGATGCCGGCATGGCGGCGGAGATCGTCGTGAACGCGAAGGCGCAGCGTCCGGGGGTGTGCAACGCGCTGGAGACGCTGCTGGTGCACGCGTCGGCGGTGGACGCGCTGCCGGCCATCGCCGCGCGGCTGCGGCAGGCCGGCGTGGAGCTGCGAGGCTGCCCCCGCACCCGGGCCGTGCTGGGCGAGGACGTCGTGCCGGCCACGGAAGCGGACTGGGCGGCGGAGTACCTGGACCTGATCCTGGCCATCCGGGTGGTGGACGACATGGAGGCGGCCATGGACCACATCGCCACCTACGGGTCCGATCACACGGAAGCGATCATCACGAAGGACGCGGCGCGTGCCGACGCCTTCGTGCGGGGCGTCCAGTCATCGACGGTGTTGGTGAACGCCAGCACGCGCTTCGCCGACGGCGGCGAGCTGGGCCTGGGCGCCGAGATCGGCATCTCCACGTCGAAGCTGCACGCCTTCGGGCCCATGGGCGCCCGCGAGCTCACCACCACGAAGTTCGTGGTGCGCGGGGAGGGGCAGGTGCGGGGGTGAGCACGATCGGTGATCGATTCTCTCCAGCGCCCGCCCCCTCGAACGTCCCAACCGGCCTCGCCGGCTCCGCCGGCTCCGCCGGCCTGACGACCTACAGTCCGGTCGACACCCGCAGCACGATGTCCCGCCCCGGATTCAGCGCGAACGTCTTGTAGCGGCTGAGGAAGTCGCGATAGGAGCGGTCGAGGGCGTTGCGGACGCTCAGGTCGATGTGGACCGTGCGGCCGTGCCAGGTGGTGTCCAGTCCGCCGTCGAGGTGGAGCAGGGTGTAGCCGGCGGTGGGCTCGTCGTAGGGGCTGAGCCGGTCCTGGGTGCCGACGGCCTCCACGTCGAAGCCGATGTCGGCGTGGCGTGCCCAGCCGAGGTTGTCGCCGTGGAAGCTGGCGCCCAGGTCGCCGCGCACGGGCGGGATCCAGGGCAACGGCTGGTGGTCGGCCAGGTTGGTGCCGCGCACGAAGTCGAGGCGCCCGTTGAGGGTGAGCCAGGCCGTGGTGGCGACGTGGGCCTGGGCCTCGTAGCCCTGGAGGCGTGCGTCTGCCTGGAGGTTGCGGAAGACGCGCAGCCCGTTGATGGAGTCGGCGGTGGGCGCGAGGTAGATGTAGCCGCTGATGCGGTTGTGGAACGCGCTCACCGTCACCGTGGCGAAGCCGGGATCCCAGCGCAGGCCGACATCGGTGTCGAGTCCGGCTTCCGGCTTGAGGGACGTGTCACCGATCTCGTAGCGGGACTCGCCCAGGCGCGGGCCGTTGGAGAACAGCTCGAACAGGGTGGGCGCGCGCCAGGCCCGGCCGACGTTGGCCGTGAAGGACAGGCCGCTGCCCAGGTGCAGCACGGCGCCGGCGCTGCCGCTGAACGCCGTGTAGTCCGCGTTGCCGCCGGCCAGGGAATCGACGGCGTCGGCCCGCACGGAGCGCAGGTCGACGCGGGCGCCGCCCTGGAGGTCCAGGGCGCCCAGGGTCAGGGTCTCGAGGGCGAACAGCCCGCCGGTGCCGATGTTGGCCGTGGGAACCACGGGGACGATGCCGGCGGTGGCGTTGTGCTGGACGGCGCCGCTGATACCGGCGGTGCCGTGGATGCGCGTGCCCAGATCGTGGCGCAGCAGTACCTCGCCCGTAAGGGTGTTGAGCGTCAGGTCGAAGACCGTGACCTCCTGGCCGGGCACGGCGCCGATGCCGGGCTCATCGGCCAGCTCCGACAGCCAGTGCCGCTGGAACTGGAGCCGCGTCTCCACGATGGACCCGCCCCAGGGCAGGTTGGCCCGGGCCTCCACCCGCTCGTCGTCCGTCTTGCGCTCCGGCCCGCCCTCTTCCGGCTGGCCCGTGGGCCCCGTGCTGGGGCCGCCGGACTCCAGCAGCTTGAACTCGCCGCCGTAGTGCACGACGTGCAGCTCGGCGGTGCCCCAGTCGCCGCGGGTGCCGATGGCGGCGTCGCCGTTGAGGGCGAAGAAGCCCGTGTTGTCCAGCTCGCCCGCGGGCGTGTGCAGGTTGCCGGCGAATCGGCCCACGCCGGTGGCCCGCCAGCCCATGCTCCCGCTGGCGCCCTCCAGGCTCAGCACGCCGCCGGACTCCAGGTTGTTGGACGCGGCCCAGATGCCGATGCTGCCCTTCCGGAACGGCGCCCGGCCCGTGGCGTCCGGGATGGGCTGGGAGATGACGTTGACGACGCCGCCCAGCGCGTCGGACCCGTACAGCACGCTGGCGGGCCCCCGCACGACCTCGATGCGGCTGGCCAGCCGGGCGTCCACCGCCGGGCCGTCCTCATCGCTCCAGGAGTAGTCCTGCAGGGGCATGCCGTCTTCCAGCACGCGCACCCGGGCGCCGGACATGCCGCGGATCACCGGCTTGCCGATCTGATCGCCGGTGCTGAGCGTGCGCACGCCCGCCAGGTGGTCCAGCACGTGGGCCAGGGACACGCCGTGCTCGCGGCGGATCTGGTCCGTGCCCAGCGACGTGGCGGGCAGCGGCGACGACGGCTGCGTGATGGGAGAGCCGGACGCCGTGACGGTGATGTCCGGCAGACGGAAGGGCACGGCCTTCAGCGCCACGTTCACCAACTCCGCGGTGCGCGCATCCACCTCCACGACCGCCGACGCGTAACCCGCCCGCGTGAAGACCAGACTGAACTTGCCCGCCGGCATGTCCGGAAGGGTGAACGCCCCCTGCGCGTTCGTCGTGGCGCGACGCGACAACGTCGGCACCGTCACGTCCACGTCGGCGATAGGGTCGCCCGTACGGTCCGTGACCCGTCCATGGATGGAATCCGACACCGCCGGCAACAGATTCGCGGAGAGGGCCGAGGCATGCGCAGGCGTGCAAACGACGGCGCACGCGAGAGCGCCCACGGCCAGGAGAGAGGCTCGTGCGGTCATGGTCGTCACTTTTTG
>CAZUFP010000115.1:0-7132 GCA_964619835.1 uncultured Gemmatimonadaceae bacterium | reverse complement strand
ACGTCCGGCTACTCGAACATCCAGCCGGAACGGTTGAAGGAGATCGAGGTCGGCATCGACGGGACGTTCTTCAACGAGCGTGTGACGTGGCAGCTGACCCAGTTCCAGCGCAATACGACGAACCTGCTGCTGCAGCGTGTGCCGGCGCCGTCGTCTGGCTTCGCGAGCCAGCTCTTCAACGGCGGGGAGATCCGCAACTGGGGGACCGAGATCTCCCTGGGCGTCACGCCGCTGATCACGTCGACGAGCAACTGGGTCTCGCAGATCACCTTCACCCGGTACGCCAACAAGGTCATCGACCTGGCCGGACTGCCGTCGTTCTTCCCTCCGCAGTCCGGGTTCGGCAACCTGGGCCGGTCGTACATCCAGGAGGGCCGGCCCATCACGCAGATCATCGGCTTCGACTTCGCCGGCGACGGCAGCGGCACGCGGGCCGACACGCTGGCCCAGCTGGGCAACTCGGCACCGGACTTCCGCATGGGCTTCGTCAACAACTTCAGGTACAAGGCGACGAACCTGCGCGTCGTGGTGGACTGGCAGCACGGCGGCGACGTGATCAACCTGACCCAGTTCCTCATGGACGACGGCCATACGTCGGCCGACTGGGGCACGGACGCGTGGCAGAAGCGCTACAACGGGTACCTGCACGGGGTGATCTCGCCCTACATCGAGAGTGCGAGCTTCGTGAAGGTCCGGGAAGTCTCCGTGAACCTCGATGTGCCACCGAACCTCATCGCGGCGCTGCACCTGGGTGCGCGGAGCATGAGCGTGGGCGTTTCAGGGCGGAACCTGTTCATGTGGACCGGTTACAGCGGCCTCGACCCCGAGGTGGCGAACTTCGGCAGCGCGTCGGTGCGCAACAACCTGGACATCAGTCCGTATCCGCCGTCGCGTAGCGTCTTCTTCAACGTTTCCGTGGGGTTCTGACATGAGCACGACGACCAATACCGGAAAGCGAGCGGGGAGAGCCGCCGTGCGTCTCGGCGTCGCGCTCGCCGGCGCGCTGGCGCTCACGGCGTGTGGGAACCTGGACATCACCAACACCAACGCGCCCACCGTCGAGGAGCTGACGAACAACCCGTCGCGGGACGTGCTGGCCCGCGCGGCCACGGGCATCTTCTCCCAGGCCTTCAACGACGTCGGCACGGAGATCCAGTACTACGCGCTGTACGGACGGGAAGGCTACAACCTGTTGGGCAACGACCCCCGGGAAACGGGCGAGCAGATCCGAGGGCCGCAGGACCCGACGGGACGCAACTCCGCCATCTGGACGGGGCAGTATTCGGCGATCCGCACCATCAACGTGTACCTGAAGGCGCTGAGCAGCACGACGGCGCTCACCGACGCCGAGCGTAGCGCAGCGAACGGCTTCGCGAAGACGATGAAGGCCTGGCACATGACGGAGCTGGCCATCCGCACCGGTGCGCTCGGCATTCCCATCGACGTGGACCGTCCCATCGATGCCGATCCCGCGCCGTTCGTCTCCTTCACGGACGCGCTCCAGGCGGCGTCCGATCTGATGGACTCGGCCTACTCGGACCTTCAGGCCGGCGGAACCGACTTCCCGTTCACCATGCCGCCCGGCTACAGCGGCTTCGACACCCCTGCCACGTTCGCGCAGTTCAACCGCGCACTGGCGGCGAAGATCCTTGTATGGCGGGCGACCTTCAACGGCTGCTCTACCTGCTGGGCTGACGCAAGCACCGCTCTGAACGCCTCGTTCGTGACGGACGCGGACCTGCCCAACTCCCTCGCCACGGGCGTCTACTACGGCTACTCGACGGCATCCGGCGAGCCCACGAACCCCATCACCGAACCCGCTTCGAGCAACCGGTTCTGGGTGCACCCCTCCATCGTGTCCGGGGCCCAGCTCCGGGCGAACGGCCAGCCGGACCTGCGGCTGACGGAGAAGGTGATGGACGTGGGCCGCACGCGGGAGCTGAACGGGCTGTCCAGCTCCTACAAGCCGATCCTCTACAACAACGCGACCGATCCGACGCAGCCCGACCTGGGCGCGCCGATCCCGTGGATCTCGAACGAGGAGCTGCTGCTGCTCCGGGCCGAGATCCGTTGGAACAACGGCAACAAGGCCGGAGCCATCGACGACATCAACCGGATCCGCGAGAACGCGGGTGGGCTCGATGCGACCACGCTGACGGCGGCCAGCCCGGACGCGGACTTCGTGACGGAGCTACTCTACAACCGCCTGTACTCGCTGCTCTGGTCACAGGGCACGCGCTGGATCGACGCCCGCCGCTACAACCGGCTGGACCAGCTGCCCGTGGATCGCACGGGCGACTCCGTGTTCCCGAACATGATCATCCCGGCGGGCGAATGCGCGGCCCGCAGCCTGGTGGCACCCTGCACGCCGCTCGGCGGCTGATTCTCTCCGTCCTTCGGACGGTCACGACCGCCCCGCCGGCGCACGCCGGCGGGGCGGTCGTACGTTGAACCGCGGCCTGGACAGTCGCGACGTGGCGACCGCCGGGCATCCGCGCCCTTTCGACGGGCACGCCGTCCACTATCTTGCCCCTGTGTGGGTGCCCGCGGACGATGGCGAATCGCGGGCTGGACTCGTCTCCGGAAACGCTCCCACAGGAGCTCGCCATGACCGCTCCACGTCTTGGCCTGCGGCCCCTCGGCCGGACGGGGTTGCAGGTGTCGCCGCTCGGACTCGCCACGTTCGGCATCCGTGCGGCCGGCAAGCGCGGTCTGAAGCTGACCGCGGACGACTGCGAGCGCGCGTTCAACGATCACGGCATCAACACCTTTCTCGCCAACACGCTCACCCCGGCCATCGATGAAGGCATCCGCCGGCTGATCCGCGCGGGCCATCGGGACGAGCTGGTGATCGCGACCGAGGTGGGCCTGCCGTTCGCGGGCTCGGTGCGCCGGGGCCTCGAGCGCACCCTGCGGCGATTGGGCACGGACCATCTCGACGTGTTGATCTACGGCTGGGTACGACGCCGCTGGCACCTGCGGCACTCCGTGTGGGGCGAGATGGAACGATTGCGCGCCTCGGGCCAGGCGCGAGCCATCGGGTTCTCGACCCACCATCGGGTCCTGGCGACGGAGCTTGCACGGCAGCTCCGGCCGGACGTGCTCATGATCCGCTACAACGCGGCGCACCGGGGCGCGGAACGGGAGATCTTCCAGCCGTTGTCCGAGTTCGGCGCGGCGCGGCCCGCCATCATCGCGTACACGGCCACCCGCTGGGGCATGCTGCTGGAGCCGTTACCGGAGCGAGGATTCGCGCAACCGATGACGGGACCCGAATGTTACCGGTTCGTCCTGGGCCACCCGCCGGTGGACATGGCCTGGTGTGCGGCCCGCACGCCCGAGGAGCTGAGCGAAGACGTGGCCGGAGTGCTGGAAGGACCGCTGGAGCCGGGGCGTCTGGAAGACGTGCGGCGCTTCGGCGAGGCCGTGCACGCGGCCGCCCGGGGCGGTCGGCGCTGGATGTTCGGCGCCACCGCAAACTGAACGGCGCCGGGCCTGTACCGTCCGGCGCATGGCTTACGATCCTGGAGGACGAACATGTCGAGCAATACCATAGAGCCGGTCGAGGTAGACGTACCCTCCACCCGCGTGGTGCAGGTGGACATCGGCAGCACGTCGGAACCGGAAGCGATCCGCGACGCCATGATGGACGGCTTCGGGCGCATCGCGATCTACGCGGCGTCCCACGGCCTCGAGTTGACGGGCCCGCCGCGGTCCGTCTACACGGCCTACGGCCCCGAAGAGACGCGCTTCACCCTGGCCTTCCCCGTGGCGCAGGACACGCCGGACCCCGGCTCGGTGGGCGGCGTCGCACTCGGCGAGCTGAACGGCGGCACCATGCTGCGCTTCGCGCACACGGGCCCCTACGACCAGCTCATGGACGCCTACGGCCGCATCACGGAATGGATGGTGGCCAACGGGCGCATGGAGTCCGAGGCCGATTGGGCCAAGCATACGCCCATGTGGGAAGAATACGTCAACGACCCGGACAACACGCCGCCGGAAGAGCTGCTCACCTACATCTACGTGCCGGCTTAGCGGGGCCTACGAAGACGGGCGCCCGGTCACCAGCGGGGCGCCGGCTTCGTCCGTCAGGGCAGCCAGCGCCGCGGTGCCGTACACGCACAGCCGGGTCGTGAGAGGCAACGCGTCCCAGTCCCGCTGGACACAGGCCGGGACGTGGTTCCGCCAGTCCTGCAGACCGCGCGTCTCCTGCCAGCGCGGCCGCTGGACGGCCTCCAGAATGCACTCGGGGCTCCGGGCGATGCCGTCTTCCTGCATCCGCGCCAGCAGCCGTTCCACCCTGGAATCCGGTGCCACCATCGTCGACGTCATCTATGCCTCCCGTGCTTCGTACAGTGCGGCCACCGTGTTGTGGCCCAGCACGCGGTCCTTCGCCACGAGGCAGACCGCCGGCGTCTTCAGCTTCGCCATCGTGGCGCTGTCGTGTCCCACACACTGTCCCATCAGTAGAACCAGCTCCACCTCGTCCCGCTCCAGCAGCTCCGCCTGGGCCAGCGGGTTGCACATCATCTCCACCCGGCCCGGGTGCACCTTCTCCGCATCCGTGATGCCCAGCCGCTCCTTCGGCACCGATCCCGTCTTGCAGCATACGGACGACACACGGAAGCCGTTCGTGCCCAGCACCGCCTTCAGCTGCCGGGCCTCTTCCCGGAACCCGCTGCAGTAGACCACGCCCAGGTGGCGCACGCCCGCCCGGCGGGCAAAGTCCATGACCTCCTCCAGGCGGCAGGGCGGCACATCGCGGGCAGCGCCAGCAGCCCTCACCTCGCGGGCCAGACGGTCCAGGAGCGCATCGTCCCAGCCACGGAACGACACGGGTTCGGGCGGCTGTGTGCCGTACAGGGCCGATTTGAAGTAGCCGGTCCGCAGATAGAGCGCGGCGGCGGGGTTGTGCCGCAGCCTGAGGTCCCGGACGACCAGCGACGTGACCGGCGCCCTGGAATGCCGGATGAACAGGGCATCGTGGCCCACGCACATCCCGGCGATGATGTTCAGGTCCGTGCCGCGGGCAGCGAACTCCGCCGCCTGGGCCATCGGATCGCAGTCGCCGGCGTCCGCCGCCAGCATCACGTCGAGGCCCTGCGCCGCCAGGGCGTCCGCTACCCGTTCCGCCGCCCACCGCATGTCCGGACAGCACGCCACCCCCACCCGGTCGTACCCCATGCGCCCCGACACTTCCGCCACCTCCCGCAACCGAGTCCAGCGGCCGTATCCCTCCGCCTCCACACGCGCCGCGTGGTACGCCAGCACCAGGTCGCGCTCCTCGCCGTAGAGCGCATCGAACGCCGGGAAATCCCCGCGCATCGGGCACGTCGCCGGCGCCGCATCCACGCGCCCCACCCGGCACGCGTATCGGTCACAACCGCCGCAGTCCAGGCTCATCGCACCCCCCGATTCGTCGCCCGATTCGTCGCCCGATTTGGTCGCCCGGCTCACCAACCGGCCACCGGCCCCGGAAGGCCTGCGGCCACGCTCGCGCCCTGCCCTCCGCCCTACCCTCCGCCCGTTCAACCGCCCGCCCAGCCGTCCGCTCAGCCGCCCGCCCAGCCACCCGCTCACCCTCCCGCTTCGCCTGCCCGCTCCACCTCCACAAAACACGCCACGTCCAGTGGGCACCGCACCAGCCTTCCGCCCGCCACCCTCACCACCACACTCGCATGATTCCGCTCCACGAGCTCCGCCCGGTCCCCGACCCCCAACCCACACCCGCCGCAACGGGCTCGCGGACCATCGAACAGGATCCGCCGTACCACGAAACCCGTCCCCACCTCCATCTCTCCCACATCGGCCATACTCGCCATGGCCTCCTCCCGGCCTCCACTCGCCACAACGGTGATGACATACCTCCGAGTATCTTTGGCCTGGATGACCGTGGTGTCAAGTATACGGCACAGGATTGTGAATTGACGAACACAACGCGAATACTGTATCTTCGCCGAGTGAGCCTGGATGCTGGTGGAGGATACCATTGAGTACGAGATCACCGGTTGGTCCGCAGAAGGACGTGGAAGCAGGCCCGATGGTGCAGGCGCTGCTGGATGCGGCGTTCCGCGTGTTCGCGCTGCGGGGGTACCGCGCGACGCGCCTGGAAGAGGTGGCGCGGGAAGCGGGGGTCACGAAAGGCGCCATCTACTACTACTTCGACAGCAAAGAGGACCTGCTGCGGCGGGCGGTGCAGAACCGGCATCGGGCGATCTACGGCGAGATTGCGGAAGCGCTGGCCGCAGAGCGGGCGCCGGCGTCGGTGCGGATCCGTCTGGTGCTGCGCCGGATCTGGCAGCACCTGCTGGAGCCGGAGTGGGGTCCGGCGTTCCGTCTGATGGTGGGCGAGGTGAGTGTGGAGTTTCCGGCCATCTTCAGGCTCTGGGCGGAGGATGGGCCGATCCAGGGCTGGACGCTGGTGCGGGCGCTGATCGAGGAGGGCGTAGCGGGCGGTGAGTTCCGATCGAGTGTCGACGCGGAGGTGTCGGCGCGGATGGTGGTCTCGGGACTGCTGCTGCAGGCGGCTCTCCAGGTTCATCTGGGACTGGACGATGTGGTGCCGTGCGACACGGACCGGATCTTCGATTCGTCGGTGGACGTGTTCCTGCACGGCCTGTCGGTTACGCACGGAATGCCGTCCCGGTGACGTCGAGGCGGGCGGCGGACCCGAACGAGGAGGGTGCACGATGAAGGTGGGGATCATCATCTGTGACCGATACCGGAGCTGTGCCGGCGGCAAGTGTTTCCGTGCGGCGCGCGAGCGGGCGGGTGGTTTCTCGGGGTACGCGTCGGACGAGCCGTTGGAGGTGGTGGGCTTCACGACCTGTGGCGGCTGCCCGGGTGGCAACATCGAGTACGCGCCGGAGGAGATGGTGAAGAACGGTGCGGAGGCGATCCACCTGGCGACGGGGCTGGTGGTGGGTTACCCGCCGTGCCCGTGGACGGACTACTTCAAGCAGTTCATCGAATCGCACTACCATGTGCCGGTGGTGGTGGGCACGCACCCCATCCCGGAGAAGTACCTGTCCTGCCATCAAGCGCTGCCGTCGGCGGACGTCGTGACGAGCCGTACGCAGCTCATGGCCACGGAAGCCGTGCGGATCGCCTACAACTGATCTCGCCGGCG
>CAZUFP010000114.1:4527-7346 GCA_964619835.1 uncultured Gemmatimonadaceae bacterium | reverse complement strand
CCCCACATCGTCGCCAGCCAGTTGAAGATCTTCACGCCGGTGGGGATGGCGATGATCATCGTGGATGTGGTGAAGAACGCATCCGCCACGGTGCCGATGCCCGTGGCGAACATGTGGTGCGACCACACGCCCCAGCCAATGAACGCGATGAGCGCACCGGCGTACACCATCACCGTGTAGCCGAACAGCGGCTTGCGCGAGAACGTCGGGATCACGTCCGAGACGATGCCGAAGCCCGGCAGGATCAGGATGTAGACCTCCGGGTGGCCGAACAGCCAGAACAGGTGCTGCCAGAGGATCGGGTCGCCGCCCGCCGAGGTCTGGAAGAAGTTGGTGCCCCAGAACCGGTCGAACGTGAGGAAGAACAGCGCCACCGCAAACACAGGCAGCGCCGTGACAATGATGAAGCTCGTCACGAACGCCATCCAAGTGAACAGCGGCATGCGCATGAACTTCATGCCGGGCGCCCGCAGGTTGATGATCGTCGTGATGAAGTTGACGCCGCCCATGATGGACGCGATCCCCAGGATCTGGAGGCCCAGGGCGTAGAAGTCCATGTTCAGCCCGGGCGAATACTGGGTCGACGTCAAGGGCGAGTATGCGAACCAGCCGTCGTTGGGCGCCTGGCCGATGAAGAACGCGGAATACAGGAACAGCCCACCCAGCAGGAAGAGCCAGTACGAGAGGGCGTTCAGACGCGGGAAGGCCACATCGCGCGCCCCGATCTGGAGCGGCACGATGTAGTTGAACATGGCCACCGCCATGGGCATCCCGACCAGGAAGACCATGGTGATGCCGTGCATCGTGAAGAGCTCGTTGTAGAAGTCCGGGCTCACCACGTCCAGGCCCGGCTGCGCCAGCTGCGTACGGATCATCAACGCTTCCAGCCCGCCCAGAAACAGGAAGACCAGCGCCGTGCTCCCATACAGTAGGCCGATCTTCTTGTGGTCGATCGTGGTGATCCAGTCCCAGATCCCGCTCGGCCGTCCGGATCTGGCGGCCGCGGGTACGTGGGCTTCGACTGTGGCCATATTCAGCTCGTTGTCCCTGGGTTCAGGAGCTCTGTTCGATCAGTGCGCTACCGTGGTCTCGATGGCCCAACCCGTCTTGCGCGTCGGCGCCACCCCGGCGCTCAGGCTCGACAGGTACGCCGCCACCGCCCGCGCATCCGATTCCGACAAACCGGTCGGCGGCATCCCACCCGCCCCGACCTGGGCGCCCGGCATGATGATGCCCAGCTTGACCTGGGGGGCATGAAGAATCCAGCGCTCGACGTTGGCTGGAGTGTTGTCCAGCACACCCGCACCGATGCTCCAACGGTCGCCCAGCGCCGTCAGGTTCGGCCCGATCTGGCCCATGGCCGTGGTGCCGGAAATGCTATGGCACGCAATACACGCGCTGGTCAGGAACTTCTGCTTCCCGCGCCTCGCCAGCGAATCCGCCGGAGCCGCCAGCGCCGTCGAATCCTGCCCCGCCTTCATCCGCTGCACCCACGCGTCGAACTCCGCCGACGGCACCGCAATGGCCATCATGCGCATAGCACCGTGCTGCGTGCCGCAGAATTCCGCGCACTGGCCCGGGTACTCTCCAACGCTGTCGATGGTCAGCGAAATGTGGTTCAGGTGCGGCGGCTTCTCGCCATCCGGCATCTGCCGCACCGGGTTGACGTCCCGCTTACCGCCCAGCCGCGGGATCCAGAAGCTGTGGATGACGTCCGCCGAATGCAGCCGCAGGTCCAGCGGACGGCCCACCGGCAGCACGAGCTGGCTCGCCGTCGTCACCCCCAGCGATGGGTACTTGAACTCCCACCACCACTGGTGGCCAATCACCTCCACCACCAGCGCATCCTTCGGCGCAGCCCTCTGCGTCGCGAAGATCCCACGGATCGTGGGAATCAGGATCGCGATGATGATCAGCGTCGGGATCACCGTCCACGTGATCTCCAGCACCGTGTTGCCGTACACCGGCTTCGGTTCCGGAGAGTCCGGCCGCTCACGGAACCGGATCAGGATGTAGCCGAGCACGGCAAACACCACGACCAGCACCAGCATCGTCCACCAGAACACCCCGTGGAACAGGCTGTCGATGATGCGGCCGAACCCGGTGACCGGTTGGAACGTCGTCTGTGGATGCACATCCGACGAGAAGGCGCACCCGCCCATCGAGATGAGCACGAACAGACTCACCAACAGTCGCGGAAACCTGTGACTCCGAGACGCCATTGATTGTTATTATCGGTGTTGGGGCAAAAAGGGGGCTCCGGTGCCCGTGCGACCCCGGAGCCGCAGAAATCATACCGGCGTATGACGTATTCGTCAAGACTGGCGTCCGGGACAGCGTCACGCAGAGGCGCAGAGAGGGCGGAGACAGCATTCACGCAGAGGCGCAGAGAGCGCGGGGACAGCATTCACGCAGAGGCGCAGAGAGCGCGGGGACAGCATTCACGCAGAGGCTGAGTAGGTCCACATTCGTCGCACGGCCGCAACAACTTGGGGGGGGTGTCACGGTCCGTGGCGGAACCCGGTGGATGCAATTCGCCCGTGCAACGTGCGGCCGCCGGTACCAACCAGAATAAAGAGAATCAGCGCCAGACGCGGAAGTATGTTTCCCACGCCGCCGCCGATTCCGTTCAGTCCCTGCGCGCTCAGCGTCTCTGCGTGATGCTTTCCCTGCGCCTCCGCGTGGTGCTTCCCCTGCGCCTCCGCGTGGTGCTTCCCCTGCGCCTCCGCGTCATGCTTCCCCTGCGCTCGCGGTTCACCGCAAACGCGGCGCCGGGGCCTCGACGCGTCTGGCGAGGCCGGTCCAGAAGGCGAGGCAAG
>CAZUFP010000114.1:0-4427 GCA_964619835.1 uncultured Gemmatimonadaceae bacterium | reverse complement strand
CGCGGCGCCGGGGCCTCGACGCGTCTGGCGAGGCCGGTCCAGAAGGCGAGGCAAGCCCACAGGGCGGCGCCGACGGCCAGGTGCAGGATCTGGAAGGGTTCGGGCAGATGCATGAGGACGAGGCCGGCGGCCACGATGACCTGGAGCACGACGAGGCTCATGCTGGCGTACGCGAACGACGCGATGGCGCGCGGAGCGTCCCGTCGCAGCGTCGCGATGCCGGCGACGAACAGGTAGAAGAAGAGGAGGTAGGCGAGCATGCGGTGGGTCCACTGGATGTCGACCCAGGGCGTACCACCGGGAAGCAGCTTGCCGTTGCAGAGCGGGAATCCCTGGCAGGCCATGGCTGCGCCGCTGGGCGGGAAGGGTCCGGTCATGCCGACGTTGGCGGTGAGGGCGCCGAACGTGACGACGAGGAGAGCGAAGGTCCCGGCGGCCAGGGCGACCGAGAAGAGGCGCGCATCGCCCGGGCGGCGGGGCGCGAGGCCTCGGTCGAAAATGCCGCCGCGCACGGCGATGTTGGCGAAGGTCGCCAGCAGGGTCAGGGCGGTCACGAAATGCAGCGCGGTCACGCCGGCGGGCAGGTCGAGCTTGACGGTGATGGCCCCGAGCAGGACCTGGACGATGATGAGCGCGCCGGCGAGGAACGCGGGTCGGGTCAGTCCGCCGGGCCCCCGCAGCCCGGGGTCATCGCGATGCCGCCACGCGAGAATGACGATCCAGAGCGTGAGCAGGCTGAGGCCGGCTGCCAGGATCCGGTGGCTGAACTCGATGAACGTCGGCAGGTCGAGGCGTGGCGTCAGGGTCCCGTTGCAGTCAGGCCAGTGATCGCCGCACCCCAATCCGGACCCGGTAATGCGGACGATGCCGCCGTAGACCACGAGGACGTAGGTGTAGACGGCGCCGGCGAGGCCGAGCCGGCCGAAGCGACGGCGGCCGGTGTCGTGGCCCGAGGGGGCCGGGGCGGAAACGGCTGACATGTCGGTATGTACGGTTCGGGGCGCGACGCGTGGCCCGGGCGCCGTCGTGGCCGATGGAACCCGGCGAGCGTCCTGAATATGACGGGGCGTGGCGCCCGTGGCTACCCGTCGCGGCGCTCCGAAGCCGGTTGCCCTGGCAGAGCCAGGCTGGCTATTCTGGCGTCGACGCGGCCACCGGCCGTACAACGAATCCGCTTCCCCGTGAACCGATCGAGCGATGCCATGTTCCTTCGCCCCCACCCCCGGCGCGTTGCGGCGTTCCTGTTCGCCGCCGCCCTCCTCCTCCCTGCGAGCCCGGCCGTGAGCCAGACACCGGAATCGCGGCCCCGCGCTCGCGATGTCGGCGTCGACGTGGGCGTGCTGCCCACCGGCCCCCTCAACGCCATCACGGACGTCGCCGGCGTCGAGGTAGGCCAGACGACCGTCATCGAAGGAGATTCCATCCGCACGGGCGTCACCGCGATCCTGCCCCACCCCGGCGACATCTTCCACCACAAGGTCCCGGCGGCCATCGTCGTCGGGAACGGGTTCGGCAAGCTGCTGGGCGTGACGCAGGTGCAGGAGCTGGGTGAGATCGAGACGCCCATCCTCCTGACATGCACGCTGTGCGTCTGGGAGGCCGCCGATGCCATGGTCGACTGGCTGCTGAAGCAGCCGGGCATGGAGGACGTGCGCTCCATCAACCCGGTGGTGGGCGAGACGAACGACGGCTTCCTGAACGACATCCGCTCCCGGCCCATCCGCCCCGAGCACGTCGTGCACGCCCTCGAGAGCGCCTCGTCCGGACCCGTTGCGGAGGGCGCGGTAGGCGCTGGCACCGGCACGCAGGCCTTTGGCTGGAAGGGCGGCATCGGCACCAGCTCCCGCAAGCTGTCGGACCGCGCGGGCGGCTACACCGTGGGCGTGCTGGTGCAGACCAACTTCGGCGGCGTCCTGTCCATCAACGGCGCGCCGGTGGGCCGGGAGCTGGTCGCCCTTCAACCCCACCGCCCCGGGGAGACGGGGGAACCGGGAGCGGCGGCGCACGGCGGGCTTTCCGACCCGTACGACGGGGACGGCAGCATCATGATGGTGGTAGCGACGGACGCGCCGCTGGACTCGCGCAACCTGGCACGGCTGGCCCGGCGGGCGCTGGCGGGCCTGGCGCGCACGGGCTCGACCATGAGCAACGGATCGGGTGACTACGTCATCGCGTTCTCGACGGCGGACTCGGTGCGGCGTACGGGCGACGACGTGCGCACCATCGAGGATCTGCCCAACGACCGCATGTCGCCGCTGTTCATGGCGGCCGCCGAAGCCACGGAGGAAGCCATCTACGACTCCCTCTTCAAGGCCAGGACGGTGCACGGCGACCGCGGCACGGTGGAAGCGCTGCCTCTCAAGGAGACGCTGGAGATCCTGCGGCGCTACAACGCACTGCACTGGTCGAAGACACTGCCCAGACGATGAAGGAACGTGGAACGTGGAGCGGGAACCGTGACGTTCCACGCTCCACGTTCCACGTTTCACGTTTCACCTCACCGGAAACCGTGCCCCCCCGCGAACCGTAGTGCAAACAACGCGGAACACGGAACCAACGGGGGCTCAAATGCGGTGCACGGGTTGGATCTTCGTCTGGAGCCTTGTGTTGGCGGGGGCCGTGCCCCTCGCCGCGCAGGAGCGTGAGATCCGGGACGCGAACCTGCCACGCCCGCTGGAAACCCGCCTGCTTCATCTCTTCGATGCACCCGCCACCAGGCATTTCGACGGCGACGCCTACATCTCGTCGCGGGAGCACATCCGTGGAGACGTCGGCGCCATGGGCGGTCCGCTCCACGTGGCCGGCCGCATTGATGGCGACCTGGCCATGGTGAACGGCGATGTCGTACTGGAGCCGACGGCGGTGGTAGGTGGTGACGTTCTGGTGGTGGGCGGCGAAGCGCGCGTGGCGGACGGTGCGGAGGTCCGGGGCACGGTGACGACGTACGGGCAGGCGTCGGACGACCGGAGGGACTGGCGGGACCGGGATCGGGACCGGGAAAGGGCTCGCGACCGCGATAGCTGGGCCTTCCGTGCGGGCGACTCCCGGCTGGTGCTGCGGGCGGGCACGAACTACAACCGGGTGGAAGGCCTGCCCATCATGTTCGGTCCCGTGATCGAGACGGCCGGCACCAATCCCCTGCGCCTGGAAGCCATGGCGATCTGGCGCTCCGAGACCGGCGGCTCCTTCGAGCCGGACCGCATGGGCTACCGGGTGCGGGCGGAGCAGTTCCTGGGCGGCCACCGTGCGTTCTCCGTCGGTGCTTCGATCTATTCCGTGGTGCAGCCGATGGATCGCTGGCAGACCGGCGACCTGGAAGCGTCGCTGGGCGCGGCGATCTTCCGGGAGGACCTGCGGGATTACTTCGACCGTAGAGGCGCCAGCGGATTCGTGCGGTTCCGACCGAACCACGCCATGGACGCGCGCCTGGAGTACCGTCGCGACGAGAACACGTCCCTCGCGGCGGGCGATCCCTGGTCGTTGTTCGACCGCAAGACCGAATGGCGGTTCCAGCCGCTGGTGGCCGAAGGCCGGATCGGCACGGCCGTGGCGGACGTGACCATCGACCTCCGGGACGACGACGAGGATCCGTACACCGGCTGGTGGATCAACGGCGTCGTGCAGACGGCGGTGAACGGCGAGCTCACGCGCCCGGGCATCGATCCGGCGGCTGGGTACGATTCACTGTTCGCCGGGCCCATTCCGACAAGCTTTTCGGCACGCACGTATCCCGCGGATTTCACGACCGCGTTCATCGACATCCGGCGCTACGCCCCGGTGGGCTACGCGTCCCAACTCAACCTGCGCGTGGTGGGTGGGGGGGCCCTCACGGACACCCCCTTGCCGCCGCAGTACCAGCACGCGTTGGGCGGCATCGGCACGCTGCCCGGCTACGACCAGTTCGAAGCGGACTGTGGCGCCCGGCTCGTGCCGACGTCACGCGTCCAGGACGGCTCCACGCGGACGTACTACCCCAGCTACGGCTGCGACCGGTTCGCCCTGTTCCAGGCCGAGTACCGAGGCCGCCTGTCCCTCGATTTCGGGTTCGGCGACACCTGGCATCAGGAGCGGTGGCACGACTGGTACGACTGGAACTGGGACGTCAACCCGTCCTGGATCGTGTTCTTCGACGCCGGCCGTGGCTGGACCAACGACGCCGGCGGCTTAGCGGGTCTCAGCCGCGACACCGGCTGGCTCTACGACGCCGGGCTCGGGCTGCTCCTCGACCGCCTGGGCTTCTACGTGGCCTTCCCACTCACCGAGGACGGAGGGGGCGCCCGCTTCTTCATGCGCCTCGACCACCGCTTCTGAAGAATCGTGGAGCGTGGAGCGTGGACCGTGGACCGTGCCCTGATCCCAGCACGTTTCACGTTTCACGCTTCACGCTTCACGCTTCACGCTTCACGCTTCACGCTTCACGCTTCACG
>CAZUFP010000113.1:0-7355 GCA_964619835.1 uncultured Gemmatimonadaceae bacterium | reverse complement strand
AGTGAGAGGAGGTGGCCATGTCCTTCCGGATTCGTCGCGTCGACTACTACTACCACATGGTGGAGGACCAGCCAGGGGAAGCCTACAAGCTGCTGGCCAATCTGGCCGGCATGGGCGTCAGCCTGCTGGCGTTCACCGCCGTGCCCCTCGGGCCTTCCCGGACGCAGCTGAGCCTGTTCCCGGAGGACGCGCCCCGCTTCGTGGAAGCCGCACGGAAGGCCGGCATGCCCATCGACGGCCCCCACAACGCCCTGCTGGTGCAGGGGGACGACGAGCTGGGCGCCCTGGCCGGCATCCACGAGAAGCTCTTCAACGCCCGCGTCAACGTTTACGCGTCCAACTCGGTGAGCGATGGCCGCGGCAACTACGGGTACCTCGTGTACGTGCGGCCGGAGGACTACAAGCGGGCGGCCGAAGCCCTGGAGGTCTGACCGGGCGCCGAACGTGAAGCGTGAAGCGTGAAGCGTGAAGCGTGGAGCGTGGAACGTGGAACGTGGAACGTGGAACGTGGAGCGTGGAATCCCCAATCGCTCCGACAACTCGCGAGTCAGAAGGAATAGCGTAGCCGGAGGAGGGCGAGGGTGCCCAACTCCGGAGCGCCCACGAACTCCCGATGCAGCTTGTTCAGGGCGTTCTGCACGCTGAGGGACAGCTCGGCATCGCGGAACGGCAGGCGAACGGCGGCGTCCAGGTCCAGGAGCGTGTAGGCGGCGATGTCGCCGATGAAGGCGCCGGAGTTCATGGGGAAGGCGCCGACGTAGCGGACGCGCGCCTGCGCCTGGAGTCCGCGAAGCTCGTCGCGGTATCGGACAGTGGCGGCGCCCTTGTCCCGGGGCGCGTTCAACGGCACGTCGCTCAACCCGCCGATCTTCTGCTTGGGGAAGAAGTTGTCGCTCACGTGTGAGTAGTCCAGCTGCACGGAGAGCCGGTCGGTCACCAGCGCGTCCACGGTGACGTCGCTGCCCCACAGGTCCACCTTCCCGAAATTCCGGAACGTGAGGTACATGTTGGGCCCGTCCACCAGCGGGTTGTCCCAGTTCACGACGCCCAGGGGCACGCCCGTGAGCCTGGAGCCCGACACGCCGGCGATGGCGTTGGCCACGAGGATGGCCATGGTGGGGTCGGCGATGTAGTGGCCGAGGTACACGGCCAGGCTCGCCGGATCGTAGAAGACGGCGGGCGTCTCGACGATGAGCGGGCCGATGAAGTCCGTCTTGCGGGTGTAGTAGACGTCCACGGCCAGCAGCAGCCGCTGGCTGAGGATCCCCTTGTAGCCGGCCTCCAGTGTGCTGGTGATGGTGGGCCGGAGCGGGTCGACGGGCTTCAGGTCTGCAGCGGCCACGTCGCGGAACGACAGGGTGGCCTGGTCGAATGTGCGCAGGACGGTGCCCACGTCGGTGGCGCCGGGCGCCGGGATGCCGGCGGCGGCGAGGTCGAAGCCGGTGGCGGCCAGCAGGGGGTCGCGGACCAGCGCGACGACGCTGTCCCACACGGCGTAGCTCTGCCCCACCAGTCCCGCGTTGGCCGGCACGAAGCCGGCGTCGCGCGCGAACGGGGAGCGCATGCAGTAATCGTCGAGGCCGTTCGTGCAGTCGCGCCGGAAGGTGAGCCCGTCCGAGGGCACGCCCAGCGCACGGATCTGGAACCGCCCGTCCGCCAGGTCGGCCGCCTTGATGTCCAGGAACAGGTCGCTGGGCGTGGGCGTGGAGAACGCCCGGTTGTACGTCAGACGGAAGCTCTGGGTGGGCGTCGGCCGGAGCACCAGGCCCAGGCGCGGCGACAGCACGGAGCCCGGCAGCCGGCTGTGGTGGTCCAGGCGCAGCGCCGCCACCAGGTCCACGACAGGCGTGACGTGGGTCTCCGACTGGACGTAGCCACCCAGCTCCAGGATGTCGTCGTGGTTCTCGTTGCGCCCGTCGATGGTGCCGCCGGTGCGCGGATTGGTCCAGAGGGCGTCCAGCCCGTACGTGAAGCTCTGACGCGTGCCCAGGTCGAGTCCGTCCTGGACCTGGCCCACCAGCATGCGGGAGTGGTCCACCACCGGCTCGCCGGTGCGCAGCAGGAAGCTGTGGCCGGCGTCCGTCGTATTCAGGTACGCCTGGGCGAACAGGCGGCCCCGGCGGAATCGTGTCTGGTAGTACCGGTAGCCCCAGCGTCGGGCCTGGGCCGCGCCCAGCGGCGTGAGCTGGACGCCGTTGCCCAGGTCGCTCAGGCCGCTCGAGAAGATGAGCTCCGCGTCATCGCCCGGCCGGTAGTCGACGCGCGCGTCGCCGGACCAGCGTTGTACCGCGAACGACCGCCGCGCCACCTTCAGCGTATCGGCCACGGCGGTGCGTTGGGCCGGGCTTGCCCCCGCCAGGATGAGCGAGCGCGTGGAGTCCTCGAAGCTGTCGAAGGTCTGCCAGTCGCCGCCCGTCAGCACCTGGCCCGACACCTTGTAGGCCCATCGTTCGCCCAGCAGCCCGGCCGTGCGGAACGTGCCCTGGAGGATGCCCCGGCCGTCGGCGGGCGCCGCCAGGTCCGTCGCCCGCTGGCGCGTGCATGCGCCGGAAGCGTCCAGGGCCGGACAGGACGCGGCCCGAGCCCCCGCCGCAAGGCTCACCGTGGTGCCGGGCGAGTCGAAGGGCGACTTCGTGACGATCTGGAGGACGCCGTCGGCGCTGTTGGGCCCGTACAGCGCGGAGGCCGGGCCCAGGACCAGCTCGATGCGGTCGATGTCCGGCGAGGAGGGCGGGATGAGGTAGAAGGCGTTGAGGCGCAGCGACGGCACGGCGGCGATGCGGTTGTCCACCAGGGTCAGCAGGGAGCCGGAGAAGATGTTGTTGAACCCCCGGGCCACGACGTCGCTCGCCACCAGCCCCGCGCTGGCGACGTCCAACCCCGCTTCACCCCGCAGGTAGTCCACCGGGCTCACCGCCGGCTGCGCCCGGATCTCGTCCGAGCGGACCGTCTGCACGTGGGCCGGCGCGGCCAGCGCCTTTTCCTGGCGCCGGGACGCCGTCACCACCAGCGGGTTCAGCTGGAACGTCGACGGCTCCAGCGCCACGCTCAGCGTGTGGGTCCCGCCGGCCTCCACGCGAACGTCCGCCACCCGGCGTCGCGCATAACCGACGGCGGAGAACACGACGGCATACGTGCCCGGGGCCACGGCCAACCGGTACCGCCCGGCCGTGTCCGCCTGAGCCGTCCAGGTCCCGGCCGGCCCGCGCGCCTCGACGTTCGCGTACCGGATGGCCGCGCCCGACGTGGTGTCCGTGATCACCCCGGCGATGGCTCCCTGCGTCTCCTGCGCCGCCGCGGGCCCGGCCGCGCCAACGGCGACGGTCGCCATCAGACAGGCCAGCGATGTCAGGATGCGGGTCATGGCTTCACGAGATCAGAGGGCCGGTTCAGGGAGCGGCCGCGGGCGCGCGCGCCGCAACGCCGCGTCCAGTATATTCGCCGACCGGATGAAGGAGCAACGCGCCTGTAGCTGACGAGACGAACGTGAAGATCCTTTTCGCGACCCCCGAAGCGATGCCGTACTTCAAGACGGGCGGACTGGGCGACGTGGCCCGCGCGCTGCCCGATGCCCTGGCCGCACGGGGGCACGACGTGCAGGTCATCATGCCGCTCTACCGGGCCGTGCGGCAGAGCGGCCTGCCGCTGGAGGCGGCCGGGTCCGTGCGGGTGCCGTGGCCCGGGGGGCGGCGGACAGTGCGATTCTTCCAGCACCAGCCGGAGAACGGCGCGCCCACTCTGTTCGTGGAAGAGGACCGGTTCTTCGACCTGGAGGATCCGTACGGCTGGCCGGAAGGCGACCTGGCCGCGCCCGGCCGCAGGTTCGCGTTCTTCAGCCGGGTCATCCTCGAGCGGGCCCGGCGCTGGGGTGCCGACGTCGTGCATCTGAACGACTGGCAGACCGGCCTCGTCCCCGTGTACGCCCTGCTGGACGACCCGCGGCCCGCCACGGTCTTCACCGTCCACAACCTGCCGTACCAGGGCAATTTCGCGCCATCGATCCTCGCCGACGTGGGCCTGCCCGCCGACCTGTTGCGCACGGAGAACGGCGTCGAGTTCTGGGGCGCGGCTTCGTTCATGAAAGGCGCCCTCGCCTTGAGCGACCGCCTCGTCACCGTGTCCCCCACCTACGCCCGGGAGATCCGCGCACCCGACGCGGGCGCCGGCATGGACGGGCTCCTGCGGTTCCGGGCCCGCGACCTGAAGGGCATCCTGAACGGCGTCAATGCCCGCCGCTGGAACCCCGCCAACGACCGGCACATCGCGGCCTCGTACGACGTGGACCACAGGGGCGGCAAGGAGTCCTGCCGCGCCGCGCTGCTGGCCGAGTTGGACTTCGACGGCGACGCGCCCCTCGTCGTCATGATCACGCGGCTGGCGCACCAGAAGGGGATCGACCTGCTCATGGACGCGCTCGACCGCCTCCTCGCCCTGGACGTGCGCCTGGCCATCCTCGGCGACGGCGGACCCGAGTACCAGCAGGCGCTGGCGCGGAAGGTCGCCGGTCACGAGGACCGTGTGAAGACGTTCTTCGCGTTCGACGAGGCTCTGGCCCACCGCCTCTACGCCGGGGCCGACTTCTTCCTCATGCCGTCCCTGTACGAGCCGTGCGGCCTGGGCCAGATGATCGCCCAGCGTTACGGCACGGTGCCCATCGTCCGCCGTACCGGCGGCCTCGCCGACACCGTCCTCGATGGACAGACGGGCTTCGACTTCGTGCGGCCCACGCCGGAAGCGCTCATCGGCGCCGTCCGCCGGGCCCTGAAGACCTGGAACGGACCGCTCTGGACGGCCATGCGGCAGCGCTGCATGCGATTGGACCGCTCCTGGGACGTCGCCGCGGCCGAGTACGAGGAGATCTACCAGGCCGCCATGGGTGAAGAATGACCGGATGAACCCGGATTTTCCCGCCTCCGACGGTTGACTCCGGACGCCTCCTCGCCTACGTTTTTTCCGCAACTCCGCGGGAATAGCTCAGTTGGTAGAGCGTCTGCTTGCCATGCAGAAGGTCGCCGGTTCGAGTCCGGTTTCCCGCTTTCAACGGCTCCGGTCCGCCGGAGCCGTTCGTTCGGCCCCGTAGCCAAGTGGTAAGGCAGACGCCTGCAAAGCGTCTATTCGGCGGTTCGAGTCCGCCCGGGGCCTCTGCAACAAGAAGGACTCTTCGAAGGGGCGTGCGCCGTTGCGGCGTCGCCCCTTCTTTTCATCCGGGTCCCTCGTGGGGAGTCCGTCGCTCCACGGTCACCGTTCCAGAACGCAGCGAACCCGCGCGCATGCCCGGAACCGTCTTGCAGACCGATGCACGGTCCGCAATGTTGGACGGTCCCGGACGGCGCTCCATCGATGGTTGGAGGCCGTCCGGGTTGCGGAAGGGGCCGTTCCGTGGGCGGAGCGGTCCGGGGTGCATGCCTTTGCACGGGCCGTGCAAGGAATTGCGCCGTTGCCGTGAAGTTCCCCCCGGCCGCGCGTGTCCGACGCCGGTCGACTCCCCGGGGCTCGGAGTGTGGGTGGTGGAACGATGGCTCCTGTAAAATGTGACGCAGGACCTGCCATTTCCCCGTTTCGCCCCTCGCCTGTTCGAGCCGTTTCCCGCCATGAACAGCGATGCGTCGAGCGCAGTTTGGGGCGCATCGACATCGGGTCCGGCTCTTGCCCCCCGACGGCGTGACACATCCTGGAGGGGGTCTGTGCTTTCAATCGTGCTCGCGATCATCTGGCTGGGCGTAGCCGGTACCGCGCTTGTGTCGGGCCTGGACTACTACCTGTTGCCCATGGACCAGCGGGCGTATTCGGGCCTTGCGTCCATGTACTCGCCGACGGGTCTGGTGGGCCACGGCTTCGGCATCGTGGGCACGTTCCTGATCGTGGTGGGCGTGACCGGGTACATGGCGCGGAAACGGCTGGCGTTTCTGGCCCACGCCGGCTCGCTGAAGCACTGGCTGGAGGTGCACATCTTCCTGTGCACGCTGGGGCCGTTCCTGGTGCTGCTGCACACGACGTTCAAGTTCGGCGGACTGGTGTCCATCGCGTTCTGGAGCATGACGATCGTGGTGGTGAGCGGTGTTTTCGGGCGCTACGTCTACGCGCGCATCCCCAAGACGGTGAACGGGCGCTTCCTTGCGCTGGACGCGGTGCGCGAGCGGTTGAGCGACCTCAGCGCGGCCATCGCGGCGCGCACGAGCCTGCCGGTGGCGGAGCTGGAGGATGTGCTGGCGCCGGCGACGGGCGTGCCGTGGACCCGCAGCCTGGCGGCGGCCCTGGCGACGGCGGTACGCGACGATTTCCGGCAGCGCAGGCATGCGCGTGGCGTGCGCCGGTACCTGCACGCGCGCCGGGTCCCGCGGGAGCTGCACGGCCCCGTGCTGCGCCTCGTGCGCGAGCAGAACCGGCTGCGCCAGCGGGCCGTGCTGCTACAGCCGTTCCAGCGGATGTTCCGCTACTGGCACGTGGTCCATCTGCCACTGGCGATGGTGATGTTCCTGGTGCTCAGCGTCCACGTGGTGGTCGCCGTGCTCTTCGGCTACACCTGGATCTTCTGATGCGCGATCGTCGCCGTACGATGCCCGCCTGGCGGGTCGCGCTTCCGCTGGCCATGGCCGTGCTGCCCGCGAGCCCGGGCTCGCCCGCCGCGGCCCGGCGCGGAACGTCCGCGGGCGGAAGTGTGGCCGTGCGCGCGGCGGTCCCCGTGGTGACCGTGGGCGACGCGGCGCTGGATGGCGCGGACGGCTTCCGGGACGAGCTTCGCCGGGACGGCGGGGATTTCGCGGCCTCCGGTTCCGCGGGCCACGGCCGCAACGTGGAGCTGCGCTTCACTGGCGCGCCACGGCGTTCGGGTCCCGCTCCGCCCGGCGCCGCCGATGGCGCCGTCCTGAGCCTTATGTCCCGCTCCCTGGCCCGGTGGAAAGGCGGGGCCTCCCTATGACGCCTTCATCGTCGCAAACGCTACTCCGCCGCGCCCTCCTCCCCGGGAGTCTCATCGCAATCGCGTTCTTGCCGCCTGCACCGGCGGCCGCCCAGCTCATCTCGCCTGGGAAGCTGTCGGCGGCGCACGCCGACCTGGAAGGCATCCGCAACTGCACCCAGTGCCACGAGCTGCGCAAGGCGGGCATCTCGCCTCCGCTCTGCCTGTCGTGCCACAAGCTGGTGGCCGCCCGCATCCGTGCGGACAGCGGCTTCCACGCCTCGAAGTCCGTGGCCGGGAAGAACTGCGCGGAGTGCCACAAGGAGCACTTCGGCGTCGACTTCGCGTTGGTGCGCCTGGACACGGCGAGTTTCGACCACGCAGCCACGGGCTACAGGTTGGAGGGCCGCCACGCGGCGCAGCCCTGCCGCGCGTGCCACAAGCCGGCCCTGATCGC
>CAZUFP010000112.1:0-7407 GCA_964619835.1 uncultured Gemmatimonadaceae bacterium | reverse complement strand
GGCCGAGGCCCACCCTGGCGCCGTTCAATGTAAAAACAATGCGACACGATGTAAAGGATTTCTTACTTTGCCTGGATGAGGTGTTTCGCGGGCTCCGACCGTGCGAAGCTGCTCTCCCGTCATCGACGGCAACGGCTACCTGGTGGGGCTGGTGTCGGGGGCCGTGGGCCGGCTCGGCGTGGTGGCGGGCGTGGAATACCTGCGTTCCCAGTTCGACCGGTACGGGGTAGCGTATCGGCGTTGAAGGCTCAGCGCCCGGAATTCGCTCGCGAACGGCGCGGCCGACACCGCGCTCGTCATAGCGTAGCGTCTCACGGCCAGAGTGCGCCGTTCGCCCGTCAGGATCGCCGTAGCCGTGGCAGCAGGGCCGGCGTACGCTGTCGGTAGGCGTCGTATTCGGGCCCGAACCGCGCCGACAGCTCACGCTCCTCGAGCAGGATGACCGGCCAAAGCAGCAGCAGGCTGAGCGCTACGACGACGTACGCCCCCGCATAGTTCGCGGCGAGAGCGAACCCCATCGTCCCCAGGATCACGCTCGCGTAGCGGGGATGACGGATGACCCGGTACGCACCGTCCTGGAGCAGGCGGCCGGGATAGGCGCGCGACGACAGCTCCGGCACGCCCGCCAGGATCCTCATGCGCAGCTGCCGTTTGGACAGCATCGACAGCCAGGCGGCCCCGCCGTACAGCAGCGCACCGACCAGGATCAATGGCCAGCTCGTGCCGAGGTCGCGCCCGAGCAGGCTGCCCCGCAGGAAGAAAAGGGGGACCGCCATGGCGATCCACGCCACGGCCAACGCGGCGATTGTCCAGCCGTTGCCCAGCCGGCGCCACAACGCCGCCAGCGGGTGCGCCACCAGCCAGTACGCAACCGCGGGCGGCACGGTGACGACCAACAGGATCGCGGCAATCCGGCGCGCAGTGTCCATCTCCAATCCCCCCGACTCGACCGACAGAGCCCCACTCGAGCGCCTGCCCCGCATGTATTACTGGTGACTCGGCGCGATGACAAGGAGATTGAAGAGGTCGTCCAAGCGGCGAGCCGGGCGATCCGACGGCGGCCAACCTGATCCGGTATCCGTCTCAGTCGGTGGGCCCGACTCCAGCTTCCCGATCGGTACGTTCCGGCTGTGACACCAGGCGGTCTCGCGACAGGATCCTCACCAATCCCCACGCGGCCAGCGCCGTCACTGCCAGGCATGGCAACGCCACGGCCAGCCGCCCGTACAGGAAGTACCCCGCCCCGAACACGGCGCCATACACAGCCACGCACCCGAGGAACCAGGACAGGGCAGCCCTGCCCAGATGGCTGTCCCCACCCTTCCCGGTGACGTCCACCGCCCTGCGCCAGCCCCCGGGCGCGGGATGGGTCAGGTCGTAGAACGACTGGAGCTTCTCCGGATCCGTGGGCCGGGTGAGCAGGGTGACGGCGAGCCAGCCCGTCGTCGTGATGAGCACGCCCAGGACCAGGGCCATGGTGGCGCTCACCGGCCTGAAGCCGAGGGGGACGTGGACGAACTGGAAGTAGACGGCCACCAGGAATGACACCACCATGGCCGCCACCTCGCCCCACGCGTTGATGCGCCACCAGTACCAGCGCAGCAGGAAGATGAGGCCCGTGCCCGCACCGATCTGGAGCAGGATCTGGAACGCCTGCAGTGCGTTCTGGAGCCAGAGCGCCACGCCGCACGCCAGGATGATGAGGGCCACCGTGGTGACGCGGGCGACGGTGACGTAGTGCCGCTCGGTGGCGTCGGGATTGATGAAGCGGCGGTAGAAGTCATCGGTGACGTAGCTGGCGCCCCAGTTCAGATGCGTGCTGATGGTGGACATGTACGCCGCGGCCAGCGATGCCAGCATGAGTCCCATGAGGCCATGCGGCAGGAAGACCAGCATGGCGGGATACGCCAGGTCGTTGTGCAGGATGGACGGGTTCACGTTGGGGAACGCCGCGTGGATGGACGCCAGGTCCGGATAAACGATGATGGAAGCCAGCGCTACCAGGATCCACGGCCAGGGCCGCAGCCCGTAGTGGGCCACGTTGAACCAGAGCACCGAGTACAACGACTCCCTTTCGTTCCGCGCGGCCAGCATGCGCTGGGCGATGTACCCGCCGCCACCAGGCTCCGCCCCGGGATACCACGTCGCCCACCACTGTACCGCCAGCGGCACCACCAGCACGGCGAGCACGGCTGTCGGATCGGAGAAGTCCGGCAGTAGCGACAGCTTCCCCTTCAGCGCCGGATTGGACACCAGGCCCGCCAGCCCGCCCACCTGGGGCAGGTTCACCGCGTAGTACGCCGCGGCGATGGCGCCGGCCATGGCCAGCACGAACAGCAGCATGTCCGTCACGACGACGCCCCACAGCCCGCTCGTCGCCGAATAGATCACCGTCACCGTCCCCGCCAGCACCACCGAGGCGACGGGGCTCAGGCCCAGCAGCACGCCGCCGATCTTGATGGCGGCCAGCGTGACCGTGGCCATGATCATGACGTTGAAGAAGACGCCCAGGTACAGCGCCCGGAATCCCCGCAGGAACGCCGCCGGCTTGCCGCTGTAGCGGATCTCGTAGAAACCCACGTCGGTGAGGACCTTCGAGCGGCGCCAGAGGCGGGCGTAGAAGAAAACGGTCAGCATCCCCGTGAGCACAAAGGCCCACCACAGCCAGTTCTGGCTCACGCCGCCCGTCCGGACCATGTCCGTCACCAGGTTCGGCGTGTCCGTGGAGAACGTCGTGGCCACCATGGACGTGCCCAGCAGCCACCACGGCAGGCTGCGGCCCGAGAGGAAGTACGACTCCCGGCCCTCCCCCGCCCGCCGCGCGAACAGCAGGCCCACCACGAGCGCCACGAGCCCGTACGCGGCCACCACCAGCCAATCGACCCACGCAAGCTGCATGTCGGTTCGGTTCGGGAGAAGAGCGGGCGCCCTCGGCGCAGTGCGGCCGGCGCGGAAAGCCGCCAATCATGCCGACGTTATGCCGGCGGCGCAGGTGGAGCAAGGAGAATTCTGCGCCACGGCGGCTCTTGATCCACACCCACCGCGACACCATGGCCGGACCCTTCTGCGCAATCGGCGCCCGTCGGCGGGCCGGAATGACAATTTGTGCCGCGCTGCGGAACGAACTGCAATTTCGTCGTGGACGGATTCAGGCCGAATCGATGTTTGCTCCGGATAGCAGCGTCTCCTGCAACCTGGTGCGCGTCGGGACCACGACCGTGCAGTTCGGTCCGGTGCCCCCCCGGAGATCTCGGTCCCAACCCTCATGATCGGCGCCCGCTTTGGCACCATGGACCCCGACTACATGAAGTGGATGTCCACCCAGGTCCAACACGGCACGTACCTGTACTGCCCTCAGGGCAGCCACCTCGACATGTACGACGATCAGCAGACCTACATGAACGGGGTCATCAGGTTCATCAAGGACGTGGATGCAGGCACGGCGAGCGGCTGACCCGGGCAAGCATCAGAACGCCGCGGTCTCCGGATGCGCCAACCGGACCGAGCCGAGCCACCCGGACTTTTCTGTGTAATTGGCGGCGGGCGGCGGACCCGAATGACTCTTTGCACCGCGGAGCGGAACGAACTGCAGTTTCGCCATACCCGCATTCCGGCCAGATCGACGTTTGGTCCGGATAGCGGCTCTTTCTGCGGTCGGGTGCACCTCTGTGGCCAGGGACGTACAGTGCGGTCCGGCGTGCCGGGTGAAGGCGGGCCTTGCCTCAGACGGTGCGGAGGTACTCGTGGACCGCGCCCACCGTCGCCGACCCTTCCCCCACGGCGGCAGCCACGCGCTTGCCCGAGCCGTGCCGGGCGTCTCCGGCGGCGAACACGCCGGGTACGCTGGTCTCGTACAGGAACGGGTCGCGGTCCGGCGTCCAACCTCCGGGCTTCCGGCCGTCGAGCGCCAGGTCGCGGCCGGTGAGGATGAAGCCGCGTTCATCGCGCGCGACGAGGTCCGCCACCATGTCCGTGCGGGGCGCGCTGCCGATGAAGATGAACATGGCGGCAGCCTCCCGCGTCCGCGTCTCGCCCGTATTGGTGTCCTGGAGGTCGATCCCCTCCAGGCGTCCCTGCCCGTGCACGCCCACCACGATGGTGTTCGGCAGCACGATGATGTTCGCCGTCTCGTTGATGCGGTCGATGAGGTACTGCGACATGGACCGGTTCAGGTCGGGCCCGCGCAGCAGAATGGTGACAGTGCGGGCGTAGCGGGAGAAGAAGATGGCCGCCTGTCCTGCGGAGTTCGCGCCTCCCACGACGAACACGTCCTGGTCCCGGTAGAGCGTCGCCTCGCTCAGGGCGGACCCGTAGTAGACGCCGGCGCCCACCCGCTCCTCCAACCCCGCCACCTCCAGACGTCGGACCTCCATGCCGCTCGCGATCACCACCGCGTAACAGCCGAGCTCGGACCCGTCGGCCAGCTCCACGACGCGGTAGGGGTCGTTGCGCCGGACACACACCACCTCCTGCGCCGTGAGCATCTCCACGCCGAAGCGCCGCGCCTGGGCCGCCGCACGCCGCGCCAGCTCCGCGCCGGTGACGCCGTCGGGGAAGCCGAGGTAGTTCTCGATGAACGAGCTGGTGCCCGCCTGACCTCCGGGAGCCGCGCGCTCGACCAGCAGCGTCACCAGACCCTCCGACGCGCCGTACACGGCGGCGGCCAGCCCGGCCGGACCGCCGCCGACGATGACCATGTCATAGAAGCGTTGTTTGGGGCGCGTATCGAGGTTGGCCTTCTCGGCGAGCTCCCGCGGGCCCGGCTGCACCAGCGTCGTGCCGTCCGGATAGAAGACCACCGGCAGGCGGGCGAGGCCCGGGGCGATCGCCTCGACGAGCACGCGCATGGAGGCGTCCACTTCGATGTCGCACCACTGGTAGGGAATCTGGTTGGCGGACAGGAATCGCTTCACTGCGTAGGTGGACGGCGACAACGCCGTACCCGCCACGCGGATGCCGTCCAGCAACGGCCCCGCGTTGGCGCTCCACTCGTTCAGCAGCTCCTCGAGGTGTGGGTAGAGTCGTTCTTCGGGCGGGTCCCACGGCTTGGCCAGGTACCGATCCAGCCGGATCCGGTTGATGGCGTCGACGGCGCTCTGTGTGTCTGCATAGGCCGTCAGCAGGACGCGGCGCGCGTCCGGGTACATCTCCAGCGCCCGGACCAGAAATTCCGTGCCCCTCATCTCCGGCATGCGCTCGTCCACGATGAACAGCGCCACCGGCACCCCGCGCCGTTTGAGCTCCTGGGTCACCTGAAGCGCTTCGGCGCCGGACTGGGCCTTCACTACGCGGTAGTCCCGTGCGAAGCGCGCCCGCAGGTCACGACCGACGGCGCTGAGCACCTCCGGGTCGTCGTCCACGGCCAGGATCACGGGTCGGATCATGGCGCGCGCACATCTCTGGACGCCGGCGCAGCGGCTGCCGGCACACCGGATGCCGCCAGTGGCAAGGTCACGCGGAACTCGGTGCGGCCCGGCCGGGAGTCGAAGTCGATGTCCCCACCGTGCCCTCTCAGGTACGTGCGCGCGATGTCGAGGCCGAGTCCGGTGCCGTCGCCCGGCGCCTTGGTCGTGAAGAAGGGATCGAAGACCTGGTCCCGGTGCTCCGGCGGAATACCGGGGCCGTCGTCGATGATGCGCACCAACAGCGAACGGCCCTCGGGCTTGGCGGTGACGGATACATGGCCCCCCAGGTCCACCGCGTCGAGCGCGTTGTCGAGAACGTTCATCCACACCTGCTCCAACTCGCCTCCGACCGCGTTCACGGCCGGAAGCTCCGGCGCCACGTCGATCTTCAGGCTCACCGATTTGTCCCGGGCCTTATGGCCCAGGACCATCAGCGTGTCCCGCAGTCCCTGCTCCACGTCGATCGGCTCAGCCACCGGGGCGCGATCCATGTACGTGAGCCGCTTCATGGCGCTCACCAGCTCGGAGATCTTCGACCCGGCCCGTTCATTCTCCGAGGCCAGTGTCCGCACGGCGCAACCCGCCGCCACCCAGTCCAGCGCCGCGTCCAGCGCCTCGCCCTCCAGATGCCCCGCCAGCTCATCCAGCGCTTCCAGCGTCACCGACGTCTCCGCGAGCGCATCCACCGCCGAGCCGTCCGCGCCGTGCGCTCCCAGCCAATCGGTGATTTCGTCCTCCCGGTCGGCACGCTCCAGCGGAGACAGCGACACCGCCGGCGCCCTGCGCGTACACGCCTCGCGCACCCGGTCGACGGCGTCGAGCTGGTCCTGCGTAAGTCCCACCCGAGCAAGCCGCCGGGCCGCGCGATCCGCCTCGCCCATGCTGGTTTCCAGTTGCCGCCCACTCCGCGCCACGGCCGAGGCCGGGTTGTTCAACTCATGCGCGAGACCGGCAGCCAGCTTTCCCAGCGAGACCATCTTTTCGTCCTGCAGGTCGCTGGCTTTGAACACGCGCACCCGGTCAAGCATGGTGTGCACGCAAACGGCCGTGATGTTCGGGCACTCGCGGATGAGGTCAGGGAAATGGGTCGTGTCGAGCGAAAGTGATTCCGCCGCCGTTTCCGCAACGGTGTCCCCGGCCGCGACCTTCATGCGGGAAAACGGGAGCATGCCCGTCAGGTCCCCCGCCTGCCATTCCATGACCTTTCGTCGGCCGGCCCCCCGGTCCCTGTAGTTGGCGATGCGCCCGGCCAGCAGGATCTCGAGGCCGTACTCGCCCGCGCCCCACTCGTGCCCCCTGGGGGCGAGGAGGTCGCCGGCTTCGAACCGGCGCACCACGGCGCGGGCCGCAAGCCACGAAAGTTCGGCCTCCGGCACCGGCGCCAGCGCACGGTGTTGCCGGAGGCGCTCGACCATGTCGAGGACCGCTCGCTCGGGGTTCATTGAACTCTCGTTGGGGATTCAGCACCGCTGGGGGTGAAATTCAATGTACGCCCCCCGGGTTGGCCGCAGCAAGGGGCGTCTTTCCGAGCACACCGCAACCTTCCGGCGCGTGCGCCTGGCGGGTGCGGAAGCCGGTCCCCCTGCGCTCAGTCGGCCTTCGGGCGTCGGGTCACGCTCACCCGGACCTCCGCGCCATCACCTACGGTGCCCGACACGCCATCGCCCACCGCACCGGACGCGTCGCCGGCTACCGGCCCGTACACCACCTCGAGGGCCAGCACCTCGCCCGCCACGAACGCCTCGTGCGCACGCACCGCAGCCTCGACCTCCCCGGGCGCTTCCAGAACGAGAGTGATCCGGTCGGACACGTCGAGCCCTGCGTCCCGCCGCGCCTGCTGGACGAGGCGCACGACGTCGCGCGCCACGCCCTCCGCCGCGAGCTCGGGCGTCACTTCGGTGTCCAGCACGACCAGTCCCGAGCCACCCGGCAACGGCGCCGCTCCGGGATCCCGGGCCACCAGCCTGCGCTCGTACTCGTCCTCGCGCAGCTCGATGCCCGC
>CAZUFP010000111.1:0-7455 GCA_964619835.1 uncultured Gemmatimonadaceae bacterium | reverse complement strand
CCCCCGGGGTTGGCGCCGTGTTGACATGTGCGCCAGATTGCCTTCGTCCGTAGTTATCCATCGCCAGCGGCGAGATGAGAGCCATGGAAACCAGAGACGAAGGTCGCTGGAACATAGACACGAATTGCATTCACGGCGGCTCGGGCCCCGACCCGGTATTCGGGGCGGTTGCGCCGCCCATCTTCCAGACATCCACGTTCGTATTCGAGACGCCGGAGCAGGGTGCGGCGCGCTTTGCGGGGCAGGACCCGGGCTACATCTACACGCGCATGGGCAACCCGACCATCGGGATGCTGGAGGCGAGCGTGGCGACGCTGGAGGAGGGCACCTCTGCCCTCGCCACGGCGTCGGGCATGGCCGCCGTGTCCACGGTGTTCTTCGGCCTGCTGTCTGCGGGCGACCACGTGGTGTGCAGCGCGTCGGTGTACGGCCCGTCCCGGGTCGTGCTGGAGCGGGACTTCTCCCGCTTCGGGGTCGAGGCCAGCATGGTGGACACGAGTGATCTGGACGTGCTGCGCGGGGCCATCAAGCCGAATACGCGCGTCGTCTTCATCGAGACGCCGGCCAACCCGACGCTGGCCATCACCGACATCGCGGCGGCGGCGGACATCGCCCACGACGCCGGCGCCCTGCTTGTGGTGGACAACACGTTCATGAGCCCGGTCCTCCAGAACCCGTTCCGGTTCGGCGCGGACATCGTCCTGCACTCGGTCACCAAGTTCCTGAACGGGCATTCGGACGTGGTAGGCGGCGTGCTGGTGTTCAAGGACGACGACCTGATGAAGCGGGTCCGCGGCGTGCTTCATTATCTGGGCGGCACCATGGACCCGCACCAGGCGTGGCTGGTGCTGCGCGGCATCCGTACGCTGGCCATGCGCGTGCGCACGGCGCAGGACAACGCCCAGGCGGTGGCCGAGCTGCTGGCGAGCCACCCGGCAGTGGCCGAGGTCCGGTACCCGGGTTTGCCGGGTCATCCGCAGGCGGCGCTCATCGAAAAGCAGATGCGCGGGCCCGGCTCGCTCATCTCGTTCGAGCTGAAGGGCGGCATCGACGCAGGCCGCAAGGTGCTGGGGGCCGTGCACCTGCCGGCGCTGGCCGTGTCGCTGGGCGGCGTCGAGAGCCTGATCCAGCATCCGGCGTCCATGACCCACGCCGCCATGAAGCCGGCCGACCGGCTGGCCGCGGGCATCACGGACGGGCTGGTGCGCCTTTCCGTCGGTTGCGAAGGCCGGGACGACCTGGTTGCCGACATGCGCCAGGCGTTGGACGCGCTTCTCTGATCGCTGCCGCCGCGCCGCCCTGCTGCGGCACGTGCGGGCAGGGACGGCGTGCCAGGACTTTTGACGTGTGAGGAACAGGGAGGAGACAATGAACGCGAGTGTCCTGTGGCACGGCGGCATGACGTTCACCGGCACGGCCGACACGGGGTTCACCGTACCGCTGGGCTCAGACCCGGCGGTGGGCGGGGCCAATGACGGATTCCGCCCCATGGAGCTGATGGCGGTCAGCCTGGCCGGCTGTACGGCCATGGACGTCATCTCCATCGTGCGCAAGAAGCGCCAGGACGTGACGGCCTACGAAGTGAAGGTGCACGCCGAGCGGGCGGACCAGCACCCGAAGGTGTTCACCAGCGCGGTGATCGAGTACGAGGTGACCGGACACGGCATCGATGAGGCGGCCGTGCGCCGGGCCATCGAGCTCTCCGCGAAGACCTACTGTCCCGCCCAGGGTATGTTGGCGAAGGTCATGCCCATCCAGCTGCACTACGCCATCTACGAGGGCGACTCGAAGGAGGACCGGGAGCTGGTCACGCGCGGAGAGTGGACGCCGGAGGATTGAGGGACCGAAGGCAACCCGCCTCCTACAGGTGGTGCTGGTGACACTGGGGGTCGGCAAGCGCGCCGGCCCCCGCGGTTCTCCCTCCCGGCCCGGCCTTCCGAAACCAACACACTGCCGCGGCGCGTAGTGAGCCCGACCCCACCGTGCCCTCGTGCCTGGAGCCTCACACCATGATCCTCCACGACCTGCGTCACGCCCTTCGCGGACTGATTCGGCGCCCGTTGTTCGCGGCGGTCGCCGTCCTGTCGCTGGCGTTGGGCATCGGCGCTACCACATCGCTGGTGAGCGTCGTGGACGCGCTCCTGCTGCGGCCGCCGTCGCCCATTCCGGACGCCGGCCGACTGGTGGAGGTGGGTCGTGGCGACGACCGCGGGGGTGGCTTCGACACGTTCTCGTATCCGGACTTCGAGGCGCTGCACGGGGCTCCCGCGTTCGAAGCACTGTCAGAGTACGCGTTCGACGCGGCGGCGTTCACCAATGGCGGCGCGGGCACGCAGATCCTGGCGGCCACGGTGTCGCCGTCCTACTTCCCCATGATGGGCGTGGCGCCATTGAAGGGCCGGCTGTTCCAACCGTCGGAGGCGGCGCCGTGGGACGCGCACCCGGTAGCGGTGCTGAGCTACCGGTTCTGGCGGGACCGGCTCGGTGCGGACCCGGAAGTCGTGGGCAGCACCATCCAGGTGAACCGGCACACGTTGACGGTGGTGGGGGTGCTACCGGCAGCTTTCCGGGGACACACGACCGCGTTCACACCGGACGTCTACCTGCCCATCTCCATGGTGCGCGTGGTGAAGCCCGGCTTCGCCGCGGTGGAGGATCCCAACGCGCATTGGATGATGGTGCTGGGCCGGCTGGCGCCAGGCGCCACGCTGGCGTCCGCGAGGGTGCAGGCGCGCGGCGTGTTCGATCGGCTACGGCTGGCGGATCCCCGCACCTACGCGCACAAGACGGTGGACGTGCGGCCGTATGGCGCCGTGCCCGCAGCGCTGCGCGGCCCGGTACAGGCGTTCCTGGCCATCATAGGCGTGCTGGTGGCGCTGGTGCTGCTGGTGGCGTGCGCCAATGTCGCGGGCATGCTGCTGGCCCGGGCGGCAGACCGGGAGAAGGAGCTGGCGGTGCGCGCGGCACTGGGCGCCAGCCGCGCTGGACTGGTCTGGCGCATGCTGCTGGAGTCGCTGCTCCTGTTCGCGGTCGGCGGCGCGCTGGGGCTGCTGCTGGCCGTGTGGCTCACCGGCGCCCTGGCGGCCGTGCGCTTGCCGATCCCGGTGCCCCTCCACTTCGACTTCGCGCCCAACCTGGCCGTGCTGGGTGCCGGGCTGGCACTGGCGCTGGGCACCGGGGTGGTCGCCGGGCTGGTGCCGGCGCTGCGCGCGGTCCGCCCCGACCTGGTGCCCGCACTACGCGACGACGCCGGCACCGGCGGCCTGCGCAGCGGCCGGCTGCGGCGCGCCTTCGTCACGGCGCAGGTCGGCCTGTCCCTGGTGTTGCTGGTGGCGGCCGGGCTGTTCCTGCGCTCGCTCCAGGGCGCGGCGGCGATCCCGAAGGGGTTCGACCCGCGGGGCGTGCACCTGGCCAGCTTCGACCTGCGGATGGAAGGCTACGACGACGCGTCGGGCTTGCAGTTCGTGGACGGCCTCCTCCAACGCGTCCGCGCCATCCCGGGCGTGACGGACGCCGCGGTGACCCGGGACCTCCCACTGGACCTGGCGTCCTGGGGCACACCGTACTGGAAGGCGGGCACGTGGGACGGCACGGGCCGGCCGCCGTACGTGGGCAGTGACATCAACGTGGTCACGCCTGGCTACTTCGCCGCCCTGCGGATGCCGGTGCTGGAAGGGCGGGCCTTCAATGACGCCGATGACGCCCGCGCCACGCCCGTCGTCGTGGTGAGCCGCACCCTGGCGGAAAAGGCGTGGCCGCAGGTCGACCCCATCGGGCAGCGCCTGGTCTTCGACGACAGCCGAGACACGCAGTACACCGTCATCGGCGTGGTAGAGGATGTGCAGAACCAGTTCCTGACGGGCGCCACGGAGCCCATGGCCTATCGGGTCCTGGCCCAGGCGTATGCCCCGCAGGTCACTCTGGTGGCACGCTCGACGCCCGGCGTTGCCGGCGTGCCGGCCGCCCTGCGGCGCGCCGTGCTGGCCGGCGACCCCAGTCTCACCCTGACGCCGGTGATGGCCCTGACCGATTACACCGCCGTCGGCTTGCTGCCCCAGCGGCTGGCCGCGTCCGTGGCCACCGCGCTGGGGCTGCTCGCCCTGTTCCTCGCCGCGCTGGGGATCTACGGCGTCGTGGCGTACGCGTTCGCACGCCGGACCCGGGAGATCGGCCTGCGCCTGGCCCTGGGGGCTGCACCCGGCGACCTGCGGCGACTGGTTGCTTCGTGGGCCCTGCGTCTTGCCCTGCCCGGCTTGCTCGCGGGGTGCGTGCTGGCGGCGGCCACCAGCTTCCTCGTGCGCGGCCTGCTCATCCGTATCTCGCCCCTGGACCCCGTTACGTTTGTCGCCGTCACGCTGGCCCTGCTCGTGGCCGTAGCCGCGGCGGCCGCCGTGCCCGCCCGGCGCGCCGCCGCCGTACAACCCATGGAAGCGATGCGGCAGGAATAACGCGCAGGCGGGCCGACGGCCGGTCAGCTCAGAGCGCGCATCGGTCCGATGCGCGGCTACTGCCCCCCGCGCCGCCGATCGCCTGTCCGGCCCTGCAGCGCCTGCGTGATCGCGGCCTTCACACGCACGCGCGTTTCCGACTTCTCCGCCGCCTCCAGCGCCGCCCGGGCCGCCGGAGTGCCGAGCCGCCCGAGCACGCGCACGGCGGTCGTGGCGAAGAGCGGGTCGTAGTCGCCCAGGGCCTTGGAAGCCACCTGGAGCGTCCGCGCCGTGTCCCCGAGGGCCAGCAGGTCCATCAACCCGGCCTGGCGCAGGCCGCGCACTTCGGACGGGTCCGTCAACCGGGCCAGGGCGTCGGCCCCGCGCTCGTCCTTCAGATGTCCGAGGGCGCCCGCGGCCTGCATGCGCACCGCCAGCGGATTCCCCGGCTCCACGGCCTCCAGCAGCGTGGGCATGGCCGCGGGTCCGGCCGCGTGGGCGTAGACGTTCAGGGCCGCCGCACGGACGCCCGTTTCGGGATCCGACTTGTACATGGCGAGGGCCGTGTCGCCGATCCCATCGCGCGCCAGCGTGTACAGCGTCACCAGCGCCTGGGCCCGCACCGACTCGTCGGGGTCGCGCAGCGCCGACCGGACGACCCGAACGCCTTCCGGCGTCGAGTCGTGCACCATCTGGCCCAGCGCCACGACGCGCAATGGCGCCTCGTGCTCGTTCAGCACGATGAACCGGCGTGCCGCCACCGCTGCGGTGTCCTGCGAGCTGGACAGCTCCCGTAGCGCCCAGTTACGCGCCGACGTATCCAGGTCGTGCCGCGCCATGTACGCCAGCTCCGCCGGCGTCTGGTCCGTGTGCACCTCGCCCAGCAGCCAGCCGCCCTCATCGAACCGGAAGGACAGCGGCTTGCCGGGCAGCTGGATGCGGAACGTCTGCGACTTCTCCGCCTGTACCATCACGTTGGCGCGCACGACGGAGTCCGCCGTGATCACGCGGATCGTGGTGGGGAACCGGAACAGCGGACGCACCGAGTCCGTCTTCTGCACCTGGTCGACCTTGACGGTCAGAACCCTGGACGCCGGGTCCCAGCTGCGGCTCACGTCCAGTTTCGGGTACCCGACGCCGTAGGCCCACTGGTTGAAGAACCAGTCCAGGTCACAGCCACACGTCTTCTCGAAGGCGACGGCGAGATCCGGCGTGGTGACGGGCTTGTGCGCGTTGTCCACCAGGAAACGGTGCATGCCGGCCCAGAACACCGAGTCGCCCAGCAGGCGCCGGAGCTGGTGCGCCACCTGCGCGCCCTTCGGGTAGATGTGGCCGGTGAAGAACAGCGCGATGGGGTCGTTGCCCTGGTACTGGCCCCAGACCAGTGGACGCGCCTGGCGCAGGTCCGCCTGCATCGCCTGCTGCTGCTGGCCCCACCACTCGAGCTGTGCCGCGTCCCAGCCGCGGGTCTTCTCGTTCTGCACCGATTCCATGTAGGTGGTGAGCCCTTCGTTCAGCCACGCGTTCGCCCAGTTGGCCGTGGTCTCCAGGTCGCCGAACCACTGGTGCGCCAGCTCGTGGGCCACCAGGCCGCGTCCGGCGCTGGGCGGGTTGCCCGCCCCGGCGAGGGCCAGGTCGGTCTGCGTCGTGGCGGACGAGTTCTCCATGCCTCCATACGTGAAGTCCGGGATCCACGACTGGTCGTACTTGTCCCACGGGAACGGCACGCCGGTAAGGCGCGAGTAGAGCTCGATCATGGACGGCGTCTCGCCCGCCGTGCGCCAGCCGGCATCCGTCGTGTCCGGGTACACCCACTCGTCCACCGGCTTGTCGCGCCAGTGGTCGTGCAGGATGGTAAAGGGACCCACCACAACGGACATCAGGTAGGTCGACGCCTTCTCCCCCTGGGACCAGTGCCACACGTTGCGGGCGCCGTGGTCCACCGGTTCCACACCCAGCAGGGTGCCGTTGGACAGCACCTTCATGCCGGAATCCGCGGTGACCAGCATCTCCCACGTCTCCTTGTCGTTGGCGTGGTCGTACGTGGGCACCCACGCCCGCGTCTCCACCGCCTCGCCCTGCGACCAGACCACGTGGCGCCGTGGCACGAAGTAGATGCCTCGCTCCGGGTGCGTGTGATACGCCAGCGTGAATACCACCGTGTCACCGGCCTGCGCACGACGACGCAGCCGCACCGTCACGTGGTCCGTATCGGACGCGAAGCGAAGGCGCCGGCCCCGGGCGTCCGTCGCGCCGTCGATGGTGATGTACTCGGCGTTCAGCCGCACCGTGTCCGTGCGCACCGACGGCACCACCGTCGTCGTCACCCGGCCGGTCACCAGACGCTTCGCCATGTCGAACTGGACCGCGATCTTCTGGTGGACCAGGTCGAAGTCGTGTTTGCCCTGCGGCCAGACGCGCGGCGGCACGTACTGGCCCACGACACCGGTGGCAGGTTGCTGGGCGGCCAGCGGCGCGGCGACGACAAGCGCCACCAGCCCCGCCGCCATGCGGACGAGACGGTTCATGGTTTGGTGCTCCCTGTGGTCTGTGAAGGCCGACAACATATCGGTTCAGCTCTGGAAATCGAAAGCCGGGGACCAGGAAACGGAAACCGGGAACCGGGAAACGGAAACCGGTGACGGGGAAACGGAAACCGGTGACGGGACCGCCCGCATAGCCGGAACGGGCTCACGCCTGTTCTTCCGCAAGCTCGCGGATCCGTTTCACCAGCGACCCGAGTCCGTTGGCGCGGGCCGGCGACAGCTGGGTCCGGAGACCCGTCCGGTCCAGGAAGTAGAGGTCCGCGTCCAGGATTTCGGCGGGCGGGCGGTTGTCCAGCACCCGGAGCAGCAGCGCGATGATGCCGCGGTTGATGAGCGCGTCGCTGTCCGCCGAAAGATGGAGCCGCCCGCCCACCAGGTCGGCCCGGACCCACACGCTGGCCTGACAGCCCCGGATGGCGTACTCGTCGGTGCGGATGCCTTCGTCGGGGGCCTGGAGCGCTTTCCCCTGCGCGATCAGGTAC
>CAZUFP010000110.1:0-7844 GCA_964619835.1 uncultured Gemmatimonadaceae bacterium | reverse complement strand
TACGGCCAGTCGGCGCTTGTGATCTGCGGCAGGTAGAACTTCTCCTTGAACTGCCGCCAGGCGTGGTCGAAGATGTAGCCGCGCTCGTCGGCGGCCTTCAGGACCATCTCCCCGTTCGTCGCCACGGGCGAGACCTTGCCATCGTCCGTGGAGACCTTCACGGGCTTCCCGTCCGCGAGCACGAACAGGAACTTGCCGTCGCGCGACAGCTCCATACCCGCCTGGTTGGCGCCGAGCTTCGCGAACAGCTTCGTCTCGTGCGTGCGCGGCTCGGTGACCCACACGTCGTTGCCCTTGTCGAAGACGGTCAGGTAGAAGAGCTTCTCGCCGTCGTTGGAGAGCGCCCAATCGCTCAGGTTTGAAGTGTTGATGGTGAGCCGCGCCCTGCGCTCCGTGAGCCCGTCCCAGTCGATCTTCACCGGCTTCAGCGAGTCGGGCGGCGTCGTGGCCTTGTTCTTCGAATCGGTCTTCTCCTTGCCGGCGTCCGCCGCCTTCTCCTCCTGCTCCTTCACCAGGGCCAGCTCTTCCTTCGTGAGGCGGAACCGGTCCCAGGCGGCGCGCGTGAAGAACATGGCGTAGACGTCGCCGCTGGAGAGGCCGCCGCCCTGATTCAGCGTGCCCCGGCGGTCCGAACCCCAGATCATGGCCGAGCCGTCGCGGGTCCACTTCGGGCTGAAGTCGTCGTAGCCGCTGTGCGTCAGGTCGTGGATCTCGCCATCGCCGGCGGCGGAGACCAGGCCCACCTGCGGCGTGAAGATGCGGTCGTGATAGCCGTACTGGACCAGGAACCACTTCCCGTCCGGCGACCACCGGTAGTACTGGTCCCCGTCGGCGTACGAGTAGTTGTGATCCCCGGTCAGGATGGTGCGCGTGCGCCCCGTCGCCAGGTTGATGACCTTGAGGACGACGCGATTCTCGAGGTAGGCGACCTCCTTGCCGTCCGGAGAGAAGGCCGGCTGGTATTCTTCCGCCGCGGTGGCGACGACGGGCTTCTCCTGGAGCACCGTCGATGCGAAGAAGTACGGCTCGTCCTTCCGCGCGATGGTGGTGGTGTAGACGTTCCAGCTACTGTCGCGCTCGGCGGCGTAGACCAGGGAGCGGCCGTCGGGGCTGAAGGACACGCTGCGCTCCTGCCACGGCGTGTTCGTGATGCGCTTGGTGACGCCGCCCTCCATGGACGTGACGAAGATCTCGCCCCGGAACACGTAGGCGAACTCCTTCCCGTTGGGCGAGAGCGTCGCCTCCGTGAAGTGGTCTCTCACCGGGACGACCTCGTCGAGGGCCTGACGCCCGTCCTGCGCGATGCGGACGCTCACCTTCGCCGGCTGAGCGCCGGGCGACAGGGTGTAGACCTCGCCGTCGTAGCCGAAGCAGAGCGTGCCGTCGGCCGCGCGCGTGAGGAAGCGGACCGGGTTCTTCGTGAAATGCGTGACCGCCGTGCTCGTGGCCGGATTGGACAGGGAGCTCCTGTAGACGTTGAAGGAGCCGTCCCGCTCGCTCAGGTAGTAGAAGGCGTCGCCGTCGGAGTCGAAGACCGGGTTCCGGTTCTCGCCGGCGAAGTCGGACAGCTTCCGGTAGCTCTTCGCGACGACGTCGTAGACCCACACGTCCCGGGTCACCGCGGACGTGTGATGCTTGCGCCACTGGTCCTCGTAGCCCTTCACGTCCTCGTACAGGATCTTGCCGCCGGAGGCGTCCGTGGTGGCGTTGAGGGCCGGCACCGGCAGCACCATCCCCACGCGGCCGCCGGCCACCGGGACCGAGTAGAGGTGGGTCATCAGGGAGATCGGGAACTGCACATCGGTCGGCAACTGCTGCCGATAGCCCGAAAAGAGCACGGCGCCGTCGTCCGCCGTGAACGTGCTGGGGATCTCCGGCGTCGAATGGAACGTCAGGCGTTTCGCGATGCCTCCGGCCGCCGGCATGATGAACACGTCGAAGTTGCCGTAGCGGTCCGACGCGAAGGCGATGGACTTGCCGTCGTGGCTCCACACCGGTGCGTATTCGTACGACTCGCCGATGGTCAGCGGCTTCGCCGTGCCGCCCGCCGCGGGCACGGCGTAGATGTCGCCCTGGTAGCTGAACGCAATGGTCTGGCCGTCCGGCGAGATGGCGGGGTAGCGGAGCCAGAGGGGCCCCTGTTGCTGGGCCGCGCTGGGCGCGGTCGGAAGCAGGAGAGCGAACGCGAAAGCGGCCGCGAGGACGCGGCGCACGAGCAGGGTGCCTGGCATGGGAACCTCGCCGGGTCGAGGGGGCGATATGGAAACGGGTGTGCAGGCCCACCCAAGCTAATGCCGGAGGGAGCACGTCAACAGGGAGGGAAACCGGGGCTGCCGTCCGGCGGCGAAGGGACCACCGCGACCCGCGCGGGAAGGTTGGCGTGGCGTGTGCGTCTCCATCGGTGAGGCGGCAACCGGCGGCCGGACGTCTTCGGAGAAGGGACATGGCGATGCGCGCGACCACGTTGATCGGTGCCCTGGGCCTCGCGGTGGGTTTGGCAACGGGTTCCACCACTGCGTGTGCCCAGTCGTTTCCGGGCGGCAACCCGGCGCATGGGCGCACGATTGCCAGCTCCCGGTGCGCGGTGTGCCATGGCCCCGACGGCAACCATACGCGCGCCGACAGCTCCGGACCGCAGATCCCCAAGCTGGCCGGTCAGAAGGCGGCCTACCTGTACGCACAGCTGGAGGCTTTCAAAGCGGGCAGCCGTACATCTGCCGTCATGGCGCCAATGTTGGCGGGGCTGTCCGACGCGGATCTGGCCGACGTGTCGAGCTTTTTTGCACGCCGGACGGCCAGTCCGGACAGTGTGACCGACCCGGATCTCGCGGCTGCCGGCGAGAGGATCTGGCTGCGCGGTACGGCGAGGGTGCGGCCGTGTGCGCTGTGCCACAGCGCGAGTGGCATGGGCATGATGGGCGGCATGATGGGAGGGCGAGGCATGATGGGGCGTGGTGGGATGATGGACGCGACGGCCGCCGCCCCTCGCCTGAACGGACAGCACGCCGGCTACATCCGGGCCCAGCTTCACGCCTTCGCAGCCGGGATCCGTCAAAGCGCTATCATGGACCCCATCGCGGCTTCCCTGACCCCGGCCGAGGCCAGGGCCGTCGCCGAATACCTCTCCGGCCTTCAAGGACGTTGAGTTCCCGCGCGGCCTACCGCGCGAAAGACCCGGCCCTCCCGTCCGGCCCGACCCAACCAGTGTTCGACATCCTCGACGAAGGCCCTGGCCTTGTCCACGCACGCCGATGTCTGGACCGTCGAAAGCCCCGCTTCCAGCAGCGTTTCTTCGAGCGCCTCGGGCAACACGTGCAACTCGACACGCAATTGATTCCTGTCTATGCGCGGGTCGCGCAAGCGTGCGATTTCGGCAGCGGTGAGCACTTCGCTCCTGCGGCGACGCTCCGGGTTGCAGGGGGCGAGTGTCTGAATGACGAGTGCCCGCTCCAGCGTCCGACACTCGGGACGGGCGCGGCAGTCTGGCGGTAGCCGGCGCCGCCATGCCCGGAACAACGCCGCTTCGAAGTCGTCCAGGTTCCCGTCCGCGACCCGCGGCACGGCGTCGGCACGAACCGATTCCAGCGATGCGGTTTCCCGCGCGACGGTGTGGCGAGTCGGCATGTCGCACGCGTCCGGGGGCTCGGGCGCGCGCCCGTTCGTCAGGCTGTCCCGGAATCGGTCGGCGCACTCCGGGCAGCAGAAGTAGAACGCCTGATCGTCGATCACCACGTGTTCGACGGCTTCTTCCCATTCCAGGACCATCCCGCAGACCGGATCTCGAATTCGCATGAGTGCTCCTGGCGAGTGTACGGCGCGCCCGTGGAGTTGCGGCGGCTACTCCCATTCCTGGCGCAAATTTGCCGCGTGCGCTCTGAAACGGCCGTGAAATCCGCATGAAGAGACGCTCATGTGGATGCGGCGGATGACCCGGCGAGTCGGAGGCCGATCCGCGTTCCATCGAGTGAAGGGCTCTTCATGCGGCGTTCACCGCAATCTCATGCACAGCCAGGTATCGTTGCGCTGTCGGGTTGGCCGGACGGGCCCGGCCGCGGGTGTCCGGCGTCCGGTTGGGAAAGGAGAGCAACCATGGCACGTCGCAAAACCCGGAAGAAGCGCTCGAACGGCCCGTTCTGGGTCCTGGGTATCGCCGCACTGCTGATCGTGGCCTTGTTTGCCACCCGCCGGGACGCGCAGGGCGCACAGCACCCGAAGCCGCGAGCAACCGCGAGCGCGGCCAGCGTGGTGCCGGCGAGCCGGTACGAAAGCTACCCGCGCATCAAAGAGACGTACGCGGAAGTCGCCCAGGTGCCGAAGGTGGTGGACGGCGTCTACTGCTACTGCCACTGTGAAGAGAACATGGGGCACTACTCGCTGCTGGATTGCTTCTCCAGCGACCACGCCGCGAACTGTGACGTGTGCCTGTCGGAGGGCGCGCTGGCGTACAAGATGACCAGGGACGGCAAGACGCTGGACCAGGTGCGCCACGCCGTCGACCAGCTCTACGCGCAGTGACGGCGTGAACCGCGCAACGTGGGTCGTCCTGCTGGCGGTGTTGAGCGTCGCCGTCGTCGGTTGGCGGCTGCACGAGCGACGAGCGGCCGCGCGGCAGGCGGCCGTGGATCGCAGCCTGCTACGCGAATGGGCGCTGACGAAGACGGCTGTGGGGCGCTCGGCACCCCTGGCGGGCATCAGCTTCGAACGGCGCGACATCCGTATGCTCAGCGAAAACCGGCAGAACGAGCTGTCGGATCTGCCCGGTTTCCGACCGTACCAGCACCGTTGCGCGGGTTGCCATGGGCTGCCCGACCCGACCCAGCACCGGCCAGCCGAGTGGCCGGGCGTCGTGGACCGCATGGGCGGCCACATGAAGCAAGCGGGCCTGTTCCCGCTCTCGGCGGAGCAGCGGAGGGGGATCGCGGAGTTTCTGCAAACGGCGTCGAAGACGCCGGGTTCGCCACGCACGGGTCCATGATGAAGAGCCAGTGGGCGACGAACACCATTCGCCTTCACGACGGCGCCCTGAGCATGCTCAAACTTTCTTGGCGGTCCGGCCGATATTCACCGACATGCAGGGTGTCCGGGGAGCAGCCGGCTCCATGAACGCTCCGGGGCGTGCAAGGCTCGGACGATCGTGCTGGGTCACACGGCTCACGATGTTCCGCGCACGCGGTTGGGAGCCGATGAAGGAACCCGGGTCGCCGGCGCGCAGGATGAGCGGTTCCGCGAACCTGCGGTTTCTTTTTGCGGCGCAGGATGGCGAGCTCGGCGAGGATTGCCAGGGCCACGTACGCGGCCCAAAAGGCGGCGATCCCGGGGCGAAAGGCTCCCGCGGCTGAAGCGAGGCCGAAGGTGAATGCCAGAGCGGACAGTGCGAACCGACATTATGTTGTCCCCATGCACACATCGACGATCACGTCCGATCTCTGCCCGGCCCCCCAGCTCGAGGAACTGGCGCGGGAAGCGTTCGAGCTCCTCAAGCCCCACCTGAACATCCGCCATTTCCGGAAAGGGAACCTTCTCTGGCGGGAGGGCGACACGACGGGAATGTTGGTTTCCCTGAGAAGCGGCCGGGTGAAGATCTATCGTCTGTTGCCCGCCGGGCGTGACGCGACGCTGTTCCTCTTCGGGCCGGGTGACCTGTTCGGCTTCCTGCCGTTCCTGGATGGCCAGGGGTATCCCGCGTACGCGCAGGCCATGGAGGACGTGGAAGCCGATGTGATGGCCCGCTCCACGCTGCTGCAGGTGCTCCGTTCCGAACCGGATCTGGCGATCAAGCTCATCGGCCTTCTCGGCGGGCGTCTTCGGGCCGCCTTCGACCTGATCGGGTCTCTGTCCATCCCCACCGCCTGGGTCCGGGTCGCCCGCGCGTTGCTCGCCATGGTGCCGGCCTCGGCCCCGAGCGGTCGTGCCACGCTCCGGCTGCCCGTCTCCAACCACGAGTTCGCGGCCGCGCTGGGGCTGGTTCCGGAGACGTTTTCCAGATCGCTGACGCACCTCGTCCAGGATGGCGTGTTGGAGCGCACCGGGGACGGGCGGTATCGGGTCCTGGATCTGGATGGGCTGCGAAAGGCCTCGGATCCGGACACGGACTGAGCCCGGCTTCGCGCCATACACTCCACGAACCCTTCCGCCCCGCTCGCCTCGTCGACGCCGTTGGCATGTTGAGGCTCCCCCGCGGGACTCCTTTTCGGACTCCGCCAGTCACTGACCGCCGGCCGATCGAACCGCCCATTGATTGGAGTCAATGCTGACCCTTCTGCGTACCCGTGAACTTCTCTGGTGAGCGGCCGAAACGCAGTCCGGAGCGAGCAAGCCCGGAGGTGGCGTCTGGATGCTCGGTGCATGCGTTGAACACGAACCATGGGAGATCATCATGTTGGGTACGAGATGGACCGCGGGAATCCTGGGTGTCTGGCTCATCGTGGCGGCGACCTTCGGGTTGGGCGCACACGCGAACATGTGGAACGACTTGTTGGTGGGCGTGGTCGTTGGCTTCACCTCGTTCTCGATCGGGGTGGAGTCGAAGCTGGAAGGATGGACGGTCGGGCTGTCGGGCCTGTGGCTGATGGCGGCGGCGTTCATTCCAGCGTTGCACAATGGCGCCGGAATGATATGGAACGATGTTCTGGTGGGCATTCTGCTCGCCGGCGCGGCGTTCGTTCCGGCCGGCAGCAGCGGGCTGCTGCACGCGCACGACCATGTTTGAAGCAGGTCTCCAGCAACGGCATGGAAGCCCCCGCCGATCGGCGGGGGCTTCGCGCATCGGCGGGCGCTGTTGGCGCTCCGGCACCCCATTGATTGCAGTCAATGACCTCCCTCCTGGCCTTGCGTGAACTTCCTGTTTGACCGGGCTGACGGCGGCTTCCGGCAAGAGCTGGCGGCCGCGCCCATCCGTCCCGACCGCCGATTCGAAACGAGACAAACGGGAGAAGCACCATGGTGGATCCAAGAGCTTTTCTGGATTACGGGTGGACGTTTCACGGCCACAAATGCCCGGCCATGGCCATGGGATTGCGCGCAGGCGCGATCGCCATGAACCGGCTGGGCGTTGCGCGTTCGGAGGGAAACGCGCTCCTCGCGATGGTCGAGCTCGGCGACGACCACGCCTCTCACTGCTTCGGCGATGGCGTGCAGGTGGTCACGGGCTGCACCTACGGCAAGGGGAACATCAAGCAGCTCGGTTACGGCAAGTTCGCCCTGACCCTCGTTGACACGACCACGAGCCGCGCCGTGCGGGTGGTCCCGAGAGCCGACATGCAGGTGCGGATGAGGCACGAGCCCTTCTGCGTGCAGTACCGGCTGCAGGGAACCCCCTTCGCGGAAATACCGGACGACGTGGTGGATCCGCTCATCGAAGAAGTCTTCTCCGATCCCGAGGAGGCCTTGTTCGACGTGCGCGACGTGTTCGACTACGACGCCCCGGTCACGGCGGAAGACTTCGGCTCCTTCGTCTGCTCGCGGTGCAACGAGCTGGTCGTGGAGAAGTATGGACGCGTGATCGGGGATGCACGGTTGTGCATCCCGTGTCAGGAAGAGCTGTTGGCGGTTGGCGGCGCCGCATGGACGGGAGGCCCGAAATGAAGCGACTGTTCCGTTACCTGGCGCTCCTGCTGGCGCTGCCTTTTGCGTCGCCGGCACCTGCAAGCGCACAGGTCGACTACCGCTCGGTGTTCGGGGTCCACACGTCCGTGGTGCCATCCGGACACGTCTATTTCGGCGTATCCGCCGAGACGGCCACGCACCTCAAGATCTACGATCAACAGCAGGGGCGCTATGTCTCGCAGCCGGCGAGCATGGTGTTCAACGATGTCGGCCTGAACACCTTCGTCGCCTACGGGCTG
>CAZUFP010000109.1:0-7848 GCA_964619835.1 uncultured Gemmatimonadaceae bacterium | reverse complement strand
CGGGCTCGCATCGTAGCATGCCCTCGACGTTTAGAGCCCGAACCCGTGGACGCTTGAGGCCCACATCGCGCCGTTCGAGAGAAACGGTTAGGACGCACCATGCCCTTCGACTACGACCTCCGCCTTCGCCTCGCCGTCTTCGACCACGTCGGCCGACTCCAGCGTGAAGGCGGCGGCGTGGTCACCTACCGGCAACTCGACGCCGGCATGGAGTTCGATGGCCGACGGGTCCCCATCTGGAACCGGCAGAAGGGCATCTTCCGCCCGAAGGAGCTGCGCGGGAGCGGCATCGCGCTGACGGTGCAGACGTCGTTCCAGACGCCCTACGACGACCGCGCCGACCCGGGGGACGACCGCTTCGTCTACAAGTACCGGGGCGACGACCCGGGGCACTGGGAGAACGTGGCGGTCCGGAACGCCATGGAGGCGGGACGGCCGCTGCTCTACCTGGTGGCGGTGCAACCCGGGATCTACGAAGCGATCTTCCCGACGTACGTCGTCGGCGACGTGCCGGAGCGCCTGTCGTTCCTGCTCATGGCCGACACCGCGGGCACCATCAGCATCGGGCCGGACGCCATGCGCGGCGAGCCGCTGAAGGCGTACGTGACCCGGGAAGTGAAGCAGCGCCTGCACCAGCGCCGCTTCCGCTACCTCGTGCTCACGGCGTACCGGGAACGCTGCGCCATGTGCAGCCTGCACCACGAACGACTCCTGGAAGCCGCGCACATCCTCGCCGACCGCGACGTGCGCGGCCTGCCGGAGGTGCCCAACGGCGTGTCCCTCTGCCGCATCCACCACGGGGCGTACGACGAGAACATCGTCGGGATCGACCCCGACTACCGCCTGCACGTCCGCCGCGACATCCTCGAGGAGCTCGACGGGCCCATGCTGCGGCACGGCTTGCAGGAGCTGCACGGCGGGACGCTGATCCTGCCGCGTCGTGTGGCGGACCGGCCGAACCGGGAGTACCTGGCGGAGCGGTTCGAGGAGTTCCGGGCGGCGTGAGGGACCGGCCGCGTTGGCCGGGATTACAGCAAGTCCTTGAGCCGCACGCGGCGAGCCTCCAACCGCATGCGGATGCCCGGCCCGACGTCCAGCTGATCCAGCAGTTTCCCGGCACTGGCCAACGTCAACCGCCCCTCTCGCATGGCCCAGACGAGTACGTCCAGGGTGCCGGCGACGCGCGCGGAACCGAAGTCGCGGCGGGCCGTGGTGCGAACGGCGCGGTCGTCGGACCCGACGACGAGTTTTCTGGCGGAGGCCAGGGCGAGGACTTCGGCGTCGCCGCGGCCGCGGAACGCGGGAAGTGCGTCGTAGTGCAGCAGCGCATCCGCTTCGACGGGGTCGTCGAGGTCGAGCGCGAAGACACGGATCTCTTCGGCCTCCAACGCGCTGTCGAGGGCGGATCTGGCCGGTTGCCGGAGAACCTCGGCGGCGGCGCGCTGCGCTATGCCCACATCGTGGCGTTGGAGCCCGCTCAGCAGGTCCAGCCGGCGGACGGCGCCGAACGTGATGGCCAGGGTGGCGTCGAGGACGATCAAGGCTCAACCGCCGGCGGCGCCCAGCAGCGCTTCGCCCTGGTCGGGCTCCTGCACCTCGCCGAGTTCCCGCATCCGTTCCTGGAACGTCTCCAGGTCCAGGTCGCAAAGGGCCGCGGCGCGGCCGGCACTCAGGAGTCCTCGCCGCCAACCTTCCGTGGCGAGGGCGGGGAGCCGGCCGCCGAAGTAGCTGCCGCGCCACAGTTGGATTCCGAGCGTTTCCGCAAGGCGGGTGACGGGGATCTCCCGGTCTCGCAGTGTTTCCGCCAGGTCGTGAGGCAAGAGACGGACGTTCTCGAGGCGGAACAGCAGCGCCTGGCGGGAGACGCCGAAGTGGTCCATGGCCCGGACGATGTCGCCGGCGCTGAGATGCGGGATTGCCCCGTCGCGGAGAAGGCCGGCGCCGGTGAAGTACGCCTCGAGACCCGCGCGGGGCATGAGAAACGCCGCCGCGAACGCGTTGGCGCGTGTCTCGAGGAGGTCGCCGGCCTTACGGCCGAAGGAGAATTCCTCCACGGTCACGTCGCGCAGCAACCAGTGCGCGTACTCGTGCGCGGCCGTAAAGGCGGAACGGAAGCCGGTCCACTCGTCGCGATGAGGATTGACCGCGACGCAGGCGCCGAGATCCTCCAGCTCCACGTACAGGCCGTCCACGCCGTCGTCGTCGCCGAGGCCCTCGATGGGGCCGATGCGCACGCCCTGCTTCTCCAGCAGCTCCAACGGGTTGCGCAACGGCTCCACACCCAGATCCAGGCGACGACGCTCTCCCTCCGCGATCCGCTCGCCCTGCCGGATGGCGTCCAGCACATCGCGCGGCGCCGGCGCATGGTATCCCGGCCGTGCGTCGGGGCCCGCCGGGATGCCCAACAGCTCTTCCAGCTCCTTCTCCGCCCGGCAGCGTTCCAGGAAGCGGGACACCGCCGCACGAGCCGCCGGCGTCTCCAGGCCGTCCCGGCGGAACAGCACACCCATGGCCTCCTCCTCGCCCGGACGCGCTTCCTGCAACAGGTCGGACACAGGCCGGCCGTAGATCTGCGCAAGACGATACAGCTCCTCGCTGGTCACCGCGCGCCGGCCCGCCTCGATCTCGCTGATGGTGGGACGGTGCACACCCAACGCTTCCGCCACCACCGCCTGCGTGAACCCGAGAGATTCCCGCACCGCCTTGAGCCGCCGCGCGATCTGTCGCCGCTCCATCCCTTCCGCCTCCTGTTCGGGGGTTGCCTGAACCGTAAGAATATCTTACCTTGCGCGCAAGGGTAAGAAAATCTTACTCCACTCGTTCATGCGGAGGCCCTAGTGCCCAAGCAACGCCGCACGAGCGCGAAAGCCGCGAAGGCCGCGTCCAGGGTCCTGAAGGATGGACGTACGGGCAAAGCCAGCAAGACGGCGGCCGGCAGCGCGCTCTCCCAGCGGGCGCCGAAACCCAGGAAGGGCAAGTAGGCGCCAAGGACCCCGGTGACGAGCCGAGGTCCCGGCGCGCATGCGCTATCCGGGCGGCGTGAGGCCGTCTGCTCCGCCTTCCATCGTTTGCTCTCCGCGCCATTTTTCGACCCAACCGGCCATTCCGCTGCCCTTTGATCGACGTCACCCTGCGCAACGAGATCACGCAGCTCATTGACAGAGCTGTTTGTACCGTGTATGGTACATTGTACCGCAGGGGGTACGTTGGGCGAGGACAAGAAGCTGCCTGCGCGTTTCTACAGGAATGCGAGTGGCAGGGAACCCGTGCGAGAATGGCTACAGGGCATGGGAAGGGAGGAACGGGTGATTATCGGCACGGACATCGCCACCGTGGAATTCGGCTGGCCCATTGGAATGCCCACGTGCAGGTCCCTGGGTGGTGGCATCTGGGAGGTGCGAAGCGGCCTTCCACGGAACCGCATCAGCCGGGTGTTGTTCTGTGAGATGCGGGGGCAGATGATCCTGCTGCACGGTTTCGTCAAGAAGACCCGGAAGACGCCAAAGAAGGACCTGGACCTGGCAAGGGCTCGGCAGGGAGAGGTGGAGCGATGAGTAAGCGCGGCATTGGCAGTTCGTTCGACGATTTCCTCGAGGAAGAAGGCATTCGAGAGGAAGTGGAAGGAGCGGCACAGAAGCGGGTCCTTGCGTGGCAGATCAAACAGGCCATGGCGGAAAGCGGGATGACCAAGGTCGAGATGGCCCGGCGCATGGAGACGAGCCGTTCTCAACTGGATCGGTTGTTGGATCCCGCGAACGACCGCGTCCAGCTTGATACGTTGGTGAAAGCGGCTCACGCCATCGGGCGAGAGCTGAAGGTCGAGATCGTGTGACCGGAAGAGATCTGGCGGGCTGCCCGGTGAGAAGGCGGCCAGCTCACTGAAGGCGGTTCAGGGCCTCGCAGAACACGTCGTCGCCGGGGATGGATTTAGCGGAACCGTCCTCCAGCCCCTGTATCCGCCGATCGATCTCTTCGGCCCATTCGGCTTCGAAATCGATTACGCGGTCGATGCTGGAAAGCAGCTTTACGGCGAGGCGTTCCCGCTCTTCCTGCGGCAAATTCATCGCTTCGTTTTCCAGTTGTTCCATCGACATGGTGTTTCTCCGCCCGGTTCACCGAGCCCTCGTCTCCCGCACGTGCAGCACCTCGCTGTCGCCGGGCAGGCGAAGGTCCCCGGGTTTCAGGTCCACGAGGACGCTGGTGCCGCCGCTCCCGAAGCTGAATTCGACCCGGAGGGCGGATTCCGACGCGCTCACCACTCGCCCGACGTCGCCTTCCTGGAGCCGGTGCTCCGCAACGGGCCGGCGGAGCACGACCACGGTTCCGGCGGGCGTGGCCGGGTCCACGTAGAAGCGGCCGGCATAGCGCCCGCGGGTGGCGTTGGAGAAGTCGTACTCCGGGGCCGTGTCCGGGTCATCGCGTCTGTTCATACGCTGTTCGTTCGCGGCGTGTGGCCTTCCGCGCGCTGATGATACGAATGCGGTCGCCGTAATCGACGTGCACGACGACGAGGGTGCGCTGCTGAGAGGAACGTCCGAGCACAATATACCGTTCCTCGCCGAGGGAGTGAACGGGATCGGGCATGAGCAACGCCAGCGGGTCTTCGAAGACCGTTGTGGCTTCCTCGAAGCCCACCCCGTGCTTGAGGCGATTCGATCGGTCTTTGGATCGATCCCATTCGAATTCCCATGACATGCGCGGCAGGATCGATCCGCCGAGGGGGCATCGACATGGCGGTCGGGGACGTTGGCGCTGGACGATGTGCGCACCGCTGAACACGATCCTTCAGGCGGTGGTGTACGTGCACTAGATTGGCCGGATGCCCGATCTACGCAGGCAGCTGGCGGCGTTTTGACGAATTCCAGGCGCCTCGCACCCATCGCGCTGGCCGAGAAGGTCCTCGCCCTTCTCGACGAGGGCCGGTTCACTGCGACGTACAAGTACGCGGTGCTGCTGGCCCTCACGGACCTGTGCCTCGAAAGGACGTCGCGGGACGGCGTCGCGCCGGACACGATCACGACGCGGCAGCTGGCGGAGAAGGTGATCGAGATCTACTGGCCGCACTGCCAGCCGTACAACGGGGGTGGGGACCCGGTCGTGCTCAAGCAGAACGCCGGGCGGGCGGACAGCCAGGCGGAGATCGTGCGGGCCATCACGACGTTCCGGAGGGCGACGTCGTCGTCCCCGTCGTCGCAGGTGGCGCACGCCCGGGTCGCGGCGGGCGAGGCGTTCGAGCGGCTGGTGGACGACGTGGAATGGACGCTCATCGAGATGCCGCTGCCGCGGCTCCAGCGCTTCGCCAACGGCTACGACCGGTTCCTCTATTCCATCAGCTGGGACAAGCGGATCCGCCGGGGCGTCGTCGGGGCGTACCAGCGGGGCGAGCCCGGCGAGTTCGACAACCGGATCCACCTGACGCCCGGCGCCGGTGAGCACCTGGTGCTGCTGAACGGGCTGCTGCGCCCGCTGATCCAGCAGAAGTGGGCGGAGCAGGTGGCGCGCATGAACGGGCTGGCGGAGTCGCGGCTGACGGAGTTCCTGTTCGGCGTGTCCCGGGTGGCCCTCGACCGGTTGCGGCCGGGGTTGCAGGAGCTCCAGGACGACCGGTGCTTCTACTGCGGCGATCGGCACCGCGACACGGCGCGATACCGGCCGCAGGTGGACCACTTCGTGCCGTGGGCGCGCTACCCGAACAACGCCATCGAGAACCTGGTCGTGGCGCACGAGCACTGCAACGGCGCCAAGCGGGATTACCTGGCCGCGTCGGAGCATCTGGCGCGGTGGCGTGGTCGGCTGGATCCCGACGGCGGCGTGGGTGCCGACCTGGTCACGCTGGCCGGGGACACGGACTGGGAGTCGGACGCGGGGCGGTCGCTGGGGGTGGCGCGGGGGATCTACCTGCACCTGCCGTCGGACGTGCCGCTGTGGCTGCGGGGGAAGGAGTTCGTGGAGTTCGAGCCGGAGAGTCTGGCGCGGATATTGGCGTGAAGCGCGCCGTGCGTGCCTTGAAGCGGAGGGCCGGGGGTCGGCCGGGGGGCGGACGGCAGGCTCGGCCCCGAATGGGGAGGTGGACGGCGGGCTCGGCCTCGACCGGGGGCGGACGGCAGGCTCGGCCTCGGCCGGCGGGCGGACCGAACTGCACCATCGCCGAGGGCGTTCGAGCCGCCGTCGCAGAAAACGCCGCTATGCGGATCGAAGTGCCTTCGCGCCAATGGCGGGCCGGAGCCGGACGGCACTTCGTTCCGCTGAGCGGATCAAAGTGCGCGAGGACGCGGGGAAGGGGAGCGGACGCGCAGAAACGTCCGGCGGCCCCGGCCCCTCGCAGCCGGGCCGGATCTGGCCGGTCCCGTCCTGGCCCCCTCGCCTGGCCGTGCGCCTCGACAGGGCGCACGTTCTGCCTGCCACTGCTGAAGCATGTTCCGCCGCCAGCCAGTCCGGTTGACACACGCCTCGAGCACACCTGCACCATGCCCCGCCACCTCCTCACCGTCTGGAACCCGGCCTACGCCGACGACGCCCTGGACGCCCACCCGCGCGTGCTGCTCCGCTGGGCGGAGCGGGACGCGGAGCTCCGGGCCGACACCCAGCGCCTCGCCCGCGACCTGCCCGACAACCTGGGCTCTAGCCGCTCCACGGATTGAGCACCGGCACGCCGCGGTCGGCGCAGTCGCGCGCGTTCCGGGTCACCAACGTGAGGTCGTGGACCTCCGCCGTGGCCAGCAGCAGGCCGTCGATCACGGGCAGCGGGCGGCCGGCGCGTCGTGCATCCGCGCTCAGGCGGCCCCAGGCCAGGGACACGGCTTCGTCCACCGGCAGGACGCGGCCGGTGAACTGGCGGAGGAGGGAGACGGACAGCCATTCCTCGAGCCGGCGCCGTTTCCTGCCGGGGTCCAGGAGCCTGATGCCTCTGCGAATCTCGCCGACGGTGAGGACGCTCAGCGCCAGCTCGAGTGGGGGCGTTTCCGCCAGGAATCGCGCGACGCCCTCATCCGCGTCGGGCTTCGCTGCTTCCGAAAGGACGTTCGTGTCCAGCAGGTAGCGCACGACGACCTCAGAAGGACACGTCGCGACCCAGGTCCTCGGGGCGCTCCAGGTCCAGCTCGCCGGCGGCGACGGCCTCCGCGAACGGGGAGTCGCGCAGGAACTCCAGCAGGTTTCGCGATCCCGTCAACCGCTCAAAGTCCTCGGCGCTCACCACGACGACGGCATCGCGGCCGTGGCGCGTAACGAGCTGCGGCTCGTGCGCCAGCGCCCGGCGGACCAGCTCGCTGAACCGGTTCTTGGCGTCTTCCAGCTTCCAGGTGGTCATGTGCAGGTCGCTATGGGCGCGGGGGAGTTCTGTCCAGTCTGGCCAGATTCTCCCGTAAGTTGGCGTGATGGGACGGAAAGGACAATGGGGCAATGCGGGCGGTTGCCGTCCCCGGCGGGCCCGCCTGGCGTGGATCATGCCCCCGCGACCACGGCCCGGACCTGCCGCCCCGCGGTGTCCTGGAGCACGACGACGGCGCCGTCCAGCGGCGCGCCCCCGTCCCGGTCCACGACCCGGCCCGTGAGCGTCTGGGCGCCGAGGACGCGGGGGGAGGATCAGGAGCAGGATGCTGATGGCGGCGAGCGATCGCATGGCAAGGTCCGGAGGGTGAACGGCGGAAGGCTCGAGGCCGGACAGCCCAGTTTGGTGAACCGAGGAGGGTGAGGCGAGGAGGATACAGCGAGGAGGATGAGGCGAGGAGGATGAAGCGAGGCGGGTGAAGCGAGGAGGATGAAGCGAGGAGGGTGAAGCGAGGAGGGTGAAGCGAGGAGGGTGAATCGAGGAGGGTGAATCGAGGAGGGTGAATCGAGGAGGGTGAA
>CAZUFP010000108.1:4526-7948 GCA_964619835.1 uncultured Gemmatimonadaceae bacterium | reverse complement strand
TCCAGACACCGGCTCGGCGTCAGCCACTTCCGGTCGCCCGGCGGCTCCTGCCCCGCCACTCCCGCCCCCATCCCCGACACCCCCACCAGCAGCGCCGCCAACACCCCCACCCTGGCCCCACCTCTCCCGAACCCTCCCCTGGCATATGACATCACGACCCTCCGGCGGATCGTCATTGTAAACCTGCATTGTTATTTTACTACCGTTAACTGAATTTGGCCAGAGGTTCCTTGTCCGGAGATCCCGGCGGTGCGGTCCTCGTCCCGGCGTCGCGGTCCTCGTCCGGGCGGGCGGGGCGGGTGGGCGGGGCGGGCCGGGTGAACGGGATGGTCACGGCGTCGCGGAAATGATGAAGTCGAGCCGTCCGCCGTTCTCCACGAAGGAAGGCGGCAGGGCAGGCGCTCTCCAACGCCGTCCATCGAGGCGCAATGCACGGATGAAGGCGACGTTGGCGCCGGCGCCGGGTGCGCTGAAGACGAGGGTCTTGCCGTTTGCGCGATAGACCTCGGCGCGGGGGAAGAGGGGCGCGGTGAGCATCAGCCGTGCACTGCCGGGAATTGCGGGATACAGCCCCAGGGCGGCCCAGACGTACCAGGCGGACATGGCGCCCAGGTCGTCGTTGCCGGGGATGCCATCGGGCCGGTCGTGCCAGAGGCGATTGATGGCGGCGCGCACGGTGGCCTGGGTCCGGTCCTGCCGTCCGGCGAAGCTGTACATCCAGGGCGCGCCGGTGGATGGCTCGTTGTCCATCTCGGCGTGCATGCCGCCCAGCCCTGTGAGTGCCCAGCTGCCGTCGGGGTTGTGGAAGAAGGCGTCGAGGCGAGCCACGGCGATGCTGTCCCCGCCCATGAGCTGGAACAGGCCGTGGGCGTCGAAGGGGACCATCCAGGTGTACTGGGCGGCGCTGCCTTCGGCGAAGCCGCGGCTGGACGCGGGGTGCAGGTCCGGCCAGCTGCCGTCGGCGTTGCGGTCCTGGACCCAGCCACCACCTGTGGCCTGGGGGTTGAACAGGTTGCGCCAGTAACGGGATCGCGCCTCGAACGAAGCGGCGGCGGCGCTGTCTCCCACGAACCGGGCCAACTGCGCCAGGGCGTAGTCGGCGCCGGCATCCTCCAGGGTCTCTCCCGCCCCGCCCCAGGCGTTGGACTTCGCCGGGATGTAGTGGAGCGTGAGCCAGTCATCGAGGGAGGGGCGCTGTCCCGGGCACTCCACGGGGCAGCCGGCGTCGCTGGAGTCGGCGGCGGTGGGCACGGTGGCCGCGCGTTCGAGGGATTCGTACGCGCCCTTCACGTCGAAGGCCGTGCCGCCGAACGCCACGATGCCCGCGATGGCCGGCGCCGCCGCATCGCCCTCCATGACGTGGGTAGCGCCGGTCACGTGCGTCCAGCGGTCCCAGGCGCCGCCGTTCTGCCGTGCCTGGTTGAGCAGGGACTGGGCGATGTCGCCGGCCGTCTTCGGTTGCAGCAGCGTCACCAGCTGGAGCTGCGAGCGGTACACATCCCAGCCGGAGAAATTGGCGTATTGCGCCTGCTGCCCCTGCTCGAGGTGATGGACCTGCCCGTCGAAGCCCATGTATCGGCCGTCCACGTCGCTGAACAGGTTCGGGTGCAGCAGCGCGTGGTACAGCGCCGTGTAGAACGTCGTGCGCTGCGGCTGGGTGCCGCCGGCGAGGCGCACGCGTCCGAGGGCTTCCTGCCAGGCTGCTTTCGCCCGCGCGCGCACCGTGTCGAACGGCGTGCCCGCCGGCTGTTCCGCGTCCAGGTTGGCCCGGGCGTTGGCGAGGCTGATGTAGGACACGCCGACGCGGGCGTGCACGACGAACGGCGGCCGAACACCCACCCCGGCCGAGTGCGTCCCGGACGCCGCGGCGCCCGGAGCGCTGTCCGCGGCTGGCGTACGCTCTGCGGCCGGGTCGTTCTCCGCGCGTTCCCCGTCACTGAACGTGACCCAGGCCCCCGAGCCCAGACCCCGGGGCGGGACGCCGTGTTCGCCGTACGTGGTGCCACCGGCCGCCGTGGTGTCACCGGGCATGAGCGTCCCGTTCCGCCAGGTGCCCCAGCTCCGGATGGGCCGGTCCAGCTCCAGCACGAAGTACAGCGTGTAGTAGCTGCGCCGGTCCACCGGGTGGATGTAGCCGCAGAAGTTGCCGCTGGTCACCGAGCCGCTGACGGTGCGGCTGGCGGGGTCGATGGTCACGTGGGCGCCGGAGCTGCCCACCTCCGAGTCGGATGTCCGGATGAGCAGCGTGGCCGTATCATCGGCCGGGTAGGCGAACCGGGCGGCGCCGGAGCGGGCCGTCGCGGACAGCTCCACGTTCACGCCGTTGGAGAACCGCACCTGGTAGTAACCCGCCTCGGCCGTCTCGTTGGCGTGGACGAAGCGGGCGGCGAACGTGCGGTCGGCCGTGTCGGCGCTGGGCGAGCGACCCACCGTGCCGGCGAACGGCATGATGGGCACGTCGCCCGACGCTCCGCGGCAGCCCGTGCCGGACAGGTGCGTCAGCGCGAAGCCCCGAATCCGGCGCGCGTCGTACTGGTACCCGCCGGGCGCCGCCCCCCGCCGTGTGTCCGACAGCGGCACCTCGGGGCTGAACGCCACCATGCCGAAGGGCATCACCGCGCCCGGGAACGTGTTGCCGCCGTTGGCCGTGCCGACGAGCGGGTCCACGTACCCGGTCGGATCCGTCACGAACGGCATCGGCTCGGGGCCGCAGCCGGACGCCAGCAGGACGGCGGCCAGGATGGCCGGAACGGGACGGAAGCGGATGCGCGGTGCGTTCATCGCCATGGCGTCGGGGCGGCAGGAGTGCGAACGGAACGAATTCTCGGACCGGTCCAACCTAAGCGCCCGGCGGCGGCGAGGGGAGCCGCGGATTTCCGGCAGTCTTGTATCGCCCGCGCCATGGCCCGATCTTGCTCTGCACCCGAGCCGGTTCAATCGAATTCGACCTCGACTCCGATTTCGAAATCGACATTTCCCTTTCTCACCCACAACCCGACCGGACGACATTGCGTCGCGTCATCTACTCCGTGGCCGCGAGCCTGGACGGCCTCATCGCCGACATGAACGGCGGCGTGGATTGGATCCCCGAAGAACCGGCCATCGACTGGGCCGCATTCATGAGCCGCTTCGACACCACGCTCATGGGCCGCCTCACGTACGAGGTGGCGCTGCGGCTGGGCGGCGTGCCCGGCGGCCTGCCCGCGATCGTGTTCTCTCGCACCATGCGCCCGGAGGACCACCCCGACGTCACCATTACGAGTGACGATCCCGCGCATGTCGTCGCCCTCCTCCGCGCCTCCCCCGGCAAGGACCTCTGGCTCATGGGCGGCGGCGCCCTGTTCCGGAGCTTCCTGGCGGCCGGTCTGGTGAACGGGGTGGAGGTGGCCATCGCGCCGGTGGTTCTCGGCGACGGCATCCCG
>CAZUFP010000108.1:0-4426 GCA_964619835.1 uncultured Gemmatimonadaceae bacterium | reverse complement strand
TTCCGGGTCCGCGATGGCCTGGCCGTGACGGTGGGCATCGTCATCGGCGTGGGCATCCTGCGCACGCCGGGCCTCATCGCCGGCTATCTGGGCAGCGCGTGGAGCATGCTGGGGATGTGGGTGCTGGGCGGCGTCGTGGTGGCGCTCAGCACCCTGACGCTGGCGGAGATGGCCGCGGCCCTGCCGAAGGCCGGCGGCAAGTACGTCTACGCCCGGGAAGCGTGGGGCCCCACCATGGGCTTTCTGGCCGGGTGGTCGGAGCTGCTGGTGACCCGCGCGTTCTCCGGCGCCGCCAAGGCCGTGGTCATCGCGGAGTACATCGTGCTGCTGCTGCACCGCGGCTCGGTGCCTCTGCTGGCCGCGGCGGTCATCCTGGCCTTCTTCGTCATGCACACCGGTGGTGTGCGCCTGGGCCGCGGTTTCCAGAACACGACGACGGCGCTCAAGGTGCTCTTCCTCATCGCCGTGGGCGCCGCCGGCATCCTCGGCGGCAGCGGCCGCGGCTTCCAAGAGCCCATGCAGGTCTCGCCGGACATGGCGGGCCTGCTGGGCTTCGCGCTGGCCTACCAGGCCATCGCGTTCGCCTACTACGGCTGGGAAGACGCCGCCAAGATGGCGGAGGAGACGTTGGACCCCGGCCGCACCCTGCCCCGTATCCTGGTGGGCGGCGCCGTGGCGGTGGCGGTGGTCTACCTGCTCATCAACGTGTCGTTCCTGAGCGCGCTGACGCCGAAGCAGATGTCCGGCTCCGACCTGGTCGCCGCGGACGCCATCGCAAAGACGTTCGGCGGCGTCGCCGGCACGTTCGTCACGCTGGGCAGCATCCTGATCCTGCTGTCGTCGTTGAACGTGCAGTTCCTGGGCATGCCCCGCGTGGCCTTCGGCCTCGCCCGCGACGGCCTGGCGCCCCGACGTTTCACCGCCGTCGGGCGGCGCGGCACTCCCGGCCCCGCTCTGCTCTTCATCACGCTGCTGATCCTGGCCCTGGCCGTCACCGGCGCATTTGAATGGCTCGTCCGCTTCATGATGACCGTCGCCATCTCCGTCGACCTCATGGTGCTCGCCGGCCTGTTCCGCCTGCGAAAGACACAGCCGGACCTGAAGAGACCCCTGAAGGTGCCGTGGTACCCGTGGCTGCCCGGCGCGACAGTCGTCCTCTACGCCCTGATCCTGGTGGTCATCATCTGGACCCAGCCCCAGCTCACCCTCGGCGCCGGCGCCATGATCGCAGGCATGATCCTCGCCGGCTGGCTGACGGCACGCCGCGGACGGAACGTGCCCCGAACCTGGAACTCGAACTCGAATTCGAACTCGAACTCGACATCGCCATCCTCTTACGACTCTGAACAACGGAAATGAACGTCGCCTCCTCCATTCTCGACCTCATCGGCCACACGCCGCTCCTCGCCCTGGACCGCATCAACGAGGGCGGCAAGGCGCGCGTCCTGGGCAAGTGCGAGTTCTTCAACCCCATCGCCATCAAGGACCGGCCGGCGCTGTACATGATCCGGGGCGCCGAGGAGCGTGGCGACATCAAGCCGGGCGACACGCTGGTGGAAGCCACGTCCGGCAACACGGGCATGGCGCTGGCCTACATCGGCCGCATGCGCGGCTACCGGGTGACGCTGTGCATGTCGGAGATCCAGAGCCTGGAGCGGCGGCGGGTCCTGAAGGCCCTGGGCGCCGACCTGGTGCTCACGCCGAAGGAACTGGGCACCAAGGGCGCGAAGGCGGAAGCCATGCGTATTGCCGAAGAGACGGGCGCCTTCTACGTCGGCCAGCACGACAATCCGGACAACCGGCGCGCGCATGCCGAGACCACCGGCGAGGAGATCTGGGCCGACACCGATGGCGCTCTGGACATCTTCGTGGCCCCCGTAGGCACCGGCGGCACCATCTGCGGCGTCGCGGAGGCGCTCAAGCCCCGAAAGCCGGCGCTGCGCACGGTGGGCGTGGAACCGTCGGAGTCGCCGTTCATCTCGGAGGGGCGCTTCGCACCCCACCGCATGATGGGTACGTCGCCAGGTTTCCTGCCCAAGATCCTGGACCGGGGCCTCATTGATGAGATGCTGCTCGTGTCGGAGGACGAGGCGTTCGCCACGTGCCGTGAAGTCGCTCGCACGGAGGGGATCCTGGTCGGCATCTCGTCCGGCGCCAGCGTGGCCGCGGCCCTCCGCCTCGCCCGCATGGAGGAACACGCGGGAAAGACCATCGTGTGCATGCTGACCGACAGCGGGGAGCGGTATCTGAGCGTCGAAGGCCTGTTCGACCAGTAGAGGCCACCACCTGCCTCTGGTCTCCAGACGTGCCGGGAGCGATCTTCCATCGGTTTTCCGGCCCGACCCTTGCACGTCGTCCCTCGAACGTTTGTACGATTTGAGGCGAGGCGATGCCACATACATGGTTTTTCCGCGCATCCAGCGCGTTGACGGATCGGTTCCCCCAGGCCGGCGCCCAGTTGTTGGACGCGTTTGTCAGCGCATCGGCTGGAAACGCGCTGCTCCAGTCACGTGAGCTGGCGCGTGCCCAGGCCACGATGGCGCGCGTGCGCCGGTTCGATCGGGTGCTGGTAGTCGCCGATCTGAACATCGGCGACGCCGTGATGCTGCAGTCGTTCGTGGCGGCGTTGCGGGACTTCCTGCCGGACGCAGAGATCGACTACGCGGTATCCCACGTGGCGCGGGATCTGGTGAACGGCCGGGACACGACGACGCTGTACCCGATCTTCCGGGGCACGGGGGTGCCGGGTCCCAGCGACGCGCACGCGGTGCGTGAGCTCACCGACAACCGCAGCTACGACGTCGTCTTCAATCTGTGCCCGTTCTTCCCGGACCGCGCCATCGCGCCCGCAGGCACTCCGGTGGTGCGCTGGACGGCGCTGGCGACCATGCTGGTGCGCGCGCTGCGGCGGCCGTTCGCCGTCGCCCACGTCACAGCCCAGGTGCATGAGTACGTCCACGCCCTGTTCGCGCCGCTGTTCCGTCCCGTGCGTGAGCGGCCGTTCCGGGGTGTGTCCGTCACGTTGTCTCCGGAGGCTTCCGCCGCCGCCGCCGAGTTCGTGGACACGCTCGAGGCCGACGGCAGGCCCATCGTGCTCATGAACCCGGACGCCTCGTCCCGGTTCACGCGGCTGCCGCACGAGACGCAGACCGAGCTGTTGCGGGGCCTGCTACGCCTGCCCTGCGTGGTGGTGCTGGGGGCCGGGCACACGCAGCCCGGAATCGAAGGTCGGCTCATCGGCGCGCTTCCGCCGCGCCAACGCAAAGAGGTCCGGGTGCTGCCGGCCAGCACGCCCATCGACGCGTACGCCGCCGTGGTGGATGCCGCCGACGTATTCCTCACCGGCGACACCGGGCCGCTCCACATCGCCGCCGCGCGCAAGCAGGCGCGCCTGGGCACCAACGGGTTCCGCAACCGCACGGCCGTGATCTCCGTGTTCGGCGCAACGCCTGCCCGACTCTACGGCTACGCGTCCGACCGCTACGGGTTCCTGCCGGCGAACCAGCAGGCGCCGTCGTACGTGCACAGCGCCGACAGCCCCTGCCGGAACCTCACGTGCATCAACAAGACCGTCAAAACGTGCCGCGACGTGCGCTGCTTCCATCAGCTCGACGTGCAGGCGGTGCTGGCTGACGTGGACCACATCGTCACACGCTCCCGCTCCAGGTTCCCGGTACCCGTCCCGGCGCCCGACCACCGATGAGGCCGACGCTCCTCCTGTTGCTGGCGTACGGTCTGGGTTTCTTCGCTGCGATCCCCATCGGCGCCACTCAGGTGGAGATCGCCAAACGGGCCATGGCCGACCGGCTGGACACAGCCGCCATGGTCGTGGTCGGCTCCGTCGCCTCCGATGTCATGTACGGCGCCATCGCCCTGTTCGGGCTCGCCCCGTTCATGAGCAACAAGCACGTGGTGGGCATCTTCGCCCTGGTCGGGGCAGCCGTGCTCCTGGTGCTCGCGTTCTTCACCTTCCGCCACGTGGCGAGCGCCGCCGAGCTCGGCATCGGCAGCCCCGCCGTCCGCAGCCGACCCCTCTCCCTTGCCACCGGCTTCTCCCTCGCCGTGACCAATCCACCCATCATGTTCTGGTGGCTCATCGGCGTGAAGATCGCCCAGGACCTCGGACTCGCGAATACATTCACTCCCCGCGTTTCCGCCCTGTTCCTCATCTTCGGCGGCCTGGGACTCGGATCCTACCTCTCCCTGCTCGCCGTCATCCTGCGTCGCATCAAGCACATGATCTCGCCTCGTGCCCAGCACCGCATGCACCTCGTCCTCGGCATCCTCTTGCTGGTCCTCGCCGCCTACCTGCTGTTCACCGCCGCGCGCGACCTGGGGGCCTGACCCGTCTACCCCTCTCCGCGTCCCCCCCGTGGAGCGTGGAGCGTGGAGCGTGGAGCGTGGAGCGTGGAGCGTGGAGCGTGGA
>CAZUFP010000107.1:0-7955 GCA_964619835.1 uncultured Gemmatimonadaceae bacterium | reverse complement strand
ATCCGGGGCGCCATCGCGGCGGCCGCCGCCCACATCGACGTGGCCTACGTCGGCGGACGGACACCACGATGAACGGGCCGCCGAACCGTTTCAAGCAATGGATCAGAGACCATCTGATCCCCGACCGCCTCTGGCCGGCGGTGGAGCGCGGCTACCAGTCCGTCCGGCCTCTCTTCTACGTCGGGACCCGGTTCACCTGCCCGTGCTGCGGCGGCCATTTCCGCAAGCTGCGGCCGTTCGGCCGGCCTGCGCGGGAGAACGCGTGGTGCCCGAAGTGCGGCTCGCTGGAGCGGCACCGGCTGTTGTGGCTGTACCTGCACGACCGGACCGGCCTCTTCGACGACGACGTCCGCCTGCTCCACTTCGCGCCGGAGAAGGTGCTCCAGGACCTCATCGCGCCACTGCCCAACGTCGACTACACCAGCGCCGACCTGGCCTCGCCCCTGGCCATGGCGGCGGTGGACATCGTGGACCTGCCATGGCCGGCCGACACCTTCGACGCCATCCTCTGCTCCCACGTCCTGGAGCACATCCCGGATGACCGCCGGGCCATGCGGGAGCTGCTCCGGGTCCTGAAGCCGGGCGGCTGGGCCATCCTCCAGGTGCCGCTGGACCGCACGCGGGCCGGGACGTACGAGGACCCGGCCATCGTGGCGCCGGAAGACCGCGAACGGGCGTTCGGCCAGCACGACCACGTGCGCGTCTACGGCCTCGACTACGCAGACCGACTGGAAGCGGCCGGCTTCGACGTGACGGTCGACGACTACGTGAGAACGTTGGGGCCGGCGCTGGTGGAGAAGCACGCCCTGTCGAAGGACGAGGACATCTACTTCTGCAGCAAGCCCCACAACCATCCGCTACGGCGTCCTGTCTAACGACTGTTGGCTCCCCACAATCCATCCCCACTCCACGGAGGCCCGCCATGCCGTTCCGCCGCGCCCTTCGCTCGCTCATCCGTCGGCCTGGATTCACCCTGCTGGCCGTCGGCGCCCTGGCGCTGGGTGTGGCCGGCACCACCGCCGTGTTCTCACTCGTGCAGAACGTGCTGCTGCGAGGCCTGCCGTACCAGCAGCCGGACCAGCTGGTCACGCCGGATGTGCGATCGCCGCAGGGGTACCTGATCTCCCTCTCGGTGCCGTACTACGAGGCGTGGAGCGCGCGCAGCCGGGTGTTCGCGAGCTGGGGCGGGTCTGCCGGCTGGAGCGTCATCCGGCCGAACAGGGACGGCTCGGAGCTGCTCGACACCCGCCTGGTGCTGGGCGACTTCTTCCGCACGCTCGGCATGAAGGCGGAGCTGGGCCGGGTGTTCGCGGCTGCCGAGACGGAGCCGGGCGCGGCGCCCGTCGTCGTGTTGAGCCACGGCTACTGGCAACGCGCGTTTGGCGGCGACCCGAACGTGGTCGGCAAAGCGCTGGTGACCGACGGGTTCACGGCAACCATCGTTGGCGTGCTGCCGCCCGGCGCGGGGTACCCGTCCGCGGAGGTGCAGGCGTACGTGTCCATGGGCACGCTGTCGTCGCAGCTGCCATGGCATGACCGGCAGAGCTCGTTCGGCATGCGCGCCATTGCGAGATTGACGCCCGGGACGACGCTGAAATCGGCACAGGCGGATCTCAGCCGGGTTGCGTCGGAGCTGAAGGCCGAATTCGGCGAACCGGTGGCGACGCCGGAGCTTCGTACCCTGGGCGACCTGTTCCTGGGCGACGTCCGGCCCGGCCTGTGGACACTGATGGGCGCCGTCGTGCTGCTCCTGCTCATCGCGTGCGCCAACGTCGCCAACCTGGCGCTGGCCCGGGGCGAAGGTCGGGGCCGGGAGCTGGCGGTGCGGGCCGCGCTGGGCGCCGGGCGTGCCCGGCTGGTGCGCCTGCTGCTCACCGAGAGCCTGCTGCTGGCCGCGGTCGGAGGTGCCCTGGGCATCGGGCTGGCCGCCGTGGTGTTGGGGCCCCTGCCCTCGCTGCTGCCGCTCAACCTGCCGAGGCTGCTGGCGGGTCGCATCGCGCTGAATCCGGCGGTGTTCGCATTCGCGCTGTGCGTGACGGCGCTCAGTGCGACGTTGTTCGGCCTGCTGCCCGCGCTGCGGCTGGGCCGCGGCGAGTCCGGACGCCTCTACCAGGGCACCCGCAGCGCCGGCGGCGGACGGGACGCGCGCCGGCTGCGGAACGGCCTCGTCGTCGTTCAGGTGGCCCTGTCGCTTGTCCTGCTCGTGGGCGCCGGCCTGCTCACGCGCAGCCTCCAGCGGTTGTCCCACGTGGACAAGGGGTTCGTCGCGACGGACGTCATCACCGCGCGGCTGCAGGCGCCCGCAGGCACGTTCGACACCCCGGAGCGCCGGAGCGAGTTCTACGACGCGTTGGTGGCGAAGCTGGACGCGTCGCCCGACGTCACGTCCGCGGCGGCCACGCTCCTGATCCCGCTGGTGGCGCGGTCCTGGGAACGCGGCATCCTGCCGGACAGCCGGCCGTGGACACCGAACCACATGGAGTCGGTGTTGTACAACGTCGTGTCGCCCGGCTACTTCCGGACCATGGGCGTCCCGCTGCTGGAGGGACGGGCGTTCCAAGCCGCCGACCGGGCCGGCTCCCCGCGCGTGGCGGTGATCGACGAAACCATGGCGCAGCAGTTCTGGCCGGGCGAAGACCCCATCGGCAAGAAGGTGAGCTTCGTCGACTCGCATGAGCACGCGGGCGGCGAACCGGCGCCGGACTGGATCACGGTCGTCGGTGTGGTGGCGAACGTGCGGCACTATGAGCTGCAGAGTCCGTCTCGTATCCAGGTATACGTGCCCATGCGGCAGGCGGGGCCCATGGGCCTGAGCGTGGCCATCAAGCACCGTCCGGGCGCGGAAGCCGCGGCGGCCGGCCTTCTCCGGCGCACCGTCGCCTCATTGCAGCCCGGAATCGCCATCACCGGACTGCGGCCGCTGGACGACGTCGTGGCCGACGCCCTCGGACCCAGCCGGGCCCTGGGCGAGCTCACGCTCATCTTCGGCGCCTGCGCCGTGCTCCTCGCCGCCCTCGGCATCTTCGGCGTCCTGTCCCTCGCCGTGGCCCGGCGGCGCCAGGAGATCGCCGTGCGCATGGCCGTCGGCGCCACGCCCGGCGGCGTGGTGCGGCTCATCGCCCGGGACGGCGTCGCTCTGGCCGCCGTGGGTGCGGCCCTCGGATTGCTGGGCGCGCTGGCCGCCAACCGCGTGATCGCCTCCCTGCTCTTTCAGGTGAAGCCGTTCGATCCGCTGGTCTACCTGGCGGGTACGCTGGCCATGCTGGCGGTGGCGGCCGCCGCGGCCCTCGCGCCGGCCGGTCGCGCCGCGAAAACGGATCCGGCGAGGGTGCTGCGCGAGGAGTGAGCGGGCCTTGCCGACGGCGGGAGCCGGGTCGACATTGGTCCTCGACCGGACACCCCGACCCGGCCCGCCGGACGGGGCCGGCGCCGTTCCCTTGCAGCCGCGTTTCCAGGACGGCCTCCCGCACGGCGGCCTGCCATCCCTGATCAACCGGAGAAACCTCCATGTTCTGGCTCACCGGCATCACGATGGCTCTGCTGCTGCATCCGCTTCCCCCGGTGGCACCGCAGGCACCCCGGGCACCCCAGGCCTGCACCTACCAGGCATGCGCCCTCGCCGTTTCCTACCAGCCGTTCCAGCTGGTGCGCGGGGAGGAGCGGGAGCCGCTGGGACGGGGCCTCTTCGGCCCGGACATCCGCGTCCTGCTCAACGCAGGCGGCCAGGCGGCCGACTGGGCGGCCAGCTACCGGCGCTACCACCGGGCCCAGCAGATCATGGGGGTCTCCGCGCTGGCCGCCGGCGCCACGATGTACGGAGTGTACCGCGACGATGACCAGAAGCTGGCCATCTCTCTCATCGCCGTCGGCGTGGTGTTCGGCGCCCTCGAGGAAGCATTCCAGCTGACGAGCCTGAGCCGCCTGAACCGGGCCGTGTGGTGGTTCAACAGGCAGTGGGCCGACGGCGCACGGTGACGGGCGGCCGGTGAGTCCGCAACCGACGCTGACCACGGACCGGCTCATCCTGAGGCCTTTCACGCCGGACGACGCGCCGGCGGTCCAGACGCTGGCCGGCGAGCGCGACATCGCGAGCAACACGGCCCTGATCCCCCATCCGTACCCGGAGGGCGCGGCGGAGGCGTGGATCGGGTCACACGCCGGCGCCTACGAAGCCGGACGCGAGGTCGTGTTCGCCATCACGCTCCGGGAGACGGGCGAGCTGGTGGGCGCCATCGGCCTCACCCTGGTGCCGGAGCACCGGCACGCGGAGATGGGCTACTGGATCGGCAAGCCGTTCTGGGGCCGCGGCTACGCCACGGAGGCGGCCCGGCGCGTCGTGCGGTTCGGCTTCGACGACCTGGAACTGCACCGGGTCCAGGCGCACTGCTTCACCCGCAACGCCGCATCCCGCCGTGTGCTGGAGAAGGCCGGGTTGCGCTACGAGGGGCGCCGGCGAGGCTATGTCCTGAAGTGGGGCGAGTTCCTGGACGTGGACCAGTTCGGGCTCCTGGCCGGCGACGAGACCGCTTGACCGCGGAGCGCCCCTGATCGAACCACACGAGGTGGAACCATGAGGATCGCGCGACTCGCGTTCGGCTGGGTCTTCTCCGCCCTCTGCGCGGCCGCCCGGATGAAGCCGGAACAGGACGGCGCATGATCGGAACGTCGCGGCTCGAAGCGTTCAGCGACGGGGTGCTCGCCATCATCATCACCATCATGGTGCTGGAGATGAACGTGCCCCACGGCACCGACCTGGCCGCGCTGCGGCCGCTGGTGCCGGTGTTCCTCAGCTACATCCTGAGCTTCGTCTACCTCGGCATCTACTGGAACAACCACCACCACATGCTGCACGTCACGGAGCGCGTCACCGGCGGTGTGCTGTGGGCCAACCTGCACCTGCTCTTCTGGCTCACCCTGGTGCCGTTCACCACCGCATGGATGGGCGAGAACGGCTTCGCACCGCTGCCCACCGCTCTCTACGGCGGTGTGCTGCTCATGGCGGCCATCGCGTACTGGATCCTCCAGCGAACCATCGTGGCGGGCGAAGGGCCGAGCTCGCTGTTGGCGTCGGCCGTGGGCCGCGACCTCAAAGGCAACCTGTCGCCGGTGCTGTACATCCTCGCCATCGCGGCGGCGTTCGTGCGGCCGTGGATGGCCGGCGCACTCTACGTCGGCGTCGCCCTCATGTGGCTGGTGCCGGACCGGCGCATCGAGCGGGCGCTGGCGGGGCGGGCCCGACCGGGGACCGGCGGCTCCGGGACCGCAGCACGGGACTTGCGCCCGCCCCCGGCCGATGAGTAGCGGACGACCCGCCGGCGCGAACGGACGCCCGGACCCCACGACCCGGTTCTCCGACCGCGTCGCCGACTACGACCGGGGCCGGCCCGGCTACCCCGACGCCGTCTACGACGCCATCACCGGAATCGCCGGCCTCGTGCCCGGCGCGCCCGTGGCCGATGTGGGCGCCGGGACCGGCATCTCCAGCGCCCCGCTGGTGGAGCGCGGCTTCCGCGTCTTCGCCGTCGAGCCCAACGATGCCATGCGCCAGGCCGCCGTCGAGAGGCTGGGCGCACGAGACAACTTCACCGCCCTCGCCGGCACCGCCGAGCACACCGGCCTGGCCACGGCCAGCACCGACCTGGTCCTGTCCGCCCAGGCGTTCCACTGGTTCGACCCCGCGCCCACGCGCGACGAATGGCACCACATCCTCCGGCCCGGTGGATCCGCCGCGCTGGTCTGGAACTCCCGCCGCGCCACCGGCTCGCCCATGGCCGTGGATTACGAGGACCTGCTGCTGCGCTTCGGCACCGACTACCTCCAGGTCAAGCACCGCGGAGCAGACCCCCGGCGCTTTTCGAATTTCTTCCGCGGTTCGTTCGAGACACTCCGGTTCGACAACGTCCAGCACCTCGACCGGGACGGCCTGCACGCCCGGTTGTTCTCCTCGTCCTACACGCCCGCGCCGGGCCAACCCGGCCACCAGGCCATGATGGCCGAGCTGAACCGGATCTTCGAACGGCACCAGCAGGACGGGTACGTCCGCATCGACTACGACGTGGAGCTGTACATCGGGCCGCTCGACTGACGACACGGCCGCGAGCGGTCAAACCGGGTTTGCTTCCAACTGTGGGCGCTGAACTCGCTCATCCGAGCAGCAAGCGCGAATTTCAGGACGACGGACTCCGCGTCCCCCCGGCTCCCCCGCACCCCCACGTCCCTGGCGCGGATTGTGCTCCATGAGCAACGCCCCGACCCCGGAGGAAATCATGGTGGAATTCCCGTCGTCTCCCGTCTCCCGATGGGGCATGGTCCCCCTGCGTCTCGTCGTTGGCCTGGTGTTCATCATGCATGGTGGCATGAAGCTGTTCGTCATGGGGCCGGCGGGCACGGCGGCGTTCATGCACCAGGTGGGCATCCCGCTTCCGGCGGTGGCGGCGGTGGTGGTGACGGCCGTGGAGCTGTTGGGCGGCGTCGTGCTGGTCCTGGGGCTGTTCACGCGGTGGGCGGGCCTGCTGCTGTCGATGGACATGCTGGTGGCGATTCTCAAGGTGCGGCTGCACGGAGGCTTCTTCGCGCCGCAGGGGTTCGAGTTCGAGATGACCCTGCTGGGCGCCGCCCTGACCCTGGCCCTGCTGGGCGCGGGCGGCGTGTCGCTGGACGGTCTGCTGGCGCGCCGTCGTCGGGGTCTGGCAGCGGGGGAAACGGTGACAATCTGAGGGCGAACACGAGGCAAGGAGGACGCCAATGGCGACGGTGCAGGTCCGCTACATCGTGCACGACGTGGACGCGGCGATCGCGTTCTACACGGAGCAACTCGGGTTCGACCTGGTGATGCACCCGGCGCCGCCGTTCGCCATGCTCACGCGGGGCGATCTGCGGCTGGTGCTGAGCGCGCCCAACCCGTCGGGCGGCGGCGGGCAGGCGATGCCCGACGGCACGGTTCAGGAGCCGGGCGGCTGGAACCGGTTCTCCGTTGAGGTGGATGACCTGGCGGGCACGGTGGACCGGCTGCGTGCGGCGGGCGCGCACTTTCGCAACGAGATCGTGACGGGCGTGGGCGGCAAGCAGATCCTGGTGGACGACCCATCGGGCAATCCAATCGAGCTGTTCGAGCCGCTGATGGACGAGGCGCGGCTGGACGGATAGCAGTCCCCGGAAGGAGGCAGGCATGACGGCGCGGACGGCAGCGACCGAGGAAGAGGCGGGCACGGCGACGACGGAGGAAGAAGCAGCGATCAGCGTGTACGGTCCCACGCGCTCGACCGTCGAAGGCGCGCCGTTGAGTCCGGACGAGCTGCGCCGGATCGACGCGTACTGGCAGGCCAGCCTGTACCTGTGCCTGGGCATGCTGTACCTGAAGGAGAACCCGCTGCTGAAGGAGCCGTTGAAGGTGGAGCACCTGAAGCCGCGGCTGCTGGGCCACTGGGGCTCCGACGCCGGCCAGTGTTTCACCTACATCCACTTCAACCGGCTCATCAACAAGTACGACCTGGACGCCATCTACATCTCCGGCCCCGGGCACGGCGCGCCGGCGGTGCTGTCCCAGGCGTACCTGGAAGGCACCTACTCGGAGGTCTACCCGGACAAGAGCGAAGACGCGGAAGGCATGCGCCGCTTCTTCAAGCAGTTCTCCTTCCCGGGCGGCATCGGCAGCCACGCCACGCCGGAGACGCCGGGCAGCATCCACGAGGGCGGCGAGCTGGGCTACAGCCTGTCCCACGCCTTCGGCACGGTGTACGACAACCCGGACCTGATCACGCTGGTGATGGTGGGCGACGGCGAGTCGGAGACGGGCCCGCTGGCCACCAGCTGGCACAGCAACAAGTTCCTGAACCCCATCACCGACGGCGCCGTGCTGCCCGTGCTGCACCTCAACGGCTACAAGATCAACAACCCGACCGTGCTGGCGCGGATCAGCCACGAGGAGCTGGAGTCGCTGTTCGTCGGGTACGGCT
>CAZUFP010000106.1:0-8384 GCA_964619835.1 uncultured Gemmatimonadaceae bacterium | reverse complement strand
CGGCCTCGCAGTACCGGCCTCGCAGTACCCTCCTCGCAGTACCCTCCTCGAAGTACCCTCCTCGAAGTACCCTCCTCGAAGCACCCTCCTCGACGTATCCGTTGACCCCTCCGCCCGCCCCCGGCTAGCTTCGTCCTACGGTGTTCCCCGGCACCGGTCCGTGCTCCGGCCGCTCTCCGCGGCGCGGAGTGGAGCCGACAGGGAGCCGTCCATGCCGAAACCGCCACAGAATCCCGATCCGGATCCCATGATCGGAGAAGTCGAGCGTCTTCTCCGGCAGCTCGACGCCGTGTCGCCCCCGTCGGCAAAGCCGCCGGCCTCCGACCGTCCGCTGCGGGCGGGTCGCGCCGGGCGGCCCTCGAGCATGGCGTCGCCGCCGACGTTCTGGTTGCCCTCCCCGAACGGAGTATGGGCACGCGTCGCGCTGGTAGCATTGCTGACCGGCGCCATGACGCAGTGGCCGTATCGGTCGTGTGGGTGGTCGCTCGTCGGCTACCTGGGCGGCGTGCTGGTGTTGCTCATCGGAGGGGTCTGGGCCGGCTACGCGTCGTGGCGCCGGCGCATGGGCGTGGCGCACATCGGGTCCGTCCTGCTCCTGTTCGCGGCCATCGCACTCGCCGCCGGCCAGGTCCTGCCGCGGGTCGGCTACGCAGCCGTCAAGCTGGCCTGGCGTTGCACGCCCTGACCCGGGCGGTGCCGGCACCACCACCCTGCACCGCCCGCACCTCGCGGACGGCCGGGCGGACCCGCGCCCGCCTCAGTCCTGGTCCAGGACTTCCCGTACTTTCTCGGCGAGGGACCGGGGCGTGAACGGCTTCTGGAGGTAGGGAAAGCTCTCTTCCAGGACGCCGTGGCGCACCACCGCGTCGTCCGTATAGCCGGACATGAAGAGGACCCGGGTGTCGGGCCTCGCCGCAACAATCCGGTCCGCCATCTGCCGGCCCTGGATCCCGGGCAGCACGAGGTCCGTGAGCACCAGGTGGATGGCGCCGGCGCGCGTCCGCGCCATGGCCAGGGCCACGTTGGCGTCGGGCGCGACGAGCACGCGATAGCCTTTCTGGGACAGGACCTGCAGGGCCACGCGGCGCACGCCCGGGTCGTCCTCGACGAGGAGGATGACCTCGTTGCCGCCGGGGGCCGCCTTCTCGCCCGGGCCGGCATCGTTTCCCTGGACGGGCGCGTCCACGCGCGGCAGGTAGATGTTGAAGGCGGTGCCGTGCCCCGGCTCGCTGTACACGGCCACGGAGCCGCCACTCTGCGTGACGATGCCGTGCACCGTCGACAGCCCCAGGCCGGTGCCCTTTCCCCGTTCCTTGGTCGTGAAGAACGGCTCGAACACGTGGGCGCGCGTCTCGGAGTCCATGCCGGCGCCGTTGTCCGTGACGGTGAGGGCCACGTACGGACCCGGCACGACGTCCGGGTGCAGGTTCGCGTACGTCGCGTCCAGCTCGACGTTCGCGGTCTCTATGCTCAGCTGCCCACCTTCGGGCATGGCGTCCCGGGAGTTCACGGCAAGGTTGACGATGACCTGCTCGACCTGCCCGGGATCTGCGCGCACCGCGCCCAGGCCGGGCGCGAGCTTGAGCGACACCCGGATGTCCTCCCCGAGCAGGCGCGGCAGCATCTTCTCCAGGGTCTGCACGACGGCGTTGAGATCGAGCACCCGTGGCTGCAGGACCTGTCGGCGACTGAACGCCAGGAGCTGGCGGGTGAGAGTGGCCGCCCGTTGAGCCGCGCGGGCGATCTCCTCGACCTCCTCCCGCTTCGAGTCGCCCGGCGGAAGCTCTTCCAGCAGCAGATCGCTGAATCCGGAGATCGCCGTGAGCACGTTGTTGAAGTCGTGCGCCACGCCGCCCGCCAGCCGGCCGACGGCCTCCAGACGTTGAGCCTGCCGGAACTGCTCTTCCAGCTTGCGCAAGGCTTCGGACGACCGCTGCTGCTCACTCACGTCCCGGACGACCTCCATGACGATCGCCGGCTCGCTCGGGCCCAGCTCGGTGACGGAGAACAGAGCCGGGAACGTTTCGCCGTCCTTGCGCCGGGCAGATCCTTCCCAGTTCCTCACGTATCCGTCGGCGGCCAGCTTGGCCAGCAGCTCGCCGCGTGATGCCGGGCTCGCCCACAGATCGAGATCCAACGAGGACCGGCCGATGGCCTCGTCCCGACGGTACCCGTACACGGTCTCGAATTCGTCGTTCACCTCCAGGATGCGGCCATCCTCGCGTACGACGATCATGTAGGCATCGGATCCGGTCATGAACGCGGCGCGGAACCGCGACTCGCTTTCCCGCAGGCGGTGCTCGGCCTGCCGCCGCTCCGTGACGTCGGTGACGGCCGCCAGGAGGAGGGCGCCGTCGTTGGAAGCCACGCCGTGGAAGGAGCCCCGCACTTTCAGCAGGCGGCCGTCCTTCGCCCGGATGTCCATCTCGTAGTCCCTCAACAATCCTTCCTCGGCCACCCGCCCCATGAGGTCCCGACGCTGCTGCGGCTTCGCCCACAGCTGCAACTCCGTGCTGGTCCGCCCGACGATCTCGTCGCGCTCGTAGCCCGACATCTTCACGAACTCGTCGTTCACGTCCACGAACAGCCCGTCGTCCAGACGCGTCAGGGTGATGGCGACGGGCGCCAGCTGGAATATCCTCGCGAAGTCCTCCCGGCTCTTGCGGAGAGCTTCCTGGGCTTCCACGCGATCCGTGATGTCGCGGGAGTTGACGACGAGGCCCGCTACCGTCGGCTCATCCACCAGATTCGTCACGACGGACTCGAACACGCGCCACGAGCCGTCCTTGTGCCGGATCCGGTATTCCTGCCGGATCGCCGGCCTGGCTTCGTGCAGCGCCCGGTCGAACGCGTCTCCCACCACCGTCTGGTCCTCCGGGTGCACGAAGCCGAACGCGTTCCTGCCCGCCATCTCGTCCGCCGCGTACCCCAGCAGGCGAACGACGGCGGGGCTCGAGTAGAGGATCCTCCCGTCGGGAGCGAGGATGGAGATCAGGTCCATGCCGTGCTCGATCAGCGACCGGAATCGCACCTCCGAAGCGCGCAGGGCCTCCACCTCGGGGCGCGTGCGCAGCACGGCCGTCATCTCGTTGAAATGGGCATGCAGCCTGCCCAGCTCGTCCGGACGCCGCGCGGGGAGGGACGCCGCATGGTCCCCCCGCGCCACGCGCGCGAGCCCCTCCTCGAGTTGCCGCAGAGGTTGGAAAAGCCGACGGCTCATGAACAGCGCGGACAGGACGGCAAGCACCACTCCGAGGACCAGCCACAGCGTGAGCGCGCGGATGATGCGGTCCGCCCGCGTCTCCACCACCCGCTGGCGCTGCGCCATGTCCATGAGCCCGAGCCGTTGAGCCCGGTTCAGCTGCCCCACCAGGGCTTCGCGGTTGGCCTCGGCCCGGCTCACCGATGCCCGGGCCGCCTCGAAGTCGCCGTGGTTCACGTCCCCCAACGCTTCGAGCAACGTCCCCGCCAGCTCGGACTCGGAACGTGCGGCCTCGGCGAACGCCACCCGCATGTCCGCCGGGATGTTGGACAGCGTGAGGTTCGCCTGTACCCCGACCGATTGGCGGGCCGTTTCCTCGAGTCCGTTTCTCAGGGAGTCGCCCAGCGACCGCTGGGCTTGCGTGAGCCGAGTCTGTCGGCTCAGGTGCTCGACCCCATCGAACGCTCGGCTCAGCGCGGCGGTGCGAACCTGCAAGGTATCGTATTCCTGTGCCAGCGCCTCCGCCCCGGTGCGCAACGCCCGGACGGGGTCTTCCAGCTCGAACAAGGCGTACACGCCCAGCGCGGCCACGTACACCGCCGTCGCCACGGCCATCAGCAGGAGGATCGTGCGGACGTTCTGTGTACCCCGACGTCGATCCGTCATGGACGGCCTTCAGGGTACACGACGACTACGCGGCCATGTTCAAGGCGCGTCATCACGAGATTGTCCATGCGATCCGGCCCGAACGAGATGCGGCCCGTAACGCCGCGGTAGGCAGGACGGCTTCGTCCCAACTCGCTCAGATATCGCCGGATCGCCTTGCGGTTCGGGCCCACGGCGCGAACGGCACGGGCCGCCAGCATGATCGCATCGTAGTACATGGCCACCGACGCAGATGGGGGCTCGCCCGTGTCTCGCTCGTACCGGGCGACGAACGCACGCGACAACGTGTCAGGCTGGTTCCGGCTCCACCACGCCACCGCATACATCGACTCTGCGGCGGCACCGGCCATACGAATAAAGGTCGTATCCAGGGCGACGCCGTCGCCACCCACCAGGGGCACGGAAGGCAGGCGTTGGTGAATCGCCCGAACGACGACGGCCGCCTCCGGCCCGCGTGCGGCGATCGCCACCACATCGGGCGTCGCGCGCTCCAGCGACTCGTCCACGCGGCGGGGGAAGTCTGTTTCCTCCACGATCCCCACCTGGTCCACGGGCGCCACGCCGCGGCGAGCCAGAGCCTCGACGAGGCCGTCGCGCAAGCCCAGACCGTATTCGTCGGCCACCAGGAAGAAGACGGTGACCCGGTGGGCTGCGAGCCGGTCCACGATGAAGCGAGCCATGAACTCGCCTTCCGCCCGGTCGTCCGGCGCCAGCTGGAACACCCAGGGGCCCAGATCCCGCACATGGTGGCTCGTTGCCGTGGGCACGATGAGCGGGATGCCGCGGTCGGCGAAGATGCGAGCCGAGAGCAACGTCGCACGGCTGCTCTGAGGCCCGATCGCCACCACCACACCGGGGAGCCGGGCCATTCGCTCGGCGTAGTCCACTTCCCTGCCCAGGCCCGGCGGAACGTCCAGCTGTTCCGACAGCGAATCCACGATCACCACGGCACCCCGACCCTGCGCTTCCATTGCCTGGCGCGCCACGTCCGCCACGCCAGGCCCGAGCCACGGCGCGGGGTACACGATGCGCGGGGGCGCGTTGTCTTTCCCACAGGCGCCCCACACCAGGATCACGGCCGCGAACGGCGCCCGCAGAAGCCGAGCACGCCGACCGGTCATGCGCGCACGCCTCCCGTGATCGGGGACACCGAAGGGTTCCGGCAGCGGGAAGCCAGCTCGTTGAAAGGTCGAACAAATCGGCCGACCTTCGGTACGGGCCGCATGGAGCCTCCATTCCAGAGGCGACGGTCGAGACAAGCCCTGAACCCTGCCATCGACCGAGGTGCTGCAGCGCCTTGAATATAGAACGCCGGTTCTCGGGGGGGAAAGGAAATATCAGCCGACTGTCTTCCCGTTCCGGCCCGACCGACACCGGAAGGGTTCCCTCCTTGCCGTGCCCTCCTCCGGCGAATTACCGTGCGCTTCATGAAGAACATCGCCGCCGCTCTCGTCCCGCTCCTCACGTTGCTTTTCGCCGCAGCGTGCCCGGCCTCCGCATTGCAGACCTCTGCCCCCGGGGGCCCCACCGCCGACCCGGCTGCCGTCGTGCGGGCGGGCCACGCCCGCTTCACCGTGCTCACGCCGCGCATGATCCGCATGGAGTGGTCGGCCGACGACGCCTTCGAGGACCACGCGTCGCTGGTCTTCCTGAACCGGCGGCTGCCGGTGCCGCCCTTCCACGTCACCACGTCCGGCGATCCCACGACATCGCGTGGTTGGCTCACCATCCGGACCGATTCCCTGACGCTCCGCTACCGCCCGGCCGGCGGCCGCTTCGACGCGGAGAACCTGGAAGTGCGCCGGCGGCTGGACGGCCACACCGTCGTGTGGCGCCCCGGAACGCCGGACACCGCGAACCTGAAGGGCACCGCCCGCACGCTGGACGGCGCGAAGGGACCCATTCCCCTGGAGGATGGGCTGGTGTCCCGCGCCGGCTGGACCGTCGTGGATGACTCGAAACGGCCGCTGTTCGACGACTCCGACCCGCCCTGGGTGCTGCCCCGGCCCGACACCACCCGCATCGACTGGTACTTCTTCGGCTACGGCCACGACTACGCCGGCGCCCTGCGCGACTTCACCCGCGTCGCCGGCCGCATCCCCATGCCGCCGCGTTTCGCCTTCGGCACCTGGTGGTCCCGCTACTGGGCCTACACCGACACCGAGCTGCTGGACCTGGTGCGCCAGTTCGACCTGTACCGCGTGCCGCTGGACGTGCTCGTCGTGGACATGGACTGGCACAACACCTTCGAGCTGCGCTGGAGCGACGACCGGAAGGACCAGGCCGGCCAGCACCTGGGCTGGACCGGCTACACCTGGAACCGCGCCTACTTCCCCGAGCCTGACTCGTTCCTCGCAGAGGTCCACCGGGACGGCCTGCACACGACGCTGAACCTGCACCCCGCCGGCGGCATCCAGCCGTACGAGGCGCAGTACGCCGCCATGGCCCGGGCCAACGGCATCGACCCGGCGTCGAAGAAGTACGTGCCGTTCGAGCTCACGAACCGCCGCTTCGTGAAGAGCTACTTCGACCTGGTGATCCACCCGCTGGAACGGCAGGGCGTGGATTTCTGGTGGCTCGACTGGCAGCAGTGGCACCAGACCGACGTGCCGGGCCTCAACCCCACCTGGTGGCTCAACTACCTTTTCTTCACCGACATGGCGCGGGCGGGCCGGCACCGGCCGCTCATCTTCCACCGCTGGGGCGGCCTGGGCAACCACCGCTACCAGATCGGCTTCTCCGGCGACGCTTACTCCACCTGGCAGGCCCTCGCCTTCGAGCCACGCTTCACCGCCACCGCCGCCAACGTCGGGTTCGATTACTGGAGCCACGACATCGGCGGCCACCTGAACGGCGACGTGTCCGGCGAACTGTACACGCGCTGGATCCAGTTCGGCGTCTTCAGCCCCATCCTGCGCACCCACACCACCAAGAACGCCAACGCCGAACGCCGCATCTGGGCGTACCCGTACGACGACTTCGTGGCCATGCGCGACGCGTACCGCCTGCGCTACCGGCTCATCCCCTACATCTACACCGCCGCGCGCCACACCTATGACGACGCCGTCGCCCTCGTCCGGCCCCTCTACTGGGACTGGCCCGAGCGCGACGCGGCCTACCGCTTCGGCGGCGAGTACGCCTTCGGCCCCGACATGGTGGTGAGCCCCGTCGTGCAGCCCCTGGACTCCGCGTCGCTCCTGGCCGCCGACACCCTCTGGGTCCCGCCCGGCGACTGGATCGAATGGAGCAGCGGCGCCCGCCTGCACGGCCCCGCGGTCATGGTCCGCCACTACGCGCTGAACGAGCTGCCCGTGCTGGTGCGCGCCGGCGCCATCATCCCCATGCAGCCCGACATGCTGCGCAGCGACGCCCGCCCCGTCGATCCGCTCATCCTGACCGTCTTCCCCGGCGACTCCGGCGCCACCCGGGTCTACGAGGACGCGGGCGATAGCCAGGGCTACCAGGACGGCCGCTTCACGTGGACGCCGGTTCGCCAGCGGACCCTGGCGATCACCGACGGCGCCGCACACGGCCCCGCGACCGGCGGTAGCACAACCCGCGGCGCTACCCTGCACCTGGACATCGAACCTGTCCAGGGCGCGTTCCCCGGCATGCTCCAGCGCCGCGGCTACGAGGTCCACCTGCCCGGCACGCTGCCGCCCGCCCGTGTGCGCTGGCAGGGCCACGAGGTCGCCTACGACGCCGAATGTGACGGCCGCCCACCGTCGGCCGCCGCTCCGTCCATCGCGGCGCCCGACACCGGCGCTCATGCCCCCGCCCCCGCCCCCGCCTGCTGGTCCTACGACGGCCAGACGCTGACCACCACGGTCCGCCTTCCCGCAGCCAACGTGCACGCCCCTGCGCAGCTCGTCGTGAACCTGCCGCCGACCGACCTCGCACTCCTCGACGGCACCGCCGGCCTCCTCGCCCGCTTGCACCGCGCGGCCACCCTGCTCGAGCGCACCTGGCCCCAGGACTGGCCGCCCGACGCCTTCATCGACCTCGTCCAGACCGGCCGCCGCATCACCTTGCACTCCGAAAGCGCCACCGCCGAGCTGCGCCGGTTGCGGGACCGCCTTCCAGCCGCGCTGGAGAAGGTGCGCGCCATGAAGGGCGATTCGACGATCATCAGGAAGGCGGTCGCCCATCTGGGCACGGTGAAGGGCGGGTTCCAGTAGCGTCGGGCGCTCAGAACCGGCCCGTCCAGGAAGGTCAATTCCCCACCAAAGGCCAGCACCGCAGCCACCGGGGAATCCGCCGGCATCGGCGACGTCAATTCCCCAACGAGCGGCTGACTTTCGGCCTCACAGGGGATTCCGCCCCGCTCAACGAGGTCCATCGCCCACCGAACCGGAATCGCGCCGTGCTTGGGGCTTTTACCCCCTCCTGAATCGTCCCCAACACCCTCCCGATCTGCTCGGAGCCCGCCCCTCGCCGTACCCGCCTCCGCTTCACCCATCAAGCCGCATCCGCCTTGCAGTACCCTGCTCCCGCCTCGCTTCACCCTCCTCGCTTC
>CAZUFP010000105.1:0-8543 GCA_964619835.1 uncultured Gemmatimonadaceae bacterium | reverse complement strand
CGCCGAGGCGCCGGGGCAGCTCGCGGCGCTGGCCGGGGTGAGGTCGTCGGTCGTCGGTCATAGGTCGCCCGTGGTCAGTCGTGGATTGCGCCGGACGCCGGTGCACAAACCGGCACCGGGCGTACCCGGCGAGCCGACGTCCATCGTCGATCGTCGGTCGCCGGTCGATAACGGCCGATCAAAGATCGGCGCTCATCACTCCGCCTCGTTCAGCACACTGTGGCGCCGCCCGTACATGGCATACAGCACCAGCCCAAGGGCGAGCCAGACGACAAACCGGAGCCAGGTCACACCAGGCAGGTTGATCATCAGGTAGAAGCACGACAGCACGGCCGCAGGCGCCACGATCCAGATGGCCGGCGCGCGGAACGGCCGCTCGCGCTCGGGTTCCCGAAGGCGCAGCACCAGCACGCCGATGGATACCAGCACGAAGGCGAAGAGCGTGCCGATGTTCGTCAGCTCGATCACCTCGTTGATGTTTGCGAACGCGGCGAAGAAGGCTACGAACACACCCGTCAGGATGGTGGTGACGTGGGGCGTCCGGTACCTGGGGTGCACCTTCGCGGCCCAGGGCGGCAGCAGTCCGTCCCGCGCCATGGAGAAGAAGATGCGCGGCTGGCCGAGCTGGAACACCAGGAGCACGGAAGCCATGGACACGACGGCGCCCAGCGAGATCAGGCCGGCGGCCCAGTTGTGCCCGCGCTCGACGAATGCGCTGGCCAGCGGGTCGGCCACGCCCAGCTTGGTCCAGGGCGTCAGGCCCGTCATGACGATCGTCACCACCACGTAGATGATGGAGGTGATGATGAGCGAGTAGATCATGGCGCGCGGCAGGTCCTTCTGCGGCGTCTTCGCCTCCTCCGCCGCGGTGGACACCGCGTCGAAGCCGATGTAGGCGAAGAAGATGAGCGCGGCGCCGGTCGCGATGCCCGCCCAGCCGTTGGGCGCGAAGGGCGTCCAGTTCTCCGGCTTCACCCAGGTCGCGCCGACGGCGATGAAGACGCCCAGGATCGCCAGCTTCAGGATCACCATGGCCGTGTTGGCCCACGCGCTCTCCCGGATGCCGATGACCAGGATCCAGGTGATGGCGGCCACGATGAGCACCGCCGGCAGATTGAAGATGATCGGCAGGCCGAACAGGTGCGGCGCCGTGGTCCATGCCTCCGCCGCGTTCTGCGCCACCACGCCCGCGGCCTGCGCGCCCTGCGCCCGCACCGCTTCGAACCCCTGGAACGCCGTGCGGTAGTCCGTCGCGAGCCACTCGGGGATGTGGATGCCGAAGCCTTCCACCAACGTCTTGAAGTAGGCGGACCAGGACACGGCCACCGCGATGTTGCCCACCGCGTATTCGATGATCAGGTCCCAGCCGATGATCCAGGCGATCAGCTCGCCGAACGCCGCGTATGCGTACGTGTACGCGCTGCCCGCCTGCGGGATCATGGACGCGAATTCCGCGTAGCACAGCGCGGCGAAGCCGCACGCCGTGGCCACCAGGATGTACGAGATGACCAGCGCCGGCCCGGCGCCGAGGTGGTTGGGGCCGCCCGCTACGGCTGTGCCGGCAGCCGAGAAGATGCCGGCGCCGATGATGGCGCCCACGCCCAGGGCGGTAAGTTGCCAGACGCCCAGCGTGCGCCGCAGCGACGTGTCCAGCGCCCCCTGTTCGTAGCTCGCGATGGTCTTGCGGCGGAACAGGTCGCTCATCGCGAACCGTCCAGCCCGCGCCCGCCTTTCAGGATCCGGTAGTACGACCAACCCGTGAGCCCGAGCACCACCGCCCAGCTGCCCACCATGAAGGCGATTGCACCGAAGGTCATCGTCACACCTCCTGCGAAATGGGACTGTCCGGCCCTGCATCCGGCGCCGGCACGTCGAAACCGCGCCGGTCATCATAACCGTTGCGCTTCCACGCCGCTCGGATGAGCACCAGGAAGCCCACGGCCAGCCCGACCAGGATCAACCGCGAGGCCAAGATGTAGCCATGGGAACCCGTCGGCGGCAAGCCGCCGCCCGCACCCTTCTTCATCTCGAGGATGGGGATGGCGTCCGTCACACCCCACCAGCCAAGGATGAACAGCAGGTAGAGGGGCGTCGCGATGGTCATGATCCACTTGAAGATTCCCGGGATCCGGATCTCCGCCCCCATGTGGATGGAGCGCCACGCGTTCTTCGGTCCGAAGACCCAGACGAAGATCACCACCTCGGCGACGGAGAACACCACCAGCCCGAACGTTCCCGCCCAGTAGTCCCATTCATCCAGGAACCCGTGGCCGAGCCAGGCGACATGCATGAGCCCCAGCAGGAACACGACGCCGCCCAGAGCCGCGGCCACATGCTCCCGCTTGACGTTGAACTCTTCGCGGAAGAACGCCATGATCGGCGTCGCCATGGCCACCGACGACGTGATGCCCGCGAAGAACAGCAGCCCGAACCACATGAAGCCCAGCAGATGACCCATCGGCATCTTCTGGAAGATCACCGGCATGGTGGCGAAGCCCAGGTTGAAGGACCCCGACCGGGCGATGGCCATGGCGCCGCTCACGCCGAAGAACGTCACGGCCGCCGGAATGGCGATGGTGCCGCCCAGGACGACCTCGGCGGTCTCGTTCGTGGCCGCCGTGGCGAGCCCGGACAGGGCAATGTCGTCCTTGTCGGAGAGGTAGGACGCGTAGGCCTGGAGCGTGCCCATGCCCACGGACAGTGTGAAGAAGATCTGGCCCGCGGATGCCAGCCAGACCGACGCGTGTGTCAGCTGGTGGAAGTCGGGGGCGTAGATGAACTCGAGGCCCTTTGCCGGTGAGCCGCCCCCCGGCACGCCGTGCTGCACCAGCACGACCACCGCCAGCACCGCCGCGAACAGGAACAGGATGGGCATGCCGATGCGCGCCAGCTTCTCGATGCCCCGGGAAATGCCGCGCGACACCACCCAGATGTTGATGCCCAGCGTGATGGCGAAGAAGAGGTAGGGCACCCACCAGCCGAACAGGTGCTCCGTGCCGACACCCTGGAACGCCTGGAGGTAGCCCACCATGGCGGCTTCCGTGACGCGGCCCCAGTAGCCCTTGGTCACGCTGAAGAGCGTGAACGCCAGCGTCCAGCTCTCGATGTAGGTGTAGTACGTGAGCACGGCCAGCGGCACGACCAGCCCCAGCACGCCCACGTACTTCGCCGCAGGATGCTTCCAGATCGACGCGAACATGCCCGGGATGTGGCCTTTGCCCACCCGCCCGCCGTGACGCCCCAGGCCCCACTCGATCCACATGAGGGGGATGCCCAGGAGCAGCAGCGCCACGAAGTAGGTGATCATGAACGCGCCGCCCCCGTTCACGGCTGCCTGCCGCGGGAATCGCAGGAAATTGCCAAGGCCCACCGCGTTGCCGGCCATGGCCAGGATCAGGCCGATCCGGCTCGTCCACATCTCCCGAGCCTGTCCAGTTTGCGGCACGGAAGCTGCCCCCCTTCGTTTCATGGCATCCTCGACGGGAAGGGCCGGCCCGCTGGCTGGCGGTCCGGCAGGTTCACTGTCCCCGGATGTTGATCAGCTTTACCTTGATTCGAAATTCGGCGCGGTCGGAGCCAACGCAAATCCGGAGATGACGCGGTGAACAGCGCGATTCTTGTGCCACTCGATGGCTCGGTCTTCGCCGAGCAGGCCTTGCCGTTTGCGCTCAGCCTGGCGCATCAGACGGGCTCGCCCCTGCACCCGGTGATGGTCCACGCCGAGCCGCCATTCCACGACATCGGCGAATGGACCACGGCTCTCGACGCCGAATCTCTCGAAATGAAGCTGCGCGAGCGCGAGTCGGCGTACCTGGACTCGCTCGCCGAGCGACTCACTTCGGAACACGTGCGCGTCCACAAGCCGCTGCTCCTGGAAGGCGACGTGGTGCCCGCCCTGGTGGACTACGTCCGGACGCACGGCATCGGCCGCGCTGTCCTGTCCACGCACGGGCGAGCCGGCCTGGAGCGCCTGTGGCTGCCCAGCGTGGCGGAGGCCCTGCTCCACAAGTTGACCATCCCGCTGCTGTTCGTCCGCCCGGACCCCGACGCGGCCGAAGCCGATGTCGTTCCTCCCGCCCCGCCCTTCCGCACCGTCCTGGTGACACTCGACGGATCCGGCGACGCCGAAGCGGTTCTGGACGACGCCCTCGCCTTCGCCGACGCCGACGACGCTCGCTTCATCCTGCTGCGCGTCGTGCCGCCACCGCCGCTGCTCGCGTCGGCCTACCTGCCGCACGCCGCGCTCACGCAGCGGGAGGAGTCGGAGAGCCGGCTCGCGGAAGCGCACACGTACATGGCCGCCGTGGAACAACGCCTCGGCGAGCGCGCATCGGACATCGAGACACGCGTCGTGCTGCACGGCCGTCCCGCCACCCTGATCCAGCGCGTGGCCGACGACGAGGGGGTGGACCTGATCGCCATGGGGACCCACGGACACACCGCCCTGCGGGACGCGCTCATGGGCAGCGTGACGCGCGACGTCGTGCACTCTTCCACCGTGCCGGTGCTCCTGCACCGCGTCGCGGACGGCTGAACGGGCGGACGGCCCATGCAGGTCATCGACCTGACCGATGCCCTCTGCCCCCTCTACCTGCGGTGTCTCGAAGAACGGTCGGAAGAGTTGGCGGAAGCCGAAGAGCACCGGACCCGGTGGTATGCGTCGTTCCGGGACCGCGGCCTGCGTGTCAAGCTGGCCCGCAACGACCAGGACGGCGTCATCGGCATGATCCAGTACATGCCGGCGGATGAGGCATTCGTCGACGCCCGCGACCTGTACTTCGTTCTCTGCCTGCGCGTGCTCGCCCGGGAGGGGGGCGACCGCCCCCGGCGCGGCGTCGGGAGCGCGCTCCTCGAAGCGGCCGAAGCCGACGTCCGCACGCGCGGTGCCCGCGGTATCGCTGCCTGGGGCGTTGCCCGTCCGCCCGGCTTGCGCGCTTCGTGGTTCCGGCGACGCGGGTACAGCCGCGCCGACACCGACGGCCGGCGAGTGCTGCTCTGGAAGCCGTTCAGCGACGACGCCGTTCCCCCCCGCTGGATCCGCGGCGGGGACCCCACGCCGCCGGGACACGGACACGGCCGCGTCCGCGTCACCGCGTTCCGCAACGGCTGGTGCACCCTCCACAACATCGCCTTCGACCGGGCACGCAGCGTCGCCGCGGACTTCGGCGACGAGGTGGTCTTCGAATACGTGGACACCGCCGACCCCGCCGCCGTCCACGACTGGGGCCAGGTCGACAGCCTCTTCATCGACGGCGTGCCCGTACGCACCATGCCGCCCCCTTCCTATCGGAAGCTGCACGCCCGCCTGGCGCGGGCAGTGCGCAGGTCGCGCCGCGCGATCTGAAGGGCCGATCCTCGATCCGGGATCGGGGATTTGCGACCGGCGACCGACGACTGCCCGCGTCTACTCGACGACGATGACTTCGAGGGTGCGGGGGCCGTGCACGCCTTCGACCCGGTTCAGCTCGATGTCGGACGTGGCGGACGGGCCGGACACCAGGGTGATCGGGCGGTGCTCCGCCCGGACGCGCTCGCGCAGCTCGTCGAACGCTTCCGGCAACAGGCCGCGGATCAACGAAGCGCGCACCACGCAGAGGTGGTAGTCCGGGACCAGCGTGAGGGCCCGCCGGCCCTGTGCCGGACCGCTGTCCAGGATCAGCGTGCCCGTGTCGGCCACGGCGAGGGCGCAGGCGGTGAGGACGCCATCGACCGCGTCCAGCGTATCGACGGACAGGCGGCCGCCGTCGGCCGGACCGGGCGGCTCGGTGTCGCCCGGCCCGGCGTCCAGGTGCGTTGGGCCCGGCTCCCCGTCCCGCAGCACGCGCACTCCGTCTTCCTCCAACTCACGCACCCACTCCCAGGGCAGGTCCGCCGGCACCGCCAACGTGCCCACTCCGCGCGCCCCGCAGGCCGCCCGGATGGCGTGCGCCAGGGACGACGCGGGGATTCGACGCACGCGCGCCCGGTGCTCGCCCATCCGTTCCACGAACCGCGTCGTCAACGCCTCCCGCTCCCCTCCGTCCGCCACGCGATAGCGACGAGGCACCCGCACCGCCGGTCCGCCGGTCCGCGCCGCCTCGATGCGCGACAGCACCGCGGAGCGGGTCGGACGACGGTCGACCGTCGTCCGACGACCGACGTCGGTGCCCCGCGGCGTTCCGTTTCCGGATTCTCCGGAAGCCCCGTCGCGATTGCCCGGTCCCGGGTCGGCCACCGGCTGGAGCGTCTCGTCCCGCGCTGCCGTAGCCTGCGCCGAAGCCGCGCCAAGCGGCGACCCCGACTCCGCCGGCAACGCCCGGTGGTCATCCGTCGACGGTCGGTGGTCGACGACCGGCGGTCGGTGGTCGGCTCCAAAGAGCTCCCGGAACGTCTTCGCCGGGGCCGCCGGCAGATCGCGGATGGCCGTCCAGCGGCCGGGCCAGCCGGGCAGCCGGCGGATCACGCCGTCGCGGGCGAACGGCCGTTGGAGCCAGCGGAGTGCACGTTGTGCACGTTCGTAGGCACGACGCGTCGACAACACCCGGCCCAGAAGGCCCATGACCACCGGCTCCACCGACCAGCGCTTCCGCGCCGGCGCCTCCCGGCGAAGCGTGCGGATGGCACGCGCCCGCAGATGCACCAGCACCCGCGGGATGTCGATCTCCACCGGACACACGTCCCGGCACGCCCCGCACAGCGTGGATGCGAACGGCAACGAATCGGCATGCCCGGGGCCCAGCAGCTGCGGCCCCAGGATGGCCCCGATGGGCCCCTGGTAGACCGATCCGTAGGCATGGCCGCCCACGCGCTCGTACACGGGGCACACGTTCAGGCACGCGCTGCAGCGGATGCAGCGCAGCGCCTGCCGCCCCACCCCGCCCGCCAACACCCGCGTGCGCCCGTTGTCCAGCAACACCAGGTGGAACTCTTGCGGGCCGTCCCCCGGACTCACGCCCGTCCACAACGAGTTGTACGGGTTCATGCGCTCGCCCGTCGCCGAGCGTGGCAGCAGCTGGAGCAGGACGGCGAGGTCACGCCACTCGGGCACCACCTTCTCGATGCCCATGATGGAGATGAGCACATCGGGCAACGTGGTGCACATGCGGCCGTTGCCTTCCGATTCGACGACGCCGACGGTGCCGGTTTCGGCGACGGCGAAGTTGGCGCCGCTGATGCCGACGCGAGCGGAGAGGAAGGCGCGGCGCAGGTGGAGGCGGGCGGCTTCGGCGAGCTCGGCCGGCTCGTCGGACAGGTCGGCGGGTCCGATGGTACGGCGGAAGAGGTCGCGGATCTCGGTGCGGTTCTTGTGGATGGCGGGCACGAGGATATGGGACGAGGTCTCGCCCGCGAGCTGGATGATGAGCTCGGCGAGGTCGGTCTCGATGGCCTGGATTCCGGCGGCTTCGAGGGCGGTGTTGAGGCCGATCTCGTCCGTTGTATTGGACTTGACCTTGACGACCTCGTGGGCGCCGTGTCCGCGGACGATGCCTGTGATGATGCGGTTGGCGTCATCGGCGTCGCTGGCCCAGTGCACGTGGCCGCCGGCCCGCTGGACGGAGGCTTCGAGCTCGGGCAGCCAGCGGCCGAGCTCATCGATGGCGCGTTCCCTGAGTGCGCCGGCGGCTTCCCGCAAGGCATCCCAGTCCGGCGTCTCAGCGGCCTGCTGGGCGCGCTTGGCCCGGATGGTGGACGTGGCCTTGCGGAGGTTGGCGCGCAGCTGGCGGTTGCGCAGGCCGGCCGCGGCTCGTGTCGGGAAGCCGTCCCCGAAATCGGCCGCCGGGTTCATGATGGCCGGGATGCCGCGGGGCCCACCGTGCCCGGCCCGGTCTGCCGGCGGCCCTCACCGGCCGCCAGGATCTCGGCGATGTGGATGGGGCGTGTGGACAGACCGCGTCTTCGGAGTCCGCCGCCGATCTGGAGGAGGCACGAGTTGTCCACGGCGGTGACGAACGCGGCGCGGGCTTCGGCGACGTGGGCGATCTTGTCTTCCAGCATGGCGCCGGACGTTTCGGCGTTCTTGACGGCGAACGTGCCACCGAAGCCGCAGCATTCGTCGGCGTGGGGCAGCTCGACCAGCTCCAGGCCGTCGACGGCGCGGAGCAGGCGGAGTGGCGCGTCGCCCAGGCGGAGGTGGCGCAGGCTGTGGCAGGTGGGATGGTAGGTGACGCGATGGGGGAAGCGGGCGCCGACGTCGTCCACGCCGAGGCGGCGGACCAGGAACTCCGTCAGCTCGAACACCCGGGGCGCCAGGGCGGCGACGCGCCCCTCCAGCGCCGGTTCGCCGGCGGCCGCCGCCATGTCGGGATAGGCGTCGCGCACCGTGGCCACGCAGGACGCCGATGGCGCCACCACCACGTCGGCGTCCTCGAACACGTCCACGAAGTGGCGCATCAGGTTCAGTGCCTCGTCCTGGTAGCCGGTGTTATAGTGGATCTGCCCGCAGCAGGTCTGCGCGCGCGGGAACTCCACGGTGTTCCCGAGACGCTCGAGCAGGCGCACCGTCGCCATGCCCGTCTGCGGGAACAGCGTGTCGTTGAAGCAGGGCATGAACAGTGCGATGCGCA
>CAZUFP010000104.1:3945-8764 GCA_964619835.1 uncultured Gemmatimonadaceae bacterium | reverse complement strand
GCACCCTCCTCGCTTCACCCGCCTCGCAGTACCCTCCTCGAAGTATCCTCCTCGCAGTATCCTCCTCGAAGTATCCTCCTCGCAGTATCCTCCTCGCAGTATCCTCCTCGCAGTATCCTCCTCGCTTCACCGTCCGTTGCACGTTCCCCCCGCCACCCGCATCTTGAACCGGCGCAGAAAGATGACTCACTCCTTCGACCCCGGAATTCGCCCATCGTGCAACGGACATCAACGGGTGCGGACCGCCGGTTCCCGGGAGGCATGAAGTGAACGAAGCGGCGACGACGCCGGCTCGCGTGGCGGTGCTGTGTGCGGCAGATCTCCATCTCGGCCGCCGGCCCGGCGGCCTTGCCGCGACCGGGCAGGAACGGCTCGCCTCGGCGGAGGCGTGGTCGAACCTGGTGGATCGGGCGGTGGGCGAGGGCGTGGACCTGGTCCTGCTGGCGGGCGACGTGGTGGACCGCTTCAACCGCTCCTTCGAGGCCTACGGCCCGCTGCAGCAGGGGCTCCGGTCGTTGAAGGCGGCGGGCATCCCCGTCGTGGCCGTGGCGGGCAACCACGACTACGACGTCCTGGCCGACGTTGCCGCGGAGGTGGGCGAAGGGCACCTGACGGTTCTGGGGAAGGGCGGGGTGTGGCAGCGGTGGACGCTGGCGGGTGACGGCGGCAGGCCCCGGCTGCACGTGGACGGCTGGTCGTTCCCGGACCAGCACTGGCGGGAGGACCCGACCCTCGGGTACGACCCGGCGGCGTTGAGCGCATCGGGCGACGCGGCCGCCGCGTTGGCCGGCCCGGGCGACGTGCCGGTGCTGGGGCTGGTGCACGGGGACCTGGACCAGCCGGGCAGCCTGTACGGTCCGCTGGCGACGTCGCGATTGCAGTCGTTCCCGGTGGCGGCGTGGGTGCTGGGGCACATCCACACGCCTTCGCTGCGGCAGGACCCGGGCGTTCCGGCCGTGCTCTACCCGGGGTCGGTGCAGGCGCTGAAGGCGGGGGAGCGGGGCGCCCACGGTGCGTGGATCATGGAGCTGGACGCGGGGCGGCGGCCGGTGTTCCGGCAGGTGTCGTTGTCGGCCGTGCGCTACGACCGGATCGACGTGGCCGTGGACGGCGTGGAGGACGCGGCCGCCCTGAACGCCGTCGTGCGGCAGTCGTTGCAGCAGCACGTGGATCGGCTGGGCGAGGCGTCCATCGGCCCGTTGCAGGTGGTCTGCTGCCAGGTGCGGCTGACGGGCCGCACGCGGCTGCACGGCGACGTCGAGGCCGCCCTGGCCGGCCTGGGCGAGCTGGAGATCCGCCACGACGCCGGCTTCCGCCTGCTGGCCGACCCCCGGCCCCTCGTGGACACCCGACCGGCCCTGGACCTGGCGGCCCTCGCCCGGGGCAGCGACGCGCCCGCCCTCCTCGCCCGGCTGCTGCTGGAGCTGGACGGGACGGGTGGACCGCCGCACGAACAGGGCAGCGTCGTCGGCGGACCACCGGACGAGCCGGATGGCGACCACGACGTTGTCGGCCTGCCCGGCGACCTGGCGGCCCTGGCCGCCCGGGCGGCGGAAGACGCGGCGGGCAGCGCCCACTACCTGGCGGCGGGGCTGGAGCGGCTGGACCTGTCCGTCGGCTCCCAGCGGGTGCGGGACGGCCTGCGGCGGCAGGCGACGCGGCTGCTGGATGCGCTCATGGCGGCGTCGGAGGCGGCGGCATGAGCGAGTCCCTCCGGTTCCGCCAGCTCACGGTCCGGCGCATGCCCGGCTTCGAGGACCGGGGCTTCCGGCTCGACGGCCTGAAGAGCGGCATCAACCTCGTGTACGGACCCAATGCTTCGGGGAAGACCACGGCGGCCCGGGCGCTCCAGCGGCTGCTGTGGCCCGGGGACGGCCGGGACGGCGCCATCCTGTCCGGACGGCTCACCCTCGGATCCGGGGAATGGGGCGTGGACGTGGACGGCACCCGCGTCGTCTGGACGCAGGACGGCGAAGCGTCCTCGCCGCCCGCGCTTCCCGCCATGGCCTCCCGCGACCGCTACCTGCTGTCCCTGAAGGAGCTGCTGCGGTCCGACGACCGGGACCTGGCGGACCGGATCCGCGTCGAGTCCGCCGGCGGCTACGACGTCCCGGCCGCGGCGTCGTCGCTGGAGCTCGGCGCCGGCGGCTACCCGCGCTCCCTGGTGAGCGCGCTCAAGGACGCGAACGAGAAGCTCGACGAGGCGTCCCGTCGTGCGGCGGAGCTGCGGGATGAGCGGGGCCGCCTGTCCGACCTGGAGGCCCGGGGCGAAGAATGCGCCCGCCTGGCCGCCCGGGCGGAGCCGCTGGAAGCGGCGCGCGTGCGGGCCGGGGCGGCGGAGAAGGCGCGGGAGGCGGAGCAGCACCTGGCCGCCTACCCCGAGGCGGCCGGCCGGCTGCACGGCAACGAGGTCGAGCAGTGTGAGGAATGGTCCGCCCGTGAGCAGGAGCTGCAACACACCATCGCGGCGGCGGAGCAGGCGGCCTGGCAGGCGGACATCGGAAAGCTTGACGCCGGCCTCGACCAGGACCTGCCCCAGGCGACGCTCATCGAGCTGGACGAGCGGCTCCAGCAGCTCCGGACCGCCGATTCGGACATCGTCGCCCGCACCCGCGACCGGGACGAGGCCCGGGCGAGGCGGGAGCGCGTCGGCCGGTCTCTGGGCATGGACCCGGCGGCGTCGGCGCGGGACCTGGAGGTCCCGGACCTGTCCCGCCTGGACGCCTTCCTGGAGCAGGCCCAGCGCCTGCGCGCGGAACGCAGCGCCTACGAGGCCTGGCTGAAGCAGCTGGCCGGCAGTGGGGCGGACGGTGGAGCGGGGCAGGGTGGGGCCGGGGCCGGCGCGGGGCCGGACGCCCCGGACGCCGCGAACGCCGCCGCCGCGACGGCCGATGCCGCCGATGCCGCCGATGCCGCCGATGCCGCGAGTGCCGCGAGTGCCGCCGCCGCGACTTCCGATGCCGCGGCGGCGGACGAGCGCCTCGACGCGTCCATCCGTGCCCTCCAGGGCTGGCTCCAGGCGGGCGGCACGGGCACCGAGCGACGCTGGTCGCGGCTGCTGCTGGGCAGCGTCGTCGTGTTGTTCGTGCTGGCGGCGCTGCTGGGCGTCATGGGTCTGACGTGGCCGGCGGCGTGGGTCGCGGCGGGCGTCGCATTCGCCGCCGCCGTCGTGCTGCTGGTGCTGCGGCCGCCGTCCTCCGATCCCCGGGTGCCGTTCCAGGTGGAGGCCGCGCGGCAGGGACCGGTGCCGGACGCGTGGACGGAGGACGCGGTGCGCGACCGGCTGGACGCGCTGCTGCGGCGGCAGGCGACGCGGCAGGTGGAGCGGGAGCGGCTGGCGGAACGGCAGCGCTGGCAGAACAAGCAGGCGTCGCTGCGGCAGGACGAGGCGAAGCTGGAGCAGACCCGGTCGGCGCTGGAAGACGCCCTGGGCCTCGACCTCCACCTGGACGACCTGGCCCTCGCCCTCGTGGGCCGCCGGCTCGGCGAGCTGGACGACGCGCGTGGCCGGGAGGTGGCGGCGGCGACGGCGCTGGAGGCGGCCGGGTCGTCCCGGGCGCAGGCGCTGGCCGCGGCCCGGGCCACGGTGGCGCCCTACGGGTTCCAGCCGGCGGACGCGGCGGCGGTGTCCGCGTGCCTGCAGGACCTGCGGGAGCGCCGGGAGCAGCACAACCAGGCGGTCTCGGAGCTGGAGCAGGCGGAGCGCGAGCAGAGAGGCGCCGCGAAGGAGCTGGAGTCGCTGCGGCAGAAGCGGGCGGCGGTGCTGTCGTCGGTGGACGCGGCGGACGAGCACGCGCTGCGCCGGCTGGCGGAGCAGCGGGAGGCCCGGATCGAGGCCGAGAAGGCCTGGGAGATCGCAAGCAGGGAGCTGGAGGCGGCGGAGTCGAGGCTGCGGGGTGCCGTCGCGCACATGGTGGAGCGGACGGGGCAGGGCGACGTCGAGGCCGTCATGGCGGAATACCGGTCCCTGGGGCCCGACGAGATCGCACGGCGCCTGGACGAAGCCGACGCGGCCGACGCGGAGGAGGACGGGATCCGCGACGAGGTCGCCGGCATCCGCCGGGCCCTGGAGGACGGGCGCCGGGGCCACGACGTGGAGGACGCCCTGGCCGCCGTCGACGCCGCGAAGGCGGCGCTGGCCGAGCGCCGGGAGCAGGACGTGGACGGCGCCATCGGCGAGGCGCTGGCCCGGTGGCTGGAGGAGTCGCCGTCGGACGACAACCGCCCCCGCGTCTTCCACCGCGCCCGGGAGCTGCTGGCCACCATCACCCGCGGCCAGTTCCGCCTGGACCTGTCCCGGGAGGGCGACGTCTTCCGGGCGTACGACACCGTCGCCCGCCGGGGCCGCGCCCTGGACGAGCTGTCCGACGGCACCCGCATCCAGCTGCTGGCCGCCGTGCGCGTCGCCTTCGTCGAGACCCAGGAGCACGGCGCCGCGCCGCCCCTCCTGCTGGACGAGCTGCTGGCCAACGCCGACGACGTCCGGGCCCGCGCCATCATCGACGCCGCCATCACCCTCGCCCGCGCCGGCCGCCAGGTCTTCTACTTCACCGCCCAGGCCGACGAGCTGGAGAAGTGGCGCGAGGCCCTGCTGGCCGTCGAAGACGTCGAGTGGGACGAGTTCCCCCTGGCCGAGGCGGCGGCGGATCCCGACCGTCCCGCCCTCGACTGGTCCGGCCGCAACATCCGACGGCGCACCGTCCCCGACCCCGACGGCCGCGACCACGACGCCTACGGCGCCCTGCTGCGCGTCCCCGCCTTCGACCCGTGGATCGAGGGCGCCGACGCCCTCCACCTCTGGTACCTGGTGGACGACGTG
>CAZUFP010000104.1:0-3845 GCA_964619835.1 uncultured Gemmatimonadaceae bacterium | reverse complement strand
TCCGCACGCGGCTCGCGGCGGAGCTGGGCTCCGAGCTCGACACGATGGCGGCGGACGAGACGGTGTCGGGGCTCATCCGCCGGCTGCGGCACGGCCCGCCGTCATAGAACGCAACCCGGAAGATCGCGCTGGCGACGTCCGGGCGTTGTCACGACGCCGGCAGCACCACGAAACCTTCCAAACGCGCCGCCAGCGCCAGACGCTCGTCGTACGTCACCAGCTCCGCGCCCGCAACCGAACCTGCCCACACCCGCGCCGCCGCCAGCTGGAGAGCATCGGCAGCCTTCAGGGCGTGGACCCGCAGCATGCGCATGGCCTGATCCCGCAGCTCGTCCGACGGCAGCACCTCCAGCCACGACGCCCGCAGCGTGCCCAGCAGCTCCAGCACGCGACCCTCCTCGGCCACCGTCAGACGCTCTTCGCGGCGCAGGCGCGCGGCCGCCGAGGCGCACTGCACGGCCGTGCCCCACCAAGCCGCCACGTCCCGGTCGTCCCGCAGCAGGCGCGTCACGACCGCCGTCGCTTCCTGCTCCAGCAGCAGCGGCACGATGGCCGACGTGTCCCAGAACCTCACCAGCCCTCCGCACGCTCTTCCAGCACCGACTCCAGGCTCCGGCCCTCCGGGTCCGCCGGCCGGGACACCTCGAGGAAATCCGCGTCCAACGATCGGCCAGGCGTTCGCACCAGCCCCGCGCGCGCCAGCTGCGCCAGCCGGCCCTCCAACGCCGACTCGCCCTCCAGCGGCGCCAGCCGCGCCACCGGCTTGCCACGGTCCGTCACCACCACCACCTCGCCCGCCTTCGCCCGCCGCAGGTACTCACTCAACCGTGCCTTCAATCGTGCGATCGGCACGTGCTGCTCGGTCATGGGACCTCCAGGTACAGTATTATATGACTATTTTAGTCATGATACCCGGCCAACGCCAGGTTCCATCCCCGGGATGCCGAGCGTGGGGGCGCGTCGTCGCGGGCCGGTTCACGCTTCACTCGATGATCACCGTCCCGCGTTCCGCATCGGGCGGGACGCCACGCAATCCGTCTTCCCGGCGGTCCTCCAGGATCAGCTCGATGGCGGCCGCCAGGCTCTCACGGGCTTCCTGCCTGGTTCTGCCCTGGCCATTGGCGCCGGGGATCTCCGGGCAGTACGCGATGCACCAATCGCCATCGCGCTCGAAGATGGCGGTGAATTCGTGCTTCATGTGCGCCTCCGGGACACTACGAGCCTCGTTCTGCATCAAGTATACCCCCGGAAGCACGTGTTCGCCCAGCTTGAACCCCGCCTCGAACTTGACGAGTCGTTCGGGGCACTCCCATGTCGGGAACGGACTTCGGGGGCGCCAGGTCGTCGACAGGACGCCGGGTTTTGTCGGGCCGAACCATGCGCCTCGAGTGGTCGTCCATGCCGCCCACGCCGTCAACGCGACGACCCGCTGTCACACCCCCCGCGTACACTGCACCCCATGACCCGACCACCACGCGGGCGGTCCGTGGCGGAACGACGCCCCCCTTCACGACGGCCGTTCCTCGGCCTCCCTCACGGCCGCCCGCACCTCCGCCGCATGAACACTCAAGCCCTTGTGCAGAACGAGGTTGTTGCACGTTCGCCGCGACCTGCGCATGTTGAACGCGCGCGCAGGCCACTCGCTCTTTCCGGTCCCGGACTTCGCCGCGAGCGCGCGGCAACACCGACCCGACGCAGACCGCTCAAGTCGCACCCGAAACGTGCCGAAACTACTCGTGGGTGTTCCACGGCCCTGATCCGCCTGCTCCGTTGCGCGGAGTCGCGATGACACCGTCCATCTCCAAGACCCAGCGCTGGCTCGACCTCATCGCCTTCCTGGTCAAGCACCACTTCCCGGTCTCCTTCGACCAGGTCATGGAGGGCGTGCCGGCGTACGCGCGGAAGTACCACGACGACGCCGGCGGCCGCACCGCCGACGACACCGCCCGCGAGTCCGTCCGCCGCATGTTCGAGCGGGACAAGGACGAGCTGCGCGCCCTGGGCATGCCCCTGGAGACGGTGACCTACACCATCGAGTACGGCACCGAGCAGACCACCGGCTACCGCCTGGCCACCCGCGACTTCTACCTGCCGTATCTCCGGATCATAGAGGCAGGCGGGGGCGAGGGCGGGGGCGGAGAAGCAGGCGCGGGCGGGGGCGCGGGCGGCCCAGCCGTCCCCGGCGAGATCCACCTCGACCGCGACCTCGCCGCCGACGCCGTGGACGCCCTGGAGCGCGCCGCCGGCCTGCCCGGCTTCGCCCTCGCCGCCGATGCCCGCTCCGCCCTGCGCAAGCTGGCGTTCGACCTGGACGTGGACGACCTGGGCGGCGCGCCGGTCCTGTACGTGGACCGGCCGGGCACGGCGGAGTTGCGGGACCGCATGGCCCTGCTCACCGGCGCCGTGCGCGGGCGCAAGCGCGTGCGCTTCCGCTACCACGGCATCTACCGCGGCGAGCCCACGGACCGGGACGTCGCGCCGTACGGGCTGCTCTTCCGGCACGGCCACTGGTACCTCATCGGCCACGACGCCCTGCGGGACGACGTGCGCGTGTTCCGCCTGGGGCGCATGGAGGACGTGGACGTGAACCGGCGCGCGCCCGGGACGCCCGACTACGACGTCCCCGCCGACTTCCGCCTCGCCGACTACGCCCAACGCGAGTCGTGGGAGCTGGGCCCGGACGACGAGCCCGGCCTCCGGGCGCGCGTGCGCTTCGCGTTCCCGGCGTCGTTGTGGGCCGGCCGCAACCGCTACGGCGACCTGGTGCACGACCTGCCCGGCGGCGGCGCGCTGCGGGAGTTCGACGTCCACCAGGTGAGCCCGTTCCTGCGCTGGCTCCAGTCGTTCGCGGGCGAGGCCATCGTGGCGTCGCCCCCGGAGCTGCGCGACGAGCAGGTGGACCTGGCCCGGCGCACCGCCGCCCTCTACGGCGAGGACCCGCGTGGCTGAGCGCGGCACCGCGGACGCACAGCTCGGCCGCATCCTGCACCTGCTGCCCCTGGCGGCCCGGCCCGGCGGCGCCGGCTACGACGAGCTGGCCGACGCCCTGGGCGTCTCCCGCGACCAGGTCGTGCGCGACGTCGAGGAGGTCACCGCCCGGGAGTACTACCACCCCGCCGGGTCCGCCAGCGACATCAGCGTCGCCCTGGACCCCGACCGCGTCACCGTGTGGACCGGCGGCCAGTTCCAGCGCCCCGTCCGCCTCGCCCTGCCCGAGGCCGCCGCCCTGCACCTGGGCCTGCGCATCCTGGCCGCGGAGCGGGAGGACCCGGCGCTGATGGAGGTGATGCGCGCCGTGGAGGAGCAGGTCGCCTGGGCCGTGCCCGACGACATGGACGACCAGCTCGTCGTCGCCGCCGACCCCGCCGCCGGCGGCCGCCTGCGCGCCCTCATGGTCCAGGCCGCCAAGTCGTCGCGCACCTGCCGCCTGGCGTACCTGAAGGCCGACGCCGACGGCCCCGAGCCGCGCACGCTGGACCCGTACGCCGTCGCCTACGCCGAGGGCAACTGGTACGTCCTCGGCCGCTGCCACCACCACGACGACGTCCGGATCTTCCGCATCGACCGCATCGTCGAGGCCCGCATGCTGGACGACACCTTCCAGCCGCCCGCGTCCTTCGACCCGGCCGACTACGTGTCCGACGGCCGCGTCTACCGCGCCGACCAGGAGCTGGAGGTGCCCGTGCGCTACGGCCCCGCCGTCGCCCGCTGGCTCACCGAGCGCGGCCTGGGCGAGGCCCGGGACGACGGCAGCGTCATCGTGCGCCACGCCGTGGCCGACCCCGGCTGGCTCGTGCGCCACGTGCTCCAGTACGGCCCGGACGCGGAGGTGCTGGGGCCGGCGG
>CAZUFP010000103.1:0-8926 GCA_964619835.1 uncultured Gemmatimonadaceae bacterium | reverse complement strand
TCTCCAATGAAAGTCCAATCTGTCTCATTTCAAACGATCAAAAATCGTTCGGAATATACCTTTGCTTTGAATCCCTGGCGCATTCAAGCGCCTTGCCCACGGGAAGGCATGCCCGCGAGCGGGACCCACACGGACGCATCACCTCGGTTGTCAATCAACGATACGAACGGCGCCGGTGTCCCCGGCGCCGCCGAGACAGCAATCATATCGGCGAAGGCCCGGTCCGTCAATCCCCCCTCGACGGTGCCGGGCCCCCGCGCGCGCCGACCAGGCCGACGCCGGGATCAACGATCAGGCATCATCGTCGTCCCATTCCTCCTCCTCCTCCTCCCAGTCGTCGTCGTCGTCTTCCCAGTCGTCCTCGTCCTCGTCCTCGTCCCAGTCTTCGTCGTCCCAATCCTCGTCATCGTCCTCCCAGTCCTCGTCCTCCCACTCATCGTCGTCCAGGTTGACGATGAGCAGCTCGTCATCTTCGCGGTCCGCCAGCCTTCGCCGCGCGAGCACGTCCGCCATGTCCAGATCCTCCTTGCGGAGAGAGAGGGGAACCCGTCCGCAGCGCATCCGGCGCCCTGTGCGAGAGAGCACCACGGAACGGGGCCAAAGTAAATGCACACAGGGGCATGTCAAGAGTTGTCGACGTCCCGTCAACCGCCTCCCTGTGCCAGCGTGCGTTTTGCTTCCTTCTTGCGTTCATGGGCCTTGAGGAAGCGCTTCCGCAGCCGTACGGCTTCCGGCGTGATCTCCACCAGCTCGTCATCGTCGATGAACTCCAACGCCGCTTCCAGGCCCACATGCCGTGGCGGCTCGAGGGCGATGGCCTCGTCGGAGCCGGAGGCCCGCACGTTCGTGAGTTTCTTGCCCTTGCCGACGTTGACCTCGACGTCGCCGGGCCGCGCGTTCTCGCCGACGACCATCCCTTCGTACACGTGGACGCCGGGATCGATGAAGAGCGTTGAGCGTTCCTGGAGATTGAACAGCGCGTAGGCCACGGCGACGGTGTCCGTCATGCTCACCAGCACACCCCGCTCGCGGCGACGCAGGGCGCCGGCCCACGGGCCCCATTCCAGGAACCGGTGATGCAGGGTGCCCTCGCCGCGCGTGTCGGTCATGAACTCGCTACGGTACCCGAACAGCCCTCGCGCCGGGATGCGGAAGATGAGGCGGACGAGGCCACCGGTGCCCGTCGTGTTGCGCATCTCCATGAGCTCGCCGCGCCGCGAGCCCAGCTTCTCGATGACGACGCCGTTGAACGCGTCCGGCACGTCGATGGTCACTTCTTCGTAAGGCTCCAGCACCTTGCCATCGTCGCCCCGGCGGGTGATGACCCGTGGCCGGGAAACGGCGAACTCGTAGCCTTCCCGGCGCATCGTCTCCATCAGGATGCCCAGGTGGAGCTCGCCGCGCCCGGACACCGTGAACGTGTCGGGCGAGTGGGTCTCCTCTACCGCCAGGGCCACATTGCGCTCCAGCTCACGGAACAGGCGCTCCCGCAGCTGGCGGCTGGTGACGAACCGGCCCTCCCGGCCTGCGAACGGGGACTTGTTGACCATGAAATCCACCGACACCGTCGGCTCCTCCACGGTGATGCCCGCCAGCGGCTCCGGACGTTCCGGGTCCGTGATGGTCGCGCCGATCTCGACGCCCTCCAACCCCGCCAGCGCGACGATCTCGCCCGCTCTGGCTTCTTCCACCTCCGTCCGCTCGAGGCCCTCGAACGCATACAGCCGGGCCACCCGGCCCCGGCGTCCCTGCTCTTCCCCGGTGTGCTCCTGTTCCTCGCCCCGCGGGTCCAGCAGCACGATGTCGTCGCCGACGTGCACCCGGCCCCGTTCCACGCGGCCGATGGCAAGCCGGCCCAGGTAGGGCGAATGATCGATCGTGGAGATGAGCATCTGGAACGGGCCCTCTGACGCCGGCGGCGGCGGCACCACGGCCATGATGGTCTCGAACAGCGGCAGCACGCCGGCACGCTCGTGGTCCAGCTCCCGCACCGCCCAACCCTCCCGGGCCGAAGCGTACAGGAACGGGGCGTCCAGCTGTGCATCGCTGGCCTCCAGCTCCATGAACAGCTCCAGCACCTCGTCGTGCACCCGCAGCGGGTCCGAGTCGGTCCGGTCCACCTTGTTGATGACCACGATGGGCTGAAGCCCCAGGGCCAGGGCCTTGCGCGTCACGAACCGCGTCTGCGGCATGGGGCCCTCGAAAGCGTCCACCAGAAGCAACACGCCATCCACCATGCGCAGGATGCGCTCGACCTCCCCTCCGAAGTCCGCGTGCCCCGGCGTGTCCACGATGTTGATCTTGTTCCCCTGCCAGCGGATGGACGCGTTCTTCGACAGGATCGTGATGCCACGCTCCCGTTCCAGCGGATTCGAGTCCAGGACTCGCTCCGCCACCTGCTGGTTCGCCCGGAACGTGCCGGCCTGACGAAGCATCTGGTCCACGAGCGTCGTCTTGCCGTGGTCGACGTGGGCGATGATGGCAATGTTGCGTAGCATCTACGTTCAGTTCCCCGTTTCAAGGCGGTTTCGCGGCGGATGATACCCCGGATCGCGCCAGAGTTTCTTGATACTGCAAGGAGGGTGCTGCAAGGAGGGTGCTGCGAGGCGGTTACTGCGAGGAGGGGACGGCGAGGCGGGTGAATGCGAGGAGGGTGAAACGAGAAGGTACGGCGAGGTCGGGTACGGCGAGGCCGGATACGGCGAGGCCGGTACGGCGAGGCGATGAAGTGAGCCTCCGCCCGGCTGTCTCGCGGCGGGATCCTCCCTCGCGGGCCTCGTGACGCCGCGAGGCCGGCCCGGCCTCGCATCACCAACTCGCCGGACCCTCCTCAGGTCACCCTCCTCGGGTCATCCTCCTCGGGTTATCCTCCTCGGGTCACCCGCCTCGCCTCACCCTCCTCGATTCACCCGCCTCGCCTCACCCGCCTCGCCTCACCCTCCTCGCCTCACCCTCCTCGCCTCACCCTCCTCGCCTCACCCTCCTCGCCTCACCCTCCTCGGTTCACCGCGGTTCGCCGCGGTTCCGCCGCCGGCGCCAGGCGCTGGCGGACCTCGTCGTGGAGCGGGAACCAGCGGAGCGCTTCGAAGGCGTCCGGAACGTCGGGCGGCAAGGCAGGCGGTTCGATGTGGGCGGCTTCCTCCGCCGCGGCGTCGATGACCTCTCGCGCGAGACGCAGGTAGTCCTCGAAGTCGACCGTATGGTCGGCTCGCGGGCGCTCGGGGAAGGTCAGCCGTCCACGTACGTAGCGGATATCGTCGAGGTGGAGGGGTGGATGGGTGGCGGCGTCCCGGTGGACCCAGAGGCCGGTGCGGGCGTCGAAACGGTAGAACGGGAGCAGTTTCCAGCCCTCGGCGGCCACCAGGTCGACGGCCCGGATGATGAAGTCGGCCTCTTCCTCGGCGATGAAGTAGTTGAAGCCGACGCGGGTCCAGCCGGGCTTGAGGCCCTGCCAGCCCTGGTCGATGAGGGCGGTGTGGCGGCGGATGGTGGGAAGGTCGATGCCGAGCAGTCGTGCCCCGTAGGGCCCGGCGCAGCTGCAACCGCCCCGGGCCTGGATGCCGAACAGGTCGTTGAGCAGGGCGCCGACCAGCTCGTGGTGGAGCCAGCGGTGTTCGTCGTAGCGGACGGTGAAGGAGATGATGGCGACGCGGTCCGCGTCGTGGGGGCCCAGCACGTTCATGGCCGGGTTCTGCTCCCAGTGCCGGATGGCGCGGCGCCCGTACGTTTCCTCCCGGCGCCGGATGGCCTCCGCCCCGATGGCCTCCTTCAGCTGGAAGACCAGGCCGGCGCGGATGGACTCGACGATGGCGGGCGTGCCGCCTTCTTCGCGCAGCTCCGGCTCGTCGTGGTAGCGTTGGCCCTCCTCCGTCACCCACTCGACGGTGCCGCCGCCGGGCACGGCGGGCACGCGGTTGTGGAGCAGCCGCCGTTTCACGAGCAGGGCGCCCGGAGTGCCCGGCCCGCCCACCAGCTTGTGGGGCGAGAGAAATACGGCGTCCAGTGCCGCATCGGCCTCGGCCGGGTTCATGTCGATGTCGACGTAGGGCGCCGCGGCGGCGAAGTCCCAGAACGACAGCGCGCCGTGGCGGTGCAGCAGCCGCGCGACGGCGGGCACGTCCGTCTTGACGCCGGTGACGTTGGACGCCGCGGAGAAGCTCCCGATCTTGAGGGGCCGGTCCCGGTACGCGTCGAGTCCTTTCTCCAGCTCGTCCAGGTCGATCTGGCCGGCCTCGTCCTCGTGGATCACGACGACGTCCGCGATGGATTCCCGCCAGGACAGCTCGTTCGAGTGGTGCTCGTAGGGGCCGATGAAGACGATGGGCCGGGCCTCCTGCGGGATGTGGCTGCGCAGGTCGAAGCGGTCGTCCAACTCCGCCGGCAGCTTGAGGCCCAGGATCTCGATCAGGCGGTCGATAGCGGCGGTGGAGCCGGACCCGCAGAAGATGAGCGCATCGTCCTCCGTCGCGCCGCATGCCCGCTTGATGATGCCGCGGGCATCCTCGCGGAACGTGGTGGTCTGGCGGCCGGTCTCCGACGTCTCCGTGTGGGTGTTCCCGTAGCGCGGCAGCACGTGCGCCCGCAGGAAGTCCTCCAGGAAGGACAGCGAACGGCCCGACGCCGTGTAGTCCGCGTACGTGATCCGCCGGGGCCCGAACGGACCCGCCACCACCTCGTCCGTGCCGATGAGCCCGTCGCGGACGGCGGAAATCAACTGTTCTCGGTCTGCGTCACTGGACGGCATGTCATCTCCCGCGCGTTGCCTGGCGAACCGTGGGCGCCGGCCGGCACTGCGGCTTCGTCGCCCGGCGGGAAGATGGCCGGATTCCCGCGAGCCGGTCATCCGACCGACTATCGACTCCACCCCGTCGGACGCCGGAAACGAAGAAGCGTCCCGCCGGCAATGCCGGGGGGACGCCCCCGCGAAGGCGGATCAACCCCGATCCGCCCCTGCCCTCGCCAGGGGGCGCCCGGTCGGGCGCCCCCGCGCCTGCCTCAGAAAGTGTAACGCAGCGAGAGCTGGATCTGGTAGTTCGACTGCAGGTTGTCGTAGTTGGCGATGGTCACCCGGCTGGGATCGAAGTTCAGCACCGGCTGGCTGTCGCCGGCGTACAGCGTGCTGCCGCTGCCGTTGCTCAGGCCGCGGTAGGTGAGCAGGCTCACGTTGCTGTACGTGTCGGTGCCCTGCTTGCCCCACTTCTTGTTGAGCAGGTTCATGAAGTTGAAGATGTCGAGCTCCAACGAGACGTTCTGCATGCTGATGGTCCTCAGCGACTGGCGCACGCTCACGTTCACCAGGTTGGCCCAGGACGCGGTGCAAGCGTTCCGGGCCATGATCTTGCCCCGCGAATCGCGCAGACAGGCGTTCGAGTCGATGAACTGGTTGAACTCCTGGCCCTGTTGCGCCGCCGTGTGGACTACCGGGTTGCCGTTGGCGTCGTAGCTCGTGAAGTCCTGGAACCTGATCTGGTTGGGATCCGTCGCGTCCGTGGGCACGTAGATCGGGTCGTTGTAGCTCAGCCCGTCGCCGTTCAGGTCGCTGTTGTACACGAAGTTGTACGGGATCCCCGACGCGCCCGTATACGTGAGCGAGAGCGTCGTGTTCGTCGGGAACGTGTAGCTGCCCTGCGCGATGATGCGGTTCCGCTGCTCGAAAGACGAGCGCGTGGCCGTCTGGTCCATCTGGTTGCCGGCCCAGACCCGGCCGTAGCGGTACTGTGAGTACGCCGTGCTGGAGGTGAAGCTCTGCACGTCCCAGCCGCGGCTGTACGTGTAGGCCAGGGTGCCTTCCCAGTTGCCGGCGAAGCGATGCGTAAGCTTGGCCGTGAGGTTGTAGAAATGGTTCTTGTTCTGGTTCCCCACGTCGATGACGAACCCGCGCCCTGGCACCTTGAGCACCGGCGCATACGGCGCCGGGCCGTACATCACGCGGCCGTGGTCGTCCACGCCCTGCGGGCCTTGCAGCGCCAGGTTGTAGTAGAAGGGCGAGTAGATGCCCTTGGTATACAGCCCTTCCACCGTCGCGATCACGTTGTGCCCCAGGTCACGATCGTAGCCCAGCGAAGCCCGCAGCGTCTGCGGCATGCGCATGCTGGACTGGAGCAGGTCGATCTCGCTGCCGGCGCTCGCCGTGACGCCATTCGCGCACTGCGTGGGCGGATTGTGCGCCACGCTCGCGTCGAAGGCCGGGGCGGCGGACGTGTAGCAGGAGAGCAGGTTCACGCCCGTGAGGCCCGAGTTCTGGAACGCGTTGCTCATCCACACGTACGCCGGATGACCGACGAAGGACCCGATGCCGCCCCGCAGCTGGTTCTTCTGGTCGCCCGTCACGTCCCAGTTGAAGCCCACTCGGGGGGACCACTGGATATGCCCCGAGGGGATGTTGGCCGTGTTCCGCCCGAAGTCCTGCAGCACGACGGGGTTCGTCGGCGGCTTGTTGAGGAAGAACGGCATGTCCGCGCGCAGGCCGTAGGTCAGCGTGAAGTTCGGCGACACCGCCCACTCGTCCTGCGCATAGAGTGCCAGCGTGTTGGTGCGGAACCGCACGGAGCCGTCACCCGTGCCGGGAGCCGGCACACCCACGATGTAGGAGTAGGCCTGCCCGGCGGACAGCGAGTCGGCGGAATCGAACGACCACACGCCGTTCACCGACTGGGCGTACAGGTTGCGGGCCTTGAAGAACTCGTTCTGCGTGCCGAGGACCACGGTGTGCTGGCCGAACGGCAGCGTCACGTTGTCCACCAGCTCCACGATGTCCTGGTCCACCTCGTTGCCCTGGGAATACCGCTCGGTGCCGGCGACGATGGAGCCGCCCGGCACGTACACGGTGATCTGGGGCTGGTCCGGGGCGCCTTTCGCCGTGCGCGGTTCGCGGACCCGGGTGTAGGACGCGCGCAACTCGTTGAACGCGCCGTTGGAGAAGTTGGTGCGCAGCTCGAGGGCGGGCGCGTTCTTCGTGGACTCGTACTGGTACTCGTTGGACGTGAGCGCCAGCGTCGTGGGGTACCGCCCCAGCGCGGTACGCAACGCGTGGCTGTAGTTGTAGCGCAGAACCAGCGAGCTGTTATGCGGCAGGCTCGGGAAGTCCAGGCGGGCGAAGATGTTGGTCAGCGGCCGCTGCAGCGACACCGGGCCCGCAGAGCCCGTCGGGATGCCGTACGACTCGATGGCCGACTTGGCCGCGTTGATGTCCGCCGTGCTGATGACGGGCTGGCCGTTGTCGCCCAGCATGCCCTCGTAGACCCCGGTGGCGGGCGTGTTGTAGGACTGCAGCTCGACGTTCGTGAAGAACAGCATCTTGTTCTTCATGATCGGCCCGCCGAGGGAGAAGCCGTAGTTGTACTGCTTGAAGTTGTTGATGTAGTCCTGCGTGCGGGCGAGGCCCTGGTTCGTGCCGTAGCCGTACAGCGAGCCGTGCCACTGGTTCGTGCCGCTCTTCGTCACCGCGTTGATGAGCAGGCCCGCGAAGTTGCCGTACCGCACGTCAAAGGGCGCCAGCAGCACCTGGTACTCCTTCACCGCCTCGATGCCGATGGACTTGCCGTCCGCCTGCCCCCCGGGCTGGCCCGTCGCGCCCAGGCCGAACATGTCCGTCTCGTTCGTGCCGTCGATCTGCACCTGGTTGTAGCGGTTGTTCACGCCGCCGCCCGACAGCCCGCCGTTGGACAGCGTCGTGGACACCTGCGGCGTCAGGGCCACGAAGTCGGTGAAGTTGCGGTTCAGCGTGGGCAGCCGGCGCATGGCCGAGTCGGACACCGTCGTCAGGACGCCCGTCCGTGTGGGACTGATGAGCGCTGTCGACGACGAAGACCTCACCGTGATGGCGCCCAGCTCCACGGCCTGGGTGCTGAGGCTGAAGTCGACGCGCGTCGCCTGGCCCAGCGCCACGCTGACCGTCCGGGTCTCCTTCGCGAAGCCGATGCTCGTCGTAGAAACCTCGTACGTGCCGGTCTCCAGGCCGGGCACCAGGTAGCGCCCGTTGTCGGAGGCGATCACCGACCGCGTGAACCCCGTGGCCAGGTTGCGCACCGTAATCTGGGTCCCCGCCGGCGTGCCTTCCTGCACCCGGATGGTGCCCATGATGCTACCTGTGGTTGCCTGAGCGGATAATCCCGCTGTCCCGACTGCGAGGATGGCCAGAACGGCCATCAGGGACGTTACGAACGTTCTACGCATGAGTGGCGTCCTCCAGGAAACAGTCCATGTAGGGTGTACTGAGGTCGTAAGTTCATGTCCACAACGGCAGACCTTCGCAGCAAGGTTGGGTCTGCCTCATCACAGAATCGTAATCCGTATGCAACGCCGAGGTCGCGGGACCCCGCTGGGCGTGTGATCAAACTCCCAAATGTCGATGGCCCGTGGCGAAATAATGGGGTGGGCACGGCACGGCAAGGTCGGGCGAGCGGGCGTTGCGTCAGTCGGCGACCCAGGCCTCCCGGTTGTCGCCAGCGAAGGTCTCCAGGGTGCGCGGTGGACGCTCCAACAGGGTCGCCAGGTCACCGGAGATGGCGGCGCGTTCGCCCCGGGCGATGGAGGCCAGGAGTTCCACGTAGACGTCCGCGTGGGCCCCGTCCCACCCGGCCCGTTCCAGTGCCGCGCGTGTGGTTTCGGGGCTGACGGGTACGTAGCGCAGCTCCCGGCCGGCGGCGATGGAAAGCACGCGCGCGGCTTCGGCGAAGCCGAAAGCCTGGCCGCCCGTCAACGTGTACGCTCGCCCGAGGTGGGCGTCGTCGCCCAGCACGACGGCGGCGGCGTCCGCGACGTCGGACGCATCTACGAAGCTGACGCGCCCGGCGCCGGCCGCCAGCTCGAACGTGCTCTCCCGGCGGATGGACTCGGCCAGGAGGTCCGCGGCGAAATTCTGCATGAGCCAGTTGGGCCGCAGGAAGGTGTACGCGACGCCCGTCGCTTCGATGCGCCGTTCCAC
>CAZUFP010000102.1:0-9170 GCA_964619835.1 uncultured Gemmatimonadaceae bacterium | reverse complement strand
GTTTTTTCTGAGGGGCGCGTGATAACCCGGCGGTCGTTTGACAACACCATCCTCCGCTCGATTCCTCCTGCCCCTCGCCCCATCCCTTCCTCACCGCCCGCCCCCGTCCCCCGCGCCCTCAATACGGCCGAGCTGCCGCACCTTCCAGAGCGCCCACAGGAAGGAACTGCATCCGACCAGCAGCTGAGCCACGACCAGGACCGTGCGGACGGCCGACGCGTCCGGGTGCGGGTTGATCAGCCAGTGCCCGGCCTGTCCCGACACGAGTCCCAGGACGAGGGCGAGGGCGGCGTGCTCGAGTCGTTTGTGCACGGCGAATCCTTTTCGTTGGTCGCCGGAGCTGGTTCGTGGGTCACGGGATCTGGGCGGCGAGACAGCAGGCGGCGTGGCTGAAGCCCCGCGCTGCGGAAGCGAAACGGAAAAGCATGCGCTGCGCAGGCGAAACGGAAGAGCATGCGCTGCGGAGGCGAAACGGAAGAGCATGCGGTGCGGATCAGAAGTGCAGTGGGGGGTGTGGCGCCGGAGTCTTCACGCCCTGGCCCCGTCAATTACAGCCGTTCGGGCGCGGGTTCCGGGCGCGGAAAGGCTGCAGCGGATCGTGTCGCGTTGCCCCCCCAGGCTGGCGCTCCCATGAGATAATTGCACGAGAGGGGCGAAACGTCACGGGTTTTGTTCAGGCGGGGCCGCGCGGTATTCGCCACCGGAAGGGTGGGGTGGAGAGAAGGGGTCGTTCAGCCTCTCCGCGGGCGCCAGTCGCGGTGGGCGATGTGGGCCGGCTGGGGCGGTGTGGCGGATTCCCGCTCGGCCATGCGGTCGGCGAGCCATTCGAACCATTCGGAGATGGTGTCGCGGCCGGTGACGTCGCGCATCCTGATGACCAGCGGGTGGAGCTTCTCCCAGGACACGCGGATGGGGCCGCTGAAGAAATCGTCGACGAGGTCGAGCCGGGCCTGGTTGCGGAAGACGAGGATGCCGATGCTTTCCCAGGTGGTAATCAAGCTGTAAACCAGGTCCAGGTGATCGGAGAGGGCGGCCTCGATCTCGCGGCCGGAGAGGCCGGACGGCAGCTCGAAGACGCGGCGTAGGGCCGCGGTCATCTGGGGGGACTGGAAGGAGCGGAGGAACTCCAGCGCACCTTCCCGTTCGCGGGCCTGGCGGAACTGGCGCAGTTGGATCAGGCCCAACACGACCCCGACGAGCAGGGTCAGGGTCGAGACGGCGTCAAAGATGTTGGCGAAGGTCATCCGTGTCTCCCTCCGTGGCCAGCGTGGGGTCGGCTGGCGGATTTCGGTTATTCCGGGGCCGGTTTCCGATGGAGTCGCAGAGTGCGGGGGAATCGAAGCCGGGCCACGACGCCAGGGGATGATGGGTCGGAGGGGCTGGAAAATCACGCGTCGTGTTCCGGATCGGGGAGGCGACACACGGTTTGCGGGCGGATGTTGGCGCCGCGCCGGCGTCACTCGTCGTGGTCATTGGTCGTCGTCACTCGTCGTGGTCATTGGTTGTGGTCATTGGTCGTGGTCCCTCCTCGCCCAGGGTGTCCAGTGGGCTGCGGATGCGGGAGAGGTCGCGGGTGGAGACGTGGGTGTAGATCTGGGTGGTGGTGGGGCTGGCGTGGCCGAGGAGCTCCTGGATGTGGCGGAGGTCGGTGCCGGCCTCGAGGAGGTGGGTGGCGAAGGAGTGGCGGAGGGCGTGGACGGAGAACTGTTTGGTGAGGCCGGCCTTGAGGCGGGCGTGCTCGACGACCTTCTGGACGGTGCGGGGGGTGAGGTGGCGGCCGACGCGGGCGCCGGGGAAGAGCCAGCCGTCGTGGGGCTCCATGAGGAGGTAGCGGCGGACCTCGGCCATGGCGGTGTCGGACAGGAGGGTGACGCGGTCCTTGCGGCCCTTGCCGGCGCGGACGCGGATGAGGCCGCGGTCGGGGTCGAGGTCGTCGGTGCGGAGGCGGGCGACTTCGGAGACGCGCAGGCCGGAGGCGTAGACGAGATGGACGATGGCGCGGTGCTTGGGGTTGTCGATGGCGTCGAGCAGGCGCCGGACCTCGCTGCGGCCGAGGACGACGGGGAGGTGGCGCTCGGGGCGGGGGCGGACGAGGACTTCGACGTCGTCGTCGAGGCCGAGGACGTGGGCGGCGAAGAAGCGCAGGGCGCTGACGGCCTGGGAGTGGAGGGTGCGGGAGATGTCGTCGTGCTCGATGCGGTGGACCAGGAACGCCTGCATGGTCTCGATGGCGTCGCCGGCGGGGGGAGCGTCGAGGCTGCGGAGGTAGCCGCGCACGTGGACGAGGTAGGCGCGGCGGGTGCGGGGGCTGTAGCCGCGCAATAGCAGGGCGCGACGGGCGTGGTCGATCAACACGGCGCGCCAGTCGGGATTGGGGCGGGTGTGCAGGTCGGCGCGTTGGTCGGGGTCGGCGCGGACGTGCGAGTCGGCGGGTTGGCCGTGATCGGCGCGAGTGTGCGGGTCGGCGCGCTGGTCGGGGTCACGGTGCCGGCCGGGGGGTGCGGTGGACGACGCCGGCGCGGAAACGTCGTCGTGGTGACCGTATGGGTGGCCGCCCGGGTCGTCGTCCGGTCCGCGGTAGCGGACGACATCGTCGGGGAAGGCGCGGCGGAGCAGGTCGAGGGCTTCGGGGCCGTCGGGCACGGACCAGGCGGCGCGGTCGGGGTGCCAGCGGCGGCCGGGTACGGCGCGGATGGCGTGGACGCGCGATTCGGCGTAAGGGAAGCGAACGCGCAGGCGCGCGGGCGGGTCGGGGGTGACGAGGACGGTGGCCATGGTGCGTGTAGATAGGCATGGCCGGGGGGGCGCGGCCATGGAGGGATGGGACCGACACGTGCCGTGCTCCCGGCGCGCGTCGGGAAGGCCGGGCGCTACGCGAGGTTGAGTTGCCAGGACACGCCGTAGCGGTCGGCGACCCAGGCGAACCTGCGGCTGAAGCCGTAATCGTCGGGGGGCATCAACACGGCGCCATCCCGGGACAGCTCGCCGAAGAGGGTGTCCATGTCGTCTTCGGCGGCGCACTCGACGAAGAGGGAGAACGACGGGGTGAAATCGAATTCGTGGTCGATGACGCTGTCGATGGCCATCAGCACCTGGTCGCGGAGGCGGAAGTGGGCGGTCCTGACCCATCCTTCGCCGGGCTCGCCGGCAGGGTAGCGGTCGATGTCGAGGATTTCCGCGTCGGGGAACAGGGAAACGTAGAAGGCCAGTGCCTCTTCGGCGACGCCGCCCTGGAACATGAGCATCGGGGTGATGGCGGGGGGCATGGTGTTCCTCCGGTTCCGGGGTCGCTCCGTTCCGACTGCGGGAGCCTCGAAGCTACGCTTCTCCGGAAGGGTTCGCACGGGCCCTGTTGGCGCGGATGGCGGCGGCGTTGAACGCTGCCAAACCCTGCGCGCGCTCCTCGTAGTGGGCGGTGAAGCGCGGGTCGGCCTCGTACATGTCGGCCATGCAGGCATGCATGGCGTGGTCGCACGGGTAGAACCAGCGGCTGATGTGCTGCCGGTGCCGCTCGGCAACGGCCATGGCCTCGTCGCCCGCGGCATCCTTGCCGGCGGCGAGGAGGGCGGCCATGTCGGATTCGATAGCCTCGTTCTCGGCCTTGATCCGGTCCCAGTCTTCCTTGTGGTACTTCTTCGTACGGCGGGCGGACTCCTTGTAGGCATCGGTGCCACCCCAGCGCTCGACGACTTCCTTCGCATACTTCGCCTGGTGCGCCTTCACGTCCTCAGGCGCGTCGTCGGCGAGGGCGTCGAAGCCCTCGTTCAGCTCTTCAGTGCTCATCTTCCGGCCCCTGTCCATGGCGTTCAACATGCGGTCGACGGCACGGATGACCGCCTCCGTCTTCCGGTTCTTCCGGACCAGCAGGTCACGCTGCGCCAGGAGCGCGGCGCGGCGGTCGAGCGCGGGCTCGTCCAGCAGGGTTGCGATGCCGTCCAGCGGAAAACCCAGCTCGCGGTAAACCAGCACCCGGTGCAGCCGCTCCAGGTCGTCCTCGCCGTACAGGCGGTAGCCGGCGCGGGAACGGTCCGACGGGGTCAGCAGGCCGATGTCGTCGTAATGGTGGAGCGTGCGCACGGTCACGTGGGCCATGCGGGCCACCTGGCTGACGGTCCAGTGAGTGTTCGACATGGTGCTTGCTCCGGTCCTGGAAGAACGTGGACGTCGAGGAAGGTAAAGTGTGACGTAGCGTTAGGGTCAAGGGGCAGGTTGGCCTTCTCCTTGCGGCGAGGGTCGGGGCGTGTCGAAAGGCCTTCTCGCTGCGGCCGGAAGTAGGTCGGCGGGTGGTCGGGAGGGACCCCACCGGGAGCTGATCCCATGACAAGGAAGTCGTATTCAGCGGCGCTGACGTTGTTGGCGGCGGTGTCGTCATTGTTGGTGGCGTCGTCGTTGGCGCCGGCGGCGGCGGCGGCGCAGGAGGGTTCACCGGGCTATCACCTGCTGGCGACGATCCCGGTGGGCGGCGACGGGTTCTGGGACTACCTGGCGGCGGACCCGGCGGGGCATCGGCTGTACGTGTCGCACGGGACGAGGGTGGTGGTGATCGACACGCGGACGAACAAGGTGGTGGGGACGATCCTGGATCTTCCGGGGGTGCACGGGATGGCGCTGGCGGCGTCGGAGGGGGTGGGTTTCGCGAGCGACGGGCGGGAGAACACGGCGGCGTTCGTGAACCTGAACACGCTGGCGGTGACGAAACGAGTGAAGACGGGGGAGAACCCGGACGCGATCCTGTACGTGCCGGGGTTCGAGGAGGTTTACACGTTCAACGGGCGGAGCCACGACGCGACGGCGATCGACGCGAACACGGGGAACGTGGTGGCGTCGATCCCGCTGCCGGGCAAGCCGGAGTTCGCGGTGTACGATCCGACGACGAAGCGGATCTACAACAACATCGAGGACAGGAGCGTGATCGCGGTGATCGACCCGGCGACGCACAAGGTGGTGGCGACGTGGCCGATCTCGCCGGGTGAGGAAGCGTCGGGGCTGGCCATTGACGTGGAACACCATCGACTGTTCGCGGTGTGCGGCAACGGGCTGATGGTGATGGTGAACGACGAGACGGGGGCGGTGGTGGACACGGTGCCCATCGGCCGGGGGCCGGACGCGGCGCGGTACGACCCGGCGCTGGGGCTGGCGTTCGCGTCGAACGGGGAGGGCACGGTGACCATCGCGCACGAGGACTCGCCGGACCACCTTCGGGTGGTGCAGACGCTGAAGACGCAGCCGTCGGCGAGGACGATGGCGCTGGACCCGCTGACGCACCGGATCTACCTGTCGGCGGCGGAGATCGAGACGGCGCCGGCGGACTCGACGGGGCGGCGGCGCCGGCGGATGGTGCCGGGGAGCTTCCGGGTGCTTGTGTACGGGCCTGGCCAGGACGCGGGGGCGGGCAAGTAGCACCGCGGACGGGCTTTTCGAGTTCGAATTCGAGTTCGAGTTCGAGACTCGTCGAACATCGGCGGGCAACGAACCGGACAGCGCGAAGGATGGCGAGATGGGCAAGACGACCATGAGTTTCACTGCCGCCCTCGTCGCGGCTGCCGCGACGGCGTGTGCGCCGGCGACGCGGGGGCCGGCGCCGCCCGCGCCGCAGCCGGCCTCGCCGCAAGCGGCCACGTCTCAGGCTGCGGCGCCCGCCGCACGTTCCGCGTTGCCGCTGGCGTTCCAGTGGGTGCGCGGGTCGGCGGAGCACCGGGCCGTGTACCTTGAGGTCTACCGGGCCGCGGCGGCGCGGCTCGACAGCCTGGCGGCCGGCGGCGGCGCTGGTGAGTGGGGCGTGATCCTGGATGGTGACGAGACGATCCTGGACAACTCGGAGTACGAGGCGCACCGGGCGGCGCAGGGGCTGGGGTTCACGGAGGCGAGCTGGAGCGACTGGGTGCGCCGGGAGGCGGCGCCGGTCCTGCCGGGGGCGGGGATGTTCCTGCGGAAGGTGCACGCGCTGGGCGGGCGCGTCGTGGTGGTGACCAATCGGCGTGATGCCCTGTGCCCGGCGACGCGGGCGAACCTGCGCAAGGACGGGCTGGACGTGGACCTGGTCCTGTGCCGGCGGGAGACGTCAGACAAGAACCCGCGGTTCCAGGCGGTGCAGGACGGCACGGCTTCGGCCGACCTGCCGGCGTTGCACGTGGTCATGTGGCTGGGGGACAACATCCAGGATTTTCCGCACCTGTCCCAGTCGATCCTTCAGCAGCCCGACAGTGCGTTCCGTGAGTTCGGGCGCACCTACTTCCTGCTGCCGAACCCGATGTACGGGAGTTGGCAGGGGTCGTGAGGCTCACACGGGGATGTGTCCTTCGGCGAGTCCGGCAGCGATGCGGTAGCGGGCGCCGAGGGAGGTGGCGAGGGCGAGGAGGGCGTGGTTCCGGGGGAGGGCGATGAAGGTGAGCCGCTGCAGGCCTTGCCGGGCGGCGGTGTGGAGCAGGGCGCGGAGCAGGCGGCGGCCGATGCCGCGGCGGTGATGGCTGTCGGCGACGGCGATGGCGAACTCGGCGGCGGAGTCGTCCGCGAGGCGGATGTAGCGGGCGGTGCCGATCAGGTCGTCGCCCGCGAACGCGCCGAGGGCGATGTGGCCGCGGCCGTCCATGCCGGTGAGGTGGCGACGCAGGCGTTCGGTCAGGCGGGGGGTGGGGCTGGCGAAGCGCAGGTAGCGGGACCGGTCGCTCATGCGGTGGAAGAGGTCTTCGATGCGGGGCGCGTCGTCCGTAGTGAGCTCGCGGATGGTGATCCGGGCTGCGGGCCGCGCCGCCGGGCGGGTCGGGGTGTCCATCGTGGCTGCCATGCGTGCCTCCCGTGTCTGGTGTCTACGGGAGCGTAGGCATGGCCGCTTTCATGTCGCGGGCGGGTGGCTTTCAGGGGGCTGTCAGTGCGTGGGTCTGCTGGCCGTTGGCGGGGTCCGGCGGGAGATGGCCCGCGAACTACGCGTCCAGGAAATCCGCGATGAGGGTGACGACGCGGTCCATGTCCTGGAAGCCGGGCAGGTGGTTGCGGCCGGCGAGGGGGACGAGCCGTGCATCGGGCAGGTGGGCGGCGAGGTCGCGGCCGCCGGCGAAGGGGATGGCGCGGTCGTGCTCGTAGTGGAGGACGAGGGCGGGTGCGCGGATGTCGGGCAGCAGGTCGTGGACGTCGGCGTCGAAGAGGGCCTTGAGCAGGCGCGCGGCGACGTCAGGCGTGGCGGACTCGCGCTGGGTGCGGGCGAGGGAGGCGGCGAGGGCGGGGGGTGCGTCGGGGGCGATCATGTCGGCCAGGATGCGGGAGCCGATGCCCCAGGAGGCGCGCACGAGTCCGATGATGTGGTGGGTGAGCTCGGTGTTGGTGAAGGTGGCGGGTCCGCTGGCGTAGGTGCCGAACAGGACGAGGCGGGAGACGCGGTCGGGGTGTCGCGCGGCGAAGGCCAGGGCGATGGGGCCGGAGCGGGACAGGGCCAGCAGGGGGACCTGCTCGAGGCGGAGGTGGTCGAACAGGGCTTCGAGCTCAGCGACGTCGTGGTCGAGGGAGGGGTCGTCTGCGGCGCCGCCGGTGAGGCCGGTGCCGCAGCGGTCGTGCATGATGAGCCGGTAGCGGGCGGCCAGGCGGGCCAGCAGGGCGGAGCGGGGGTCGGCGCCGGCGGCGATGACGCCCAGGTTGCTGCACCAGGCGGGGCACACGACGAGAGGCGGCCCATCGCCGGCGGTGCCGTAGGCGACCTGGCGGCCGGCATGCTCCAGGAACGACACCTTCACGTCCGGCCCGGGCGGGATGGGGGCGTGCGTGGCGGCGAACGACGCGGAGGCGGAGGGGCTGGCGAGGGTGACGGCGCTCGCGAGGGTGGCGGGCCGGTCCGCGGCGTCCCCATCCGTGTCGTGGCGCAGGATGCGGCGCTCCAGCTCGCGGATCGCCGGGGACGGCTCGATGCCCAGCTCTTCGGACAGCCGGCGCCGGAGCTGCTGGTACACGCCCAGCGCTTCGCCCTGCCGGCCGTCGCGCGCCAGCGCTTCCATGAGCAGGGCGTGGGGACGCTCGCGCAGGGGGTCGGCGTGGATGAGCTGCTGGAGAGCGGGCAGGGCGTCGCGGGTCCGGCCGAGGGCCAGCAGGGCTTCCGCCCGACGCTCCCGGGCGGTGGTGCGCAGCGCGGCCAGGCGCTCGGCCTCGATGCTGAAGAAGAGTCGGTCCGCGAACTCGGCGTACGCGTCGCCGTGCCACAGGTCCAGGGCCTCGTCGAGGAGGGCCAGGGCGTGCTGCGGTTCGGCGTCGCGGGCGTCGTCCAGCAGGGCTTCGAAGCGGGCGGCGTCGAGGCTGTCGCCGGGATCGAGGCGGTACCCGTAGTCCACGGCGTCGGGCGCGTCGTCGGGCACGCCGGCGGTGCGCAGCGCGCGACGCAGGCGGGAGACGTGGGTGTGGAGTGCGCCGGCGGGGTCGGCGGGCGGGTCGTCGTGCCAGAGCAGATCCACCAGCCGGTCGGCCGACACGACACGGCCGGCGTGGGCCAGCAGCGCGGCGAGGAGCAGGCGCTGCTTGCGGCTGCGGATGGACACGGCCCGGCCGTCTTGGTCCGCGAGGCGGAGCGGGCCCAGGACGCGGTAACGCATCAGTGCCGGCGGATGGGACGACCCGGAACGGGCGCCCGTCGCGGGTCGGGGTCCTGGTGCATGGCGATCGGGGGTGTGTGGGGACCTGCGCAAAGATGCGGAGTCGGGACGTGCGGCGGTAGGGTGGTCGGTTCGGTGGCCCCCGCCGGGGGCCCGCCTTCCGACGCCGGCGACCGTCGGACGCCGCGGGCTCGAATCGGGACGCTGGCATGGCCCATGCCTCCTGACGGCCCGGACTTCAGAGATTCCTCCCGCAGGACCATCTGGAAATGGCTTCGCTTTCGAAGTGGATCGGCTGGCTGGGAATGACGGCGGGCGGCTACGTTGGCTGGGCCATCGGCGCGCACATGGGCGGCATGACGGGCGCGTTCATCGTGAGCATGATCGGGACGGGGCTCGGGCTGTACGTGGGGCGGCGGATCGTCAGCCAGTATTTCTAGGCGCGCCTGGCGGCGCGCCAGGAACCGCGCCCTGGGCGCGGGTAGGACGCGGCACCTGCGGTGCCGCCAGGACGCGCGGCGTTGCCGCGCTAGGCGGCTCGCCTCCCGGGGCGCCGAGGGCGCGGGTTTCTCACCTTGAAGCGACAAAAGTTTGCAATCC
>CAZUFP010000101.1:7254-9514 GCA_964619835.1 uncultured Gemmatimonadaceae bacterium | reverse complement strand
CGCCCCGCAGTTGCAGCCGAGCCTGAGCGTTAGCCAGAAGCCCGAGGCCGTCATGCCCGGCCTCGTCCTCGCGCGCCTCAAGGAGGGCGCCGATCCGGCTGCCATGGGCCGGGCACACGGTGCCGCCGTGCAGCGCGCCACGCGGCACTTCGTCGTGTTCCGCGGCGCCGTCGGCAACGAGCGCGCGCTGGCCGCCCGCATGAAGGCGGACCCGCAGGTCGTGTGGGCGGAGCCGGACTACATCCGGCAGCCCAGCACCATCGACCCGCGGCTGTGGGCGTTCTACAACCCGGGCGGCCTGACCATCGACTACACGCGCGGCCGGAACAAGGGCCAGCCGGTGGCGGGCTACGCGTCCACGAACGACGCCGATGAGGACAACGTGGAGACCTACGCCGCCGGCGGCGCGGCCGACACCATCGCCAGCATCGACACCGGCGTGGACTTCACGCATCCCGAGTTCCTGCCGGGCCACCTCATCGCCGGCTGGGACTACTACGACAACGACGCCGACCCGACGGACACGGAGGGCCACGGCACCCACACCACCGGCACCATGATCGGCCAGAACGTCGGCGTTGCGGGGGTGTCCGGCGCCGCCCCCGACGTCTGGGTGATCGTGTACCGGGTGTGCGGCAGCGCGGGCTGCCCCACCGACGCCATCGTCAGCGCCATCTACGCCGCCTCCGACGCCGGCGTGGTGGCCATGAACCTGAGCCTGGGCGGCAGCAGCGAGTCGCAGGCCGAGGCCGACGCCATCGCGTACGCCACCAGCCACAACGCCCTGGTCATCGCCTCGGCGGGCAACGGCGGCACCTCCACCGTGGAATGTCCGGCCTGTGATGCCAACGCCATCTCGGTGGCCGCGAGCAACTGGCAGGACGGCCTGGCGTACTACAGCAACTGGGGCAGCGGCCTCGACATCACCGCCCCGGGCGGCGAGATGTACTCCAACACCACGGAGGAGTCGGGGATCTACAGCTCCATCCCCGGCGGCTACGCCTACTACCAGGGCACGTCCATGGCGGCGCCGCAGGTCACCGGCACGGCGGCCATCGTGGCGTCGGTGGACGGGCTCCGCGGCTCGGCGCTCCGGTCCCGCATCCTGGGTACCACCGACGACCTCGGCGCCACCGGCTACGACACCCAGTTCGGATACGGGCGGCTGAACAGCTACCGGGCCGTCACCAACACCACCCTGGATGAGACAGGCGGGGGCGGGGGCGGGGGCGGCGCCACGCTGGCGGCCAGCTTCACGTATTCGTGCAGCGGCACCAGCTGCTCCTTCGATGGGTCCGGCTCCACCGGCGACGTGACCGGTTGGGGCTGGGCGTTTGGCGACGGCGGGACGGGATCCGGCGCGACCGTGTCGCACACCTACGCGGGAGCCGGGACCTATCCGGTGACCCTCACGGTGTCGGACGGGAGCGGCACCAACAGCGCGTCGCACACCGTGTCGTGTTCGCTGCGCGGCAAGACGGTGCGCTGCAAGTAGGGAACGCGTTTGCGGCGCGAAGGCCCCGCGGGAAGCCCCGCCCCCTGCGCGAGTGCCCGACGGCGGGCCGGCTCCGGCCGGCCCGCCGTCTTTTCCGTCACACACGGCCGCGCCATGCACGGATCATGCATCGCCAGGCCGTGCATACACCGGAACAGGAGGAAACCCCATGGCAGCCAAGATTCTGATGCTCGTCGGCGACTTCGTGGAGGATTACGAGGTCATGGTGCCGTTCCAGGCGCTCCAGATGGTCGGCTTCACCGTGCACGCGGTGTGCCCGGACAAGAAGAAGGGCCAGTCGGTGCGCACCGCGATCCACGACTTCGAGGGCGACCAGACATACAGCGAGAAGCCCGGCCACAATTTCGCGCTCAACGCCACGTTCGCCGACGTCAAGCCGGAGGACTACGATGCGCTGGTCATCTCCGGCGGCCGCGCGCCCGAGTACATCCGGCTGAACGACCGCGTGCTCGACATCGTGCGCTACTTCGACCGTGAGAACCTGCCCATCGCCGCCGTCTGCCACGGCGTACAGGTCCTCGCCGCCGCCGACGTGGTGCGGGGCAGGGAAGTGACCGGCTACCCGGCCTGCGGGCCCGAAGCGAAGGCCGCGGGCGCGAAGTGGCAGGACATCGCCATCGACGCCGCTTACGCCGACGCCAACATAGTGACTTCGCCGGCCTGGCCGGCCCACCCGGCGTGGCTGGCGAAGTTCCTCGAGGTCATGGGCACGAAGATCGAGCACCGGGAGACGGTCCCGGCGTA
>CAZUFP010000101.1:5202-7154 GCA_964619835.1 uncultured Gemmatimonadaceae bacterium | reverse complement strand
AGGCGGCTGGGGTCCAGCGAGCTGGAGATCACGCCGGTGGGGTTCGGCGCGTGGGCCATCGGCGGCGGCGGCTGGAAATACGGCTGGGGTCCGCAGGACGACGCCGCTTCGCTGGCGGCGATGCGGCACGCGCTGGAGCGCGGCATCAACTGGATCGACACGGCGGCCGTGTACGGGCTGGGCCACTCGGAGGAGGTGGTCGGTCGGTTGCTGCGGGATCTGCCCCGCGATGAGCGGCCGCTGGTGTTCACGAAGTGCGGCCAGGTGTGGGACGAGGCGGACCCCATGGCGGAGCCGCGGCGCTCGCTGAGGCCCGAGTCCATCCGCCGCGAGGTGGAGGCCTCGCTGCGTCGTCTGGGCGTCGAACGCATCGACCTGTACCAGTTCCACTGGCCCGACGAGACGGGCACGCCCGTGGAGGACTCGTGGGGCGAGATGATGCGGCTGAAGGAGGAGGGGAAGGTGCGCGCCGGCGGCGTGTCCAACTTCAGCGTGGAGCTGCTGGAGCAGGCCGCGTCGGTGGCGCCGGTGGACTCGCTCCAGCCGCCCTTCTCCCTGGTCAAGCGGTCCACCGGCGGAGCAGAGATCCCATGGTGCGCGGACCACGACACGGGCGTGATCGTTTACAGCCCGATGCAGTCCGGCCTGCTCACCGAGCGCTTCTCGAAGGAGCGGGTGGAGCGCCTGGCGCCGGGGGACTGGCGGCGCGGCGCGCCCGAGTTCCAGGAGCCGGGCCTGAGCCGGAACCTGGCCCTGCGGGATGCCCTCGAGCCCATCGCCGAGCGGCACGGGACGAGCGTGGCCTCCGTCGCCGTGGCGTGGACCCTGGCATGGCCCGGCGTGACCGGCGCCATCGTCGGCGCCCGTTCGCCCGAGCAGGTGGACGGCTGGATCGGCGCGGCCACGCTGGAGCTGACGGCGGACGACCTGGACGAGATCGCGGCGGCCCTCCAGGAGACGGGCGCCGGCACGGGCCCCGCGCGCCCCAAGAGCGCCGGCACGGACCCCACGCGCCCCGCGGGCGCCTGAGCCGGCGGTACCGGATGCCTCCTTTGTCGGGCCAGACGATCCTCATCACCGGCGCCACGGACGGCCTCGGCCGCGCCCTCGCCAGCGACCTGGCCGGACGCGGCGCCACCGTGCTGATCCACGGCCGCAGCCAGGAACGCCTGGACGACACGCGCGCCGGGATCCTGGACGCCGTGGGCGAGGCGGCCGAAGACCACGTCGTGTGCTACCGTGCGGACTTCAGGTCCCTGGACGCCGTTCGCGCCCTCGCCCGGGACGTCGAGCGGGACCACGAGCGCCTGGACGTGCTCGTGAACAACGCCGGCATCGGCTTCGGTCCGCCCGGCGCGACCCGCGAGGAGAGCGACGACGGCTACGAGCTGCGTTTCGCCGTCAACTACCTGGCGCCGTTCCTGTTGACGACCCTGCTGCTGCCGCTGCTGAAACGCTCGACGCCCGCGCGCATCGTCAACGTCGCGTCGGCCGGCCAGCAGCCCATCGACTTCGACGACCCCATGCTGGAGCGGAGCTACGACGGCATCCGGGCCTACCGCCAGAGCAAGCTGGCGCAGATCACGTTCACGTTCGAGCTGGCGGAGCGCCTGGGCGACGGCGCGGGTGTCACGGTGAACGCCCTGCACCCCGCCACCTACATGGACACCAAGATGGTCATCGAGCACGGCCAGGAGCCCTGGAGCACCGTGCAGGACGGCGTGGAGGCGACCCGCCGGCTCGTGCTCGATCCGGAGCTGGACGGCGTCACCGGCCGCTACTTCGACCAGCTGAAGGAAGCCCGGGCGCGCAGCCAGGCCTACGACCCGGAGGCCCGCCGGCGGCTGTGGCGGCTGAGCGAGGAGTGGACGGGGGGGTCGACGGGGCAGGCGGCGGGTTGAATGACCCGACGGGCTATCCCGGTTTCCCACCCGAAACTTGCAGTCCCACCA
>CAZUFP010000101.1:0-5102 GCA_964619835.1 uncultured Gemmatimonadaceae bacterium | reverse complement strand
ATCCGGCGTGCTCAGCGTCTCTCCGGGTGACATCCTGCGAAGCAGCAAAGGACGGGAACAGATCCGAAAGACGGCCGGCATCGCTCGGAACCGCGGTTCCGCATCGACCCAAACCGGCAACGGAAAGAAATCTACGGCCTGAGGCAAGGCCGTGCCTTTCAACGTCCTCCTCCTCCCCCTTCTCGGGGGATACGTCTTCATCTCCTACTGGAACAGAACCCGGTTCGACGCCAAGCGCTACTCGGGCGAGCGCTTGATCTTTCATGCGGCGATCGCCGGTACGTGCTTTCTTTTGGCGGCATTCACCATCACTCGCGTCGTTATCGTCGGAGATCGTCACAGCGAGCCTGTTCGACCCGGACGTGTACGACCTTTTCAATCCTTCCTCGGATAGGCACGGCTGATACGGTGGTCGTTTCGGCGAGAAGCTCGTGCACCCGGATGTAGAACAGTGCTTGAATCTCGCGGCTCGCGAACATCGCTTCCTCTACCTAACGGGTTTGGGTTTAACCTGCAGGACCACAATGCCGACCCGCAGCGCGAGGCCGCCAGGCGAGTGCTGCCGGACCTGGCAGCCTACCCTGTCAGCAGCAAACCCTTGTCAGTGTGCACCGCCCTCGAACGCGCTGCGCCATCGCTTCGCCGGATCGTCGAACCGAACGGAGGTCGCGGAGAACATCGCCGGATCGATGGGGCCGCCAGCCCATTCCAGGTACTCGTCGTGCTCCGGGTGTTCAGGGTCGGCTAGAATGGCCAAGAGCTCGACGTAGCCGTGGACTCCCCCGCAGTCCTCGGGCGGGCATCGGCCGCCACCGGCAAGGCACTCGGCACGGGGCTTCCGCCGCCCAGGGGCTTGCTCGAATCCTTCAAAGATCAGCGCGTGTGCCCAATCGTCCCCGAAATCGTAGGTGTATTGCATTGGCGGAGGGCTGCCGACTGCATAGTCGAGCGGAAACTCCAGCCAGTCGGCGACGAGGGGGGAGTCGTCCCACCCTTCGTCGTCCGGGATACCCAGCTTCATGATGGTCCCGGACCGCGGGTCGAGTACGCGAAACTCGTGGAGGTGGTAGTCGAGCCACCCCATGGAGTCCTGGATGGCGACGTGAAGGTCCCAGAAGGAGTACGAGGCAGGGACGCGAATGCGACGCCACACGAGAGGGTCGGTACCAGCCAGTATCACGAGGTACTGGAGCATGAGCCTGGGGGGAACCGGTCCATCCCTGGGCTGCCTCGGCCGTGCGGGCATCGCCGACTCCGCTCGGATGGTTGAAGTGCAGTCTAACCACTCAGGAATTCTGCTGCCGGACCATGCTGCCGGTCAGCAGCAATTCCTTGTTACACAGCGCGCTGGAGGACCTCCGACTCCAAGCGTTTGCCCAGTTTGTCGCGCTCCACATCCAGATCGTACGCAGTCTGGAGATTCAGCCAGAAGCGGTCCGACGTGCCGAAGTAGCGTGACAAGCGAAGAGCCGTGTCCGCCGTCACAGCCCGCGTGCCGTGCACGATCTCATTGATCCGCCGAGGCGGGACACTGATGTCCTTGGCGAGTCGGTACTGGCTGATGCCCAACGGCTCAAGGAACTCCTCAAGCAGTACCTCGCCGGGGTGCACCGGCGGCAGAGCCTTTGTTTCCATCAGACCTTCCCTCAGTGATAGTCGACGATCTCGACGTCGTGCGCATCGCCCGATCTCCAGCGGAAGCAGATCCTCCACTGCCGATTCACGCGGATGCTGTGTTGCCCCGCTCGGTCGCCCTTGAGCTTCTCGAGGTGATTCGCCGGCGGTATTCGCAGGTCGTCCAGGGATGTCGCAGCATCGAGCATCCGGAGCTTCCGAAGAGCGAGACGCTGGACGTCGGCTCCGAGTCGCTGGACCCGTTGGCGTCGAAACAAGCGCTCCGCGTCTCGGTCTCTGAAGCTTTTGATCACACAAGGATCATAACGCTTCGCGTTATTAACGTCAAGCGTTATGGGGTGTGGATGGGGCGTTGTCTAACGGATTTGGGTTCAACCTGCGGGAGCAACATGCTCCCCGGCGGTTGTGAGGTGCAGGCCGAGCGACTGTCCGCCCTGCTGCCTGGCCCGTCAGGTTCAAACCCTTGTCAGACCGCTGCGGCCCCGTCGCTCGACAACACTTCACCGCGTCGGTAGAGAAGCACGCACATGACGATCGCACCGTAGTACCCCAGGACCGGGGAAACTCCGTACCCGAGAATGGGGACTGGGTAGTTGCCCAACCAGGCGGCGATCAGCGTACCCACCGTGTAAAGGGCCAGCACGATCCCGAACCGACGCTCCAGGAATAGCACGAGCGCCAGCGGCAGCGACACGAGCGACAGAAGGCTCACCATGTCGCCCCACGCCAAAGCAACCGAAGCGAGCGAGAGGCCGACCACCGCCGCGGTGATGTTCAGGACCCAGATGCCCGGTGCGATCCCCCCGCCCCGCATGACGGAAACGCCCACCGTGAGAGCGGGCACGGGAGCGAGAAGCAACGCGAGTACTTCAACGTTCTTGCGTGGCAATCGGTTCCCGCGCCTCAGAGGACAGGGTCGTTGGACAGCGGTCTAACGTCTTTGCAATTCTGCTGCGCAGGCTCGCTGCTGACCCGAGGCCGTGAGCTGTCAGGCGAACGGCCTCGGAATGGTGCGGCAGGGTCAGATCGGACCGGTTCGCGTCCTAACTAGCAATTCCTCTGACGCAGGTTGGATCAGGGGATCTGTCGAACCCCACCACTACGGAGGTCGCCGACCAGGCGCATGGCCCAGAGCACGAGCAGGGCGACCAGCAGGGTGCCTCCCGCCATCACCAGCGCAGCCAGAGGCATGGCCGGGCCCCACACGAGTCCAGAAAGCCCTGCGCCCAGGACGAGCGAGGCAGCCCAAGCTACGCGGACCTTGTGCGCCCATGGGCGCTGCCAATAGCAGGTCAGGGCAGTGAGAATGCTCAGACAGCCGCACATGGCCTGGACTGCGGTCTCCGCGCGTTGGCCAGTGGTCTGCACCAGAGTCGCTTGACGGAGCGCCCCGTGAAGGGCTCCCCATGCAATGGCCGCCAAGACCAACGTGATCACAGCCAGCAGAAGACGCCGCGCAATCACGCGACGAGTCACGCTTCCCGACGTGTCGGGGTCCGCTCCAGGTGACGTCGCCTCGTGCGATTCGCTCATGGGTCTCCAGAACTGCCATGCAGGAAGGCATCAACGGCGGGCTTGGCGGATCGTCCTTCTCGTCACGCCCGGGCCCGACGTTCACACCGCGCGCCATGTTCGGCCTCAAGCCGCCAGTCTTCGCACGCGCGCCAGCCACTCGACGCGGTCAGAGTTCGCGTCCCAACGTCTCTGGGTTCAACCTGCGGGAGCAACATGCCGACCGGCGGTTGTGAGGTGCAAGCCGAGCAACCGTCCGACCTTGCCGCTCACCCCGGCAGGTTCAAACCCTTGTTGGACAGCCGCAACCTGAACCCTCCACCCGACTCCGACTGACCCATGGCTACGCACGGTACGCGACCGAACTCGCGGCAGTGCGACGGACGATGCGGATCAACGCACCTTCTTCAGCAAGGCAAGGTCCAACAGGCTCCTCGCTGTGGCGACGAGGGCATCCTCTCGCGCAATTGGCGTCCACTGCAGAAGCCTCCGGGCCTTCTCGTTCGTGGCCTCCTTGTGATGTCCTAGCTCCGGGATGATCGAGCGAACCTCCGCGTCGAACAGGGCTACTACGCGGACGAACCAATTGGGGAGTTCCCGGGTCGGTGCTCTTCTCGCCAGGTCACCCAGGCGTTCCCTGAGCGTGAGAGCCATCTCCCGGATCGACATGAACGTACCCGATACCGCCAGGAATCGCTCCCCGTTTGCGACGGGGCTGGTCATAGCGCGCATGTGAAGATCCACAACGTCACGGACATCGACCACGCCGAATGACAGTTGCGGGCACCCCGGCATCTCGCCGTCCAGCAAGCGCTGAATGAGAATGATCGAGGTTGAGTAGTCCGCCCCTAGAACGGGGCCAAACACACCGACGGGATTCACAACCGCCAGTTCGAGCCCGCTACCCTCGCCTTCAATGAACTCCCAGGCAGCTCGCTCAGCTAGCGTCTTCGATTTCACGTAGGGTGAGACGCCTCGGCCATGCAGGTTCGTCCAACTCGTCTCGTCGAAGGGCTTGTTCCGCGGCTCGTGGCCGTAGCCGATTGCCGCGAAGGAAGAGGTCATCACGACCCTCCGCACCCCCGCATGCCGTGCGGCTCGCAACACGCGCAATGCTCCGTTTCGCGCAGGGACGATGAGATCGTCTTCGTGCTTCGGGAGCGACGCCGGGAATGGTGAGGCGATATGCAGAACGAATTCACACCCCTCCACCGCCTCCTTCCATCCCTCATCCTCCTCCAGGTCGGCGGCAACAAAGGAGAGTCGTCCGCCCGGCTCGGATCCTCCCGTTCTCAGAAGTGCGCGAACCCGGGCTTCGCTCTCCAGATTCCTCACGGTCGCACGCACCTCGTAGCCAGCATCAAGGAGCTGGACCAAAGCACGGCTTCCGATGAAACCTGAGCCACCTGTGACGAGCACTCTGGTCATGCGCCCTACCTCGCCCAGTTCTGGGAGCCGAAGGCTGTCTAACGACTTTGCAATTCTGCTGCCGGACCATGATGCCGTCCCGGAGCCGTGAGCTGCAAGGCGAGTGCTGCCGGAGCCAGTTGCTTACCCGGTCAGCAGCAATTCCTTGTTAGGCTTCGCTACCGCTGGAGGCCGCCAACGGCAGCCTCACAACTGGCTGGCCCCTTCCTGGCATGTAGCTAAACAGAAGATACCCGCGCGTGATCACGCCTGCCGGAAGTGATGGCAGTCCGTCAAGCCATTCCCTGACGTGGTCCACTTCGAGCCCCGGTTCCGCTGTGTGGATCAGGAGAATATAGTCATCAAAGGGACCACCAAAGATGTCCGCCGGCTTAGCCTTCGCCCTGATTCGCGACCTGAGTTGAGTCAGGAACTTGTCGCGGTCCCAAGAGGCCCAGTCGTACACCGTCCGCCCGGCGCGCTCGGCCCGAACCACTTCCTCAAGGAATGCCCGGTGCACATCACCAGTCCGCACGATGTCGATTCCC
>CAZUFP010000100.1:3704-10007 GCA_964619835.1 uncultured Gemmatimonadaceae bacterium | reverse complement strand
CTGAGCGACCTCATCGGCGACCTCATGTGGGCGCCGGAGCCCATCGAGATCAAGCTCTACTCGACGGACCAACCGTGGCTGGAGAAAAAGGCGCCCGAAGTGGCCGCGCAGCTCGAGCAGGTCCCGGGCGTCGTGGACATCTTCGACGGACTCGTGTATACCGGCCCGACCATCAGCCTGCGCCTGCGTCCCGCCGACGCGCGACGGTTCGGCCTCACCTCCGCCGACCTGGCGCGGGCCGTGAACACCGCCATGCTGGGCGAGCCCGCCTCGACGGTGTTGCAGGGCGACCGCGTCGTGGACATCCGCGTGAAGGTGGACTCGACGCGGCTGCGGAAACTGGAGCAGATCGAGCAGCTGCCCATCCACACTCCGGACGGCACGCTGGTGAAGCTGTCCCAGGTGACGGATGTCGTGGAGGTGCCGGGCCAGTTGGAGATCCGCCGCGAAGACGCCCGCGAAGACGTGGCCGTCACCGCCCGCCTGGAAAGCCGCGACATGGGCAGCGCCATGCGCGAGATCCGCCAGGTCCTGAGCCGCGACGCCTCCATCCCCGCCGGGGCCGTCGAGTACGGCGGGCTCTACCAGGAGCAGCAGAAGTCCTTCCACAACCTCGTGTTCGTGCTGCTCATGGCCATCACCCTGGTGTTCACCGTGCTGCTGCTGGAGTTCGGCTCCTTCTACGAGCCCATCTCCATCGTCTTCGGCGCCGTTCTCGCCCTCTTCGGCACCGTGCTCGCCCTCTGGATCACAGGCACTTCGTTCAACGTGGTGTCCTTCCTGGGCGCCATCATCGGCGTTGGCATCGTCGCCAAGAACGGCATCCTCATGCTGGATTACGTCAAGCACCTGCGGGCCGAGGGGCTGGACCTGGTGGAATCGCTGGTACGATCGGGACGCCGCCGCCTCCGGCCCGTGCTCATGACCTCCCTCGCCGCCGCGCTCGGCATGCTCCCGCTGGCCTACGGCATCGGCACGGGCGCCGACATGCTGCGCCCGCTCGCCATCGCCGTCATCGGCGCCCTGTGCATCTCGGTGCTGCTCTCGCTGCTCGCCACACCCACGCTCTACTACATCCTCATGCAGCTGGCCGGAGAAAGGCCCACGGCTCGCTAGGCCAACTTCGTCTTCGGCATCGCCCTCGTCGTCGTTCTGCGTCGGTCGCCGACGCGGAAACGCAGTGCGGTCTGCGAGGCGGCGCGAGCGGTGCGCAGGCGATCCGGGCCAGCTACGAAGACGCTGCGGCAGTGCCCTTCAGCGACCCAGCCCTCCGGAGCCCGCGGCCGTCTCGCCGGTGAGGCGCCTGAGGGCGGCCACGGCGCGGGCGTGCCACGGGGCGAGCGCCGGGTCGCCGTGTCGCCAGTAGCTTTCGGCGAAGGCGAAGTGGCGCAGCGCGCGGTCGTTCTGGCCCCGGGCCTCCTCGATCTCGCCCAGGGTGTAGGACGCGAGGACGGAATAGAACCCCATCCAGGTGGTGGGCGGCACGAGGGAGCGGAGCAGGCCGGCCGCGGCCTCTTCGTCTCCGGCTTCCCGTTCCAGCGTCGCGAGGTGGAAGCGCATGGCCGGGGAGGGCATGGATTCCCGGTCGTTGTCGGTGTGGATGGTCCAGAGCCGCATCGCTTCTTCTTCGGCGGCGCGGGCGCGATCGAGGTCACCGCGGCGGGTGGCGAGGCGCGCGTCGATATCTTCCTGGAGCGCGCCCCTGTAGTCCAGGGAGGTGCCGCCGGCGGGCAGGGTGCCGAGCGCCTTTTGCCACCGCCGGGCGGTTGCACTGTCGCGGTACGTGGCGTGGTAGGCACCCAGCAGCCAACCGTTGGCCCAGACGGGGCGGGTGTTGAAGAACGCCAGAGCCGATTCGGGCGGTGTCGTGCGGGCCAGGCCTTCCGCGGCCCGCCGCGCGACGGCCGAGTCTCCGACGCCGGCGATGTGCGCGGCGAGGAGAAACCTGCGGATCGTGCCGTCGTTCGCCTGGAAGCTATACGTGCCGGCGTCCAGGCTGTCGGCGACTTCCCGGATTCTACCCTCGGCGATGGCCAGCTGAGCCCGCGGCAACCGCGTGTCGGTGCCGGCGTTCTGCACGGCGTCGAGCAGCATGTCGGCCCGGTCGGGCGCACGCAGGCGCACGAAGCGGATGGCCTGGATCCATACCCGGGGCGGGCGACGCGCGATGTTGTCCACTTCGGTGGCGAACGACGAGTCATCGGCCAGCACGGCCCGGCAGGCGAGGAGTGTCGAGCGCACGAGCAGGTTGTTCGTGTCGGCGACGCTCAGCCGGGACACCTGGCGCCGGACGGTGCTGTCGTCCTCGACCGCTACGGCCAGGAACGCGCGGTTGACGAGAACGGGAATGAAGGTGGAGTCCAGCCGCACCGCGTGCTCGGATGCGTCCACGGCGTCGTCGGCGTCTGCACCATACTGCCAGCCGTATGCCCGGTCGTAGTAGGCCAGGGAAGCCCAGGCTTCCAGATCGGTGCTGTCCAGCTCGATGATGCGGCGCACGGCGGCGGCGGCCTCGGCCCCTTCCGTGCGGATGGATGCGAGGGTGGCCCGGGCCCTGAGCCGGCTCCGCTCGCCCAGCGTGGCGCTCAGCGCGACGGCCCGCTCCGCCAGTGGCATGAGCCCGGAGTAGAACTCGTTGCGCGAATACTGGAGCCACGACTTGATCTGCACCGCTTCCACGTAGGCCGGTCCGAACGTGGAGTCCAGCGCCATCGCGCGGTCGATGGCCGTGTTCGCCGAGTCGACCAGACCGCGTCGCAGGGCAATCCGGGCGTCCAGGAAGGCCTTGAGCGCGTCGGGGTCGTGGGTCATGCGATTTTCGAGGCCCCGGAAGGCCTGGCTGTCGGCGTGCCCACCCAACCACGTGATGAGCTTGATGGCCAGGCCGTCCACCAGCAACGCCAGGCTGTCCGCCGCGCCGGAAACGGCGAAGGACAGCGGCTGCCGGCGGCCCATCCCGTAGACCCGCACGCTCAGATCCAGTCGGTCCGGCGTGGGGCGTACCAGCGAGCCAAGTACGAACGCGCCCGCCCCGGCCCGCTGCGCCAGCGACTCCGCCTCGCCTCGATCGTTCGGGCTGCGTGCCGGCGCGTCCCGCTTCCCGCGCAGCGGTTGCCACAGAGACCACGGGTCCGCCACCCGGAAGCCGGGCGTTCCGTCCACCGCCGTCGCCAGCAGGTCCGCCACGCCTTCGCCCAGGCCGGAGCGCGCGCCGGCATCGGGCCGGAACGGGAAAACGGCCAATCCGACCCGGTTGTCGCGGACAGGCGGCCCCGTCAGCCAGCGCACGGTGAAGAGGGTCGCCGCGGCGAGAAGCGCCACGAGCGCGAATCCGCCGACGAGCCGCGTTGTCCATGCCGGGGCGGCGCCCATCCCCTTCCCGCGGGTCCGGTGGATGCCCTCCTCGTCGATGTCGTAGAGCCAACTCAACACCAGGGCCACGGGCAGACCCAGCAGCGCGGCCACGACGATGCCCGTAACCGTCCAGTCCGGCGCGTTCAGCGCCGGCAGCACGGTGGCGGACGCTTCGATGACGAGCCACGCCGCCGCCAGGTACCCGATGGCGACGCGTACCACGCGACGGCGCTTCAGCTCGCCCAGGAACGAGCGACGAGGTTCCGGCATGGCGGGCCCCGGGTCGAGGGAGGAGCGGGGATCAGCCGAGGAAGCTAAGATGGTGTGGGCGAGGCCGTCGCATCAACGGCGGCGTTGCCGGCGGGGAAAAAGCCGGACTCGCTCGGAGGCGGGACCGGCGCCGGGCGAGCCGCCTCAGCCCGCCAGGCGGCGGAGCGTCTCCAGCATACGCACGTCGTACGGATCGGGCGAGTCGTCGTCCTCCGCCAGGTCGTCGTCCTTCCGCTCGTGCGGCGTTTCCAGGACCAGCGGCACGCCGCGGCTGCGGGCGTCCGCCAGCAGCCAACCGAAGGGCGCCTCCCCGATCCGGCCCTCGCCCAGCAGCATGTGCCGGTCCCGGTTCGAGCCCAGCTCACCCTCGCTGTCGTTCAGGTGGAAGAACGATGGCGGCTGGCCCGCCGCCGCCTCGAACGCGTCCAGCACGTCCCGCAGCGAGTCGGGCGACGCCGCGATGTCGTGCCCCGCGGCGAACAGGTGGCACGTGTCCAGCCCGTAGCCGGCCCGCGCCCGCAATGGCTCCGGCACGCGCGACAGGATGCCGCCCACCTCCTCCGGTGTGCGGCCCACCGTGGCGCCGGCGCCGGCCGTGTTCTCAACCCAGATCCGCGTGTCCGAGTCCACCGCCCGCAGTGCGCCGGCGATGGCCGCCGCAACCCGGTCGAGCGCCGCCTCGATGTCCCCGTCGTCCATGGCGGAGCCCGGGTGGAAGCAGACCCCGCCCACGCCCAGCGCCGACGACCGTTCCAGCTCCTTGGCCAGACCCGCGGCGGCCCGGCGTGCCTTCTCCGCTTCCGGCGAGGCCGTGTTCAGGACGTAAGCGGCGTGCACCACGACGTTGCGCGCGTCGAAGCCCGTCGCCGCTGCCGCGTCGTGGAATCGCTTCAGCCGGCTTTTGCTGATGCCCGAACGGTCGCCGTAGTAGTACGGGATCGTCGTGAACATCTGCATAGCGCGCGCGCCGGCGGCGGCGGCCCGCCGCACCGTCATCTCGATGCCGCCATGGTTGGAGGGATGGATGCCGAAGAGATGAGATTCCATGCATGCCTCGTGTACGCGTGCCCGAACCAATCGCTTGGTTCGCCTAGTGGCCGTCGACGGTACCGCCGATGCGCCAAGATGGCGCCGCCGCCAGACCACCGCAAAGCCGACCCGGGCGGCCGGCGGCGGTTCGAGGCAGGCTTCGAATAACCATCCAGCCGACGGCCGCGTCCAGCACAACCGCCGGCATGTCGGCCCGGCGACCGGGATTCCGGGCGCGACTGGTCCCGGTTTTTCGACTCCGACCGGCCTCTTCCCTCACCCCGCCGAAGGCGGCTCGGCCCTTCTCCCAGCCGACGTGCAACGCTTGACAACCTGTTGCGCGACGCACATCTATCCTTTGACTCACCAAGAACATCCGCTTGTCCGCGACGGTGCCGTAGAAGCGTTCTACTCGCCGGCGTTCGTGAGGAGCGGTTTTCTGGCGCCGGCCGGAGGTGTCCCGGCCGGCGATACGCGCTAAAGGAACAGCCGCGATCGGTGCCATGATGAGCGATGTAGAAGCTGCCCAGAATGCCCGCGCCGACGCGTTCCTGCGTCGCGCCGAGCAACTGGTTCGCTCACTGAGCGGCATCGCCGACGCCCGCATTTACGACGACGGACGCGGCGGTATCCGCTCCATCGACATCATGCCCCGTCCCGACAACACGGCCGGGCGCGCAGCGCGCAACGTGCAGTCGGCCCTGCTGGCCGCGTTCGGCACGGGCGTCGAACTCGATCGCATCCGGGTCCGCCCGCCGCAGGACCCGCCTCGGATCGACGACCCGGACCTCTCCGCCCCGGACGCCGAGCCCCCGTACGACGCCGGGACCGATGACCTCGATGAGGACGCGGCGACATTCGAGGACGCAGAAGAAGAAGCGCCAGTCGTCGGCCCGACGCCGGCCGCGCCCGATCACACCGGGCACGGGCCAAGCGGAAACGGCACCGGCTACGCCCGGTCCGTGCGGCTCGTCGTGGACGACGACGAGTCCCACGGGGACCGCCGCGCCGGCCCCCGGCTCGTGTCCCTCGACATCGTGCGCCACGCCTCCGGCTCCGTCGGCTGCATCGTCGCCGTCGTCGTCGGTACCGAGGTGCGCCGCGCCTCCGTCGAGGCCCTCGACCTGCCCGGCGCCGCGGAGCACGCCGCCGCCCAGGCCGTCGTCCGTGCCATCGGCGACGGCCTCGAGCTCGAAGGCGTCCGCCACGTCGAGATCGCCGGCCGCGACTACGTCGTCGTCGCCGCCCGGGACGGCCTCCATGGCCGCCGCCGCGCCGCCGCCACACTCGTCGCGCGCAGCGTCGCCCACGCCGCCGCCGCCGCCGCTACGCGCGCGGCTCGCGCCCTGATGCCGACGTCGACGCCATGACTATTACCCCGGCCTGGCGCCGGACCCGGATTTTCGTGCGCCGCCTCCAGCGGCGATGAGACGTCCCGTTAATTGGACGAAGCCTAGAGAGGAAACGTAACGGAGCCCCCGGCGGCCCGAAGCAAAACAGCGGAGCCCCAGCGGATTTCAGCGGAGCGTTCGCGACCGCCCCTAGCGGAGTGCGGCCGACGACTTCGAAAGGAGGCTGGGAACTATGTTTGAGACGCTGTTTTCTTTTATTGCGGCGCTGCTCAGTTTGATCGGCGCAGGGTCGTTGACC
>CAZUFP010000100.1:0-3604 GCA_964619835.1 uncultured Gemmatimonadaceae bacterium | reverse complement strand
GAGCTCCAGGCGGCCAACCGGGACCTGCTGACGGTGCTCATCAAGGCGATCGAGACGCGGGACCCGTATACCTCTGGCCATTCCGTTCGTGTTTCCCAGATGGCCCGGGCGATCGCCGAGGACATGGGGCTGCCGTCTCGCCTGGTAGAGAAGGTCGAGACGGCGGCGCTGCTGCACGACATCGGCAAGATTGAGAGCCTTTACGCCGAGATCATCAGCAAGGACTCCAGCCTGACGGAAAGGGAGCGGGCCGTCATCAAGACGCACGCGACGAAGGGTGCGGAATTGCTCGAGAACCTGACGTCCTTCGATTCGGCGATCGTGGAAGGTGTGCGGCACCACCATGAACGCTACGATGGCACGGGGTACCCGGACGGATTGACGGGCAAGGCGATCCCCGTGGCGGCCCGGATCATCATGATGTGCGATGCAATCGACGCCATGCTGTCGGATCGTCCGTACCGGAACGCGCTGCCGCTCTCGCACGTACGCATGGAAATGCTCCGATGTTCCGGGACGCAATTCGATCCGGAGCTGGTCGACGTCGTCCTCAACGGGAAGGCGTTTGCCCCCGAAGTCGAAACGCCGGAGCCCGCCGTCACCATCCGCCCCAGCCAGGAGCGGAAGATCGGCCCGACCGAAACACCTACCAGTCAGCAGGCGACGGCCTGAACGCCGCGTGTTCGGGTTGACCCGAATTCCCATTGCCAACATCACCCTTCCGCATGAATCATCGTAGGAGTTGCGCAGCGTTCGCGTCGTAACCAACGCTCAACAATCCATTCCCAACCAAGGACGCCGCGCACTTCGGACGGCCGCAGTCCAAGCACTCGCTTCATCTGATTGCTCATCGTGAAGCCGTCCGGGTAGCCCAGCTTGCAGGCAACCTGAAACACAGAACGGCCCTTACGTTGAAGCTGAAACACCGCATGAAGCAGCCTGGCGAACTGGAGCCAGTGAGATGGCACGGGCAAGCCGGCTGCCGCGAAATGGCGTCCCAGCGTGCGCCGCGACATGCACAGCATCGAGCTGAGCCTGGACACGCTTCGGACTTGAGGCGCGTTGTCAAAGATCCGACAAACGTAGCCCCGGACAGTGTCGTCGTTGATCAAGCCACGTCCCGTCAGATAGCCGGCCATGCTCTGGCCCACCCGGACCGGGGGGGCGTACAACACGGACCGGAGCGCACCGATGACGTCGATGTCCACATACGGCAACACTCCTTTGGGCCTGAGCTCGTTGAGCCGACGCAGGCAGGGGGCGGCACCGGCCAGCTCGGCAGGTGGCGGGAGGATGGTGATCAGCGGGACACCGTGGCGCCTCTTCACCAGCGCAGCGCATTCCTCCAGGGAGTCGTTCGTTCCCTTCATGCACCAGACTACGGCCTCGCCGTGCGGGATTTCCGGTCCGGGCAGCCATTCCCTCGAAATGGGTCGAAGGGACTGGTACGGGGGCTGGAACAGGTGGAGACCGTGCGATGCGGCGTACAACTCCGAGATCAACATGTGAGCCTCCATGATTGAGCCAATGCCGCGTCCGCTACCGTTCCACGAGGATGTTCGCTCATTGTCATCGACGGATCATCGAGCCGGCCGCGCAGAAAGGTGGCAGGTGTGCGCCTGATCACACTGGGCTTTCCGAGACTGGCGGATGGGGAACGCCGCATCGACGTCGGGCCTCTGAAACAGATGGCCATACTGGTGTACCTGGCTTGCCAGAACGGCGAGCCCGTGCGGCGTGCGGCGGTGGCCGACCTGCTGTGGCGTGGATCCGACGGCCGGCGGGGGCAACGGTCGCTCAGCCAGGCGATCTACGATCTTCGCCGCCGCGTTCCGGAGCTGGACCTGGAAAGCACACGGCATGAGATCCGGCTCGGTCTCGGCGGCTTGTCCGTCGACGTGGTCGAACTGGATGCGCATCTGGGGGCCGGTGACGCTGCCGGTGCCATGAGACTCTACAACGGGCGGTTCCTGGAGGGGTTCGATGTCTCCGGCAATCCGCCGTTTCGCGAGTGGCGGGACGCGTACGCTGCGGGAATCGAATCGGCCCTCGTGGCGTTGCTGGAGAAGGAGCAGGCCCTATGCAGATCCGCTGGAGACTGGGAAGGCTCCGAGCGCCTGGCCTCGGCCATTCTCGATCTCCGCCCGTTCAACGAGGGAATGGCCAAGGCCCAGTTGGAGGCGATGGCCATGGTGGGCGACCGGGTGCGCACGCTCGAAATGCTGGACGCGCGGAATGAGGCGTGGCGGCAGGAATTCGGTGAACCGCTGCTCAACGACGAAGCGAGTCGCCACCTGTTGCGGTCCTCCGAGAACGGAGGGGACGAGGCCGTGTCGATGGAGCCTCCGTTCGTAGGCCGAGCCCGGGAGTTCGGCCGGCTGGCCAGGGCGTGGAACGACGCGGAGACCGGGCGCCCTCGAAGTATGCTGGTGATCGGACCGGGCGGGATCGGCAAGAGCCGGCTGTGCGACCAGGTGCTGCGGTACGCTGCGGTGCGCGGTGGCCGGGTGTTCGCGGCCCGGTGCTACGCGGCGGAGCGTCGGGTGGCGCTCAATCCTCTTGCAGAAGCCCTCAAGACTGGCCTCGGCCCGGGCGACATGAACTGCCTGTCACCGGTCTGGAGGACCGTGTTGGAATCCTACTTCCCCGATCTTGCCTCACGGCCGCCGGCCTCCCATGACGTCCAACTGATCCGGGAAGCGCCCGTGCCGCGCCGGCTGCAGGAGGCCGTGGCCCGGCTGTTTCTGGCCCTTGCCGAAAAACAACCGGTTGCGTTGTTCCTGGACGACATTCACTGGGCCGACGAATCCACCACGGCCGTTCTTCACTACCTGAGCCGCATCGAAGACCCGCATCGCGTCCTGCTCATCGCGGCATTACGGGCCGATGACGTCGCAGGCTCACCGGCTCACGCTCTGCTGAGCGACAGAGACGACAAAGCGTACTGGGATCCTTTGGAAGTCGGGGAGATGAGCAGAACCGACGCCGAGACGCTCGTCGCCAGGTACGCCGCCAAGCTGAACGTCTCTGCCGACCCCGGCTTCATCGAAGGGGTTTATGATCTCGCGGGCGGCCTGCCACTGTTCATTGTGCAGGTCATGCGGACCGGGTGGCGTGCGAGAGCGGCGGGAACGACGGCGGAGACAGAGGCCAAGGGGTACCGCACGTCGGCGTTCCCCGAAGGCCTGGACCGGTTCGTCAGAGAACAGCTGCGCAGGCTGACCCCTGATGCCCGCCGCGTGCTTTCGTGCATGGCGGTGGTCGGTGTGCCCATGGAGGCGGATAAGCTGACTCGGCTTTCCGGTCTCAGGGCAAACGACTTCGGACACGCCCTCGAACGCCTCGAGAACGAAGGCATCGTCGACGAGCGCACCGGCGGGCTCAGCGTCGCGCACGGCGTGATCAAGGACATCGTGAGCGGCCTCGTGCCGGCCTCCACTGCACGCCGACTGCACCGCCAGATTGCCGGCCTGTTCGAAGACGAAGAGCAGCACGGACCCGCCGCAGTCCACTACGAAATGGCCAACGACAGAGCCGCGACCCGCCGGGCCGCACTGGCGGCCGCGCGGCAGAGTGAGCAGCTCCTGGCCTTCGAGGAAGCACT
>CAZUFP010000099.1:0-10026 GCA_964619835.1 uncultured Gemmatimonadaceae bacterium | reverse complement strand
ACAACCTCGCGATCTGCCATTGGGAGACCGGGGACTTCGCGGAGTGTGTACGGGCGGCGAAGCAGTTGCGGTCCATACAAGAGGGCATGGCGGTGAAGAGTCGCCGCCACGAATCGTGGTCCATGTTGGGGCTCGTTGCGTTGCGTCAGGGGAACATCACGGAAGCGAAGAACTGCGAACGGGAGATCCTGCTGTGGGAGGGAGCGACACCGTCCTGGTATGGGGATACGTCCTACAGGGAGATGTTCCTGGCGCGGTTGGCGGCCCTGGAGGGCAATGAGATGGATGCGATGGGACGCATTCGCTCAGGGGTCGATGCGTATGTGGACCGGGACTTCTTCTGCCGGTCCCGGCTTCAGCTCGAGTGGGCGCGACTGGCCACAACGGCCGACCCGCAGGGTGCGGCGGATGTGGCCCGCGAAGTGAGGGAGGCGGCGACCCACAACGGTGCCGTGCCCCTTGTGGACAGTGCAGATCGGATCCTGGACCGGTTGGGGTTCCGGGGCTCCGCGACGGCGCGCTGAGCAAGGTTCTCCAGCGCTGGCGTCGTGGTATGCCGGCGGGTATAGTGTCATTCTCTTCCTGGGTGCCAGAAAAAACACAGATAGGGGAGGCAGAGAACGATGCCGGCGAGGCTTCGGCGGGTCACGTGCATCTCCGTCCTGGCCGGGGTTTCGTTGTTGGTGGGGTGCGAGCGTACGGTGCCGGTGGCGCTGGGCGTCTCCACGAGCAGCACGTTCGTCCAGGCAGCGCGGCTGGCGCTGGAGCAGGAGCTTTCCGGGCCGGGTCTGCCGTCCATCGACACGGTGCTGATGGTGGAGACGACGAACCGGGCGGCGCCGGCCATCGAGCGGGCGGACTCGCTGGCGTCGGTGCCCGGCATGCTCGCGGTGGTGGGTCATTCGAACAGCTCGGCCAGCCTGGCGGCGGCGCCGCTGTACAACGACCACGGGATCGTGGAGCTGTCGCCGACGTCATCGGCGGTGGCCTATGCGCAGGCGGGGGCGTACAGCTTCAGCCTGATCCCTCCGGATGATCGGCAAGGGGCGTTTCTGGCCCGCTACGTGAAGCAGGTGCTGCCCGGGGGTGGGCGGGTGGCGGTGTTGTACGTGAACGACGACTACGGCCGCGGCCTGCGCGGCGCGTTTTCGGCGGACCTGGACCCGGCGCGCTATCCGGTGGTGGTGGACCTGCCTCACGTGGAGGACGACCTTCAGCCGACCGAGATCAACGAGACGGCATCGGCGCTGGCGTCGGCGCGGCCCGACGTGGTGGTCTGGCTGGCGCGCGGCGGCACCCTCGGCCGCTACATCGACGCGATCCGGAAAGCGGCTCCCGGCACGCCCATCCTGGGCTCGGACGCGGTGGGCGCGGGCGGTGTCGCGGATCCGGACGGACCGCGCTGGGAAAACGTCTGGCACGTGGCGTTCGTGGACATGGGCGCGGCGGCGGTTCAGCCCTTCCGCCGGGCGTACCGGGAACGGTTCGGGGGGGAAGCGACGGGGGCGTGCGCGCTAACGTACGATGCCGTGCGGCTGCTCCTTGCGGGCATCCGGTCGGGGGTGCGCACGGGCGCCGGAATGCGGGCGTACCTGGAGTCGCTGGGTCGGTCGCGGCCGGCGTTCCAGGGCATCACCGGTCCCGTTGCGTTCGATGAGAACGGGAACGTGCGTCGGTCTTACGTGATGCTGCCCTTCGGCCGGCCGGCGCCCCGATGAAGCGAATCTTCGGACGTCCTTCCCTGCGCCGCCGGCTTCGGGTCGCCAGCCTCGCCGCTACCTTGGGCGTTGCGGCCGTGGTCGCGCTGGTCCTGGCGGCGAACGTGACCACCAGCCGCCGGCTGACCCGGGCCACCGCACGGTTCGCCCAGGAGCAGGCCATCGCGGACCGCATCAACCAGGCGGTGATCCGGGAGCTGGTGGCGGTCTCGTCGTTGTGGGCGTCACGTGGTCCGGAGGCGAGGCGTCAATTCGCGGTGGCGGGAGACGAGGTCTACGCCCAGGTGCGCGGCTACCTGGTGCGCAACCTGACGGCCGAGGAGCGGCTGGAGGTGGAGGCCATCAAGGAAGACCACGCCCGCCTCGAGGTGGCCGCGACCCGGACGGCGGACCTGATCGGGCGCGGCAAGCTGGACGCGGCCGCCGACGCGACCAGCACCGTCATCGTAGAAGCGTCCCGTCTCCAGGAGGACCTGGGTCAGCTTCTGGGCATGCGGCGCGTGGACCTGGATCGTCTCTGGCGCCTGCAACAGGCGTGGTTGGGCCGCATGTACGTGGCGGCCGGCTTCCTGGGCATTCTGCTGCTCGCGGGCATCATCGGCCTGGAGTGGTTCCTGCGCCGCCGCGTGATGACGCCGCTTTCCCACCTGAGTGCCGCCGCGAAAAGGATCGGCGAGGGCGACCTGGCCACCGAGGTGCCCGAAGACTACGACGAGGAGCTCGCGACCCTCGCCGCGACATTCAACGGCATGACGCGGGGCCTTCGGGCCATGACGGCCGACCTGGAGACCCGCAGGACGGAGTTGGCGGAGGCCCTGGACCAGCTGGAGCTGGCCCAGGAAGGACTGTTGCGGTCCGAAAAGCTCAGCGCCATGGGCCAGATGACCGCCGGCGTGGCGCACGAGCTCAACAACCCCCTCACCGCCGTGCTGGGCTACGCGGAGCTGCTGGACGCCGAGCTGCGGGAGAGCGGCGACAGACCCCTGGCCGGCAGCGACTACAGCGGGTTGCTTCGGCCGGTCCTCGAGGAAGCCCGGCGGGCCCATTCCCTGGTCCGCGCGCTGTTGCGGTTTTCCCGCTCATCGGGCGAAGACATGGGGCCCGTGGACCTCCGGGAGGCCGTCCAGCTTGCCGTCGACCTGCGGGCCTTCGCGTTCGAACAGGCCGGCCTGCGCCTCGTGGTGGGCGATGTGCCCGACTGCCGTGTCCTGGCCGAGGGCCAGCGGCTCCAGGAGATCCTGTTGAACATCATCAACAACGCCATGGACGCCATGCGTCCACGGGGGTCGGGCACGCTGACCATCGATGGTTGGGACGACGGCTACGTGGCCGCCGTCCGCCTGGAGGACGACGGGCCCGGCATGTCGGAGCCCGAGCGCGTGTTCGAGCCGCTGTACACCACGAAGCCGCCCGGCGAGGGCACGGGCCTGGGGCTCGCCCTGGTGCACCGCTTCATGGAAGAGTTCGGTGGCCGGGTGCGGGCGTCCAACCGTCCGGGCGGCGGTTCCAGCTTCGTGCTGTCGTTCCGCAAGGTGGAAGGCGTCCCGGGCGAGGCCCGGGCGTCACAAGGTCCGGCGCCGGCCGTGTCGGCTGCGTCGTTCCCGGACCGGACCGCGCGTGTTCTGGTGGTGGAAGACGAGCGCCACGTGCGCGAGCTCCAGAAGCGGATCCTGACACGGCGGCTGCACGCGGACGTGCTCGTCGCCGGCGACATCGAGGAAGCGAAGGCGATCCTCGACGGGACGCCGTTGGACGCCGTGGTCTCGGACGTGAAGATGCCGGGCGGCAGCGGCTTGGATCTTTACGACTGGGTCTGCGGCAACCACCCGGCCCTCGCGGATCACTTCCTGTTCGTCACGGGCGACACCGGCGATGGGGAGGTCGTCGCACTGGCCCAGGCGCGGCCGGAGCTGTTCATGCGCAAGCCGTTCGAGATCGATGAGTACCTGGACCGGGTGACGGCCGTCCTGGGCTGATCCACTCCAAGGTTGTCATGACCGTCTTCCCCGGCGCATCATAGGGCAAGACGCCCTGACCGGCCGCGTGGTGGATGCCGCGACGGGCCGGCCGCTGGCCGGCGTGGCCGTGCGATTGCGGAACGGCGCGCCGTCCCGTGTATCGGACGACGACGGCCGGTTCGTGTTCGACGAAGTGCCCGCGGGCACCCTGGCGGTGCAGGCGGCTCGTCCCGGCTACGCCGACGCCAGCGGTTCCGTGTCCGTGGAGCGCGGCCAGTCGGTGCGGATCCAGATCCGCATGGCCACGCAGCCCATCGAGTTGGAGCTCATCGAGGTGACCGCCGTGCGGACCCGGCGCCTGGGGCTCCTGGCGGACGTCCAGTACCGCATGAAGCACGAGCCCGGCCTGTTCATCCAGCATGACGAGATCGAGGTGCGCAACCCCCGCAGCCTCGGCCAGCTGATTCCCATCACCGCGCGCATGCGCTGGGAATCGCGTCGATGCTCTCCGACCTACTACATCGACGGTATTCGCCTGTCCGACGCGGGCGGGATCGACATCGTGCCCACCAGCGTGGAGGTCATGGAGATCTACGTGGGTCCGGCATCCGTGCCCGCGGAGTTCAGCGGCAGCACCGCCGGCTGCGGCGTCATCGCGATCTGGACCCGCCGCGGCCCGCCGCCGGCCGGGCCGGACACGACCGCCGAGTCGCCGGGTCCGCAGCCCCGGTTCTCGCCGTGAACGGGGCGCAACGGGCGGCCGTGACCCTGCTGGCCGCACTCGCTCTGGCTTCGTCGCCCGCCGCCGCGCAGACCGTGGCGGGAACCGTCGTGACGCAGGGCAGCGGGGAGCCGGTGCCGGGCGCGCTGGAGGTGCTGCTGGACAGCGCCGGCACGCGCGTTGTCGCGGGTCTGGCCGGCGCCGACGGGCGCTTCACGTTGAGGGCGCCGGCGGCCGGCCACTACCGGTTGGCGGTGGAGCGGATCGGCTACGCGACGACGTACTCGCCTTTCTTCGACCTTGCGGCAAGCGCCACCGTGACCCGCACGGTGGCGGCGTCGGTGCAGGCGGTGACGCTGGAAGCCATCCGGGTGACGGCGAGCTCGCGCTGCCGCCGGGCGCGCGATGCACCGGCGGACATCCAGAAGCTGTGGGACGAGGCGCGCAAGGCCCTGACGTCGGTGTCGCTGGTTGAAGACGCCCCCGGCGTGTCCTTCCGGTCCGTCGTCTGGGACCGGGACCTGGACCCACGGTGGGGCACCGTGCGCACGGAGGACCGGCGGCAGGTCTGGGCCATGGGCGACTACCCGTTCCGCAGCCCGCCGGCGGACGACCTTCTGGCCCACGGGTTCGTGCAGGGATCGCTGGCCGACACGCTGACCTACTACGCGCCGGATGCCCACGTCCTGCTCTCCGACGCCTTCCTTTCCGACTACTGCTTCCGGGCCGTGCCGGGTGACGATGGCCTGGTCGGCCTGGCGTTCGAGCCTGTACCGGGCGGGCCGCGCCGGCCGGGCGTGAAGGGGACCCTCTGGCTGGACGCCGCCAGCGCGCAGCTGCGCACGCTGGACTACGGCTACGTCCATCTCCCGTACCATGTGCGCGGCCAGGGACCCGGCGGCGAGCTGGACCTGCGGCGGCTGGGCGACGGCGCATGGATCGTGTCGTCGTGGACCATCCGCATGCCGCGTTTCGCCCTGGTGAACGGGACGCTCACCGACAGCGTGGCGTACACGCATGAGAGCGGCGGACGCGTGGTGGAGGTGCGGGGCCTGGGTGCGGCGCAGGCGCACGACCTTGCCACCCCAACGGGCACGGTGCGCGGGAAGGTCGTGGCGGACGGCGGCGCGCCGCTGTCGGACGTGCTCGTCTACCTGTCGGGGACGGCGCACGCCGACACCACCGATGCCGATGGCGCCTTCGCGATGGCCGGCGTCTGGACGGGCCGCTACGAGCTGGCGTGGTACGACCGGAAACGCGACCCGGCGGCGGAACACGTCAAGCCACAGACCGTGAACGTGCGGGCGGGCGAGAACGACGTCGAGATCGTCGTCGCCGGTATGCACGACGAAGTGTACGGCGGCTGCCCGGCGGAGCAGCGGCGCCCGGGCCTGGGCTCGATCCTGGGCGTGGTGCGTGAGAAGGGCACGGGCGTGCCCCTGGGCGGCGTGCGGGTGAAGCTGACCGGCGTGCGAGGCCGGGAAGAGGAGCAGATCACCGACCGCGCCGGGCGCTTCCGGTTCTGCTGGCAGCCCACGGACACCTACACGCTGGAAGCCACGCTGGAAGGGTTCGGCCACGTGCGGACCGGCGTCCGACTCGAGAGCCTCGAGATCGTGCGGCGGGAGCTGGAGCTGGCTGTGGCGGCCCGGCCCGGGCGTGGCCACGAAACGCTGCCGCCCCACCTCAGCGGCCGCGCGGTGGGCGGCGGCACGGGTCGGCCGCCCGCGGACGCCCACGCGGGTCCGCCGCATTGCCCGCCCGCGGGGATATGAAAATCGCCCGCCGGGGTCCCCTCACGGCCCCGGCGGGCGATTTCAAGCGCTACGGGCGCTTCAGCGTGCGGCAGCCTTGACGAAGGACTGCGTCGCCGTGACGGCGCTCGTTTCCACCTTGGTCGACGATTCCACCGGCGTCACCCACGTGGGCCAGTCGTACGTCCGGTTGATGTAGCGGCTCAGGCTCTCCGCGGCGGCCTTGTCCGGCAGCGCGCCGACGCGCACGCGGTTGATCATGCGGCCTTCCTCGCCCGTGCGCGTGACCCACACGGGCACACCCTTCTGCTTCAGCTCGGCGACCGCCTTGTCCGCCTTCGGCGACTCCCCGTCCAGGTAGGACGCGATCTGCACCGTGTACAGCGTGCCCTGGTACATGGCCCTGGACGGAGCGGGCTTGGATGGAGCCGGCTTCGCCGGGGCTGCGGCCGGCACGGCGACCGGTGTCGTGACGGCGGACGCGGATGTCGACGACGAGGGGGTGGGCGACGCGTGCGCGGCGGCCTGCGGCGGCTTCGTCGCCGTCCTGGCCGCGGTTCCCGAGGACGCAGGAACTGCCTGCGGGGCCTCGAGCTCCGCCAACCGGCGCTTCAGTGTGGCGACCTCGACTTCCAGGGACTCCAGCTTGTCCCAGGCATTGAAGCGGTCGGCCAGCTTGGCGTCCGCTGGTTCGGCCGACGCCTTATCGGGCTTCGCGTCCGCCTTCGCGGGGACCGACGCCGGCGCGGGCGAGCTGGCGGTGGCGGGCGCCGCGACCGCGGGAGCATTGGCGGCGGGCCGCTCAGCGATGGGCTGCTCTGCGGCGGGCTTCGCCGGTGCCGCCGCTGCGGGCTGGACCCGGGGCGCCCTCTGGGCGTCGCTCAGGCGCATGGGCGCGGCCCTGGCGCCGCCCAGCCGGAAGCTGACACCGGCCGACGCGGCCACGTGCTGCACCGGTCCGTATGCGCTGCCCGAGGCGTCGAGCAACGGGGAGTGAAGCTCCAGAACGTCCGACAACTCGACCCGGAACGCCACCGGCCCCGACCCGATGTCCAGGCCCAGAGCGCCCATGACCGTAGGTCGCTGGACGGATCCACCGCCGGAGACCTGGACGCCCGTGTTGGTGGCGCTGGCGCCCAGCTTGTAGAGCACGGCGCCGCCGCCCAACGCGACATACGGCGACAGAAGGCGGTCCGGCCTCGGCGGCAGGAGCCGCATCATGAGGTCCAGGTCGATCGTGAAGACGCTCAGGTCCACGGGCGAGTCGACCATCAACGGGCGGTCCGTATAGCTGCCGTTCAGGCGCAACCCCAGCCGGCCGAACGGGACCTCCGCCTGGGCGCCGGTCAGCCAACCGTTCTGCATGCGGATGATCGAGCCGGAGCCCGACGCCATGTTGCTGAACGTCGCGCCGCCACCGAACAGGCTGACCGCGACCTTGTGCGACTGTGCCGCCGCCGGCGTGACGGATATGAGCACGGCAATCGCCGCCGAGAGGGTGCGTCGTGCGTGCATTTCTGGACCTCCAAATGGTGCGAAAAGCAGGACGTGCGCCGAAAGCGCGGCGCGTGCGCGGGAGAGCGCGAGTAACACGCGAGTACGGACAAGATGTGCGCCATGGCGCGGCCGTCGCGCGTAAGTTACTGGTGTATAAGTATTTACACGCACTTAACGACGCTCTCACACCGGTCCGTCGAGGCGAAAATTGAATACTAATTTCCTGGTTCTCCACCGTGTTGCGGGCTGCCGCCGGGATGGGGCGTCGGGCCGTGTCCGGCGGCAGGGCCAGTAGGCGGGCCTCACGGACGCTTGCGTGGCGCGGCCTCTTTCCGCTCTTTTCGGCGTCATGGATCCCATCACCCATACATTGACGGGCGCCTTGCTGGGGCGGTCGTGGCGGGAGCGCGAGCTGCCGCTTGCCGTGGCCACGGGCGTGCTGGCGGCGAACGCGCCGGATATCGATGTGTTCGCCGCGCTGAAGGGCGAATACGTGGAGCTGGCGTTCCGCCGGGGCTGGACGCACGGGGTTCTGGCGTGGGTGGTGTTGCCGTTTGTGGTGTGGGGCATCGTGCTGGCGTGGGACCGGTGGGTACGACGAAGACGGGACCCCGATGCGGCGCCGGCGGAGCCGCGAGCGCTGCTTCTCGTCGCGGTGGCGGCGGTCCTGACGCACCCGTTCCTGGACTGGCTGAACACGTATGGCATCCGTCTGCTCATGCCGTTCTCGGGGAAGTGGTTCTACGGGGACGCCGTGTTCATCGTCGACCCCTGGATCTGGCTGATCGCGGGCGGCGCCCTGTTTCTGACGACGCGGACCCGCCCGGGGTTATTGGGCTGGGCGGCCTTCGCCGCGTTCGCAGCCGCGCTGCTGCTTGCGGTGCCTCAGGTGCCACGGAGTGCGAAGATGTTCTGGCTCGCCGGCCTGGCCGTCGTGATCGGCATCCGGTTCAGGCGGGCGTTGCGGCCTGCCGTCGACGCGCGCATCGGCCGTCTGGCCATGGTGCGATTGGCGCGAGCCGGCGCTCTCGCCTACGCCGTGTATCTGCTCGTCATGGTCGCGGCGAGCGTGTCGGGAGCACGCAACGTGCGCCGGGAGCTGGCGCGCTTCGGTGAAGCCGGTGTGGAGCGGGTGATGTATTCCCCGGCGCCGGCGGACCCGGTGAGGGCCAGCTACGTGGCCGAGACGCCGACGGATTACCTGCGCGGCGCGTACAACTGGCTGGCGCGATCCGGGTCGGAGGTCGGCCGGCCGGTGCCGCTGCCGCGTATTGCCCCGGACACGCTGCCCGGGCAGCCCGGCGCAAAGCCGACGATGGACGCGCTCATCCAGGCCGCGGCACGCGCGCCGGACGCCCAGGACTACCTGGTCTGGGCGCGGTTCCCTTTCTACCGGGTCCAACGGGAGAGCGGCGGTTGGCGGGTTCGGATCGGCGATGCCCGCTACGCGGGAAGCCGTGCGGGGGGGCTGTCCGGCGTGGTCGTGCGGCTGGACGACCAGCTGCGGCCGCGCTGAACGATTCAGGCGCGGGCAGGAGCGGCGGCTTCTTCAGGCTCCGATGCGGACGGGCATACGTCGAGAGCCCCACGTGCCCGGCCGCGCTTCGAACACGCCGGCCACGGCCGTGCCGCACCAGGCGCAGTGTCCGTCTTCCATCTCCCAGGCCGTCACGTCGTACCCTTCACGCCCGATCAGGCGTTTGCCGCAGGTGTGGCAGTAGGTGCTGGCCCCGGCCGGGTCGCGCACGTTGCCGGTGTAGGCGTAACGGACGCCGTTGGCCAGCGCGATGCGGCGCGCGCGCGTGAGAGTGGTCGCCGGCGTGGGCGGGCGGTCCAGTAGCCGGTAATCAGGGTGGAACGCGGTGAAGTGCATGGGCACGTCCGGGCCCAGCTCGCCCACCACCCACCGGGTCATGGCGTCCAGCTCCGCGTCGTCGTCGTTCCAGCCCGGGATGATGAGCGTGGTGATCTCCAGCCACACGTCCGTCTCGTGGCGGATGTAGCGCAGCGTGTCCAGCACGGGCTCGAGGCTGGCCGCGCTCAACTTGCGGTAGAACGCGTCGGTGAACCCCTTCAGGTCCACGTTGGCCGCGTCCATGTGGGCGTAGAACTCCTTGCGGGGCGCCGGATTCTGGTACCCGGCGGTGACCGCCACCGCGTGGATTCCCCGTTCGCGGCACACCTTCGCCACGTCGATGGCGTACTCGTGGAAGATGACCGGGTCGTTGTACGTGAATGCGACGCTGCGGCAGCCGAGCCGTTCCGCCGTGTCCGCCAGCGCTTCCGGCGAGGCCTGGTCCATGAGCCGATCCATCTGCCGGCTCTTGGAGATGTCCCAGTTCTGGCAGAACTTGCACGCCAGGTTGCAACCCGCGGTG
>CAZUFP010000098.1:0-10559 GCA_964619835.1 uncultured Gemmatimonadaceae bacterium | reverse complement strand
CGAATCCGCTGGAGTGTCTTGGCAACCAGGTCAGCCGGCGGCTCAATCGCCGGCGTGCCTCGTGGGGAGGCGGAATTCCACGGTGGTGCCGTCGGCGCCACTCATGGGGATGCGCACGTCGCCGCCCAGCATGCGGGCGATGCGGCGGGCCAGGCTGAGGCCCAGGCCGGCGCCGCCGGACCGGCGAGTGTCCGCCTGTTCCCCTTGCCAGAAGGCGTTGAAGACCTGGTGGACATGCTCCGGCGGGATGCCGATGCCAGTGTCCTGGACCCGGAAGACGACGTCGTCATCGACCAGCTCCGCGTTCAGGGTCACCTGCCCGCGCTCGGTGAACTTGATGGCGTTGGAGAGCAGATTCAGCAGCACGTGCTGGGCCTTGGCCGGGTCGGTGTCCACCGTGGGCAGCTCGGGTTGGGCATGCACGACGAAGGCGATCCCCTTTTCGGCCGCCATGGGTTCCGCCATCGCGGCGACGCCGGCCAGCAGCTCGTTGGCGGAAACGTGGCACGGCTGCACGGGCTCCCGCCCTGCCTCCAGCCGTGTGAACGACAGGATCCCTTCGATCAGCCGGAGCAGCCGCTCCGCGCTCTCCCCGATCCGCCGCACATGTGAGGCCTGCCGCTCGGTCAACCCCCGGTCGCCGCCCAGGAGCTCGACGTAGCCCAGGACGGCAGTGAGGGGCGTACGCAGCTCGTGGGAGACGATGGCCAGGAAGTCGGATTTGGCGCGGTTGGCCAACAACGCGGCCTCGTAGAGGCGGGCGTTCTCGACGGCCAGGCCGGCCCTGCGTCCGAGCTCTTCGGCGAGGCGCAACTCGTGGGCGTCGTAGTGGAAGCCGGACTCCGCGTTCACCAGCACGATGGCACCCAGGGTGCGTTCCCGGGCGATGATCGGCACGATGATATGGGAACAGGATCTGAGGGGCCGGCTGTCCGCCAGGCCCGCCGGATCGGCCAGCTCCCGGTCGAACGTGGGTGAGGCCTGCTGCACGAGCACGGCCCGGCCGGACCGCACCACGCCCGCCAGAGCCGTGTCCGCGTCCGGCGTGACGACGAAGCGCGCCTGAATCTGTTCGAGCAGCGGCTTGCTGCGCGGGTCAGCGTGGGCGTGGGCCACGACGCGCACACGGTGGTCGTCCTGCTGCAGGAGGACGAGGCAGTAGTCGGCGAGGGTGGTGACGGCGAGCCGGGCGACGTTGCGCAGACTGATGTCGTGCTCCATGGACAGGTCCAGCAGCATGCTGGCCTGGGCCAGGAACCGTTGAGCCTCCTCTGCCCGATGGCGTTCCGTCAGATCGACCATGGAGCCCACGGCGCGCACCGCCTGCCCGTGGACGTCGCGGGTGATGTAGCCCCGGTCGAACACCGCGGCGTACGTGCCATCGCCCCGGAGGAACCGGTACTCGTCCGACCAGAAGTGGCCGGTGCCGCTGAGCGCGCGGTCGAGGCCCTCCAGCACGCGCGGCCGGTCGGCCGGGTGGATGCGCTGGCGCCACCAGTCGCGCGAGTCGTTCAGCTCGTCCGCCGCGTACCGGAACGTCGTCTGGGCGGCTTCGTTCCAGTGGGCATGGCCCGATTTCAGGTCCAGATCCCAGATCACGTCGGTCGTGGCCCGCGCCGCCAACAGACGCCGTTCTTCACTGGCGTGCAGCGCAGCCTGCGCCTCGGCCCGTAGAACGCTGATGTCGCGGGAAACGCCCACGAACCCGATCACGGTGCCGTCGTCGTCCCGCACCGCCGTGGTGGTGATCAACACGGGGAAGATGCGGCCCGACCGGTCCTGGACCTGCAACTCCCCCGACCATTCGTTTCCGTCCAGGACACTCTCCAGCACCTCCCGTGCACGCTCCCGCACGGCTCGCGCCGGCGTCGTGTCCAGGAGCTTGCGCCCGCGCACCTCCGCGGCCGTCCAACCGAACAGGCGCTCGGACGCCCGGTTCCAGTATACGATGCGTCCGCGGCCGTCGGTCCCTACGACCGCCTCGCCCAGGGAGTCGAGCAGGCGGGAACGCACGGCCTCATCCCGTTTGTGGACCATCGGCGCCGTCACGCGGGAGGTCTCAGCGGTGCCGGAACGTATATTCATGGGGTCGACCACTGCCAAAGAAATGCGCCCCCTCGATCGGCGTGTTAAGGCGAACATGCCCCCACGTCGGGACGGACGGACGCATAGGGACAGGCTAGGCAGCGCCCGGACGCAACGCAAGCCCCCCCACGTCGGTTGACCGGCCCGGCGCGGGACGGCTATCCTTCCCGTTTTCGGGGACCAGCCGCTACCTTCCCCCCTATGACCGGCACGCAGGACGATACCCCACTCATGCAGCAGTGGCGCGAAGCCAAGTCGCGCCACCAGGACGCGCTCGTCTTCTTCCGCGTGGGCGATTTCTACGAGATGTTCAACGAGGACGCCCAGGAAGGCGCGCGCCTGCTTGGCCTTACGCTGACCAGCCGCAACAACGGCGGTGCGTCACAGGTGCCGCTGGCCGGCATCCCGGTCAAGGCGAAGGACGAGTACCTGCAGCGCCTCGTGCGCATGGGGCGGCGGGTGGCCATCTGCGAGCAGGTGGAGGACCCCGCGGAAGCCAAAGGCATCGTGCGGCGCGAGGTGGTGGAAACCATCACGCCGGGCGCCATCCTCAGCGACTCCCTGTTGAGCGCCGATCGCAACAACTTCCTGGTGGCGCTGGCCGGCGACGACGTCACCCTGGGCGTGGCGGCCGCCGACGTGTCCACGGGCGAGCTGGTGGGCACGCTCGTGCCCGTGGAGCAGCTGGAGGCGACGTTGGCGCGTTTCGAGCCGGCAGAGCTGCTGGTGGCACAGGCGTGGGACGATCTCGGGCCCTGGCCCGGCGCGGAGCGCGCGAGTGTCACACACCGGCCCGACTGGCTCTTCGACGCGGACCTGGCCGGCGAGGAGCTGCGGCGGCATTTCCACCGCCACGCGCTGGACGGGTTCGGCTTCCAGGAAGGGGACGCGCCCATGGTCCGGGCGCTGGGCGCGTTGCTGGCCTACCTGCGGGACGTGCGCGCGGGCGGTGCCGAGCAGCTGCGGCCGCCGCGCATCGAGCGGCCCGGAGACGCCATGGCGCTGGACGAGATGACCCGGCGCAACCTGGAGCTGGTGGAGCCGTTGCGCGCGGACGCGCCGCCGGGGGGCACGCTGTTCGACGTGCTGGACGAGACGGTGACCGCCATGGGCACGCGCCTGTTGCGGCGCTGGCTGCTGCGTCCGCTGCTGGTCGCCGAGCGCATCTGGCAGCGGCAGGACGCGGTGGCGGAGCTTGTCGAGGATCCGCCGCTGCGGCGCGGCCTGCGGGTCGCGCTTCGGGAGATCCGCGACATGGAGCGACTGGCGGCGAGGGTGGGCGCCGGACGCGTGAATCCGCGAGAGCTGCGGGCGCTGGCCGATTCGCTGGGCCGGCTGCCGCAGGTCCGCGACATCCTGGACGAACCGAGCTCCGTCCTGCTGGCGGAGCTGGCGGAACTGGACGTGCTGGACGACGTGCTCGCGCGCATCGACGGGGCGCTGGTGGACGAACCGCCGGTCTCGCTGGCGGACGGCGGGGTCATCCGCGCCGGCCATGACGGGGAGCTGGACGAGCTGCGGGCGACGAGGGACGGGGCGCGGGACTTCATTGCGTCGCTCCAGGCCCGGGAGCGGGAGCGCACGGGCATCCAGTCGCTGAAGGTGGGCTACAACAAGGTCTTCGGGTACTACCTGGAGGTGACGAAGGCGAACCTGGACCGGGTGCCGCTGGACTACGTGCGGAAGCAGACGCTGGCCAACGGCGAGCGCTACGTCACCGACGAGCTGAAGGAGTGGGAGGCGAAGGTGCTGGGCGCCGAGGACCGCATCGCCCAGCACGAGGCGCGGCTGTTCGCCGAGCTGCGGGAGGACGTGGCGGAAGCCGTGGACCGGCTCCAGGAGACGGCCGCCCGCATCGCGGCCCTGGACGTGCTGGCAGGGCTCGCGGTCGCCGCCGAGCGGCGCGGGTACGTGCGGCCCGAGGTGCACACGGGCTACCGGCTGGAGATCCGGGAGGGACGCCATCCGGTCGTCGAGACCATGATGCCACGGGAGGCGTTCATCCCCAACGACGTCGTCCTGGACGACGACGCGCGCATCATGATTCTCACCGGCCCCAACATGGCGGGGAAGAGCACGCTGCTCCGGCAGGTCGGCCTGATCCAGCTGCTGGCGCAGGTGGGCGCGTTCGTACCGGCCCGACAGGCGTTGTTGCCGGTATGCGACCGGGTGTTCACGCGCGTGGGCGCATCCGACAACCTGGCGCGGGGCCAGTCCACGTTCATGGTGGAGATGAGCGAGAGCGCGGCGATCCTGTCGGGAGCCACGGACCATTCCCTCGTGCTGCTGGACGAGATCGGGCGGGGCACGGCCACCTACGACGGGGTCAGCATCGCCTGGGCCATGACGGAGCACCTGCACGAGGTGGTGGGCGTCAAGACCATCTTCGCCACGCACTACCACGAGCTGACGCAGCTGGCGGATCAGCTGCCCGCGCTGGTCAACTACAACGTGGCGGTGAAGGAGGCCGGCGACGACATCGTCTTCCTGCGCCACCTGGAGCCGGGCGGCGCCGACCGTTCTTACGGGATCCAGGTGGGCCGTCTCGCCGGGTTGCCCGCGGACGTGGTCGAACGCGCGCGGGAGATCCTGCGGGAGCTGGAAGACACCCACAGTCACCACGGGGAAGGCCTGGGCCGCCACGGGCAGCACCGGCCCGCGGCGGGGCCGCCGCCGGACCAGCTGTCCCTGTTCGCCGTGGAGCACCCGGTGGTGAAGCGGCTCAGAAATCTGGACATTGACGGACTCACGCCGCTGCAGGCGCTGAACCTGCTGTCGGAGCTCAGGGAGGAGGCGGATGCGAAGGAGTGATGCAGGACGCTGGCGTCACGGGGCGCGGCTGGCCGGGTTGGCGGCACTGTTTTTCGGGTTCCTTGCCGGCTGCGGGCCGGGCGTGCCGCCGACGGAGGCGAAGCCCATCTCGGCCACTTCGCCGTTCCGGTATCCCATCGCGCTGTGGGACCAGGGCGCGGAGGGCCAGACGGTCCTCATGGTCCACGTGACGAACATGGGCGCAGTGGACACGGCATACGTCCAGCAGAGCAGCGGCCATGCGGCGTTTGATTCCGCGGCGCTGGCCGGCGTGCCCCACCTGTTGTTCGCGCCGGCACGGAAAGGGAAGGACCAGGAGCGCATCGCCAGCTGGGTGCGCCTGCCGGTGCGTTTTTCCCTGAACGGCGCCCCCGGGCCCGCGGATGCCGCGCCGCCGGATTCCGCGGTGTCGCCGGATTCCGCGGTGTCGCCGGATTCGGCCCATGAGTGAAGCGGCCCGGAATACGGAGCCTTACGACGACGTGCTGGCGACCATCGGCTGGACGCCGCTGGTCCGATTGAACCGCGTGGTGGATGGAGCCCGCACGCCGGTCTACGCCAAGGCGGAGTTCTTCAATCCGGGCGGTTCGGTGAAGGACCGGATCGGCATCGCCATGATCGAAGCGGCGGAGCGGGACGGCCGGCTGAAGCCGGGCGGCGTGATCGTGGAGGCGACGAGCGGCAACACGGGGGTCGGGCTGGCGGTGGCCGCGGCGGTGAAGGGGTACCGGTGCATCTTCGCCATGTCGGCCAAGATGAGCATCGAAAAGGTGCGCCTGCTCCAGGCCCTGGGCGCCGAGGTCATCCTCACGCCCGCGGATGCGGCGCACGACGACCCCGCGCACTACGTCCAGACCGCGCGGCGGATCGCCGAGGAAACCCCCGGCGCCGTGCTCGCGGACCAGTTCCGCAACCCGGAGAACCCGGGGGCCCACTACCGGACCACGGGCCCGGAGATCTGGACGCAGACGCAGGGGCGCGTGACGCACCTGGTGGGCTCGGCGGGCACGGGCGGGACCATCAGCGGCACGGGCCGCTACCTGAAGGAGCAGAACCCGGACGTGCGGGTCGTCGCGGGGGACCCCGCCGGCTCCATCCTGGCGCATTACTACGCCACGGGAGAGGCGGGCCCCTGCTCGGCCTACCGGGTGGAGGGGGTGGGCAACGAAGAGGTGCCGGAAACCCTCTGGCTGGACGTGATCGACGAATACCACACCGTCGACGACGGCGTCGCGTTCCGCATGAGCCGGCGCATGGCACGGGAAGAAGGCCTGTTGGCGGGGGGATCCTCCGGCCTCATCGTGCACGTCGCGGTGGAGCTGGCCCGGCGCCTGGATGATCCCGGCATGCTCGTGGTGTGCATTCTACCCGACACCGGAGAGCGGTACCTTTCGAAGATGTACAACGACGACTGGCTGCGAGAGAACGCGCTTCTGGAGCGTGAACCATGAAGGTGGCCGTACTGTTCGGCGGCACGTCGGCGGAGCGCGACGTGTCCCTGGCGAGCGGGGCGCAGGTGGTCGGCGCCCTGCGGGAGGCCGGCCATGAGGTCGTCGCCGTGGACACCGCCATGGGTGTGTTGTCCGCGGAACAGGAAGCGTCCGTGCTGCGGGCCAGGATCGGCGCGCTGCCGCCTGATGCGGCGGCCCTCGACCTGCTGGCCACCGGGGACGTGACGCGCCTGATGAGCGCGCCGGAGCTCTCGGGCGTGGACGTGTATTTCCTGGCGTTGCATGGCGGCGCGGGGGAGGGCGGTCCGCTGCAGGCGCTGCTGGACATGGCCGGCGTCGTATACACGGGCAGCGGACACCTGGCCAGCGCCATGGCCATGGACAAGGACGTGACCAAACGGCTCCTGCGGGACGCCGGCGTGCCGACCCCGGACTGGCTGATGGCGCCAGTGGAGACCGCGACGGTCGAGGCGCGCCTCGGCTATCCGCTGGTGGTGAAGCCGAGCAAGCAGGGCTCGACCGTGGGCCTCACGGTGGTGAAGAGCCGCGAACAGCTGGCTCCCGCCATCGAGGAAGCCTACCGGTACGACGACGAGGTCATGCTGGAGCGGTTCGTACCGGGTCGGGAGCTGACCGTGCCGATCCTGGACGACGCGGCGCTGCCCGTGGGCGAGATCATCCCGGAGCACGAGATCTTCGACTACGAGTGCAAGTACCAGCCGGGGATGTCCCAGGAGATCTTCCCGGCCGACCTGCCGGACGCGGTGGCCGCAAACGTGCAGCAGTTGGCTCTGGGGGCGCACCGGGCGCTCAAGCTGGGTGGCTACAGCCGCGTGGATTTCCGGTTGGACGAGGCCGGATCGGCGTGGTGCCTCGAGCTCAACACGCTGCCGGGCCTGACCGCCCAGAGCCTCGTGCCCCGCTCGGCCCGCGCGGCGGGCATCGCGTTCCCGGACTTCTGTGACCGGATCTGCCGCCTGACTCTGGAACACGCCCGCGACAGGCGGGGTTAGAACTGCGAACGGAGAACAGGACGAACATGCCGTATCGCAGCTATTCTTTCGGATTCCACCTGACGCCGTGGGTCAAGCGGCTGATCATCGTCAACACGGCGATGTTGCTGCTGACCACGGCGGTTCCCTCGCTGGTCTTCTGGCTCGCCTTCGAGCCTGCCCACGTGCTGACGCGGCCCTGGGGCCTTGTCACCTATATGTTTGTCCACGGCGGCTTCTGGCATCTGTTCATGAACATGCTGATGCTGTTCTTCTTCGGGCCGCCGCTGGAAGACATGTGGGGTGGGCGGGATTTCCTGAAATACTACTTCGTCGCCGGCCTCGGCGGCGCCGCCTTCTCGTTCATCTTCGCGTACAACACCGCCGTCATCGGCGCCTCCGCGGCCATTCTGGGCGTCATGCTCGCCTTCGCCATGAACTGGCCGGACATGCCCATCTACATCTGGGGCATCCTGCCCATCAAGGCGAAATGGCTCATCACCATTCTGGCTGCGTTCAACCTGTACGCCGCCAACTCCGGCGGAGGGGGCATCGCGTACTTCGCCCACCTGGGCGGCCTGGCCGCCGGGTTCCTCTACCTGAAGCTGGATTACCGCGTGGGCGAGGAAGTGCGCCGCCTGCGCAAGCGGGTCCGGCGCCGCGGTTTCTCCGTCGCCACGAGCGCCGGGACCGCGTCGGTCAAGCCGAAGCCGCCCCGGCCCCGGCGCAGCCACAAGGAAGAGGACCAGTTGCTGGACGAGGTGGACCGCGTGCTGGACAAGATCAGCGAGTCCGGCCTCGGCAGCCTCTCCGATGATGAGCGCCGGATCCTCGACGAGGTCAGCAAGCGGTATCGCCACAATTGAAGGTGTCGGCCCGGGCGTTGACACTCCGCGGTCCCGCGACCTACAATCCGTTCCCTTGCATGGACTCGACTCGCTGAGGAATACGGAGGAAGCGCATGGCCGCGGCGAAAGATTACACGACCGACCGGATCAGGAACGTGGTGTTCCTGGGCCACGGCGGCGCCGGCAAGACCACACTCATCGATGCGTTGGCGTTCGTGTCGGGCAGCTCCCGCCGGCACGGCAACGTGAAGGACGGCACGGCGCTGACGATGTTCGCCGATGAAGAGATCGCCCACGGCATCTCGATGCAGACGGCGCTCGGCTACGCGGAGTGGAAGGACGCGAAGGTCAACCTGTTGGACACGCCGGGCTACCTGGACTTCACCGGGGATGCACTGGCGGCGACGCGGGCGGCCGACGGCGCTGTCATTGTCCTCGGCGCCACGACGGGCGTCGAGGTCGGCACCGAGAAAGTCTGGGACTACTGCGAACAGCGCGGCCTTCCCAGGCTTTTTTTCGTGTCCATGATGGACAAGGAGCACGCGAACTTCGACTCCGTCTACCAGGACATCAAGACGCACCTGACGGACAAGGTGATCCCGGTGGAGATCCCCATCGGCGAGGGTGAGGATTTCCGGGGCATCATCAACCTGTTCAGTGGGCGGGCGCACCTGTACAAAGACGGGAGCACCACGGGCGAGTACGAGGAAGCGGACGTGCCGGCGGAGCTTCAGGACCGCTACGAGCAGTGGCGGACGGAGCTCATGGAAACCATCGCCACGACGGACGACTCCCTGCTGGAAGCCTACCTGGAAGGCGGTGAGATCGACCGGGAGCAGGCACTCGAGGCCATGAAGACGGCGATGGCCCGGACGGAGCTGTTCCCTCTGTTCTGCGGGGCTCCGGAGAAGACCTGGGGCACGCGGGCGCTGCTCAACAAGCTCGTCGAGGTCATGCCGGCGCCCGGCCAGGCGTTGACAGAAGAGGCGAAGGTCCAGGGCAGTGACAACACGATGGAGCTGGAAGCGTCCGACGAGGCGCCGTTCGCGGCTCTCGTGTTCAAGACGATGAGCGAGCCGCACGTCGGCGAGTTGTCGTTCTTCCGCATCTACGCCGGTTCGGTGGTCAACGGCCAGGATGTGCTCAACGCGTCGAAGGGCCATACGGAGAAGCTGACGCACATCGCCATCTCGCAGGGCAAGGAGCGCAACGAGGTGGACCGGCTGCACGCGGGCGACATCGGCGTCGTGGCGAAGCTCAAAGGGACGCACACCAACGATTCCCTGAGCGCCCCTGGCGAGGCTCTGGTTCTGACCCCCGTGGCCTTCCCGACCCCGGACAGCGCCATTGCCGTGCAGGCGGCCAGCCGCACCGACGAGGACAAGATGGGCACCGCCCTCTCCAAGCTGCACGAGGAAGAGCCCACGTTCGAGGCCGGGTTCGATCCCGAGGCCCGGCAGACCATCATCCGGGGGCTGGGCGAGCTGCATCTGGATGTGCAGATCGAGCGGCTCAAGCGGAAGTACGGCGTCGAGGTGGTGACGGAACAGCCGCGCATCCACTACCGCGAGACGATCCGCAAGACCGCGCAGGCGCAGGGCCGGTACAAGAAGCAGACGGGCGGCCGCGGCCAGTTCGGTGACTGCTTCGTGCGCCTCAAGCCGCTGCCCAGAGGCGGAGGCTACCAGTTCACGGACTCCATCACCGGCGGCGCCATTCCCAACAAGTTCATCCCGTCGGTGGACAAGGGCATCCAGCAGGCATCCCAGCGAGGGATCCTGGCGGGCTACCCCCTCGTGGATTTCGAGGCCGAGTGCTACGACGGGTCGTACCACACCGTCGACTCGAGCGACGTGGCGTTCCAGGTCGCGGGTTCCATGGCGTTCAAGAAGGCGGCGAACGACGCGGCGCCGGTCATCCTCGAGCCGGTGATGGAGGTGGAGATCACGACGCCCGAGGACTACATGGGCGATGTCATGGGCGACCTGAACCAGCGCCGGGGCAAGATCCTCGGCATGGACAGCCAGGGCTCCCGGACGACGATCCGCGCCCTCGTGCCCGAAGCCGAGCTCTACAAGTACGCCACCGCGCTACGGTCCATGACCCAGGGCCGCGCCGTGCACTCCCGGAAGTTCAGCAGCTACGAGGAAGTGCCGGCGCACATTGCCGAAACGGTCATCGCGGAGGCCAAGAAGGAGGCGGAAGAGGAGGAGTAGGCCGCCCCGCTCCCTTCCGCCCGGACCGGGGGGAACCCCGCTCCGCCCCCCTCCCCTCCACGGAGACAGGGAGACGGGGAGAAGCGCCGCCCGCCCCAAGGCCCGCGGCGCGTGGGTTATTTGGAGCCCACAACCCACCCAAATTCACCCGAAAAC
>CAZUFP010000097.1:9402-10729 GCA_964619835.1 uncultured Gemmatimonadaceae bacterium | reverse complement strand
GGGATGATTGCCTGGATCTCGGAGTGCTGGCAGGCGGGGTCACACGGCCATGAAGACTCGAACACACAACCGGGGAGCACATTGAGCATGGATGTCATGCACGTGGTCGGCGCTCGGCCAAATTTCGTCAAGATTGCGCCGATCTACATGGAGATCATGAAACATCCGGAGATCGAGCAGGTGCTCGTGCACACCGGCCAGCACTACGACCGGGAGATGTCGTCCGTCTTCTTCGATGAGTTTGGCTTGCCGGATCCCCACTTCAATCTTGGCGTCGGTTCCGGCAGCCACGGGGCGCAGACTGCCCGGGTCATGCTGGAGCTGGAACCGTTGTTACAGGAACGGAATCCTGACTGGCTCGTCCTCGTCGGTGACGTCAACTCGACCGTGGCGGCGGCACTGGTCGCGGCCAAACTCGGCATTCGCGTTGCCCACGTGGAGGCGGGGCTGCGCTCGTTCGATCGTACGATGCCGGAGGAAATCAATCGGATTCTCACGGATCAGCTGGCCGACCTCCTGCTGACGCCGTCCCGGGACGCGGACGCGAACCTCGCGCGAGAAGGGATCCCTGCCTCGAAGATCGCGTTTGTCGGCAACGTCATGATCGACACCCTGGTACGCTTGCAGCCGCGAGTGCAGGAACGGTGGCCCGGGCTCCGGGATCGGCTCGGCATCGACGGGGACTTTGCGCTGGTTACGCTGCATCGGCCGAGCAACGTCGACCGGCCCGACACACTGGCCGAGATTCTCGGGGCATTGCAGGACATCGGGCAACGGATGCCGGTGCTGTTTCCCATTCATCCGCGCACCGTGGGACGCATCAAGGAATTCGGCCTGGACCTTCCAGAGGACGGCGGCGTTCGCCTCATGGACCCGCTCGGCTACATCGACTTCTCGGCGCTTACGGCCAACGCACGCCTGGTCCTCACCGACTCCGGCGGGATCCAGGAGGAGACGACGTACCTGGGGGTCCCGTGCCTCACCATTCGGCCCAATACCGAGCGGCCGATCACCATCACCGAAGGAACCAACCAGCTGATCGAAAGCAGGACCGACGCCATCGTTCGGGCTGCAGCAGCTGTACTCGACGGCGCGGCCGGTGTGCAGCCGGGCCGGCCGAAATTCTGGGATGGCGCGACCGCGGGCCGGATCGTGGCCGCTCTCGCCCGAACCTGAATCGGCGACGGGTTCTGCGCCGGCAGCGTTCGGGGTGGGTTGTTCGCTGACAACATCGTGCGCCCGGAGGACGTGATGCAGTGGGGCCAGGAGCTTGCCAAGGCGCTCCAGAACAGCCAGGCCAAGCTGATCGGTTGGCTGAAGGGGCTCA
>CAZUFP010000097.1:0-9302 GCA_964619835.1 uncultured Gemmatimonadaceae bacterium | reverse complement strand
GCCAAGGCGCTCCAGAACAGCCAGGCCAAGCTGATCGGTTGGCTGAAGGGGCTCATCGAAGCGGCGCCGAACGTGGTGGCGGCGCTGCTGGTGCTGCTGCTGTTCGCCGTCGTCGCCCGCTACACCCGCAAGCTGGTGCGACGGCTGTTGGACCGATTCTCCCACAACGCGCAGGTCAACGACGTCATCGCGGTGGGCGTGTACCTGGTCGTCATGCTGGCCGGGCTGTTTGCCGCCCTCGGAGTGCTCAACCTCCAGAAGACGGTCACCTCTCTGCTGGCCGGTGCGGGCATCGCCGGTCTGGCCATCGGCTTGGCGTTCCGAGCCACGGCGGAGAACCTCATCGCGGGCGTAGGCCTTTCGGTGCAGGAGCAGTTCGAGAACGGCGACATCATCGAGGCCAGCGGCTACATGGGCATCGTGGAGCAGGTGAACCTGCGGGCCACTGTGCTGCGGACGTTCGAGGGGCAACGGGTCATCATCCCGAACAACAGCGTGTACGGTGGCCCGATCGTGAACTACACGCAACTGGGGCAGCGCCGCGTAGACCTGGACGTGGGCGTCGCCTACGACACGGACCTGGAAAAGGCGCGCCGCGTCGCCATAGGGGCCGTGGAGTCCGTCGACCAGTGTGACACCCGCCGGCCCGTGGAATGCTTCTACAAGGCCTTCGGCGAGAGCTCCATCAACTTCGTCATCCGGTTCTGGGTGCCGTATCCCGGGCAGAACCAGTACTTCGAAGCCCGCAGCCAGGCCGTCATGCGCATCAAGAAGGCGTTCGACGAAGCGGGCATCACCATCCCGTTCCCCATCCGCACGCTCGACTTCGGCCCTATCGGGGGCACGACGTTGTCCGAAGCCTGGCCGCGCGATCGCGAACCGTAGATCTCGCGGCCCGCCGCAGTCCCCCGCCGCCACCGAACGTGAGCCGCGGTTGCGCGATTCGCGGCCAACAAGGCGCCGCCACTGGTCGAAGAACGCCTCCTTCCCTATCATTTATGGTTCCACGAGGAATGCGGCGGACGGCCGTGACGGAACGGTTGTTGCCGCCTTTGAAGGCTTCGAGTGCAAGGCAACGGAGGGGGAGTCTTCCCCATGAATGGATCGGAAGAAGTGGGCGGTTACGCACCTGCCGGGAAAGACTCGGGCATCGTCAAGTCCAAGGGGACGCCGCGGCTGCCCGTGCTGGAGGGGCAGGAGCCGCTGCCGCACACCGCGCGCAAACCGAAATGGCTGAAGGTGCGCTCGCCCGGCGGCGACAACTACCGCCGTCTCAAGAAGCTGATGCGCGGCCAGCACCTGCACTCGGTGTGCGAGGAGGCTGGATGCCCCAACATCGGCGAGTGCTGGCAGTCGGGCACGGCGACGTTCCTGATCCTGGGTGATGTATGCACGCGGGCGTGCAAGTACTGCGCGATCGCCCACGGTATGCCCACCGAACTGGACGAGGACGAGCCCCGCCGCGTGGCCGAGGCCGTGGCCGCGCTGGAGCTGGAGCACGTCGTCATCACCAGCGTCAACCGGGATGAGCTGAAGGACGGCGGCTCCCACATCTTCGCCGAGACGATCCGGCTTTCGCGGGAGGCCCGCCCGGGCTGCACCATCGAGGTGCTGACGCCGGACTTCAAGGGTGACGAGGACGCCATCCGCACCGTGGTGGAAGCGCAGCCCGACATCTTCAATCACAACCTGGAGACGGTGGAGCGGCTGCACCCCTGGGCGCGACCGGGTGGTCGCTACTGGCGGAGCATCTCGTTCCTGGGCGCCGTGAAACGCATGGACCCGACGATGCTCACCAAGTCGGGCATCATGCTGGGCCTGGGCGAGCAGCAGGACGAAGTCCGGCAGGCGCTGGAGGACCTTCGCAAGGCGGGCGTCGACATCGTCACGCTGGGCCAGTACCTGCGGCCATCGCCGCAGCACGCCCCCGTCGACCGTTGGGTCACGCCGGAGGAGTTCGCCGAGTGGCGGCGTGTCGGCGAGGAAGAGCTGGGCTTCAAGCACGTGGAGGCTGGCGCCCTCGTTCGGTCCAGCTATCACGCCAAGACGCAGGCGCGGACCGTCGGCGCCGGTGGCGTGGGCGAGATTACCGAGGTGCTCGAGGCGGACATCCCGGCTCCGGCGGAGTTGCGCGATGGCTACGCCGGCGCCGCCGGCGGGAGCGACGATCCACGACCGACGACCGACGTTGGCACGTCGTCGGGGCATGATTCCGGCGAGTCTGCCGGGGTCCGGATGTATCCCGGCACGCTGGAGCATGGGCTGGGCGCGGCGCGGAACGCGCCGCAAACGCGGCAGAACCTGGTGCAGATCGAGCGCCGGGACTGAACGGCAGGCCGCCGGTCCGCCGCGATCCCTGTCGGGCCGGTGAACCTCGCGGTGAGCCGGCAGGCCTGCGACGAGGGTGGACCCGCGACGAAGCAGGCGACGCGCGACAGACAGGCGGGCCCCGGGACGTAGCAAGCCCGAACCCCGCGAACGATGACCTCCCCGCGGCCGTAGCAACGGTCGACGGTCGTCGCTCGACGGTCAGACGACGGAGTTTTCATGGCAGAGAAGACGGATAAGGTGGACGGGAACGCGAAAGCGACCGGCAACAAGCGGGCGAAGCGCCCCGCCAAGGCAAAGACCAACGGCCGGCGGCTGGACGGACTGAACAAGGAGCAGCTCCATGGGCTGCTCCGCCAGATGCTGCTGGGCCGGCGCTTCGAGGAGAAGTCGGCGGAAGCGTACGCGCTGGGCAAGATCGGCGGCTTCTGCCACCTCTACATCGGGCAGGAAGCGGTGGCGATCGGCGCGATGAGCGCGTTGCGAAAGGACGACTACGTCATTACCGCGTATCGCGACCACGTCCAGGCGCTGACCAAGGGCCTCACGCCGCGGGAGGTGATGGCCGAGCTGTACGGCCGGGCGGATGGTTGCTCCGGCGGCAAGGGCGGCTCCATGCACATGTACAGCAAGGAGCACAACTTCATGGGCGGCTGGGGCATTGTCGGCGGACAGATCCCGCTGGCCACCGGCATCGGCATGTCCATCAAGTATCGCGGCGGCGACCAGGTCGTGCTGTGCTTCTTCGGCGAGGCTGCCGTGAACCAGGGCGCGTTCCACGAGTCCATGAACATGGCCGCCCTCTGGGGTCTGCCGGTGATCTACATCGTGGAAAACAACCGGTTCGGCATGGGCACGGCCTGGGAGCGGGCGTCGTCCCTCTACGACATCTCCCAGAAGGCGTGCGCGTACAACATGCCGTCCGTCGTGGCCGACGGCATGGACACGCTGGACGTGCGCGAGAAGGTGCAGGCCGCGGTGGAGCGCGCGCGCAAGGACGGCACGCCCACCCTCGTCGAGGCCCGTTGCTACCGCTTCATGGGCCACTCCATGTCCGACCCCGTGCACGGCGTCTACCGCACAAAGGAAGAGGTGGAAGAAGCCAAGAAGAGCGACCCGATCCGCCGCTTCATCCACCGCCTCAAGGACGACGACCTGCTCACCGACGAGGAGTTGCACGCCATCGACGCGGAGGTCCAGGCGGCGGTCGACGATGCGGCGGAGTTCGCCGAGGCGGCCCCGGAGCCCGGACCCGAAGCGTTGTACGAGCACGTGTACGCGGAAGTCCCCGAACACGGACGGCTGTTCTTCGACGACAGGACGGACCACTAACATGGCCCAGATCACATATCGCGAAGCCCTCAACCAGGCCCTCTCCGAAGAGATGGAACGCGACGAATCCGTCTTTCTCATGGGCGAGGAAGTGGGGCTGTACAACGGCGCGTACAAGGTGTCGAAGGGGCTGCTGGACAGGTTCGGCGAGAAGCGGGTCGTGGACACGCCCATCACGGAGCTGGGTTTCGCCGGCCTGGGCGTGGGTGCGGCCATGACGGGGCTTCGGCCGGTGATCGAGTTCATGACGTTCAACTTCGCCATCCTGGCGGAAGACCAGGTGTTCAACAGCGCGGCGAAGATGTTCTACATGTCCAACGGCCAGTTCAACTGCCCCATCGTGTTCCGCGGGCCTACGGGCGCCGCCCTCCAGCTTTCGGCACAGCACTCCCAGGCGCTGGAGGCCGGGTACTCGCATTTCCCCGGGCTCAAGGTGGTCACGCCGGGGACGCCGGCGGACGCGAAGGGACTGCTCAAGGCCGCCATCCGGGATGACGACCCCGTCGCGTTCTTCGAAGGTGAGCTGCTGTACAACGTCAAAGGCGAGGTCCCGGACGACGACGACTTCGTCATCCCCCTGGGCCTCGCCGATGTCAAGCGCGAAGGCGGTGACGTCACCATCATCACGCACGGCAAGATGGTGAACATCGCCCTCCAGGCGGCGGGCATGTTGGCGAAGGACGGTGTCGCAGCCGAGGTGGTCGATCTACGCTCCCTGCGACCCCTGGACGTGGACACCATCGCGGCGTCCATCCACAAGACGAACCGCGCCGTCTACCTGGAGGAGGGGTGGGCCTTCGCCGGCGTGGCCATGTCCATCATCGGTATCATCCAGGAAGAGCTGTTCGACGACCTGGACGCGCCTGTATTGCGGGTCAGCCAGGCCGACGTGCCCATGCCCTACAACAAGAGCCTCGAGAAGCTGGCGAAGCCCAGCGCCGAACGGGTGGTGGACGCGTGCCACAGGGTGCTGTACCGGTAGGCGGTGCAGCCAGGCGCCCGCATTGCGCGGACCCGATCGACCCGGCAAGACGATACGAACGTAGACCAACCCGGACAAAGCATGGCAACCAAAGTCCACATGGAAGCGCTGTCGCCGACGATGGAAGAAGGGCAGATCGTGCGGTGGCTCAAGGCGGAAGGTGACGCCGTGGCGAACGGCGACGTCCTGGCGGAGATCGAGACCGACAAGGCGACCATGGAGTTGGTGGCCCGGGGCGAAGGTGTACTCCGGAAACGGCTCCTGGAAGAAGGCGCCACGGCGCCGGTGGGAGCAGTGATCGGCGTCATCGGCGGGGCAGACGAGGACATCGGGGCCATCGTGGCGGAAGCGGAGGAGGCCGGAGGGGGCTCGGCGGGCGCCGGGGCGACGACGGCTCCGGCGGCGGCCGCCGCAACGGCAACGACTTCAGCGGCTGCTACGGAAACGCAGGCCGCCCCCGCCCCCGGAAGCACGGATGGCGTGGACCAACAAGCCGCCCAGGGCGCGACGGCGGCGGCCGGCGACGGCGGCAGGGTCAAGGCATCGCCGCTGGCGCGGCGGCTTGCCAGCGAAGCAGGGCTCGCGCTCGAGGGGTTGGCGGGCAGTGGCCCGGGCGGCCGCATCGTGAAACGGGATGTCGAGGCGGCGCGCCGCGGAACCGTTCCGCAAGCGGGTGTGCCGGCGGACGCCGGTGCGGCCTCCGCCGGAACCGGCGCCGCGGCCGTCGGCACGTCGGGCCCGAGGATCGGCGTCGCGGCCGGCGTGCACGAAGGGCCGGACGTGGAGGAAGTCCCGGTCTCCCAGATGCGGAAGACCATCGCGAAGCGACTGGTGACCAGCATCGGGCCCGTGCCGACGTTCTACCTGACCATCGACGTGGACGTGACGCAGATCGTGGAGGCGCGGGAGCGGATCAACGAGCGCTTGTCCGCTCAGGGCCTCAAGGTCTCGGTGAACGACATGCTGCTCAAAGCAACGGCCATGGCTCTGCGTCAGCATCCGGAAGTGAACGCGGCGTGGCACGAGGACCACATCAAGCGCTACCACCGTGTGCATCTCGGAGTGGCCGTGGCGGTGGAGGATGGCCTGATCACGCCGGTGGTCCGGGACGCCCACGTGAAGGGCGTGGCCCGGATCGCGGCCGAGGTGCGGGAGCTGGCAGGCCGGGCGCGGGACAAGCGGCTTCAGCCCGAGGAGTACACGGGCGCCACCTTCTCCGTGTCCAACCTGGGGATGTTCGGCATCCAGGAGTTCACCGCCATCATCAACCCGCCGGAAGCGGGCATTCTGGCGGTGGGGCAGGTGGAGGAACGAGCCGTTTTGGACGAAGACGGCGACTTCGTCATGCAACATCGCATGAAGGTGACCATGAGCTGCGATCACCGTGTCGTGGACGGCGCCACCGGTGCGCGGTTCCTCCAGACGTTGCGGGCTTATCTGGAGGAGCCGGCGATGATGATGGTGTAGGCGGCGCGTCCGAGGAGTGTTTGAAGCGGCGATCGCGGCAATCAACCGCGGAGCGCCGTAACCAAATAGAGCAAGCTCGGCACCGTCACCAGCACTGTGCGGAGCATGTCCCCCGAGAAGAAGGACGTGTGGCGCGCGGGCACCACGATGCGGTCCCCGGCGCGTAGATTGAGCTGGTTGAGGGTACGCCCGGCCGTGAGGGCCTGCTGAAGGTCCATACCACCCAGGAGTAGTTGATCGTCCCGCCAGATCTCCATGCCTTCCAGGTCAGCCTCCGGCGTCGGACCGCCCGCCGCCATCACCGCGTCCTCCACCGACCCGGCCGCCGGCACGGTGTAGAAGCCTTGCCGCGCCACCTGACCTTGCACGGTCAAGCGCACGAGCACGCTGGCGTGAACCGTCGCGTTGCGGATGTAGCGGGCGAACTGCGTCGACAGGTAGGTCTGCAGCTCCGACCGTAGCACGCCTTTCAACGACACGTCGCCGATGCGGGGCACGGCCAGCACGGGACCCTCCCGGACCGTGAGCGTGTCCCTCAATGGCTGGGTGTCACTCTGCACCTCCAGCAGGATCCGGTCGCCCACCCCGAAGTCACCCGACGCCAGCCTGGTTCGCACGAACTCCGCTTCCGCCGATGCCCGCTGGCGGATGGGAAGGCTGTAGCCCGGGGACTTCGCCGCATCATCCAACCGGCCCAGCAAGGCCTGGAGCTCGCTGCGCGTGAGATCGGCCGTCTTTGCGCCCCACTGCTGCTCCGTCTGCGCGTGCAGCGCGGCGGCAGACCCGGCCAGTGCCAGGACCAGCAGGATGGTGGTTCGGTGGTGCATGGTAGCCTCGATTTGGATCGTGCCCGGGAACCGCTCCCAATATCGGCCCGATGCCAGATCTGCACCACCCCGCCCGTTCCCGACGGGCCCGGCCCGAGCCGTCGGCTCTCCGGGGGTGACGGCCTGCACCGTCGTGTCATCTTCCGCCTCCCGGCCCGCACGCCTCTGCCCCGACGTTACCGTGCCCTCTTGACTGCGTGACGTGCCACGAAGTGTGTGGCGCCCGGGCAACAATCGTCGGTCGGTCGCCACAGGCGCACCGCCACACGAGCTGGTCCGCCAAATTCGTAATTGGTGGTGCTACAGCGTCTTACGAGATTTCGTCTACCGCGGGCCAAAAGCGAACACGCTTTGCACAGGGGATCACTACCCTGCGCACTCAGAAGCGGGTGGAATCCCTATGGCGATGACAATTCTGACAGACACGAAGGAAGAGCGGCCCGTGCGACGGCGGCCGTTCCGACCGGTCTACTATCCCTCGTTCGGGGGCGATGCGGTTCTGGACGCGCCGGCTCCGTCTGGCGCAAGCGCAATCGCGACGGCGTTGCGTAGCGAACGGGCGCGACGGTACCTGAACGTGTTCGTTGCCATCGTAGGCCTGATCGTGCTCTCGCCGGTGTTCCTCCTGATTGCGCTGGCTATCCGCCTCACCTCGAAGGGGCCCGTCATCTACAGTCAGACGCGCGTGGGAGTGGACCGGCGTTCGCCGGCGCGGGCGGCGCAGAACGGGCGGCGGAAGACGGACCTTGGTGGACGGCCGTTCACCATCTACAAGTTCCGCACGATGTGCCAGGAGGGTTCACGCCACAAGCAGGTCTGGGCGACGCGTGACGATCCGCGCGTGACGCCGATTGGGCGAGTGATGCGGAAGCTGAGGCTGGACGAACTGCCCCAGCTGGTGAATGTTCTCAAGGGCGACATGAACATCGTGGGTCCGCGCCCCGAACAGCCGGCGATCTTCGCCAACCTGCGCGAGGAGGTTCCCGGCTACCATCTCCGCCAGCGTGTGCTGCCGGGGATCACGGGCTGGGCCCAGGTCAACCAGTCCTACGATACGTGCCTGGAGGACGTACGACGCAAGGTGAAGCTGGACCTGGAGTACATCCTGAAGACCTCCGCGGCGGAGGACCTCCGGATCATGGCGATGACCCTGCCCGTTCTGATGCGTCAGAAGCTGGGCTGGTAAGTCGAGTCGCAAAACTGCGTCGTCCGGCGTTGTCGCTGCCCCGTCCGCAGCTGGACGGAGAGTCCGTCAAACGATACGCCCCGGTCGCCCTCGCGGCCGTGGCGTTTTTCGTTCTCTTCTGGGAGCCCATGACCACGCTGGTCCGGGACTGGCTCCACGATCCCGATGCGGCGCACGGGCTTCTGTTGGCACCGGTGGCGGTTTGGTTGGCCTGGCGCAAGGGACTGGTGAAGGAGGCGGCTCCGCAGCGCGTGTTGGGTACGGTCCTGCTGGTGGGCGCCGTGGCGTTGCGTTACCTGGCCGGGCTAGCCGCTGAGCTGTTCACGCTGCGGTTCTCCATGTGGGTGGCGGTGGTGGCGCTGATCGTGTTCGTCGTGGGCATACGCCAGGTGCTGCGCTGGTGGTTGCCGGCCACGCTGCTCTTCCTGTCCATCCCGCTGCCGGTCATGGTCACGGGCACACTGGCCTTTCCGCTTCAGTTGAAGGCGTCCCAGATGGGCGCCGGCCTGCTGGCGGCACGGCACGTGCCCGTGCAGGTGTCCGGCAACGTCATCAATCTTCCCGGCCGTTCGCTGTTCGTCACCGAAGCGTGCAGCGGGCTCCGCTCCCTGACGGCGTTGCTTGCCCTCGGCGTGCTCATCGGCGGGCTGTGGCTGAAGCACCCCGCTTCACGGTTCCTGCTCGTGGCTTTGACGCTTCCTGTCGCCATGGTACTGAACGCGTTCCGGATCTTCCTGACGGGGTTCTTCGTGTACTACGTGAGCCCGGCGCTGGGCGAAGGGCTGCTGCACTACACCGAAGGCTGGGCGATCTTCGTGGCGGCGTTTGCCATCCTGGGCCTGATGGCCTGGGTGTTGGTCTGGCTCGAAGGGGTTGTAGGCCGGCGCCTGCAGCGGGGTACGGTATGAGGGCCGCGGCGTGGTGGGCCTGGGTGCCCGGTATCCTGCTTACCGCGGGGGCGACGGTCACGGTGGGCGTCAACACCCAACGGGCGTTGCCCCTTCGCGCCGACCTCGCCGGCGTCGTGCCGAAAACCTTCCGTTCGCTGCAAGGGCAGGACGAGGTCATTGACCCCGAAGTCCTGCGCGTGGCCGGCGTGGATGACTACCTGTACCGGGTGTATGGCGCCCCGGAGGATGCCGGCGCCGCGTGTGCCTCGCAGGAACAGCAACAGACCGTA
>CAZUFP010000096.1:0-10844 GCA_964619835.1 uncultured Gemmatimonadaceae bacterium | reverse complement strand
ACGACATCCTGGACCTGTCCAAGATCGAGGCGGGCAAGACGGAGCTGTTCCTGGAGCCCTTCGACCTGGGGCGGCTGATCGGCGAGGTGGCCGACACGGTGGCGCCTCTCGTGACCCGCAACGACAACAGCCTGGCGCTGGACGTGGAACGAGTCGGGACGATGAACGCCGACCTCACGAAGGTGCGGCAGGTCCTGTTCAATCTGTTGAGCAATGCCAGCAAGTTCACGGAGAAGGGCATCATCCGTCTGACCGCCCGCCGGGGCGTCGAAAGCGACGGCGGCGAATGGATCCAGGTGGACATCGCCGACTCGGGCATCGGCATGACGCCGGAGCAGATGGGGCGCCTGTTCGAGGCATTCTCGCAGGCGGAGGCGTCCACGACGCGCCGGTTCGGCGGCACCGGGCTGGGCCTGGCCCTGAGCCGGCGTTTCTGCCGGCTGATGGGCGGCGACATCACGGTGAGCAGCGAGCCGGGCGTAGGCTCCACCTTCACCGTGCGCATCCCGGCCGATGTGTCCGCCGCGAACCGGGGGCGTGAAGCCCTGAGCGCGAGCCAATGACGGCCGGCCCCGGAACGCGCGTCGCGGCCGAAGTGGTGGCCCGCCGGCAATCGGCGCTGCTGCGCCTGAGCACGGAGATCGCCGCGGCCCACGACGAAGACGCCGTCTGCCTCAGCGCGGTGGACGGGCTGCACGACGAGGCGCTGGGTTACGACTTCGTCGGCGTCTTCCTGCTGGACGCGGCCACGGGCGATCGGGTGCTGCGCGCCAGCGTCGGGCTCCACCGGCCGGAGCGGAACCTGCGCCTGCCGCCCGGCGAAGGCCTCAGCGAACGAGCGATCCTGGACGGGCGGCTGCACTACTCCCCCCGCGTGCGCCAGGAGCCGCTCTACGTGAGCGGCGCGGCCGGGGGCTGCGAGGTCGACGTGCCCATCATCGTGGACGACGATGTGGTGGGCGTGCTCGTCGTGGAGAGCACCGATGAGGACGCGTTCGGCCAGGGCGATTTCGAGATCCTCAACGCGGCGGCGCAGCAGACCGGCATCGCCATCGGCCGTGTCCGTCTGCTCCGGGCGGAGCGGCGGCGCGCCGATGAACAGAAGGCGCTTCTCGAGACGCTGTCCGACCTGTCCGCCGAGCTGGAGCTTGAAAAGCTGCTACAGGCGTTGCTGGAGCGGGCGGTCCGGCTGCTGGGCGCCACCGGCGGCGAGCTGGCCATCTACGACGAAGGCGCCCACGAGCTGGCCATCGCGGCCAGCCACCAGATGGGCACCAACGCCGTGGGCAACCGCATGGCGTTGGGCGAAGGCGCCATGGGCCGGGTCGCCGAGACCCACGAGCCGCTGGTGGTGCCTCACTACCAGGACTGGGAAGGCCGCTCGGACAAATACACGCAGAGCACGGTGCAGTCGGTGATGGCGGCGCCCCTGCTCATCGGACAACGGCTCGTCGGCGCCATCGCCATGGTCCACGCATCGCCGGGCCACGCCTTCACGCCCGAGGACGAGCGGCTGCTTCAGCTGTTCGCGCCGCAGGCGGCCGTGGCCATCGAGAACGCACGCCTGTTCACGGCGGAGCACCGCCGGGCCGAGGAGCAGCGCGCGCTGCTCGAGACCATGCAGGACCTGGTGTCCGAGCTGGAGCTGGAGAAGCTGCTGCAGCATGTGCTGGAGCGGGCCGTCACGCTACTGGACGTGACGGGCGGCGAGCTGGCCATCTACGACGACGACGCCGGCGAGCTGGTGATCGCCGCGAGCCACAACATGGGCACGAACGCGGTGGGGACGCGCATGGCGCTGGGCGAGGGGGCGATGGGGCAAGTGGCGCAGACGCACAGGTCGCTGATCATCCCCCGCTACCAGGACTGGGAAGGCCGCTCGGACAAGTACACGCAGAGCACGGTGCAGTCCGTCATGGCCGCGCCGCTGCTCATCGGCGACCGGCTGCTGGGCGCCATCGCCAGCGTGCACTCGGACCCCACCCGCCAGTTCGGGGACAAGGATCTGGAGCTGCTGGAGCTGTTCGCGCCGCAGGCGGCCATCGCCATCGAGAACGCGCGCCTGTTCACGGCCGCGCGCAAGCAGAAGCAGTTCTTCGAGGACCTGGTGCAGAACAACCCGGTGGCCATCGTCACGCTGGACCTGGACTTCAACATCACGTCGTGCAACCCGGCGTTCGAGCGGTTGTTCGGCTGGGCGGAGTCCGAGGTCATCGGCCGCAACCTGGACGAGCTGATCAACACGGAAGAGACGCTGGAAGAGGCGGCGGCCTACACGGAGCAGGCGCACGAGGGCATCGTGGCCGCCGGCATGGGCCGGCGGCGGCGCAAGGATGGCACGCTGGTGGACGTGGAGCTGGCGGGCGTGTCCGTGATGGTGGACGGCGAGCGTGTGGGCATCATGGGGCTGTACCACGACATCACGGAGCTCCTGGAGACGCGCCAGGCGGCCGAGGCGGCCAACCAGGCCAAGAGCCAGTTCCTGGCCAGCATGAGCCACGAGCTGCGTACGCCGCTGAACGCCGTCATCGGCTACAGCGAGATGCTGGAGGAGGAGGCACAGGAAGCGGGGCACGCCCAGTACGTGCCGGACCTCGAGAAGATCGGATCCGCCGGCAAGCACCTGCTGGGCCTGATCAACGGCATCCTGGACCTGTCGAAGATCGAGGCCGGCAAGATGGACCTCTACCTGGAGGAGTTCGAGCTGGTTGGCGTGCTGGATGAGGTGTCGGCCACCGTGGCTCCCCTGCTCGAGAAGAACGGCAACACGCTGGCGCGGAAGACCGGCGAGCTGGGGCGCATGCAGGCGGACGTGACGAAGGTGCGCCAGGTACTGCTCAACCTGCTGAGCAACGCGAACAAGTTCACGGAGCAGGGCACGATCCGCGTGAGCGCCGACGTGGACGGACCGGACTGGATCGAGATCGCGGTGGCGGACTCGGGCATCGGCATGACGCCGGAGCAGATGGGCCGCCTGTTCGAGGCGTTCGCCCAGGCGGAAGCGTCCACGACGCGGCGCTACGGCGGTACGGGACTGGGGCTGGCCATCAGCCGGCGCTTCTGCCGCATGATGGGCGGCGACATCACGGTGGCGAGCGAGCCGGGCGTGGGCTCCACGTTCACCGTGCGCCTGCCCCGGCGCGTGGACGCGGCCGCGCCATTGGAGGCGACGGCGCCCGCCGGGGTGGTGCCGGAGGAAGGGACGGGCACGGGCGAGAGCGGCACCCTGCTGGTCATCGACGACGACCCGGAGGTCCACACCCTGCTGCGCCACTGGCTGGCCAGGGAAGGCTACCGGGTGGAAGGCGCGGCGGACGGCGCCGCGGGCCTGGCCCGGGCCCGGGAGCTGCGGCCCGATGCCGTGATCCTGGACGTGCTCATGCCGGGCGTGGACGGCTGGTCGGTGCTCGAGACGCTGCGGGCGGACGCCGAGCTGGGCGAGGTGCCCGTCATCATCCTGTCCATGCTGGACGACCGCCGGCTCGGCTTCGCGCTGGGCGCGTCCGACTACCTGACCAAACCGGTGGAGGCCTCGCGCCTGCTGGACGCCCTGGGTCGCTATTGCCCCGACCGCGAACGGCCGGTGCTGGTGGTGGAGGATGACCCGGGCGCCCGGGACCTGCTGCGCCGCATCATGGAGCGAGAGGGCTGGACCGTGCTGGAAGCCGAGAACGGGCGCGTCGCCCTGGACCGCCTCGCCGACGCGCATCCACAATTGCTGTTGCTGGACCTCATGATGCCCGAGATGGACGGCTTCGAGCTCGCCGCCCGGCTGCGCACCATGCCCGAGTGGCAGCAGCTGCCCATCATCGTCGTCACGGCCCGCGACCTCTCGCCCGAGGACCGCGCCCGCCTCAACGGCAGCGTCGTCGCCGTGCTCCAGAAGGGCGCCTACGGAGCCCAGGAGCTCCTCGCCGAGGTCCGCCACGCCATCGCCCGGGATGGCGGATCGACCTCCCGCCGGCCGTCGAGCGAACCATGAGCACGCAAGCGGACCCGCGAACGCTGCAGCGGCTGCGCTCGGCCTTGTTGAACATGACGACCGCCGTTGCAGAAGCAAGCACGGAATCCTCAGTCGCCCGCACCCTCGTGGACGGCCTCACGGATGACGTATTCGGCTTCAATCGCGTGACGCTCTCCGTGTCCGAAGCCGGCGCATCGGAACCGGTGCTCACCGTTTCGTCGAACGGCACGTCGATGGATTCTGGCGGCCAGCAGCCGGCGAAGATGGCGCTGCCGCTGCGGATCGGAGATTCCATCGTCGGTGAGCTGGAGGTGCAGCGTCCGGCCGGTGCGATCTTCGACCGGGGCGATGTCGAGTTGCTGAAGGCCTGCGCGCGACAGGCGAGCGCGGGCCTTGCACACACGCGACACCTGGCCGGGGAACAGCGGCGCATCAAAGAACAGCAGGCGCTACTGGACACGCTTGCCGACCTTTCCAGCCAGCTGGAAATCGAGGAGCTGCTCCAGGCGGTGCTGGAACGCGCGGTGACGCTGCTCGGTGTCACGGGCGGCGAGCTGGCCGTATACGACGAGGGCGAGCAGCTGCTGACCATCGTGGCCAGCCACAACATGGGCACGGGGTCGGTGGGAACGCGCATGCAACCCGGCGAAGGCGCGATGGGACACGTAGCGCTCTCGCAGGAGCCGCTCATCATCCCGAACTACCAGCGATGGGCGGGACGGTCCTCGCAATACGCGAACGATACGGTGCAGGCGGTGATCGTTGCTCCGCTGCTCATCGGCGACCGACTCGTAGGCGCCATCGCGGCTGTCCATTCCGACCCCAGCTGGCAGTTCGGCGAAGCCGACCTGCGCCTGCTGGATCTGTTCGCGCCGCAGGCAGCCATCGCCATCGAGAATGCACGTCTGTTCGCCGCCGAGCGCCGCCGGTCGGAGGAGCAGAAGGCGCTGCTGGACACCATGACGGACCTGGTCTCCAACCTCGAGCTGGAGAAGGTGCTGCACCGCGTGCTGGAGCGGGCGGTCACACTGCTGGGGGTGACCGGCGGCGAGCTGGCCATCGTGGACGGACACCACGCCGATCTCGAGGTCGTTGCCAGCACGAACATCGGTACGGACTCGGTGGGTACGCGCATGGCGTTCGGTGAAGGAGCCATGGGCCGGGTCGCCGAAACGCACGAGCCGCTGATCATCCCGAATTATCAGGAGTGGGAAGGCCGCTCGGGCAAGTACACGCAGAGTACCGTGCAGGCCGTCATGGCGGCACCGCTGCTCATCGGCCCCCGGTTGGTGGGCGCCATCGCCAGCGTGCATTCGGACCCAACACGGCGGTTCGGCGAGACCGACCTGCGCCTGCTGGAGCTGTTTGCGCCGCAGGCGGCCATCGCCATCGAGAATGCGCGTCTATTCTCGACCGAGCGGCGGCGTGCGGACGAGCAGCAGGCGCTGCTGGACACGCTCACCGACCTGGCTTCGGAGCTGGAGCTGGAGAAGCTGCTGCAACGGGTGCTGGAGCGGGCGGTGACGCTGCTGGGCGTGACGGGCGGCGAGCTGGCCATCTTCGACGAAGCCCGGGGCGACCTGTCCATCATGGCGAGCCACAACATGAGCACGGACGCGGTGGGCACGCGCATGGCGCTGGGCGAGGGCGCGATGGGGTGCGTGGCACAGACGCACGAACCGTTGATCATCCCCAGCTACCAGGACTGGGAAGGCCGGTCGGACAAGTACACGCAGAGCACGGTACAGGCGGTGATGGTGGCGCCGCTGCTCATCGGGCCGAGGCTGGTGGGGGCCATCGCCAGTGTGCACTCGGATCCTACACGCCAGTTCGGTGAGGAGGATCTGCGGCTGCTGGAGCTGTTCGCGCCGCAGGCGGCCATCGCCATCGAAAACGCGCGATTGTTCGCCGCTTCGCAGCGCTACTACAAGGACCTGGTGTTGAACAACCCGGTGGCCATCGTCAATACGGACCTGACCGGCACGATTACCGCGTGCAATCCGGCGTTCAAGGACCTGTTCGGCTACGCGGAGTCGGAGGCTGTCGGCCGCAACCTGGACGAGCTGGTCACGACCGAAGACCAGCTGGTGGAAGCCGCGGCGTACACGGAGCAGGCGCACCAGGGCATCGTGGCCACGGGCATGGGCCGGCGGCGACGCAACGACGGCACGCTGGTGGACGTGGAGATCTTCTCGATTCCCGTGATGATCGGCGACGAGCCCGTGGGCATGATGGCCCTGTACCACGATGTCACGGAGCTGCTGGAGGCCCGCGAAGCGGCGGAGTCGGCGAACCGCTCCAAGAGCCAGTTCCTGGCCAACATGAGCCACGAGCTGCGCACGCCGCTGAACGCGGTCATCGGCTACAGCGAGATGCTGGAGGAGGAGGCGGAGGAGGCGGGCCACGGCCAGTACGTGGGAGACCTGGAGAAGATCGGAGCGGCGGGCAAGCACCTGCTGGGCCTGATCAACGGCATCCTGGACCTGTCCAAGATCGAAGCCGGCAAGATGGACCTCTACCTGGAGGAGTTCGAGCTGGCGGAGGTGCTGGAGGAAGTGTCGTCGACGGTGGCGCCGCTACTGGAGAAGAACGGCAACACGCTGGTGCGGGAGACCGTGGAGCTGGGGCGCATGCACGCCGATGTGACCAAGGTGCGCCAGGTGCTGCTGAACCTGCTGAGCAACGCCAGCAAGTTCACGGAGCAGGGCACCATCCGATTGAGGGCGGAGGCGACGCGCAACGAAGACGGCGGCGACTGGCTGGAGATTGCGGTGGCGGACTCGGGCATCGGCATGACGCCGGAGCAGATGGGCCGGCTGTTCGAGGCGTTCGCCCAGGCGGAGGCGTCCACGACACGGCGTTACGGCGGCACCGGCCTGGGCCTGGCCATCAGCCGGCGCTTCTGCCGCATGATGGGCGGCGACATCACGGTGGCGAGCGAGCCGGGCGTGGGCTCCACGTTCACGGTGCGGCTGCCGCGGCGGGTGGGGGCGGCGACGGCCGTGGAGGCCACGGGGGCCGCGGCGTCCGAGTCGTCCGCGGAGGCGGCCGCCCTGGGCGAGGGCGCCGGTACGGGGGAGAGCGGCACGCTGCTGGTCATCGATGACGACCCGGAGGTGCACACCCTGCTGCGCCACTGGCTGGCGCGGGAGGGCTACCGGGTGGAGGGCGCGGCGGACGGCGCCAGCGGCCTGGCGCGGGCCCGCCAGCTCAAGCCCGACGCCGTCATCCTGGACGTGCTCATGCCGGGCGTGGACGGCTGGTCCGTGCTGGAGTCGCTGCGGGCCGACGCCGAGCTGGCCGACACCCCCGTCATCATCCTGTCCATGCTGGATGACCGCCGCCTCGGCTTCGCCCTGGGCGCCTCCGACTACCTGACCAAGCCGGTGGACGCCGCCCGCCTGCTGGACGCCCTGCACCGCCATTGCACCGACCGCGACCGGCCCGTGCTGGTGGTGGAGGACGACCCCGCCGCCCGCGACATGCTGCGCCGCACCATGGAGCGCGCGGGCTGGGCCGTGCTGGAGGCCGAGAACGGACGCGTCGCCCTGGAACGCCTGGCCGACGCGCAGCCCCAGCTGCTGCTGCTGGACCTCATGATGCCCGAGATGGACGGCTTCGAGCTCGCCGCTCGCCTGCGTACCCTGCCCGAGTGGCGCCAGCTGCCCATCATCGTCGTCACGGCCCGCGACCTCTCGCCCGAGGACCGCGCCCGCCTCAACGGCAGCGTCGTCGCCGTGCTCCAGAAGGGCGCCTACGGAGCCCAGGAGCTCCTCGCCGAGGTCCGCCACGCCATCGCCGGGAGCGACAACGGGAGATCCTGAAGCGAACGCGGAACCGGCGGCCCGCTCAATTGCCGCCGGACCATGACAACCCCGGGGGGGAACTTGGCGAAGATCCTGCTTGTAGAGGACGACGAGATGAACCGTGACATGCTGTCGCGTCGCCTGATGAAGCGTGGTTACGATGTTGTGATAGCCACAGACGGCGAGCAGGGCGTCGCCCACGCACGGAGCGACGCACCGGACATCATCCTGATGGACATGAGCCTGCCGGTCATCGACGGCTGGGAAGCGACACGACAACTCAAGGAGGAAGCGGGCACGGGGGAGATCCCGATCATCGCGCTGACGGCGCACGCCATGTCGGGCGACCGGGAGAAGGCCATCGCCGCGGGCTGCGACGACTTCGACACCAAACCCGTGGAGCTGACCCGTCTGCTGGGAAAGATCGAAGCGCTGCTGAGCCGCAGCGCCAGCGGTTGAGCCCGGAAGGTCAGCCTTCCGCCGCCGCGACGACATCGTCGGCCGGGGCCTCGCGCAGCACGTACGCCCGCATCTGGCCCTTGCCCGGCACCTCGATGACGCCGCGCTTGTCGAACGCGAAGCGCTCCTTCAGCAGCGCGTGCGCGGTCGGGGACACCAGTACGGCGCCCGGCACGCCCAACCGGGCCAGCGCCTCGGCCGTGTCCGCAGCGTCGCCCCACACCTCGTAACGGAGCCGCCCCCCACCCAGCACCGCGCCGGCGCTCGGGCCCGTGTGCAGCCCCAGCCGGAGCCCCGACGACGGGTCGTCCGCACCGTCCACCCGGCCCAGCAGCTCCAGTGCGAACGTTGCGACGGCCTCCGCGTGGTCGTCCCGGGGCGTGGGCGCGCCGGCCACCACCGTGAAGCCGTCGTGACGCACCAGGCAGGTCTCCATGCCGAGCTCGTCCGCCAGCTCCTCCGCCAACGACGCCAGCGCCCGGACCCGGCCCACCCCTTCCACCACATCGCCGCCCGGTGCACCCGCCAGCGAGCACCACAACGCCGTCGTCTCGGCGAAGGACTCCGCGATGTCGCTCTCGCCGTTGCGCACGCGCGCCGCGATGGACGCCGGGAAGCTGGCCAGCAGCAGCTGCTCGATGGCCGTCTCGCTCGCTTCCGCGTTCCTGCGGTAGATCCGCTCCCGCTCCCGCATGCGCCGGATCTCCAGGTTCGCCGCGATGCGCGCTTCCAGCAGGCTCGGGTTCACCGGCTTCGACAGGTACTCGTCCGCGCCCATCTCGATGCAGTGGACCGCGCTGTCCACCTCGTCCAGCGACGACAGCATCACCACCGGCACGTCGCGCAGCCGATCGTTCGCCTTGATGCGGCGCAGCGTCTCCACCCCGTCCATCTCCGGCATGATCACGTCCAGCAGCACCATGTCGAAAGGCTGCCGGCCCAGCGCTTCCAACGCCTCCCGCCCGTTGGACGCCGTCGCCACGATGTAGCCGTGGCGCGCCAGCTGGCGGGAAAGCAGGTCCCGGCTCATGGCGTTGTCATCCACCACCAGCAACGACCCCTCGCCTTCGTGCGCCGTCGGCGACGCGCCCTCCACGAGCCGGATCTTCGACAGCACACCGCCCGTCATGGACGCCGTGCCGGCCAGCTCGGCGCCCATGGCTGCGTCCGGCGCCGCCGTCGCCAGCTTCACGATGTCGCCGCTCAGGTCCAGCAGCCGCCGCGCCGCCACGTGGATCCGCTCCAGGTCGGCGATCAACGCCTCCCGGCCCGCCTCCCGCTCGTTCTCGATGAGCATCTCCGCGTAGCCGATCACCGCGTTGATGGGCGTGCGCAGGTCCGCACGGACCCGGGCGCCGAAGCCGTCCAGGTCGCGCTCCGCGTCGCCCGCCCCGTCCGGCGCCAGGACCGTGTCCACCAGCCCCAGCAGCTGGCGGCCCGCTTCCCGGATCCGGCGCAGGTCCGGCAGCGCCGCTTCCGGCGCGTCCTCCTCCAGGAGCATCTCGGAGTAGCCGAGGATGGCGTTGATGGGCGTGCGCAGCTCGTGGCGCATGTGCGCCAGCGTCGCCCGCTTCACGCGCTCCGGATCCGCCGGTTGCGCCGGAACCGCCTCCACGGTCGGCGTCCCCCGCCCCGCCGCTTTGCGGGCGGGCGCCACCGGCACCCGGGGCTTCAGGTCCAGCCGCGCCCCCGAAGGTGCCGCGGCTCCACCCCGCTGCAGACTTGCCGGCGACGACGATGCCGACCCGGCGCCCTGCTCCACCTCATCCGCCGCGGCCGTGCGCATCAAGCCCTTCGCACCGATGTCGAACACCCACGCCAGGTACAGCACCACGGGCAGGCCCAGCATCAGCAGGAACGTCACCAGCCGCGACGTCCAGTCGGGGAACAACAGCGCTTGCTGTACGTTCCCCACCAGCTCGATCAGGACGAGGCTCAATGCCGCATACGCCACCGCAGTCGAATGCACCTTGCGGCGTCGCGCCTCTTTCAGGAACGTGACGACCCGGCCGGAGGCCCGCATGTGGTTCTCGGGATGGAAGGGATGTGGGGATTGCACCTGCACGATGTACGCCAGGCGGCTGCCAGGTCAAGTGCAGCCTCCGCGCCGGAGCCGGCGGGTTAGGGCGGTCACGACCTCAGCTTCGCCGGGGTTGAAGGCGCGCTGGCGCTTCGCTAGCTTTCCTCGCTCGCCAGCGGCCGGCCACGCCCGCCGGCGAGTCCGGGAGGCGTAGCCCTAATTGGTAAGGCACCGCACTCGAAATGCGGCGGGCGCAAGCCCTTGGGGGTTCGAGTCCCTCCGCCTCCGCTGACCTGGCGCACAGAGCGGGCGCGACGATTCCCATCGCCGCGCCCGTTTCCTTCTTGAACTTGCCCTCCCCGGTCCGGGTCGGTGTGCGGGTGCGTGACCCGTGCCCCGCATTGTCCCCGCGTCCCATTGCGCTTACGGGTCCGGGTCCCGGTCCGGCGGTTGCACGCCATCGGACAGGAAGCATGCGGGCTGAGCGGGTACGTCCGGCGCTTCACGCCGCGGCTCCGTCGCCCGGTCCCCGCGGCCGCCGTCAACTCCCGGTCAGGCTCTTCGTGTCCCCGCGGCCTTCGATGACGTCGATGAT
>CAZUFP010000095.1:7164-11089 GCA_964619835.1 uncultured Gemmatimonadaceae bacterium | reverse complement strand
ACGGTTGGACTCACCAGGAATGGCCCCAAAATGGACACGATCATGATGCCAGAGGCGACTCCGACCGGCAGTCGCGGCATTCCGCTGAGGGCCGGCGAGGCTCATGGTCCGAGCAGGGCAGCGGGCACGACGGCGATACCATCCTTGCGGCGATAGGCGTGAGCGCCGGTGGTCACGACCACCGAATCCAGCAGATCGCCACCCAGCTTCTGTTGCAGCCAGATGAGGTGGTGGACGTCGTCGTCGGTGACGGTGCCGCTGAGCTTCACCTCGATGGCGAGTACGCGCTGGTCCGGCCGTTCCAGGATCAGGTCGATTTCCTGGCGCCCGTCGTACGTACGGAGGTGCCGGACGTTCGCTTCCGCGGCCTGGGCATAGGCGCGCACGGAGAGGGTCACGAGCGACTCGAAGAGCTGCCCGAGGAACGTCCCGTCTCTCGGCACCGCCGTGGCAGGCTCGTGCCCGCTCAGTAACGCTTCCTGGCTGATACCGAGCAGCCGAGCCGCCAGAGCGGGGTCGACGAGTTGGTGCTTCGGACTCTGCGTCAGCCTGGCCAGATGGCTGCGAGACGGGAGCCAGCCCGGCACCGGTTCGATGATCCAGAGGCGGGTCAGAACCTCCCTGTACGCGATGACCGTGTGCTTGCTCAGCACATCGCCCTCCCCACTGGTCGCCGCTCGCCGGATCTTCTCCAGGGTCGTCGTCGTGGAGGTCGCAGCTGCATACGCGGTCATCCAGCGACGGAGAGCCTGCGGTTTTCGCACCGGGTGCCCCTGTTCCATGAAATCCCGATCCACCACCCGGTCCAGGTACCCGTCCAGCTGGGCGCGCAGGGCTCGCCCCCGAAGGTGGCGGATGCCCGGGAAGCCGGAGGTCACAATCTCACGCGCGTAATCCGCCAGACCGACGTCGGTCGCACCCGAGATCGGTGGACGCGAGCCGGACAGCAGCTGGCGCACGCTGACAGCGGGCTTTGCCAGTCGTCGCTCGCTCAGGGAGAGAGGTCGCATGCGAAGCGTCACGATTCGCCCGGCTCCCGAATGCGTCGGCGGCGAGGTCGGAGCCGTCGAGCCCGCCAACAGGTATCGATTCGGAGTCGGATCCCGGTCTACCGCTCGGCGCACTGCGTCCCAGATGGCCGGCACGTGCTGCCATTCGTCCAGAAGGACGGGCGGGCTCGCCTGCAGGAGCTGGTTCGGATCGGCCTCTGCCAGTTGCCGGTGGACTTGAGTGTCCAGCTGGAACACCGTCTTCGCCCGACGTTCGGCCGATGCGGTTTTGCCCACGCCCTTCGGGCCCTCCAGTGCGACTGCAGGCAGGGCGTCCAGAAGGTCGTCGAGCTCGTCGTCGATGATCCGCGGGATGTATTCGGGCATGGCAGACCCGGGCTCGGGGCGCAGCTAAGCGAGTGATTGAGGTACACTTCGCAACCGCAATATAGTGCACGTTTCACCCGGACACCAGTGAACTTTTCAACCAAGTTTTATTGAACTACTCAACCGCGGTGGCGCCAGGTCATTGTTGAGCGCAACGAATCAATGACCCGCTTGGGGTGGATTTCGACAACGAATCGCTCGACCCCCCCCCCGCAACGAATCAGTTGACCTTCAGGGTTGATGCCCTGAAGGTCCGTTGATTCGTTGTCGCAGAGTCAACTGATTCGTTGTTTTGTGGGTCATTGATTCGTTGTCGGTAGGGAGAAAAGCCCGCGGTTGCGGGCTTTTCTCCGTTCAGCGCCGGGAGCGAAACCGGTCGAATTGGAGCCCGGCGAAGCCCTGTGTGGTTCGCCACGACGAATCATAAAACGTCGCCGCGTTCTATCATAAAATGCGCCAACTTTTATCGTAAATTGCGGTAGGACGCTGGCCCACAGCAGGTTAGTGGGGTTGGGCACTTGGGTGGTATCGACCGGTATGCGGTGCCGCAACTGATTCAGGACGTCTCTCTTGACGTCTCGGTGGTTCTTTGAAAAATGGGGGCCCCGGCGCGCCGATGCGCCGGGGCTCCTGTACGTGGAGCCTGCTTTCTCGGAATCTTGCACCGGCGCGTGGCGCTCCGCCTCCTCTGGATCCCGGTGTTGCGCTCTTCAGGTGGATTGATTCCCCCCTCCGGAATCCCATTCTGACTAGACCAGTTTCCGGGGGGCACCTCACGTACAAGGCCACAGATTGTGGGTTTACTCGGTCTCTCGTAATTGCTGAGCGAGGTGCTTCGTAATTCGTTGCACGCTCTCTCGTAATTTCGGGCGGGAGGCCAATAGTGGCGGGAAGAAGAGGAGGCGGTGCCGGGGATGGTGCCGCCTCCGCTTTCCTTCCGCAAAGTTCCATTTGCGAAAGCGATCGGCGACGGCCGAAGCTGAACAGGTACGGGTGGCAGATTTCCCAGGAGGTGTTCACCCGTACCTTCTCAAGATCGAGCGCAGACCCGGCATACGCCTCCCGCGCACCCGGTAAATCGTCCTTCGGAGTGCAGCCGGAGCCGGGCTCTTCGTCCTCGCACCCGGGCACCGAATCGCCGTCGCTGATCGAATTGTTGGAGACGGCGCTGGATGAGGCGGCCTGGGACTCGTTCTCCAACGGCTCGGCCATTCGCCACCTTCCCATTGTCCCACATAGCCATCGGCACTCCGTGCCGGTCCACCGGGAGGCTCGATGGGCGCTCGGCCCTGTGACCGGCGCGGTGGTCCTCGCGCGGCTACGTGGCACCGCGGCCCGCTGCCGGCGGGGCCGCGGAGGCGGGCGGCACCCGCACGTGGAAGGGGATGCGGGCCAGTTGTTCGGGCGCTTTGCCGATGCGGCGCAGGAAAGGAAGCCACCGCGGGTCCGAGTGAAGCGGCTGGAGCAGGGGGTCCGCGGCGATCTGCTGGACCCCTTCCTTGTGCTCCACCGCCTTCTCCAGCCAGGCGAACGCCCGGTCCGCTTCGCCCTGGTAGGCGAAGACCTGGGCGATGTTGTAGGCGCCGCCCTTTCCGTGCTCCCGGATCAGCTGCGCGAGTGCCGCGTCCGAGTCCTGCCTGCGGCCCAGCGCGTGGTACACCATCGGCAGCCCAAGCATGCGCCAGGACTCGAGCGGCTCCTGCTCGATCTCCCGCAGCGCCCCCGCCGCGTCCCCCTTCCGCAGCAGCACCGTCGCGAGCAGGAAGTGCGTCACCCCCTTGCCGGGTGAGAGGCTCAGCGCGGTGCGGTCCTGTGCGGCGGCATCGTCCAGGCGGCCGGCTTCTTGGTAGGCGTAGGCCAGATCGGTGATCGCCTTCACGTTCACGGGATCGTGCGCCACCACGTACTTGCGCACGGCGACCAACTCCGGCACGCGCCCGAGCCTGCCGAGCAGATTGGACGCGTTTTCCAGCACGGCCAGATCGGTGGGCGCCAGCGCCAGGGCGCGCTCGTGGTCGCGCGCGGCGGCGGCCAGGTCCCCGTCCTGCATGTCCAACCAGCCCAGCATCGAGTAGGCATGCGCCTCGGTGGAGTCGATGGCCAGCGCGCGCTCCACGGCCGCGCGCGCCTGCTGGGACGCCTCCGCGCCCGGCAGCAGTCCGTAGGCCGCCTCGCCGGAGAGGTTGACCGCCAGTTGGACCCAGGCGCGAGCGTAGCGCGGGTCGATCGCCAGCGCCCGCCGGTAGAGCGAGTCCGAGCGGGCATACGCCTCGGGCGTTGCGTGCCGCCCCAGCTCCCTCGCCTGCAGGAAGAGGGCGTACGCCTTCGGGTCCGTCTGCTGCGCGGCTGGGGCCGTGCCGAGCAGGCGGATCTGGAGCTGGGAGGCGACATCGCGCGCGATCTCGTCCTGGATGGCGAAGACGTCCACGGGCTTCCTGTCCCAGCTCTTGGCCCAGATCTGGTAGCCATCGGAGGCGCGCACCAGCTGGACCGAGATGCGCACCTGACCTCCCGCCTTCTGCACGCTTCCCTCCAGCACATTCCTTACT
>CAZUFP010000095.1:0-7154 GCA_964619835.1 uncultured Gemmatimonadaceae bacterium | reverse complement strand
GGAATCCACCGGCACGTCCTTGCCCTTGAACGAGAACGCGCTGGAGCGGGCGGCCACGCGCAGCGCGGGCAAGCTCGAGAGCAGGTTCAGGAGGTCCTCGGAGATGCCGTCGGCGAAGTAGTCCTGCTCCTTGTCGCTGCTCATGTTCTCGAAAGGCAGCACCGCGATCGAGCGCTGCGCCACCACCGGCGCATCGGCTCGGGCCGCGGGAGCAGACGCGGGCGAGGGGGCGACGAAGGCCACGCCCACGCCGGCGAGCACGAGTACGCCGGTGAGCAGCCCGATCTCCACGCTCGAGACCTTCTGCTTGCCCTTCTCGCCGTGGTACCACGCGAGGACCAGCGCGCCCAGGAAGCCGACGGCCAGCACGACGATCGCGCCGCGCTGGACGGCGTCGGGGAGGTGGAAGGGCGCCGCAACAAGGTCGAGCACCTGCAGCACGAGCCAAGCGCCGGCGAGGTAGGCCACGGCCCACTGGGCGAGCTTGCGCTCCCGGAGATGCCGGAGTGAGATCATGCGGCGAACCCTTGGGGAGGAAACGAGTTGCACGGCGGAAGCGGCGTACGCAAGCTACCACCCCGTCCCGGGCCGCACCAGTGCGATGCTGCGCGCCGGCGGCCGACGGGCTTCGCTCTGGTCAGATCTCCGCCACCGGCGTCCCGGCCTCCGCCTGCCGCAGCGCCATGGCGATCTGCTCTTCCGATAACCGGCTCCGTCTCATGGGTCGCTCCCCGCCTCTCCCGAGGCTCCAGGTCCGACCCGAAGATAGCGCTCCCAAACGGGAGTCCGCCTGGACTCAATTCCGGGGAGAAGACCACTCGGCAACGAGCGTTGACACGTTCCCGTCGTCCCGACCCGGCATTCTCGCGCCCCGGTCCCTTCCTCAATGTGCACGCTCGAACAGCACACTCTCAGGAGGAGGGGAACATGACGCGCTTCATCGCTTCCACGTTGCTGGTGCTCGGCACCACGTTCACCGGGGTGGTCTCCCTGCCGGCGCCGGCCCGGGCTTCCTGTTCCGGTCTGGGCACGACATGTCTGCGAACAGTGCGTTTTGTCGACGGCCTGCCGTTGCTGACCGACATCCTCAAGTGTGAGTATATCTACTACACGTGCCTCGTGCGGATGATGTGATTTGAACGGACGTGGCGTCGATGGCTCCGGGGTCCCGCATTCGTAGCCCTGGGGCGATGAAGAAATCGTCGTTTGCGGGCTGCGCGGTCTAGGCCAGCACCTTCGAATAGATGCGCGATCGGCGAGTATTGACGAGCGCGAATCTGGACCAGATCCGGGTGACGGTGGTGTTGGTCTCCAGCTCCCGGTTGGTCTCGGCGTAGCGTATGCTGCGCCGGACCAGGGCGCGATGCATCTCGACGGTCAGTGTCGGGAGGACGGTGGACGCATTCCAGTCCGGGTCGACGCCGGCGAGAAGGAAGTCGACCGTGTCGTTTCCCTTGAAGGCGCGGAGCACGTGCCAGAAGCCGAAGGGGAAGAGGTGGGCGCCGGCCTTCTGCAAGGCCCGGGAAAGGTTGGGGATGCCCAGATAGAAACCGACGAGGCGGTCGGTTTTGTCTACGACGAACTGGACGAAATCGGGGTCGATGTAGCCGAAGTACTTCCTGGTGTAATAGTCGACCTGCTCCCGGGTCAGCGGCGTGACACCGTACAGCTTGACGAACGCCCGTTCCAGGACCTCCCAGAACTGGGGGGCGAACTGGAGGAGGTCCTTCCGCTTCGGCAGGCGGAGCGGTCGGAGCCCGTACTTTTCCTGGTCGCGGGCAGCCTTGTGCCGCAGGGTCTGTATGACGGGGTGATCGTCCCGGGGAATCTCGAACCGGAACTCCTCGTAGTCGACCTCCTTGGTGAGCCCGTAGCCTTCGAGGAGGTCGCGGTAGTAGGGCTTGTGGTAGCTGCCGGCCATGGTGGGCAGCGCGTCGTTGCCGTCGATCAGCAGCCCCTCGGGGTCCAGGTCGGTGAAGCCGAGAGGACCGGCCAGCTCGGTGCATCCCTCGGCCCGGAACCAGGCTTCGAGCTCGGAGAGCATGGCGTCGGAAACCGTGGCGTCGGCGACGCACTCGTACCATCCGAACCGGCCCCGCTTGTGCCCGACCCTGTCGGCTTCGAGATGGTGGATGACCCCGCACACGCGACCCACCGGCTCGCCATCCCGCTCGGCCAGCAGGACGCGGACATCGGCCACCTGGAACACCGGATTCCGTTCCGGATCGAACGTGTCCATCTCGTCCGACATGAGCTGGGGAACGAAGAGGGCGTCGCCGTCGTACAGCCCGTGCTGGAACCGGATCCAGCGCTTCAACTGCTTCTTGCCCGAAACGTCGGTGATCTGGATGGACACGGCGAAAGCCTTTGGCCAAGAGTGCACGCTGCCTGCGACGGCACAGGGATGGCATTCTCCGGGCCACACGCCACCAGGCTCTCCGATTGAAAGGCTTGCATGGTGTCAGGGGGGGAGCTTATTGGACGGGTGGATGGTCCTCCATCTTCCCCGGGGACGTCCGCCTGTCTAGACCGCCCAGACATGCAGTGTCGCAAGGAAGTGCGGTTCGCCGTCGTCATGTACGGCGGCGTTTCGCTGGCCGTCTACATGAACGGCATCGCACAGGAGCTTCTGCGACTCGTTCGCTCAACGGCGCAGAAACCGGATGGCACCCTGTTGCTCGCGGACGATGAGCTCACGGGGACCGAACGGGTTTATCGGCGTCTGGGCCAGATCCTTGGCCTCGTCCGGATGTTGTGATTGGAATAAACGTGGCGAGCCACGGACGAGGACGCAGAAAAAAGTTCGAATTGGCGGACCGATGAGCACCGGGTCGCGCTCCGCGGTGTGGGCTTGCCGGTGCGTCGTCATGCGCGGAGGTTTTCCTTCGTCGTTTGCCGTGCTCTCTCATCATCCACGCTAAACGACACCACCACAATAGTTTATCGATGCGGCAACGCGACGGGAGCGGCGCCGGTCGCCAGCGCCACTCCGTTGTCTCCGGCACGGTGTCGGCAGCCAGATCTGCTAGCCCGATCCTTGCACATCGGGGGACCTAAAAGGATGCCGCGACTCGTGGACCGGGGAAAGCAATGGCAAAGGCGGAATCCGAGGAGTCGTTCCCGTTGCGGGCGGACCGCGTCGGCCGGGTGGCGCTGCTGACGCTGGACCGTCCGGCACGCCTGAACGCGGTCAGCCTCGCCCTGTACGACGCGCTCGCCGCGGAGCTTGCCGACCTGGCGTCGGACCCGGACGTGCGCGCCGTCGTGGTGACAGGCGAGGGGCGTGCGTTCTGCGTGGGCGCGGATCTGAAGGCCCACGGCTCGGCGGAACCGACGGCGGCGGAGCGGCGCCGGTACGTGGACGCGGGGCAGCGGGCGAACCGTGCGCTCCAGCGGCTGCCCCAGCCGGTGGTGGCGGCGGTGAACGGGCACGCCATCGGCGCGGGCCTGGAGCTGGCCCTTTCGGCGGATCTCATCGTGGTGGCGGAAGAGGCGAAGCTGCGGCTGCCGGAGACGGCTCTGGGCACGTTCGTCGGTGGCGGGGCCACCTACACGCTGCCGGAGCGGGTGGGGCTGGCGCGGGCGAAGGAGCTGATCCTGCTGGGCGACTTCTTCACGGGCCGGGAAGCGGTGGACATGGGCCTGGCCAACCGGGCCGTGCCGGCCGAGCGGGTGCTGGAGGAGGCCATGGCGCTGGCGGAGCGTCTGGCGGAGCGGGCGCCCCATTCGCTCCGGAAGGCGAAGCGGCTGCTGAACGGCGCGGTCCGGCGCAAGGCCGGGCGGACGTTGCGGCGTGAGGCGGAGACGCTGCTGGGCTGCATGGAAACCGAGGACTGGCGCGAGGGCGTCCGCGCCTTCGCGGAGAAGCGGGAGCCGGAATTCAGTGGACACTAGCATTTCTCCGACCCCGCATCCCCTCGACCCCATCCTGCGGCCGGCATCGGTCGCGGTGATCGGGGCGTCCCGCCACCCCACCAAGCGCGGCTACCAGGTCGTGAAGGCGCTGCAAGGGGCCGGCTTCTCCGGCGACATCTACCCGGTCAACCCGTCGGGTGGCGAGGTGCTGGGGCTGGCCGTGTCCCGTTCGGTGGCGGAGATCGGGGGGCACCCCGACCTGGCCGTGGTGGCCACGCGGGCCGAGTCGGTGCCCGGCGTGCTGGAGGAGTGCGCGGCGGTGGGGATCCGGGGCGCGGTGGTGCTGGCCGCGGGCTTCCGCGAGGTGGGTAGGAAGGGCGCGGCGCTGGAACGTCGCCTGCGGGACGTCGCCCGCCGGACGGGGATCCGGGTGATCGGGCCGAACACGTCCGGCGTCCTCGACCTTCCGCTGGGCCTGGACCTGCTCGGCCTGGACGGCCTGCGGCCGGGCCGGGTAGCCCTCCTGTCGCAGTCGGGGAACGTCGCCCTGGGCCTGTTGAACGAGATCCGCGCGCACCCCGGCGCCGGCGTGTCGGTCTACGTGGGCGTCGGCAACGAGATGGACGTGGGCTTCCACGAGGTGCTGTCCTTCCTGGCCACGGACCCGAACACCGACGTGGTGGCGATGTACGTGGAGGGCTTCCGGGATGGCCGGGCGTTCATGGAGGCGGCCAGCCGGGTGACCCGGCACAAGCCCATCGTGCTGCTGAAGGGCGGCCGTTCCAACGCGGGGGTGGCCGCGGTCCGGTCCCACACCGGCGCAGTGGCGGGCGAGGCCCGCGTCTTCCGCGCGGCCATGGCCCAGGCCGGCGTCGTGATGGTGGAGCGCTCGGACGAGTTGCTGCCGGTCGCGTTGACGCTGGCGGGGCAGCCGGCCGCGCCGACGGAAGGCGGCGTCGCCATCCTGTCCGACGGTGGCGGCCACGCGGCGCTGGCGGTGGACGCTCTCTCCCAGATGGGCATCCCGCTGGCGCGGGTGGGCCGCGCCACGCGTGATCGGCTGGCCGAGCTGCTGGGCCGGGCCGGCGGCAACCCCACGGACCTGGCAGGCGCGGCGGACGGGGACCCCGGCGTGTTCCGGACCGTCCTCGAAGCGCTGCTGGCCGACCGGGGCGTGTCGGGCATCCTGGTGGCGGGGCTGTTCGGAGGCTACGCGAACCGGTTCTCGGCCGACCTGGACAAGACCGAGCGGCAGGCGGCGGCGGCCATGGGCGGGCTCGCGGAGCCGGCGGGGAAGCCCCTGGTGCTGCACTCCGTCTATGCGGAGCGGAAGAGCGAGGCGCTGGACACGCTGCGATGTGCCGGCGTGCCGGTGACGTCGTCGTTGGAGATCGCCACCCGCTGCATCGCAGCGACGGTGGAGCGGGGCCGGTTCCTGAACCGGCGGGCGGTCCGGCTGGTCCGGCCCGCGGAGCCCCGGCCGGACGCGTTCCGGGCGGCGCGATCGAAGGGGCGCTCGCTGCTGCTGGAGCCCGAAGCGCGGCGCCTGGTGGAGTCGTACGGCGTGGGCGTGGCCCGTGGCCGGTTCTGCGCGTCCGCCGACGCCGCGGTGTCCGCGGCGGACGGGCTCGGCTACCCGGTGGTGCTCAAGGTCGTGTCCGCGTCGATCATCCACAAAACGGAGGCAGGTGGCGTCCTGGTGGGCCTGCGGGACGCCGACGCGGTGCGCCGCGGTTTCGACGAGCTCCGGGCCCGCGCGGAGGCGTACACGGGCATCGAGGGATCGGCGGCCATGGACGGCGTGCTGGTGACGGAGATGCTGCCGGCGCCCACGGTGGAGCTGCTGGTGGGCGCGCGCCGGGACGAGCAGTTCGGCCCCATCGTGAGCGTCGGCCTGGGCGGTGTGGCGGTGGAGCTCATCGGCGAGGTCGCCATCCGGCCTCTGCCCGTGTCCCGCGCGGAGGTCCTGGACATGCTGGCGGAGGGGAAGATCGGCGCCGCGCTCGGCGGTCTGCGCGGGCGCGCCGCGGCGGACCGGAAGGCCCTGGCCGACCTCGTGCTCTCTCTGGCGGACGCGTTCCTGGCCAACCCGGAGATCGCCGAGCTCGAATCCAATCCCGTCTTCGCGGGTCCGGACGTGGCGGTGGCGGTGGACGTGCGGCTGCTGCTGGCGGAGCGCCGTGCCGCCGGGCGGCGTGGGCGGGCCGTGCCGTCCCGGAGGCAGGCGGCGGGCGACTAGCCGGCCGTGTCGGGGACCGGGCTACCGGCCGGTCAACCGATACACGAGCTCGCCGATGCCGGCGCCGACCAGGACGGTGCCGACGAACTGGAAGACGTCCCCGACGCCTACTCCGCCGTGCTTGTCGAACATCCCCTGGGCGTAGGCAATGCCCAGACCCGCCACCGTTCCACCCGTCGCGCCGGCGAACACGAAGCTCCGATGCCGGGCCGCATCCCGCGACTCTTCGGACATCCGCCGCAGGGTTTCGAGGGCGCCCTGACGCGTGGTGATGATGAGGGCGCCTCGGGACCCGACCGGGCCAAACCGGAACGCGGCGTCGATGGGTTTCATGTACTCGATGCTGTAGATCTCGCTGGTCGGCAGGTCGTGCACATACGTCGGGTCCTCCTTCGCCCCGTCCACGAAGACGGCCATGCTGCAGGAGGTCGAGGTGTGGTCGGCGTCGGCCTGGACCGGTCCGGGGCGGGGCGCGATGTGCGTGGATTGAATGCAGATGCCGCTCCCGACCCGGTCTGTGACGGTCACGGAAGGGACGTACCGGCGGAGCACGTCTTCCACCCGGTTGGCGCCGTAGCGCTCGTACCGGTTGAGCTCGTCCCGTCCGACAAACGCGGAGATGCCCGAAGCCAGTGCCCGTCGCTTGAGCGCATCCGCGGACAGTCCCTGCACGACGATGGCGTCCAGCGGGATGGCGCGGAGGGCCAGCGAGATCGTCAGATCCGCCAGGCCTTCCGCCGGTACATCGACGTCCTGCGTCCATTCGTGGTACGCGGGGTGTCGCACGCGCAGCTCATAGTGCCCCGGTTCCACGTTTTCGAATACGAAAGAACCGAGACTGTCCGTCCACATCCGGCGCTCCGTGTCGCCCAGCCACACCATGGCATTGTCGATGGGATCCTGGCCGGCCAGGGCGACGACCCGGCCCGACACGTTCTGGGCGGCCAGACCGGCCGGGTGAACCGGGCCCAGGATGGCCGCGGCAGTCATCATGCCCGCGGAAAAGCACTGTTGAGCGCGGTGGGACCTGTGTCGGACAGGGACGGTCGCCATGATTGCC
>CAZUFP010000094.1:8497-11285 GCA_964619835.1 uncultured Gemmatimonadaceae bacterium | reverse complement strand
CGCTCGTTCTTCACCACGTCACGCTGGTTGTCCAGCTTCTCCTGCGTCATGGCGGGCAGCAGCCAGCCCATCCGGTCGGCCTCGAGCCAGAGGGCGCGCTCCAGGTAATGCGACGGCACCGTCTCGAAGTAGTTGGTGCGGTCGAGCCAGGTGGAGCCGTTGAGCGAGCCGCCCGCCTGTTCGATGAGGGCGAAGTGCATGCTCTCCGGCACGTGCTCCGAGCCCTGGAACATCATGTGCTCGAAGAGATGGGCGAAGCCCGTGCGTCCGGGTCGCTCATCGCGCGACCCCACGCCGTACCACAGGTTGACGGCCACCACCGGCGCACCGGTGTCGGGCGAAAGGATGACGCGCAGCCCGTTGTCCAGCTTGTGTCGTGTGAACGGTATCTCGATCACGATGAGTCAGCGTGCAGTGAGGATCACGGAGGCGGGAACGCTGCTCCGTGGCGCAGCGGTCGAAGCGAAACGGCCGCAGGCAAGGTAGGAGGCCATTCCCGCTCTAGCAATAGTTTGTTGAGCCGCCTTCAGAGGGGTGCGGTGAGTCGCTCCCTCAAGGCCGACGGGCCGATCACAGTGCGCAGGAAACGGGCCGCATCGTCCGCTCCGGCACGGATGGCCGACTCCGCTTCCTGGATCAGCTGCACATCCGCGCCCTCCGCCGGGTACTCCGCCTTCACCAGCAGCTCTTCCGCCGCATCGTCCCATCGGGCCCTCGCCGCGGCGAGGGCACCCAGCACGAGGGCCTCGGCATCGTCATCGCGCTCCCGGGCCGCCTGCACCAGCGCCTCGGCCGCTTCGTCACCCCGGTCCAGCTCCAGCAGCACGAGCCCCAGGATCACGCGGGTCCACGAGTCGTCCGGAGCCAGGTCCAGAGCGGTTTCGAGGGACGACGTCGCCGCTTCCAGATCCCCCTTCAGAGCGAGAGCGGCCCCCAGCTCGGTGTGCATGGCCGGGTCCTCCGGAGCCAGCTCGACGGCCGCCCGCAGGTGTTCCAGCGCTTCGTCGTACACGCCCTCGCGGGCGAGATACGCGCCGTACTGGAGCCGGGCCATGGGAAGATCGGGCCCCGACAGGGCCGCCGCCCTCAGGGCGGACTCGGCGTCCGGGTCGTCGAAGGCCGCCAGGCCGGCGCCGGCCACGGCCAACAGGTGCGGGTCCACCGGGTTGCCCATGATGCAGCGGCGGAACAGGTCGTAGGCGGAGCTATCGTTGCCCAGCTCCCGCTCCGCGACGCCGAGCCAGCAGAGCAGGTACGGGTCGTCCGGGGCGTCGGCGAGGGCATCGTTCAGGAGCTCGGCCATCTCCTCCCAGCGCTCCTCCTCGCCCAGCTGGAGCGCGTCACCGAGGATCTGTTCGACATCGGCCATAGGGGCGTCACGCTCCGAATTTTGCGAGCCGGCCGGCGTGCGCCAGCACCAGGCTCATGAGATGCTTCCCTTCGATGATGCCCAACTCGCCCTTGAGGCATTCCCGCTCGCCGAACCCTTCGACCGGCGTGGTGCGGCACCATCTCGATGCGATGAGCACGGGCACCGGGTGCCAGGAGTGGGCGGCGTACGTGGCCGGCGTGGAGTGGTCGCCCGTGACGATCAGCACGTCGGGGTTCAGGGCTTCGACGCGCGGGATCAGCGCGTCCACGGCCTCGATGGCGTGCTGCTTGGCTTCGTGGTCGCCGTCCTCGCCGCGGGAGTCCATGTATTTGAAGTGCACGAACACGAAATCGTACTCGCCCAGCTTGCGCTCCAGGGCGGTGATACTGTCCGCGTCGGTGTCGGGGACGGGGTGGATGTCCATGCCCAGAAGACGAGCGACGCCGCGATACATGGGGTAACGCGCAATGCACAGCGGCTTGAGCTTGAAGCGCTCCTGCATGCTGGGATACCGTTCGAACGCGGCAAACCCGCGAGCCAGCAGGCCGTTGGCCCGGGGCTCGTCGGCGATGGCGGCCGCCGCCTGATCGAGCACCTTCGTGACCAGCTCGGCGCTGGCACGGGCCGCGTCGTTCAGCGGCGCGACGGGCAGAGGCGGCACGCCCGTCTCCTGCGGGTCCGTGTCCGACAGGTCGGCGGACAGGCCCTGGCCCCGCAGCACGAGCACCACGCGGTGCTCCTTCTCCGACTCGAAGAAGACCTTGACCCCGTCCACCTCCTGGACGGCCTCGCGGAGCTTGGCCACGAGGCGGCGGTTCTCCTCGTCCGGCGGCCGCCCCGCCCGCCGGTCGATGATGTTCCCCGCGCCGTCCAGGGTGGCGAAGTTCATGCGGGCGGCCACATCGCCGTGCTGAAGGTCGAAGTCCACGCCCAGGGCGCTGAGCACGCCACGCCCGATGTTCCACTCCAGCGGGTCGTAACCGAACAGGGCCAGGTGGCCCGGCCCGCTGCCGGGCGCGATGCCCGGCACCGTCGGCCGGTGCAGGCCCAGCGCCGAGCGCCGGGCCAGCGTATCCAGGTTCGGCGTGCTGGCGGCTTCCAGCTCCGTGCGACCGGTGCGCGGATCCGGCAATCCGCCGAGTCCGTCCATCACCAGAAACACGATCTTGCCGCCCTCCCCGTGGGCGACCTCGTCCGGCAACTTCACCTTCATCGTCATCGGCTTCCCCAGTTCCTTCATCGAGGTGAATGGTCGGCGATGCAGGATGCCGGAATCGTACCACGGGCGGGGAGGCTTGTCGAATTCGAATTCGAGTTCGAGTTCGAGTTCGAGGGGGACGGGGCCCGGCGGGTCTCGGAGACGCCGGCCCCGGCCAGGTTGGGCGGGCGCGGCCGGCGGCGAATCCGGGCGCGGCG
>CAZUFP010000094.1:0-8397 GCA_964619835.1 uncultured Gemmatimonadaceae bacterium | reverse complement strand
CGCCGGCCCCGGCCAGGTTGGGCGGGCGCGGCCGGCGGCGAATCCGGGCGCGGCGGCGTCCGGGGCGAGGCCAGGTCCGGGTTCCAAGCGAAGGGCCCTGACGGGGGTCTGCGGTTCCCGGACATGTCATCCGGATGACATGTCCGGGAATGCGCGGTGTGCCTCTGCGGCAATCCGGGTCGCGTCGGCCGGGGCCGGCAACGCATCGGGAGCCCACGGCCTCACCCCCTCGAATTCGAACTCGAATTCGAATTCGACCTCGAAAAGGGGCGCGCCGGCGCATACATTGCCAGCCGGAGCCGGAGCCACGGGACCCAACCAGGAGATGATGATGCGCGAGTTCGTGCCGTTCGCCATGGAGCGCTGGCAGTCGACGTACGAGAACCGGGTGGCGTTCAACCTTTCGGAGAGTGGCGTGCACCCGCTGACGCTGAAGGAGCTGGCGTCGTTCGTGGACGACGACGTCCTGGCGACGCTGCTGGGCTACGGCCAGTCCAACGGCTCCGACCCGCTGCGCGCGTCCATCGCGGCGCTCTACGACGGCGCCGACGACGGCAACGTCGTGGTGACGAACGGCAGCGCGGAGGCCAACTTCGTCACATTGTGGGAACTGCTGCCGCCGGGCGGCACGGTGGCCATCTACATGCCCACGTACATGCAGACCCACCACCTGGCGCAGAACTTCGGAGCCACGGTGCGGGAGTTCTGGGCGCGGGAGGAGAACGGCTGGCAGCCCGATCCGGCGGAGCTGCGCGACGCCATCGACGGCGCCGACCTGGTGGTGGTCACGAACCCGGGCAATCCCACGGCTGCGGTCCTCTCGGCCGCGTCCCGGCAGGCCATCGTGGACGCGGCGGCGGCCACCGGCGCCTGGATCCTGGCGGACGAAGTCTACGCCGGCGCCGAGGTAGCCGGCGGGGCGTCGACGCCGTCGTTCTGGGGCACGTACGACCGGGTCGTGGCCGTCGGCTCCCTGTCCAAGGCGTACGGCCTGCCCGGGCTGCGCGTCGGCTGGCTCGTGGCGCCCCACGACCTGGCCGCCCGCCTCTGGGCCCGGACCGACTTCACCTCCATCTCCACCGGCCAGCTCACGGATACCCTTGCCTCCATCGCCCTGCGGCCCGATGTCCGGCCGAAGATCGTGGAACGGGCCCGGGGCATCATCCGGTCCAACCTGGAGGTGATGACCGGCTGGATGGACCGGACAGGCGTCTTCACATACCGGCGGCCCGACGCGGGCGCCATCGTGTACGCCCGCTACGACCTGCCCATGGAGTCGGAGACGCTGGCCGAGCGGCTGCGCGTGGAACAGGACCTGCTCATCGTGCCCGGCGCCCACTTCGCCATGGGCAAGTACGTGAGGTTCGGCTTCGGCCTGCCGGTGGAGGAGCTGGAGGCGGCGCTGGCGCGGTTCGGGCAGCTCGTCCAGGGAGAGGTCGCGGCCCGCTGAATCGAAGACGAGTTCGAGTTCGAATTCGATTGCGGGGCTGGTGGGCAGAGCCTGGACGGTGTGTGGAAGGCTGCCGTGCAGAGCATGGCCTGAGCCGCTGCGGTCCCGGCCCCCGTCGCGTACGGCGGACCGCCAGGGCCGTAGCGCCTCACCTTCAGCCGCCGGGCTCGGCGTTGCCGGCACGCGGTGCATCCACCCACCGGAAGCGTTCCCCCGCCGCATCTCGAATTCGAATTCGAATTCGAACTCGAACTCGAACTCCGCTACTCCCGCAGCACTTCCATGGGGTCCAACCGGCTGGCGCGGCGGGCCGGCAGGTAGGTGGCCAGCAGGGCCACCGCCGCGAGCAGGAGGGCCACGGCGGCGAAGGTGACAGGGTCGGTGGGCTTCACGCCGAAGAGCAGGCTGGCGAGGAACCGGCTGGTGGCGACGGCGAGGACGAGGCCGAGGCCGAGGCCGAGTGCGGTCAAGCGGCCGCCGCGGGCGAGCACTTCGAGGGCGACGCGGCGCTGGCCGGCGCCCAGGGCCATGCGCAGGCCGATCTCGCGGGCGCGCCGCGCCACGAGGTAGGCGAGCACGCCGTAAATGCCCGTGGTCGCCAGGAGCAGGGCGATGAAGGAGAAGAGGCCCACCAGCAGCATGTTGAAGCGCGGCCGCACGAGACGGGTGCCCACCCAGTCGTTGAACGTGCGGAACGTGCCGGGCGAGACGTCCGGATCCAGCTGTGCCAGGCGATTACGGACGGCGGGCACGACGCTGGCCGGGGCGACATCGGTGCGCAGCACGAAGAAGACCACCGGCCGTCCCATCTGCTGGAGGGGCCAGTACAGCTCCGGCTTTGCGGCGGTGCCCGGGACCAGCGGCTTGATGTCGCGCACTACGCCCACGATCTCCCCTTCCCAGTGGTTCTGGAGCAGCCGCAGGTGCGCGCCCACGGGATCGCCACCGGGCCACAGCCGCGCCATGGCCTCATTGACCACGGCCACGTGGGGGCCGCCGGCGACGTCGCCGTCGTTGATCATGCGTCCGCGCAGGAGCTGCACGCCCAGCGTTTCCAGGTAGCCCGGGCTGGTGTCGTGGTACCACACGCTGGGGTTGGAGCCCGGCGTGGACGTGCGTCCCTGCATGACGAACTCGTCGGTCTCAATGCCGCCGAACAGCGGTCCGGCGGAAACGGCGCCCACGGACGTGACGCCCGGGACCGTGCCCAGCTCTTCGCGGACGCGGCGCCAGAAGGCGACGACCTGGGCGTGGTCGGTGTATTTGTCGTTGGGGGCGAACATGGAGAAGATCATGAGGTTCTGCCGGTCGAACCCGGGGTTCCAGCCGGACAGCGTGGAGAAGCTACGGACGAGCAGGCCCGCGTCCACCAGCAGGGTCAACGCCAGCGCGATCTCCACGACGACGAGGCCTGCCCGCAGCCGGCCGCCTTCCGCCGACACGGACCGCTGGCCGGCCTTCAACGCCTCCGCCAGCTCCACGCGCGCGCCGCGCAACGCCGGCAGCGTGGCGAACACGACAGTCGTGAGAAGGGACAGGCCCAGCGCGAAGGCCAGCACCGGGCCATCCACGGCCACGTTCTCCGCCCGCGGCATACCTCCCGGCACCAGGGCCAGCATGGCGTCCACGCCCCACACCGCGAGCAACACACCGGCCGCCCCCCCCATCAGCGACAGCAGGGCGCCCTCCATGAGCACCTCCCCCGCCAGCCGGCGCCGGGTACCGCCCATCGCGGCACGCACCGCCATCTCCGGCCTGCGCGCCAGGGAGCGGGCCAGCAGCAGGTTCGCCAGGTTGGCGCATACGACCAGCAGGACCAGGGCGACGGCCCCGGTGAACACCATGAGCGCGGGCCGGACGGAAGCGACCATCGAGTCTCGCAGCGACTCCACGCGGATGCCCCAGCCCTCGTTCGTCGCCGGGTGCTCCGCCGCCAGCCGGGCGCGTATGGTCTCCAGCTCCGAACGCGTCTGTGTCAGCGTCACCCCGTCCGCCATGCGCCCGATCACCTGGAACCCGCGCCAGTCCCGGTTCTTCTCGTCCCGAGGGTCGAAATGCAGCGGGCGCCACAGGCGCACGTACTCCAGGCCCGGCACTTCGAAGCCCGCCGGCAGCACGCCCACCACCGTGAACGGTTCGGTGTCCAGTTCCACCCGCCGGCCCACGATGTCCGGATCGGACCCGAACCGGTCAACCCACAGCCGATGGTCCAGCACCACGACGTGCCGGCCCGGCACCACGTCTTCCGGCTCGATCAACCGGCCCAGCGCCGGCTTCACCCGCAACGCCCGGAAGAACCCCGCCGTCGCGAGACCGCCAGACACCATTGCCTGCTCGCCAGCCACGCGCAGGTGGAAGGGCCAGTCCCTGCCCAGCCCGATCTCCGACAGCGTCCGGCTCTCTGCCCGCCAGTCCATCACGTTGGGCGGCGACGCGATGCAGTAGTCGCCGACCTGCGGGTTCGTCTCGCAGATGCGCACCAGCTCGCCCGACCGCTCGAACGGCAGCGGCCGCAGCAGCACGCCGCGCACGACGCTGAAGATGGCCGTGTTGGCCCCGATCCCCACGGCCAGCGTCAGTACCGCGACGCCCGTGAACAGCGGGCGCTTCATCAGCGCCCGAAACGCATGCTTTGCATCCGCCAGGAACACGCTCATGGCGCCTACCCTCCGGCTACGCAACCGGTGACACGTCCAGGTCCGGACACCCCTCCAGGGAAGAAGGATGCCACGCGCCGGGATCATGCCAACGTATTGCTAACGTGCGGGTTACGCCAAGGCTCCACCCACCCCGGGGCCGACCGTGTGTTCGGATATGGGAAAGCCCCGTACGCTCGCGCACAATAGAGCTCGAGTTCGAGGTCCGTATCGAATTCGATTTCGAACTCGAATTCGAACTCGGGTTCTCGGGGGGGGCGGCGGCGGGGAAACGGGCCGGGGTTACGCCGAGTACAGCTGGGCCATGGGGACGGGGCGGCCGACGAGGAAGCCCTGGACGTATTCGCAGCCGGCGTCGCGCAGCCACTCGACCTGTTCGTCCTTCTCGACACCCTTGGCCAGGACCTTGGCGTGGATGCCGTGGGCGATGGCGATGGTGCCGCGCACCATCTGCTCGTCGGGGGAGTCGGTGCCGATGCCGCTGGTGAAGCCGTGGTCGAGTTTGAGGATGTCGACGGGGAAGCGCTTGAGCTGAGACAGGGACGACGGGCCGGTGCCGAAGTCGTCGAGGGCGATGGCGACGCCGAGGCTCTTGAGCTCCCAGAGCAGGTCGGCGGTGGCGGCGGCGTCCCTCATGGCCGCGGCCTCGCCGATCTCGAGCACCAGGGAGCCCGGCGGCAGGTCCGTGTTCTCCAGGGCGGCCCGCACGAAGGCGACGAAGCCGGGGTCGCGGACGGTCTGGGGCGACAGGTTGACGGCCACCCAGCCGGGTCGGCCGTTGTGGTTCATCTCCTGGCGATGGCGGAGGGCCGCGCCCACGGCCCAGCGGTCCAGGGAGGTGATGAGGCCCGCGTGCTCGGCCAGCTGGATGAAGTCGGACGCCTGCACGAGGCCGCGGCTCAGGTGGCGCCAGCGGGACAGGGCTTCGGCGCCCACCAGCTCGCCGGTGGCCAGGCTGTGGATGGGCTGGTAGTGCAGGTCGAACTCGTGGTGCTCGAAGGCGCGCCGCAGGTCGGCTTCCAGGCGCATCTGTTGCTGCATCATGCCGCGCAGCTCGGGCCGGAAGAACTGCATGCCGGAGCGGTCGGACTTGGCGCGGTACATGGCCAGGTCGGCGCACTTGAGCAGGGCCTCGAGGTCGGCCCCGTCGTCCGGGTACATGGCGATGCCCATGCTCGTGCCGACGGCCACGGCCCGACCGTCGCGCTGCACATTGGCCGGCACGTTGGCCATGATGCGCCCCGCCGCCCGGCCGGCGGCGGCGCTGTCCCGTACGTCCGTCAACAGGACCGCGAACTCGTCGCCGCCCATGCGCGCCACGACGTCGGTCTCTCGAACGCTGCGGCGGAGCGCCCGGGCCACGTCCCGCAGCAGCGAGTCCCCGACCTCGTGGCCGAGCGTGTCGTTGACCAGCTTGAAGCGATCCAGGTCGATGTAGACGACCGCCATGGACTGCTTGTGCCGCTTTGCGATGGCGAGGCTCTGGGCGCCCTGCTCGAAGAAGAAGCGGCGGTTGGCCACCTCGGTGAGGCCATCGTAGTAGGCGAGCTGCTGGATCTCCGACTCGAAGCGCTTGCGCGGCGTGATGTCGCGCAGCGTGACCAGGATGCCGCCGACGTCCGGATCGTCCAGGAAGCCGCGGCCCCAGGCATCGAAGAACCGCACGCTGCCGTCGCGGTGGTGGACGCGCAGCTCGCAGCTGAGGCCGCCACGGTCGGCGCGCCGGACGTCTGCGAGGGCGCGAAGCGCCTTGCGCCGGTCATCCTTGTGGATGAAGTCCGTGAGGCGTTCCTGTGCCATCAGGGCCGGGTCGACGGGATGGCCCAGCACGTCGCGGACGTTGGAGCTGGCGTACTCGACCCGGCCGCGCGGGCCCAGCACGAGCACGATCTCGCCGCTGCGTTCCACGAGGGCGCGGAACCGGTTCAGGTCCCGCTGGGCGGGCGTGCGCCGGTTCTGGCCGAGCTCGAGCTGGATCAGGAAATAGAGGACGGCGGCGGTTCCGGCGAGCCAGAGCAACCCCAGGGCCAGGTACACGAGCTGGTCGCCCGCGCCCACGCCGAAGGAGATGAGCGCAATCGACGCCAGGATCCACGCAATACCCAGCAGCGCGTAGATCGCCGTGATACGCAAAGCGGACCGTTCCGCAGCCGGCATCGAAGCTCCGTCTCAGGGATGCAGCCCGCCAACCTGGTCTGACGCGGGAGAGCCAGGGTCGATCGACGGTGGTCCTGGCGGGTGATGAAAGATGTCGCCGGGCGCCGGGAGGGGCAAGGGAGACCGATGGGGCCTCCCTTGCCGCCCAAGCTACTGCGCAGGCACTGTCCGCGTGTTGTTTGCGGGATCGGTGTCCAGCAGGACGTCGTCAGGATCCAGCGTGACCCGGGCCGGCCGTTCCCCCGTGGTGACGGTCACCGTCTGGTCGGCGGCGTGGTCGACGAGGAGCTGCCGCTGGCCGTCCACCTCCAGGACCACGGGCATCCAGATCCTGCCGTGCCGCAGCACCTGGACCCGCGTCTGCCAGCGGCCGTCGTCGAGGCGCGTGGTGGTGACGTCGCCGACGGCGTAGTCGAGCTGGTCCGTCGTGTGGATCCACTCGTCGAAGAACCAGTCGTAGTTGCTGCCGGTCACCTCGTTCACCGTGCGCCGGAAATCCGCCTCCGTGGTGTGCTTGAAGGCGTAGCGGTCGTAGAACGTGCGCAGGATGCGGTGCATGGTGTCCCGGCCCACCAGCTGGCGCAGCATGCGCAGCACGACGGACGTCTTGGTGTAGATCATGGCGTTGTAGATGCGGAAGCTGGAGAATTCCGGTCCCGGCGTCGAAATGGGCTCCGCGGCACCCGCCTTCTCCAGGCCCGCCAGGGCCTGCATGGTGCGGCCCCACACCTGGGCCGGGCTGCGGCCCTGGTCCTCCCAGAACCAGTTGGTGAGGAACGTGGCGAACCCCTCGTCGAGCCAGCCGCTGCGCCACTCGTTGTTGGCCAGGATCTGGCTGAACCACTGGTGGGAGCCCTCGTGCACGAACAGCCCCAGGGACGGCCGGCCTACCATGACCAGCATGGGGAACTCCGTGCCGCCGCCTTCCACGCGCCGCACGATTGTGAACTGGGGCCATGGGTAACCGCCCATGAAGTTGGCCAGCCAGTCCAGCGCCGTGTCCCCCATCTGCACGACGTCGCCCATGTCCACGCTGTCGGCCGGTTCATAGAACACGTGCACCGGCACGCCCGCCGCGTGCCCGAGGGCGTACTCGTACGTGGGCGAGGCGTTCCAGACGAAGTTGTGCACCTTCTCCGCGACCCAGCGGATCCGTTTGCGTCCGGCGGCGGGTGCGCCCTTGAGCAGGCCCAGCGACTCCGCCGTGCCCACCGTGTAGGCATCCCGGCGATAGTCGGGCCCCGTCCCCGACACGAGCGCCTTCTCCCAGCCCGGATCGCCGCTCACCGGCACGCCCGTGGCCACCACGACCTGGTCCGCCGCCACGTCCAACGTGACGTCGAAGGCCCCGAACTCCCCGTTGAACTCGCCCTGCCGCGTGAGCGGATTGTACTCCCAGCCGTCGGGCCGGTAGACCGCGATGCGCGGGAACCAGTGGGCCCAGTCGAAATGCCGCCCCGCGCGTCCCTGGCGCCGCGCCGCGGTGGACAACCGCGCCGTCCAGTCCATGCGCACCACGGCCGTGGCGCCGGACGCCAGCGGCCGCGGCAGCGGGAACGCGACTACGGTGGAGTCCGGCGACAGCGGGTAGACCGGGCGCACGGCGGTACCGTCCACCGTCACGGTGCCCAGCCTCTGGAACCCGTAGTCGTCCGGGCCGATGTCCTGGTACGTCCGGATCGGCGGGTCGCGCCGCAGGTCCGTCTGCGCCCACAGGCTGTTCGGCCGGAACGCGTTCAGGTACTCGTGGAACCAGAGCGTGTCCAGCGCCACGGGCGCGTGGTTCGTGTAGCGCAGCTCCGCCCGGCCCGTGAGCACGCTGGTCGCGTCGTCGAGCTTTGCTTCGATCCGGTAGTCCGCCGTCTGCTGGAAGTACGGTTGCTGGGCCCGCAGAGCGTCCGGAGCGTGGAGCACGAGCAAGCCGACGAGGACGCCGAAAGCTCGCCATGCGGGGAAGGTTCGCTGCGTAAGGACAGTTCGTCGCGCCATGATCGTTCCCGGGTTGTGCGGGGCCGCGAAAACGGGAAGCGTGGGGCATCGAAGTCCGTGGCGCAATGGGAGGGCGCGGGGGAAGCCCGGGGCGCGGGGACAGCATCACGCAGAGGCGCGGAGAGCGCGGGGACAGCATCACGC
>CAZUFP010000093.1:0-11373 GCA_964619835.1 uncultured Gemmatimonadaceae bacterium | reverse complement strand
TCGGCAGTCGGGTGACCGTGGACCTGCTGGTCTGGGCGCCCCCACTGCTGGGCCCGCTCACCTTCTGCCTCGTAGGGCTGATCGGCCTCAGCGCCGCCTGGCTGGAAGACCCGCCCGACAGCGGCGTGCTGGTACTGCTCCGGGGCCGGCGCCTCCGCCTGCCCTACAGCAAGACCCAGGCGTACCTGTTCATGGTCGGAATGGGCAGCCTTGCGACGGTCTTGAGCAGTGTGCTGGACCACGCCCGCACCGGTTTCCACGATCCCCGCCTGTGGCTGCCCACCGCCGTCGGCGTGTTCGCCACGGTGGTGTCCGTCGCACTGGGGGCCCTGGACCGCCCCACCCGCCGCGACCTCCGGGTTTACTTCGTGGCCATGTTACTCATGATCGCCGTGGGCCTGGGCGGCGCCTGGCTGCACATCCACACCGACCTGGGCACCACCGGCACCGTCGTGCTCGAGCGGTTCATCCGCGGAGCGCCGTTCATGGCCCCGCTCCTCTTCGCCGACATCGGGGCCATCGGGCTGCTCGCGCTCATGGCGCCCGCCGAGGGTGTGTCACACGAAGGCACGAAGGAGAAGGAGGGGGTGTCGAACGTGTGAAGCGGTGTGGCACGGCGTCCCCAGCAGCGCGGGGATCGTCGCCCGGCGCAAGGCCGGTGGGGGAGAGTCCCGGGTGCCAGATGCGGCGTTGCCGGCAACCACCGCGAAGGTGCCTGTTACCGCGTGGGCCGCAGCTTCGTGCCCTCCGTGTCGTCGCGTGAGCCGAACCTTCGTGTCTTGGTGTGACCTCTTTCCTGTTCGCTCGTCGCGCGCTAGCCTGGGAACATCCGCGACGGAACGACCACGGTCCGCGTGACCGACACCCTTGAACAGGAGGCCGCGATGCCGCGCACCGAATTCATCAGCACCGGTTTCTATGTGCCGGAGCGGGTCCTGAGGAACGACGACCTGAAGGAATGGTGGGACACGTCGGACGAATGGATCCGTGAGCGGACGGGCATCGAGGAGCGCCACTGGGCGGAAGGGGGCGTGCAGGCGGGCTCCGACCTGGCGCTGGAGGCCTCGAAGCTCGCCCTGGAGCGTGCCGGCATGGACGCGTCGGAGCTGGACTGCATCGTGTACGCGACGCTGAGCCCCGACTACTTCTTCCCGGGCGGCGGCGTCTTCCTCCAGCGCAAGCTCGGCGTACCGGGCATCCCGGCGCTGGATGTCCGGAACCAGTGCACCGGCTTCATCTACGGCCTGTCGGTGGCCGACGCGTGGATCCGCACAGGCCAGTACCGGCGGATCCTGCTGGTGGGTGCGGAGTTGCATTCGACGGGCATGGACTTCAGCCCCGCCGGCCGGGACATCTCCGTGCTTTTCGGTGACGGTGCGGGCGCTGCGATCCTGGGTCCCACGGAAGACCCGGATCGGGGCGTGCTGTCGACGCACCTCTGGTCGGACGGACGTCACGCGGAGAAGCTGTGGTGCGAGTCGGACGCGTCGGCGCGCATGCCGCGCATCTCGCACCAGGACCTGGACGAAGGTCGGCATTACGCCAGGATGGAAGGCCGGGAGGTCTTCAAGCACGCCGTCGTGCGTATGCCCCAGAGCGTGAACACGGCGTTGGAGGCCAACCAGCTGACCGTGGCGGACATCGATCTCTTCATCGCGCACCAGGCCAACCTCCGCATCACGGAGGCGGTGGCGAAGCACCTGGGCCTGCGGGACGACCAGGTCTACAACAACATTCAGCACTACGGCAACACGACGGCCGCGACCATCCCCATCGCCATCGACGAGGCGGTGCAGAAGGGCCTGCTGAAGCGGGGGGACCTGCTGGCGTTGACGGCGTTCGGTGGCGGCTTCACCTGGGGCAGTTCCCTGATCCGCTGGTGAGCGTGCCGGCACGCTGCGCATCGGGTGCGGTCGGGCCCCGGCGGACGGACGGAGAAGTGGAAGCGGAAACGGTGCGCGGTCGCGCGCCCGAAAAGCGGCGACTCGCGCCGCGTGAGCGACTTTCCGGGAGGCAACGGTGACACGCATAGACAGGGCAGGACTGGTGCTGGTGGCGATGCTGGCGGCTTGCGCGACCCCGGCGCCGCCGGCCGCGCCAAGCCCCGCCTCGGCTCCCCGGGTGGCGATGGCGCCGGCCGCAGCGGCGCCCTCGCAGGCTCCGTCGGCGCCGGCGGAGCCTGCGGCGACGCTGGCGCCGGACGTCGGCCACCGCCTGGTGGCGCAGCATGCCGTCGTCACGTCGGCGAACCCGCTGGCGAGCGACGCGGGCCTGGAGATGCTGCGGAAGGGTGGCAACGCGGTGGACGCGGCGGTTGCGACGGCCTTCGCCATCGGGGTCGTGGAGCCGCAGATGTCCGGTCTCGGCGCCGGTGGCGCCATCCTGGTCTGGCGGCAGGCGGAGCATCAGGTCGACTACCTGGACTTCTACTCGTCGCAGCCTGCGGCGGCGTTCCGCGGCCATACCGGGCCGGCGGCGGACCGCTCGCGCGACCTGCGCGTGGTGGCCGTGCCGGGCGACGTGTCGGGCCTGCTGACGGCGTTGAAGCGATTCGGCCGCCTGGACCGTGCGACGGTCATGGCGCCGGCGATCCGGCTGGCGGAGCAGGGCTATCCGGTGAACCAGATCCTGGCCCAGATGATCGCGATGGACTCGGCGAAGCTGAACCGGTTCGACGGCGGGGCCCTGTTCCGGCACGGCGGGCGGCCGCTGGGTCCGGGCGAGCTGGTGCGCAATCCCGAGCTGGCGGCGTCCCTGCGGCGCGTGGCGGAGCGGGGCATCGACGGCTACTACACGGGCCCCATCGCCGAACGCGTCGTCGCCGTGATGAACGCCGGCGGCCACCCGGTCACGCTGAAGGACTTCGCCGCGTACCGGCCCCAGTGGAAGCGGCCGCTGTGCGGCGACTACCGGGGCATGGTGGTGCTGTCGGCGCCGCCGCCCCAGACGGGCATGCAGATCCTGCACACCCTGGAGCTGCTGCAGCCGTACAACCTGCCGCAGCTCGGCCTGCCGACCCGTTCCGCACGGGCGTTCGACGTGCTCACGTCGGCCCTGCGCGTGGGCATGCTGGCGAGCGCGTTCAACGACGACCCCCGCTGGTCCGACGTTCCGGCCCGGGGCATCACGTCCGAGGCCTACGCCCGGCAGCAATCGTCCCAGGTGGGCACCGGCCACGTCGCCGACACGGTCCGGGTGGGGGATCCCGCGGCGTACGATGACACGCCGCCGCCCGCCGACTGCCGGCCCTACGACCCGTGGGGCGCCACGAGCGGCCAGGCGGGCGAAGCATCCGCGGGGGCGTCGGCCGATGGCACCGGTGCGCTTCCATACGATGCCGCGGGGTGGGGGGACGGTGCCCGGGTGCATGGCACGGGCGCCCAACGGGCCCCGGGCCAGCTCGTGGGCGCCGCTACCCGCGCCGCCCTCGAGGCCGAACGTACGGGGGAGACGACGCACATCTCCGTCGTCGACGCGGATGGAAACGCCGTGGCCCTGACGCAGACCAACAGCTCCGTGTTCGGTTCCGGCGCCTTCGCCGACGGCTTCTTCCTGAACGACTCCGGGTACCGCTTCCGGGAGAACCAGTTGACGGACCCGCTGCCCGCCCAGTGGCGGACGCGCAACTCCACAATCTCGCCCACCATCGTGCTGAAGGACGGGCAGGTGCGGATGGTGGTGGGTGCGCCCGGTGGCGGCCGCATCCCGACAGCCGTCGCCCAGGACATGGTGTACGTGCTCGATTACGGCATGGACCCGATGGCGGCGCTGCGCATGCCGCGCATCTTCCCGTCGCCTCGCAGTCCCGACGTGCAGATCGAGAACGGCTTCGCGGCCCGGACCCTCCACGACGTGCGCGCCATGGGCTACCGCCCGGCGGCCCTGTCGTTCGGGTACGCGCGCCTCTACATGATCGTGCGGGAAGGCAATGTCTGGATCGGCGTCGCCGACCCGCGCCACGACGGCGAAGCGCGAGGATACTGAGGGCGGACTGAGGGCAGCCTGCGGCCGCCAGGCCGCGGCGCCTTCGGCGCGGCTCAGGAACGGCGCGCCTCCCGGCGCGCCCAGGATGGGGCCTTCGGCTCCTTAGGACGCGGCGCTCACGCGCCGCCAGGTGGCGCCTGGCAGGGCTTCTGCCAACGCGAATGTAGCCGAGCCTCGTACGCGGTGCTCGGCGTCACTGGCCTGCAGGCTTGACGCCGGGCATCCGCCACGCCCGGGAAGGGAACCTGGCGGCGCCGACAGGCGCCGCGTCCCAGGCGGGCCGAAGGCACGCCGTCCTAGCGCCGCGAAGCGACGCGTCCTGAGCGGTGCCAACGGCGCCGCGATCCTGCGCGCCGAGAGGCGCGCTCACGGCGCGCTCGTCGGGTCCCAGCCGGTGGCGAGGGCCTCGTTGAACGCGTCGAGGGTGGCCATGTCGTCGTCGTCCAGGCTGAAGTCGAACACGCGGGCGTTCTCCCTGATGCGCTCGGGCGTGACCGACTTGGGCAGGACCACGAAGCCCCGCTGCAGGGACCAGCGGATGAGGATCTGCGCCGGTGAGCGGCCGTACTTCGTGGCGATCTCCAACAGCGCCGGGTCCTTCAGCTTCTGGCCCTTCGTGAGCGGGCTGTATGCCTCCAGCACGATGTCGTTCTTGCGGCAGAAGTTCACCACCTCGTCGCGGCTCTGCAGGTTGTAGGGGCTCAGCTCGATCTGGTTCACCGCGGGCAACATGGCTTCCAGCCGCAACAGCTCTTCGAGGTGGTGGAGCATGTAGTTGCTCACGCCAATGGCCCGCGTCTTCCCTTCGGCGAGCAGGGCTTCCAGCGCGCGCCAGCTCTCCTCGCGCAGACCCCTCACGGGCCAGTGGATGAGGTACAGGTCGACGTAGTCCAGCCCCAGGCGGGCGAGGCTCTCATCGAGGGCGCCCAGCGCCCGGGCGAAGCCGTGATCCTCGTTCCACAGTTTCGTCGTGATGAACACCTCTTCGCGGGGCACACCGCTCTCGCGGATGGCGGCGCCCACGTCCTTCTCGTTACCATACGCCCTGGCCGTGTCGACATGGCGGTACCCGAGTTCCAACGCCTGCAATACAGCGTCGCGCGTTCCCTGGCCCCGGGGGCTCCGGTACGTGCCGAGCCCGAATACGGGGATCTCCACCGCCGTGGTCGTGCCGTGCTTCAGCGGGATCCTGCTGTCGATGCTTAGCATGTTCGGTTGTCAGGTTGTGTTGGGGCGTCCGTCCTGGCCCGGAGCGCCGGGCGACCCGGGCCGGGACGCTCATCACCGGCGTGAGATGCGCGTGCGCCGTTGACTTGCGCACGCCGGGATGCAAGCACCCGGCCACGCTGGTGGGGCGGAGGACGACGGAACGGCCCGGTGGCGCGCCGCCGCCGGTGGCGTGGTACATTCATCGGGCATGATGTGAACCTGTGCCGGAGGCTGTGATCGGTGAATGGCATCCGACCGCCTGCCGTAGCCGGGATGTTCTATCCGCGTGACGCGGATACCCTGCAGAGCATGGTGCGCGGGTTCGTGGAAGCGGGGGGGGGCGAGCGCCCCGAGGGGGCGTTGCGGGCGCTCATCGCGCCGCACGCCGGTTACGTGTACTCGGGCCCCGTCGCCGGCAGCGCCTACGCACTGCTATCGCCGCACAGCGGCGTGCGGCGCGTGCTGCTCCTGGGCCCCGCGCACCACATCCCGGTGCCGGGCCTCGCCGTCCCCACGGCGGTGGGCTTCGCCACGCCGCTCGGGGTCGTGGCCGTCGACCAGATGGGCGTCGAGCAGGCCAGCGGGCTGGACGGCGTCGTGGTATCCGACGACGCGCATGAGCCCGAGCACAGCCTGGAAGTCCAGCTGCCGTTCCTCCAGGAAAGGCTGGGTGAGGTCCCGGTCGTGCCGCTGCTGGTGGGCCAGACCTCGGACGAACGGGTGGCGGGAGTCCTGGATGCGCTGTGGACCGGGCCGGAAACGCTCGTGGTGATCAGCTCGGACCTCAGCCACTATCACGATCATGCGACGGCGAAACGCCTGGATGCGGCCACGGCGGCGGCCATCGAAGCGCTGGAGCCGTTGAGCGCGGGCGACGCGTGCGGCCGCCTGCCCATCAACGGGCTGCTCAGGGTCGCGGCGCGGCGCGGTCTTCGGGCCACCACCCTGGACCTGCGCAACTCCGGCGACACGGCCGGGCCCCGGAACCGCGTCGTGGGCTACGGAGCGTTTGCGTTCACCAGCCATGACGGAGATTGACGTGCACGGCTCCGGCTCACGACGGGAGTTCCTGCGCTGGCTCGGCGTCGGCGCCCTGGGCTGGCCGGCCCTGCCCGATCTGCTGGCCCGGGCGGGCGATGGTGCGCCGGCGGGCCCCGCGGGTTGGAGCCCGGTGGCAGCGGATCCCGCGTCGTCTGCGGCCGGCTCCGGCGCGCGGCAGGCGTTTGCCAGCAAGCGGCCCCCGCCGTCGGAGCGCCGGTTTACCAGCCCGGCCGTGGAAGCGACCATCCGGGACGTGAAGGGGCGCCTCAAGGACCGCCCGCAGCTCGCCTGGCTGTTCGAGAACTGCTTCCCCAACACGCTGGACACGACGGTGGAGGTGGGCGAGCGCGCCGGCCAGCCGGACACGTTCGTCATCACCGGGGACATCGAGGCCATGTGGCTGCGGGACTCCAGCGCCCAGGTCTGGCCCTACCTGCCCCTGGCGAGGGACGACGACGGCCTGCGCCGCCTGCTTTCCGGCGTGGTCCGGCGCCAGACCGCCTGCATCCGCATCGACCCGTACGCCAACGCGTTCAACAAGGGGTCCACCGGCAGCGAGTGGGACAAGGACCTGACGGACATGAAGCCGGAGCTGCACGAGCGGAAATGGGAGGTGGACTCCCTGTGTTACCCTATCCGCCTGGCCCACGGATACTGGAAAGCCACGGGCGACGCCTCCGTGTTCGACGGCGACTGGCGCCAGGCCATGCGCCTGGTGCTGCGCACGTTCCGGGCGCAGCAGCGCAAGGACGGCCGCGGGCCGTACCATTTTCAGCGTGTGACGGCCCGCGCCACCGACACCGTGCCGGGCGACGGCTACGGCAACCCGGTGCGCCCCGTCGGGCTGATCTGCTCGATGTTCCGACCGTCGGACGACGCCACCATCTTCCCGTTCCTTGTGCCGTCCAACCTCTTCGCCGTCACTTCGCTCCGGCAGATGGCGGAGATCGCCCGGGACGGGCGCGTGGGCGACGCCGACCTGGCGCGGCAGGCTGACGCGCTGGCGGATGAAGTGGAGCAGGCGCTGCGGGCCCACGCCGTCGTGGAGCACCCGACACTGGGCCGCCTCTGGGCGTACGAGGTGGACGGTTTCGGCAACCGGTTGTTCATGGACGACGCCAACGTGCCCAGCCTGCTGTCCCTGCCGTACCTGGGCTGCGCAGCGCCGGACGACCCGCTCTACCGCCGCACGCGCGCGCTGGCGCTGGGCCCGTGGAATCCCTGGTTCTTCAAGGGCAAAGCCGCCGAAGGCGTCGGCAGCCCGCACACGGGTGTGCGCCGCGTCTGGCCGCTGGCCATCACCATGCGCGCCCTGACCGCCACCGACGACGCCGAGATCCGGGCCTGCATCCACACCCTCGAGACGACCCACGCGGGCACCGGCTTCATGCATGAGTCCTTCCTCGTGGACGACCCCACCGACTTCACCCGCGCGTGGTTCGCGTGGGCCAACACACTCTTCGGAGAGCTGGTATGGAAACTGGCGCGCGAACGGCCGCACGTCCTGGAATCATGACAACTCCCGCAGCGCACGCCGGCGTCCGGCCCAAACCGCGTGCCGCGATCCGGCGGACGGCGTCCCGCCCGGCCGCGGCCGGCGCCGGCACACGACGTGTGGTGCGCGCGGCCCTGCTCGTGCCCGCCTGCGCCGCGCTCATGGCGGGCTGCCAGCGCCAGATCGATCCCACCAACTTCGTCGACCCGTTCATCGGCACCGGCGCCCACGGCCACACCTACCCGGGTGCCACCGTGCCCTTCGGCATGGTGCAGCTCAGCCCGGACAACGGACGCAGCGGCTGGGACTGGTGCTCCGGCTACAACTGGGCCGACAGCATCATCGCCGGCTTCAGCCACACGCACCTGAGCGGCACCGGCATCGGCGATCTGGCGGACGTGCTGTTCATGCCGACGTCCCGCAGGCCCGACCTGAGCTGGGAGCCGGCGCCGGGGGACACGACGTACCCGCGGCCACCCTGGGCGTCCCGGTTTTCCCACGACCGCGAGCGCGCCTCCCCCGGCTACTACTCCGTGGTGCTGGACGGCCCGAACGTGCGCGCCGAGCTCACCGCCACCGAGCATGCAGGCGTGCACCGCTACACCTGGCTGGCGCCCGACGCGGCGGCGCCCGGGCTGGTCATCGACCTGGGCTTCGCCATCAACTGGGACCGGCCCACCGACACCGCGCTGCGCATCCTGAACGACACCATGGTGGCGGGCCACCGGTTCTCCACCGGCTGGGCGAAGGACGAGAAGGTGTTCTTCGTCGCGCGCTTCTCCCGGCCCATCACGGCCCACGAGATCGTGGACCCGGCCGACACCGCGGGCGCCCACACCCGGGCCTACCTCCAGTTCGCGCCCGGCGGAGCCCCGCTGGTGGTGCGCGTCGGCCTCTCGTACGTGGACGAGGACGGCGCCCTGCGCAACCTGGAGGCGGAGACCGGTCCGTCTTTCGACCAGCTCCGGGGCCAGGCGCGTGCCGCCTGGCGGCGCGCCCTGGGTGGCGTGGAGGCGCGGGGCGGCGATGACGCGGCCCTGCGCACGTTCTACACGGCGCTCTACCACACCAAGCTGGCGCCCATCGTCTTCCAGGACGTGGACGGCCGCTACCGCGGCGCCGACGGAGAGGTCCACAAGGCGGACGGCTTCACCAACTACTCCATCTTCTCCCTGTGGGACACGTTCCGGGCCGAGCACCCGCTGCTCACCATCCTGGAGCCCGGGCGCGTGGGCTCCATGGTGCAGTCCATGCTCGCGTTCCGGGACCAGAGCGGCTGGCTGCCCGTCTGGTCGCTGGTGGGCAACGAGACCAACACCATGACGGGCTACCACGCCGTGCCCGTCATCGCCGACGCCATCCTCAAGGGCATCGGCGGCTTCAACCAGGATGAGGCCTTGTCCGCCATGGTCGACTTCGGCGAGCGCGACTGGCGCGGCCTGGACCTGTACCGGAAGTACGGCTACGTGCCCTCGGACTCGGCGAACGAGTCGGTGACCCGGACGCTCGAGTACGCCTACGACGACTGGGCCGTCGCCCAGGCCGCGCGCCGGCTGGGCCAGCACGACGACTACGTCGTCCACATGCGCCGCTCCACGTTCTGGATGAACGTGTTCGATGCCGGCACCCGCTTCGCCCGCGGGAAGAATGCCGACGGGACGTGGGTCACGCCGTTCGACCCGCTGCACTCGGCGAGGGGCGAGGAGCACACCGACTACACCGAGGGCAACGCCTGGCAGCACACGTGGTTCGTGCCCCAGGATCCTCGCGGGCTCATCGACGAGATGGGTGGCGACGGGCCGTTCATCGGCAAGCTGGACTCGCTGTTCACGCAGGACACGACGCTCACCGGCGACAGGATCCCGCCGGACATCTCGGGCCTCATCGGCCAGTACGCCCACGGCAACGAGCCCAGCCACCACATCGCGTACCTCTACGACTACGCCGGCGCGCCGTGGAAGACGCAGCGCGAAGTGCGCCGCATCATGGACACGTTATACAGCGACAAGCCCGCCGGGCTGCCGGGCAACGAGGACTGCGGCCAGATCTCGGCCTGGTACGTGTTCAGCGCCATGGGCTTCTACCCGGTGAACCCGGTGGGTGGGGTTTACGCCCTGGGCAGCCCGCGCTTCGACGACATCACGGTGAGCGTGGGCGGCGGCCGCACGTTCCGGGTGGTGGCGAAGGGGGCGGGGGAGGGGAAGCCGTACATCCAGAGCGCCACCCTGAACGGCAGGCCGCTGGACCGGAGCTGGATCACTCACGGTGACATCATGGCCGGCGGCACGCTGGTGCTGCGCATGGGTGCCGAGCCGAACGAGACGTGGGCATCCGCGCGCTCGGCCAGGCCCCCGTCGCTGGCGGGGCCGGCATCCATGAGCGCCGCCGGCCGGCATGCCATGGCCGACGTCGTCCGCACCGAGTTCCGCCACGCCTGGGACGGCTACCGCCAGTACGCCTGGGGCCACGACGCGCTGCGGCCCCTGAGCCGCACCGGCCGCGACTGGTACGCCCATTCCCTGCTCATGACGCCCGTGGACGGATTCGACACCATGCTGCTCATGGGCCTCAAGGACCGTGCGGCCGCCGCGAAGCAGCTGGTGCTGGACAGCCTGTCCTTCGACCGGGACATGAACGTGCAGGTGTTCGAGGTCACCATCCGGCTGCTGGGCGGGCTGCTCAGTGCCCACCTGCTGGACGGCGACCCGCAGTTCCTGCACCTGGCCACCGACCTGGCGAATCGGCTATTGCCCGCCTTCAACACGCCCACCGGCATGCCGTGCCGGTTCGTGAACCTGCGCACCGGCGCGACGTCGGACTGCGTCAGCAACCCGGCGGAGATCGGCACGCTGCTGCTGGAGTTCGGCACCCTGAGCCGCCTGACGGGCGACACGACGTACATGCACGCCGCGCGGCGCGCCATCGACGGCGTCTACCAGCGCCGCTCCAAGCTGGGCCTGGTGGGCTCGACCATCGATGTCCAGACCGGGGACTGGAGGGACACGGACAGCCACGTGGGCGGCGGCATCGACTCGTACTACGAGTACCTGGTCAAGGGCGCCCGCCTGTTCCATGATCCGGAGCTGGGCCGGATGGCCGACAGCACGCTGGACGCCGTCAACCGCTGGCTGGCCGACGAGCGCGACACCGGCCTCTGGTACGGCCACGCCGACATGGACACGGGTGAGCGCGGCGCCACCACCTTCGGCGCCCTGGAAGCGTTCCTGCCGGCCGTGTTCGTGCTGCACGGCGACACCGCCCGGGCCGAGCGCCTGGAGACGTCCGTCTGGCGCATGTGGATGCGCTACGGCATCGAGCCCGAACAGATCGACTACACTACCATGGAGGCCACCTACCCGGGCTACCCGCTGCGGCCCGAGGCCATCGAGTCGGCTTATTACCTGTGGAAGGCCACCGGGGACCCGCGCTACGTCGAGATGGGCTGGGCCATGTTCCGGTCCATCGTCGCCTACGCCCGCACCGGTGCCGGCTTCGCCCACCTGCGCAGCGTCGTCACCATGGAAAAGGGAGACGCCATGGAGTCGTTCTTCCTCGCCGAGACGCTGAAATACGCGTTCCTGCTGGTGGCACCGCCCGAGACGCTGGATTTCGATTCGGTGACTTTCAACACGGAGGCGCACCCG
>CAZUFP010000092.1:0-11480 GCA_964619835.1 uncultured Gemmatimonadaceae bacterium | reverse complement strand
TCATCGCCATCCCCACCGGCGTGAAGATCTTCAACTGGCTGGCGACGATGTGGGGGGGCAAGCTGCGTTTCACCACGTCGATGAAGTTCGCGGTGGCGATGGTCGCGATGTTCACCATCGGCGGGATCTCCGGCGTGATGCACGCGGTGTCGCCGGCCGACCTCCAGCAGACGGACACCTACTTCGTGGTGGCGCACTTCCACTACGTGCTCATCGGTGGTCTGCTGAACGCGATCATCGCGGGCATCTACTACTGGTATCCGAAGATCACCGGCCGGTTGCTGAGCGAGAAGCTCGGAAGCTGGAACTTCTGGCTGTTCTTCATCGGCTTCAACGTCACCTTCTTCCCGATGCATTTCATCGGCTTGCTGGGCATGCCGCGCCGTGTCTACACGTACGCGCCGGAGCTCGGCCTGGGCGACCTGAACCTGCTGGCCACCATCGGCGCGTTCACGATGGCCATCTCCATGCTGCTGTTCGCGTGGAACCTGATCCGGAGCCGGAAGAAGGGTGAGCCGGCGGGCAAGAACCCGTGGGACGCCGCGTCCCTGGAGTGGGCCACGTCGTCTCCGCCGCCCGAGTACAACTTCGCGCACCTGCCGGAAATCCGGGGCCGCATGCCGCTTTGGGATAATCCCGAAGCATTCGACGAGCGTGTGTGGAAGGAGCCGCCGGGCGGCGTCCACATGCCGAACCCTTCGTTCTGGCCGCTCCTCACGGCGACGGGCATCGCCTCCACGCTGATCCTGTTCATGACGCACCTCTGGTGGGCGCCCCTGGTGGGGCTCGCCTGGACCATGATCTGCGTATTCAACTTCGCCTTCGAGCCGGCGGGCTGATGAAGTCGACCATGCACCGCAACCCGTACTTCGCGATCTGATCCATGGAAGCTACCGCACAGGCTGCCGCGCATCCGCCCACGGCCACAGGGCTGCCCACGCTGAAGGTGGGGTTCTGGACCTTCCTGGGCTCCGAGACCCTGTTCTTTGGCGCGCTCATCTCCACGTTCCTGGTCTACAAGCACGGGAGCGTGTCGGGGCCGTACGCCCACCAGGTCGTCAACATTCCGCTCACGTCGTTCAGCACGTTCGTGCTGCTGATGAGCAGTCTCTGCATGGTGCTGGCGCTGGCGGCGGTGCAGCGCGACCACCGGCGGGGCGCGCTGCTCTGGCTGTTCATGACGGCTTTGCTGGGCGCGACGTTCCTGGGCTGCCAGGCGTACGAGTTCACCACGTTCTACCACGAAGGGCTGACTCTCCAGTCGAACCTGCTGGGGTCGACCTTCTTCGTGCTGACGGGGTTCCACGGCGCGCACGTGACGATGGGCGTGATCTGGCTCATGACCCTGTGGTTCCAGACGCTGTCCGGGCACATCGGATCCGGCGATGCCTTGAAGGTCGAGGTCGCCGGGCTCTACTGGCACTTCGTGGACATCGTGTGGATCGTGATTTTCACCGTGGTCTACCTGTTGGAGTAGGCGGATCCCCGGCACGGGACGAGAGGAGACAATGACGGAGCATCAAGAGGCGGTTCAAAGCGAGCATGCACATCCGGGGTACGGCACGTACGTCATCGTGGCGGCCGTGCTGACGGTGCTGACGGCGGTGGAGGTGGCCATCTTCTACATGCCGGCGTTGAGGTCGGTCATGGTGCCGCTACTGCTGGCGCTGTCGGCGGCGAAGTTCACGCTGGTGGTCATGTTCTACATGCACCTGAAGTTCGACAGCAACGTGTTCACGAGCGTGTTCGTCGCGCCGCTCACGTTGGCGGTCATCGTGGTCGTGGCGCTCATCGTGCTGTTCTGGTACGTCCCCGTCGTGACCGTCGCGATCCCCAGCTGAGTACGCGCGGCCGTCGTCGGAAGGCCGTCAGGGACGACGGGGAAAGGATCGGGGGGCGCCTCGGCAAGGCGCCCCCCGATGTATCGGTGGGATGGGTGGCATGCGGGACCAGGGAAGGCGGGTGACCCCCGACGCGCGGTCTTCGACCGCTCCGACAGCGTCGCCGTTGCCGTACCCCGGAGGGTAGTCCCCGGCAAGGCGCGTTGCCCTGGGTCACCGGTCAGTGGCGGTTGTGACCTCCTCGGATGAGAGTCATGAACCGCGACTCCGACGTCCGGCCCGCCGTTGCGCCGGACGACTGCTCGCAGGACTCAGCCGGCACCGATGACCACCGGGTACAGCAATCCGGCGACGGCGATCAGCAGACCGGCCATCGTGACACAGGCCTTCGCAATGGCATCGGCCCATATCGTCCATTCGTCCCAGTACAGGTTCGGGTCGCTCACTTCAAAGCCTCCGTTCGATGCGGGCCCGGTGGATGACCACGATGGATCGGCCGAGCCTGCCCTCCGTTTGCTGCCACAATAACGAGTGGCGCTCAGCCGTCCCTCAAATCGGGATCAGTCGGGGGAACAGCGGATCAGACGCCAGTCAGACGCGGGTTTGGCACGTCGGGAACACGCTGTGGCGCAAGCACATATGACACGTGCCCGCTTCGTGGTTGCCCCTACCGGCTGGAGGCGACACCTTGCTCTCGGGAGACCACGGCGAACGCAGCGTTGCCGGGCGCCAACGTCCACACGCGCATCATGATCCGGAAAACGGAAACAGCCGGCGGAGGAAAATGGCGGGCGCGTTCGTCGCGCGGGCGCCTCTTCGCGCGCCGGTGGCCGGCGGTGTTGCTGGTGTTGGCGTTGACGGGTTGTGTGCTCCCGTACTGGCCGGTGCACGGGCCGGTGACTTCGCCGTTCGGGCTCCGGTTCCGGGGGCTGAGGCCGGAGGTGCATCGGGGGGTGGACGTGTTCGTGGCGGTGGGCACGCCGGTGCACGCCATGGCGCCGGGCCGGGTCTCGTTCGCAGGCGTGATGCGCGGATTCGGCCGGGTGGTGATCCTGGATCATGGCCGCGGGCTGCGGAGCCTGTATGCGCACCTGTCGGAGATCCAGGTGCAGACCGGTGACGAGGTCGATGGCCACACGGTCATCGGGCTGTCCGGCAACAGCGGTGACGCGACGGGCCCGCACCTCCATTTCGAGGTCTGGCGATACGGCCAGCCGGTGGACCCGGTACCTTTGCTGGGTGGATTTCCCGGCTCCTGAGGGAGTCCATCGGCGTCGCTGAGGAAACCTCCGGCCCTGCCCGGGCGTATAGATGACGGGCACAGCGTGCAACGAGCAGGTTACCGATGTCCCTGGAACCAACCCTCAACGACGACCTCGACCGCAGGTACCGGCGCGCGTTGCGCGCGGGTCTGGTGATGGCGTTGCTGGTGCACGTCGTGGCGTTCCTGGCGTTTCGCAGTACGCCCATTCCGCCGTCTCCGTTCGCGGCGGCGGGCCCGCGTGCCGGCGATGACCGGGCGGCGGCAGGGGGCGGCATGCAGGCCCTGCAGCTCAGCCCGCCGCGGCTGGCGGCGATCCCGCGGCCGCCGGTGCCCCTCGTGCCTACCGACCTGACCGTCCCGATTCCTCCGCAGCAGGAGCCGCAGATCGCGACGCCACAGATGGACCTCTCGTTAAAGGACCTGGAAGGGCAGATCGGGCACGACCAGGGCCCGGCCACCGGTCCGGGCCTGGCGGGCGGAACAGGCAAGGGCGATGGCGGCACGGCACGGGAAGGTCGTTTCCACGTCGTCCCGCCCCGGGTGCGCGGGCTCATCTGGCCGCCGGACCCACCCGAAGGCGTGCGGGGCCGGAAGGTGACGGTGTGGGTGTTCGTCACGGCCGACGGCCGCGTCGTGGCGGACTCGACTCGCCTCCAACCGCCCACCGGCGACCGTGGATATGACCGGAAGCTGCGGGACCAGGCGTCCCGCTGGGTGTTCGACCCCGCCCTCAAGAACGGCAAGCCGATTGCCGAGTGGTTCCCCTACACCATCACCATGTGAACCCGGCGTAGCCGGGCGGCGCGAAGCCGTGCCGGAGCGTTCTATTCCGTGAGCGTCACGCGGGGCTCGATGCGCGACGCCCGGGCAGCGGGCACCCAGGTGGCGAGAAGGGCCGCGCCGGACAGGATGAGCGCGGTGGCGGCCAGGACCACCGGGTCTGTGGCCCGGACGCCGTAGAGCATGCGCGCCAGGACGCGGCCGGCCATGAGCGCGCCGCCGCCGCCGATGCCGAGACCCACGGCGATGACCCCCAGGCTCTGCCACAGCAGCAGCTTCTGCACGGAAGCCGGCCGTGCGCCCACGGCGAGGCGAACCGCGATCTCCTGGCGCCGGCCACGCACGACGTACGCCGTGACGCCGTAGAGCCCGACGGCCGCCAGGGTCAGGGAAAGCAGCGCGAACAGGCCCAGCAGGAACGAGATGAAGCGCACCAACGCGGTCTGGGCGGCCAGCGCGCGTGCCAGCGGTTGGACGTCGTAGGCGGGAATGGATGCGTCCAGGCTCGCCACGGCCCGGCGGACGGGCCCGGCCAGCGCGGCCGGGTCAGCGCCGCGCACGAGGATGGTGAGCGTGCGGGGCGTGACCTGCGGCTCATGGAAATAGAGGTCAGGGTCGTCCGCGGGGTCCAGCATGCTGGTGGTCAGGTCGCGGTAGTGCACATTGCCGACGATGCCCACGATGGTCGCCGTGTCGCCGCCGATCATCAAGCGCTGGCCGAGGGCATCGGTCCCCGGGAACAGGCGCGCGGCGAAGGCCGCGCTGATCACCGCCACGCCCGGCGCGTCCGTCCGGTCGCCCGCGTCGAAGCCGCGGCCCCGAACGACGGGAATCCCCAGCGTGCGGAAATACGTGGACGTCACGCTGTGGCGGTAGTAGCGGATGCGGTCATCGGGCTGCCTCTGGCGGCGCAAAATGGACGCGGATGAGCTGCCTCGAAGCGGCGCGTCGGACCCCACGGCCACGTCGAGGACGCCGGGCAGGCCGCGTATGCGATCCAGCAGTCCCGTCACGAACCGACGCCGGGCGGGCGCATCGTAGCCGTCTCCTGTCAGGCTTACCGTCGCGGCGAGCACACCTTCCGCACGGAAACCGGGCTCGATGGCCAGCTGTTCGCGCAGGCTTCGTACGGCGAGTCCGGCGGAGACCAGCAGCACGAGGGCGAGGGCGAGCTGCCCGCCGAGGATCACCTGCTGCAGGGAGACGCGGCCCTTCCGCCAACCCGCGGTGGTGGCGTGGGCGGTCCGCAGCTCCTGCGCCTCGGCGTGGGTACGCCAGGCCGGGAGCAACCCCAGCAGGACGCCGGACGCGACGGCCGTGAAGATCGCCACCGCCACGACCACCGGGTCGAGGCGCACGTCGGCGTAGAGTGGCAGGGTGCCGGCCGGCAGGAGCGGGAGGAGGGCCCCGAGGGCGATCCAGGCCAGGAACACGCCCGCCGCGCCTCCCAACACCGAGAGCGCGACGCTTTCGGTGATGAGCTGCCGGACCACGCGAGCCCGGGTCGCGCCCAGTGCCCGCCGGAGGGCCAGCTCCCGGCGGCGGTCTTCCGTCCGCACGAGCTGAAGATTGGCCACGTTGGCGCACGCGATGAGCAGCAACAGGCCCACGCCCGCCAGCAGGACGAGCAGGAGCCGGCGTGCGTTGTCCAGCTGGTAGGCCTTCAGCCCGATGACCAGAGCGCCGCGCTGGCGGTTCAGCTCCGGGTAGATCTGTTCCAGGCGCGAAGCCGCGGCGTCCATGTCCTGCTGCGCCATCGACTCACTGACTCCGGGCCGCAGCCGGCCGACGGCACCGAGCCAGCGCGAGCCCCGCGCCTGCATGGCCTCCGGTGTGGCAAACGGCCCGAGGGGAGCCCAGATCTCCGCGTCGAACGCCAGTCCGCGAAAGCCCGGGGGCGCGACGCCGACGACGGTGAACGGGGTCCCGTCCAGCTCGATGGCCCGTCCGATCACACCCGGATCGGCTCCGAACCGCCCTTTCCAGAGCGCATCACTGATGACCGCGCCGCCAACGGCGCCCGGCTGGTCGTCCTCCGCGCGCAGTCCCCGGCCCAGCGCCGGCACAACCCCCAGCAGCCGCAGATACCCGGGTGAAACAATCTCCATCGGCAGCTGCCGGGCGGGCCCGTCCCCGCTCAGGTTCACCGCCGTGCGGTCGTAGATCGACAGATCCTCGAACGACCGCGTCATCCGCCGCCAATCGTCGATCTCGATGGGCGAAGCGCCCCGCACGTCCCGATCGGGTCCCGCCACGCCCCAGACCATGCGGAGACGGTCCGGCTCCCGGAACGGCAACGGCCGCAGCAGGGCGGCCTGCACCACGGCGAAGATCGCCGTGGCCGCCCCCAGTCCCAGCGCCAGCGTCGCCACGGCGGTGGCGAAGAAACCCGGCCGCCGCCGCATCGAGCGGAGCCCAACACGCAGGTCCTGGGAGATTGCAGACACAGTCGACACTCCTGATTCCGGAAGCACACGCGTCCGGTATCCTCTGGCAACGCCCGGGCCGGACCCGGTCCGCATGACGTATCACGTTGCCGGAAAATTGGTTACGGCGATATCCAGGGTGTCCCCGATCTACTCGTCTGTCCCGCGGGCGGGATCCGGTGTCGCGGTTCTGGACGGCGGTCCGGCCGCGGCTGGACCGCCGGGCGCGCCGGCAGGCCTGCGAAGGCCGGGCTCCGGCTCAGGCGCCGGAGCGAAGCATGCTGGCCAGCGCATCGAAGGCGCCGTCCACCAGGTCGGCCCGCGCCTGATCCCCCATGTGCCCGATGCGGAAGACGGTGCCGGCCAACTCGCCCCAGTTGCCGCCGAGCGCCACGCCTTGGCGGCGCAGCGCGCTGTCGATGCGATCCCACGTCCACCCGTCGGGCACGCGCAGGCCGGTGACGGTGGGCGATGCCATTGCTTCATCGTCGGGGTAGAGGGCGATCCCGAGTGCCTGTGCCCGATCGCGGCAATGCGCAGCGACGGCGGCGTGGCGCTGGAAGACGGCATCGAGGCCTTCGTCGAGCACGAGCCCGCAGGCTGCGTGGATGGCCGCCGTGGCGTGCCAGGACGGCGTGTACGGGAACGATCCGGGCGGCCCGACGTGGCGCCACGGCGTCAGCGCGTCGTAGCCGGCGTAGCCAACCGCGTCGATGCGGGTCCAGGCGCGGTCACTCACGGCGATCATGGCCGCGTCCGGCGGCGCGGACAGAGCTTTCTGGGCCCCCATAAGGCACAGGTCGATGCCCCAGTCGTCGACGTGGACGGGCGTGCCCGCGACCGAAGAGACCGCGTCCACGTAGATGAGCGCCCCGGGTGCCGCCTCCCGCGCGGCCGCGCACAGGTCGGCCAGCGGTGCCAGGGTACCCGACGGGGTTTCGCAGTGCACGAACGTGACCAGCGCCGGGTCGTGGCGGCGGACGACGTCGCGAACGCGGTCGGGATCCGGCACGGCGCTGGCCGGATAGCGGTCGTAGACCACGTCGGCGCCGAGGCCTTTCGCCATGTCTCCGATGCCCGCGCCGAAGATGCCGGCGGCCACGGCCACGACGCGGTCGCCGGGGCCTACCACGCTCTTCAGCGCGCCCCACAACGCCGCCATTCCCTCGCCCGTCATCACCGCCACCCGCCCGGACGCGCCCACCACTTGCCGGAGACGTGCCTCCGTTTCCGCGTACAGCGTCGTGAACTCCGGCTCGAGGTCCGAGGCCGGGTAGTCGACGGCGAACGCTTGCAGAACCGCGGGCGGAACCCGTGTGGGGCCCGGGACCAGGGGAACGCTGTATCGAAGCATGGGACTCAAGGTTTCAGGGGTGCCGCCGATCCTCATCGGTGCGAGACCAGTGCTGCGTCCCGCCGGCAATTCGAGGGCCGTCGCCGACGAGTCTTTCGAAGCGGGACGCTAGCGGTGAGGCGTATCACCGTCAACGTAGCCGGAGCCGGGATCACGAAATCTTTGCCTCGAACGAGCCGGAGACCAACCTTGTCGGGTCGGTCAGGCACGCAGGTGCCAGGAGGGACCGCAGGGAATGCATCATTTTCCCTACCCGCATCATCTCCCACTCCTCCGGTGCGTAGCAGCGATAGGCGCATCCAGCAGCGACAAGGACCATCCGGAATCGTCCGGTTCCCGCAGACAGCTCGATAGGGGCCCTCAGGAGGGCATGAGATGTCAGAACACGTGCATCGTGTTGCCAACCGCTCGTTGATTGTGCGGGCGCTCGCGGCGGCACTCGTAACGCTCTTCACGGCCGGTGCGGCCGTGGCGCAGCAACCGGTAGCGGCCGACACGTCGGCGCGGCAGGCGGCGACGCAGGCTGCGCCCGCCACGTCGACGAGGACGGCTGCGTTCCAGGCCGGGAATCGGTCTTCGGTGCTGCAGACGCCCAGGGCCGGAGCGGGCGCCTTCAAGACGAGCTTCGGGGCCACGCTGCTGGTGCCCGCGGGCGGCGGTTTTTCCATGGCCGGCGGCGGGCCGTCGGACCGGTCGGGCGGGCGGCCGCCGAGCGCGCGGATCACGTGGTCCACGCAGATGACGCCCCTGTTCGGCATCCAACTCGGCATGCTGCGTCTGGCGCCGGACTACGGGGACGTGCACATGATTCCGGGTCCGTACAACCCGTCGGCCACGCAGTACTCGATGAACGCCGGCGTGTTCGGCGTCCGGTTCGACGTGCTGCACGGACGTTTCCGGGTGGCGCCGTTCCTGGAAGCCGGGGCGGGCGTGCTGGAGGCCCTGACGGACGTGGGCGGCTACCCGACCACGGGCGGCGAATACGTGCCTCGCTGGGAGCGTCAGAAGTCGCCCGTGGTGGGCGGTGGTGGCGGTCTGAGCGCGGACCTGATCCTGGGGCCGGGCTTCACGTTCAACCTCATGGGCGGCTTCTGGCATTTCCAGCCCATGAGTCCGGACGTCACGGTGGATCCCATCAGCGCTCCCTTCATCGGTGCGGGCCTGAGATTCACCCTGAAGAACCGGCCGTGGTACTGGCGCACCAGCGGGCGCGACAACGACGGCCCGACCATCGCGCTGGTCAGCCCGACTTCGGGGTCGGACGGACGCCTGACGGTGGACGATTCCCTGGGCACGCTCCGCTTCCTGGTGTCCGACCTGAGCGGCGTGAAGCAGCTGGCGGTGAACGGACAGAAGGTGGACCTGCGCTCCCCCAAGCACTCGCCGGCGGCGAGCATGCCGGTGGTCGGCCAGGGTGCGTATGCGCAGCTGAACGTGCGGCTGCGTCCGGGCCAGAACGCGTTCCGTGTGACGGCGACGGACGGCGCGGGCAACCAGCGGACGCGGAGCTTCGACGTCATGGGCGTGCCCGTGGACCGCGACCCGCCGGCCATCGCCGTGCTGGCGCCCCAGCAGGACGCCAGCATCGGGGACGAGATGGTGACGATCTCCGGCGTCGTGAGCGACCAGGGCGACATCCCGGAGGTCACGGTCAACGGCATGCGCGCGCGGGTCGGCGCGCCCTCCACGGAGGACCTCCAGAAAGCCAGGGTGGCGCAGGGCTACATGGCGAAGCGGTTCGAGGCCACCATCCCGGTGGAGCCGGGCGTGAACACGGTGAAGATCGTGGCGCAGGACACGGCGGCGCATCAGAGCCTGTTCCAGCTCGAGTTCCAGGGCCCGCGGGCTCCGGTGGTGGCCGCGAACGCGGCGTCGGCCGCGGCGCCCGGCGGCATCCGTCCGGTCATCGAGATCCGCACACCCCGCGAATGGGCCCAGACCACGCGCGGCCTGGCGCTGAAGGCCAGGGCGCAGGAGAACAAGTCGCTGCGGGTCGAGGGCGTGGTCCGCTACGCCAACGGCATCCGCGAGGTGAAGGTTGCGGGGGCGCGCGCCGCGCTGTCGCCGGACGCCACGGGCACGATGGCGCAGTTCTCCGGGTTCGTGCCGGTGGATTCGGGCGCGGCGCAGGTGGCCATCGAGGCCGTGGGCACGGACGGCGTGTCGGAGACGCGGGTGTTCCCGCTGGAAGCGGAGCAGGACCGCGTGAACGGCAAGGCGTCGTACGCGTCCTTCACCGGGTCGAAGGCGCGGAACCGCTGGGCGGTGGTCATCGGCATCAGCGACTACCAGGACCCGGAGATCCCGGACCTGAAGTACGCCGACAAGGACGCCAGGGCCGTCTACGACTTCCTGCGCTCGCCGGAGGCGGGCCTGGGCGGCATCCCGGCGGACCACATCCAGCTTCTGGTGAACGACCAGGCCACGAGCCGCAACATGCGCTCGGCGCTGCTCACGTTCCTGCGCAAGTCCACCGACGACGACGTGATCTTCATCTACATCGCCGGCCACGGCGCGCCGGACCCGCAGCGGCCGCAGGATCTCTACATCCTGACCTACGACACGGAGCTGAAGGACCTGGCGGCCACGGCCATGCCCATGGAAGTGGTGAACGAGGCCATCAACAAGGCCTACGCCTACAACAAGGTGCTGGTCACGGACGCGTGCCATTCCGCGGGCGTGGGCATGGGTGACACGCGGTCCGTGAACGTGAACCAGATCAACCAGCTCTTCCTGGACCACATCAACTCGTCGTCCGGCGGGTTCGTCGCCTTCACGGCCTCCGAGGCCAACCAGCTGTCGGAGGAAGGCTCGCGGTGGGGCGGCGGACACGGCGTGTTCACGTACTACTTCCTGCAGGGCCTCCGGGGCGCTGCGGATGACAACCACGACCACGTCGTGACGCTGGGCGAGGTGATGGAGTACACGCGGGACCGGGTGCGCCGTTCCACGGACAATGCGCAGATCCCGACCATCTCGTTGACGAACTACGACCGGTACTGGCCCATGTCCATCGTGACGGCCCAGCCGGCGCCGGCCAATCGGAAGTGAACCCGAGGGATCTGATAAGCTCATGCGTACTCTGCATGGTGTCGCGTCGCTGCTGGCGCTCGGACTCGCGGTCCTGAGCACCGCGACGTGCAACGATTTTCCGGACGCGCCGGTGAAGGGCGACGAATCGCGCTTCTCGGCCGAGATCCGGCCGAAACAGTGGTCCGACACGCTGAAGCTCGGCGAGGTGTCGACGTACAGCGTGGAGGTGGTGGACCGGATGGGCCGCGTGGTGGCCGACCCGTCGCTCAACTGGATGGTGGCCGGCCAACTGACCGCGGGCCAGACGAACGCCGACAGCACGACCCTCGAAGGTCGCTCGTTGGGCCCGGCGCCGGTCCAGGTGCAACTGGCCGATGGCCGCTTCCAGGACGCCGTGTTCCAGGATACGGTGACCATCATGCTGGCGGGCGTGGCGGTGGCGGCGCCGTCCGCGGACACGACGCTCACGGCCCTGTCCGACACGGTCACGCTGGTTGGCGCGGGCCTGGACGTGAACGGCATGGCGGTGGCCAACGTGCCGGTGCAGTTCGACACGGTGGGCTTGCGGGCCCTGCGCGTGGTGTACGCGTCCCTGGACACGCTGCGGCTGGTCGCGGACGCCGCGGGTGTGGACACAATCACCGTGATGCAGGACCAGTGCGTGGGGATCTGCGAGGGGCGGGTGGTGGTCACGGTGCGGCAGACGCCGGCGACGGTCGCACTGGCGCTGCCGCAGGACACGTTGCTGGCCGGAGACACGATCCAGGCGGCGGCGACGGCCC
>CAZUFP010000091.1:8856-11652 GCA_964619835.1 uncultured Gemmatimonadaceae bacterium | reverse complement strand
TCCGGCCCTTCGGCCCGAGGGTCACCTTCACCGCACGGGCCAGCTTGTCGACGCCAATCTTGAGACGCGCCCGCGCCTCGACGTCGAATCCGAGCTCCTTGGCTGACATGATTTCTCAATCTCCTTGATTCGTCAGTGCGCTGGCTTACTTGATGACCGCGAGCACGTCGCTCTCGCGCAGGATGAGGAACTCCTCCCCGTCGAGGGTCACGTCGGTCCCGCTGTACTTCCCGTACAGGACCTTGTCACCGACCTTGACGTCCATGTCGAGGCGCTGGCCGTCGTCCGAGATCCTGCCAGGGCCCACGGCGACCACCTCACCCTGGGACGGCTTCTCCTTGGCGGTGTCAGGGATGTACAGCCCACCCCGCATCTGCTCCGATTCGTCCAGCGCTCTGATCACGACACGGTCTGACAGCGGCCGGATTCGGGTTGCGGCAGTAGTGCCCATGATGCGTTCCTCCAGCTGCAATCGAGGCGGATATGGAACTGTTCCTTGGCAAGCCGGTCAGCATTCTCGCACCCCGAGTGCCCACGACGGCATGCTTCGACGCATCGCCGGTGGACCGGCAACGAGAAGAGCCGCCTGCCTGATTTGGAGAGTACCGAGAATCGATGCCGGGAGGTATCGCCCAAACGGGTGACACCCGATCGGGGGATGCGCGACTCGGTCAGGTCGCGCGCCGACCTGGTGGCGCGCATCGCCCGTTCACCCTCGCCCGTCTGCACCGGCACGGGTCCGTGCAGCCGATGCGCCCGGTTCCTACCTCAGCATGCGTTCCGCGATGCGGCTGGCGATGCCCCGCGCGTCCGCCGCGTCGTCGTCGGTGAGCACGATGACTACGGCGCGGCGGTCGGGGATGCGGATGAACGCGGCACGGCGCCCGCCCGGCAGGCCGTAGGCGGTGAGCCAGGTCACGCCGCCGTGGGTCTCGGCGGTCCAGCCGCGGGCCCGGTCCACGTCCGGCCAGGTGTGCGGATCCTCGAGGCCCAACTCGAAGCGGTACAGCTCATCCACATCGGAGCGGACGCCGACGGAGTCGGCGACCGTGCGGTGGAAGCCGACGGGCCGGGCGATGTCGCGGGTGAGGCAGCGCTGGAGCGGCGTCATGCGCCGCCACCGCTCCGCCGCTTCCCGGGCCGCGGCGCTGCGTGTCGGGCCGCTGCGCAGCTCCGCCGGCGGGGCGGGAAGCTGGTCGCACAGGGCGGCAAAGACCGCGGACATGCTGTCGAGGGAGAACTGCGGCAGCGTCGTCGTGGGCATGAAGCGCTCCTGCGGCGGCACGCCGTACGACGTGTCCACGAAGACCTCGCCATTCCGGGCGACCAGCACGGTCGCCATGCCGCCCGGGCGATCGGCACCGCCCACGCCACCCGCGCGGCCCGGGCCAGCCTCAACGCCCTCGCCGCCCTCTCCCACCTCGCCGCCGGCGTAGCGCTCGAACAACGAGTCGACGAACGCCCGCGCGAACGGTGCGTCGTCGCTGGCGCGATGGATGAGCCGCCGCGTCGCCAGGTTGTAGCGGTCACCGGGGTGGAGCGTGAGGAACGGCTTGCCGGGGTCGTTCGGGTCGTGGCCGCCGTAGACGAAGGCCTTGTTGCGCCCCACGATGGTGGCGGTGTCCCCGCGCACGATCCAGGCGGTGCCCTCGTCCTCGGACATGCCGAGCATCTCCGGGTAGCGCGGCATGATGGAGTCGGCCAGGTCGGGCAGCCGCTCCCGGGCCACGACGTGCTGGTCGATGGCCACGCCGCGCAGGAACGCGAACCCCACCTTCCCGTAGCCGGGGTAGTCCATGATTGTGTTGTCGTTGGACGGCGCGCCCCGGACCAGGAAGTCGCCCAGGATGGTGGCGCCGGCCGACGACCCGCCCACGACGCCGCCGCGCGCCAGCACGTCGTGGAACGCACGCTCCGTCTTCGTGCCCCCGTACGCGTCCACCAGGCGGTACTGCCGGCCGCCGTCGAACCACACGCCGCCGGCGTGCTTCAGCAGCGCGACGAAGGAGTCCGAGTCGGCAACCTTCCGGTCCGTCGTGAACAGCACACGGACGTTGCGCGCGCCCGCCGCGCGCAGCCGCTGCGCGCCGGCGGAGCTGTCGTCGTAGTGGCTGCCGCCGCCCGCGTTGGGCACGTCGATGATGAGCGCATCGGGGCCGCCCGCCGCCGCGATGAAGCGGGCGTTGATGTCCGGCCCCATGGCACCACCGCCCACCACGACCACCGTCCCGTGCGCGGGGCCGACCACGGTGGTGTCCGCGGCCTGGGCGGCGACGCCTCGAGTGGCACCGGAGGCGAAAAAGGCGACGGCGGGCACTGCAAGCAGTGCGAGCACGGGACGGGCGTGGGCCGCGAGGGCGGCCCGACGGGGCACGGTCATGAGACCTCTCCAGAATTGCGAGTCGGTATCCTGGCAAGATGTGCGCGATGCGCGTGCACGGCGAGGGGAGCGGGAGCCGGTGGACGCGGGATGGCAACTACCCGACGGCGAGGATTGCCGACCGCCCGGCGATTCCGGCGACCCATACGGCGAGGCCGCCGAACCCGATGCCGAAGAACGCCAGGGTCACGCGTGCCCACGGAGGCAGCTCGACGGCGACGTCGTCCAGGAGTCTCATCGGGGCCTGCCGGTTCTCATGGAGGTCACTGTGCGGCTGGTCAGGGGCCCAGAACGGGCCCGACGCCCAGCTGTCGTCTGTCGTTCTTGCCCACGCAGTAGGTGGAGCCATCCTTCGCGATGGCGCACGCGTGGTCCGCACCCACGGCGATCCGCCGTGGCCCGATGGCGAGCAGGAA
>CAZUFP010000091.1:1823-8756 GCA_964619835.1 uncultured Gemmatimonadaceae bacterium | reverse complement strand
ACAGGGCCACTTTGACGTCGTTGTCCGCCACGAACACTTCGCCGCCGGGCAGTCGCAGGGCGATCTGCGGCGCCTGGAACTCCTCCGGCCCGCGTCCTTTCCTCCCCACGTGCCACAAAAGGTGGCCGTCCTCGTCGTACCGGCGGATCTGCCCCTCGTCGACGTCCGCCACCAGGTAGCCGCCGCGAGGGTCCGGACGCACCACCGGGGTCACGTTGATGACCGCCGGCGATTCCTGGAGGCGGATCTCGCGGATCCGCGTCACGGGCGACCCGGGGCCGAACCCCTGCGCGGCCAGGGCGGCCGGCGCCGCCGGTCCGCCGCCGGCCGCGACGAGGACGAGGCCCAGCACGACGGCGCAGCGCCGCACCGCGTCCGGGCATGTCACCGCCGGCGCTGTTCGGTGGTCTGGATCGGCCCGGCGGTCACGGCGAATGGAAGGCGCATGGCGAGCGTTTCGGAAAGACCGGAGCGAATACCGCGGGCAGGCAACCCCAACATGCTCCGGCCCTGAATCCGGCGCAACCATCTCGCGCCCCGGCCGTGCCGCCGTAACGCGTGGCCGGATTCATGCACAGGGGTCGCTCTCCGGAAACCTCCGGAAGGCGACAATGACGAAACGTGAGCTGTGGGTTCCGGCGTGGGTCGCGGGCGCGGCGCTGGCCGGTCTTGTGGGTCTGGGCGCTGCTGCGCCCAGGGGAATTCCAGGGGCGGCAGCCGCAGCGCGGCCGGGTCCCGGTGCCGTTCCGGCCGTCGCGCACGGCCCGCAGGCCCCCGCGATCCCGCCCGCCCTCCTGTCCGGCCTGGTGTGGCGGAACATCGGCCCGCTGCGGGCGGGGCGGGTGTCGGCGGTCACCGGCGCGGTGGGCGAGCCGGGCGTGTTCTACGCCGGCTTCCCGGCGGCGGGCGTATGGAAGACCGACAACGCGGGCGTCACCTGGACGCCCATCTTCGACGCGGTGGACTCGGTGTCGTCGGTGGGGGCCATCGAAGCCGCGCCGTCGGACCCGAACGTCATCTATGTGGGCACGGGCGACATGAAGACGGCCGGCGCCCTCAACGAAGGCGACGGCGTATACAAGTCGATGGACGCTGGAAAGACCTGGCGCCATATGGGCCTGGACGGCACGAAGCAGATCCCGTCGATCCTGGTAGACCCCACGAATCCGGACGTGGTGCTGGTGGCGGCGCAGGGGGACATCCGCAGCAGGAGCGACGACCGGGGCGTATACCGCAGCGCCGACGGCGGCCGCACGTGGACGAAGACGCTGTTCGTGAACGATTCCACCGGCATCCAGAAGCTGGCGTGGGCGTACGACGAGCCGGACGTCGTGTTCGCCACCACCGTCCGCCACTACGCCGGACGCACGGGCACGCTGCACAGCGGGGAATTCTATTACGGCGCGAAGACCGGGACGCGGCTGTACAAGTCAACGGACCAGGGCATGACCTGGCACCAGGTCACGGGCGGCGGGCTGCCGGAGCTGGAAGGGCGCACGTCGGTGGCGGTGGCCATGCACACCAACGGGCAGCGGGTCTACCTCATCGGCGGCTTCGGCCTCTACCGCTCCGACGACGGCGGCGCCACCTGGCGGCGCATGGACGCCTCCGACCCGCGCATCAAGAACGGCCAGGGCGGCTACAACTGCGGCGTCTACGTGAGCTCGTCGGACCCGGACGTGGTCTACACCTTCAACACCTCGAGCTACGTGTCCCGGGACGGCGGCGAGACGTTCACGGGGTTCCGCGGCGCGCCGGGCGGCGATGATCCGCAGCAGTTCTGGATCGATCCCACCAACGGCCAGCGCATGCTCATGGGCATGGACCAGGGCGCCACGGTGACCCTGGACGGCGGCCGTTCCTGGAGCCCGTGGTACAACCAGTCCACCGAGCAGGTCTACCACATCTCGGCCGACAACTCCTTCCCCTACTGGGTCTACGCCACGCAGCAGGACGCGGGCGCCATCCGGGTGAGGAGCCGGGGCAACTTCGGGGAGATCACGCCCCTGGACTGGACGCCGGTAGGCGCATGGGAGTGGGGCACCATCGTGCCCGACCCGCTGAACCCGAACATCGTGTACGGCAGCGACGGCGGCCCGCCGGCCTACTCGGCCATCACGCGCATCAGCTACCCCAGCGAGCAGACGGTGAACGTGAGCCCGCTGCTGGACCCGGCACTGCACCTTCGGGCCACGGCCACCAACCCGATCCTGTGGGCGCCGTGGAACCCGCACGAGCTGCTGGCCGGCTTCCAGTCCGTCATGGCGACCACCGACGGCGGCGCGCACTGGCAGCGGCTGAGCCCGGACCTGAGCGTGCCGTCGGGCGCCCGGCCGCCGGACGAGGCCAACGCCGCCGGGGCCGGCTTCGACCGCCGCCACCCGCACGCCATCGAGGCCATGGCGGCCTCCACGGTGGCGCCGGGCATGATCTGGGTGGGCACCGACAACGGGATCATCCACCTCACGCGGGACGGCGGGAAGACATGGACCGACGTGTCCATCCCCGACCTGCCGGACTCCTCGGGATCGGACGTGTCGGCCATCGACGCCTCGCACCAGGACCCGGCGGAGGCCTACGTGGCCATCGACGCCCACATGGTCGGCGACGATGCGCCCTACCTCTACCGGACCCGGGACTACGGAAAGACCTGGACGGAGATCGTGGACGGCCTGCCCACCGGTGAGCCGAGCGGCAGCTTCACCCGGGTCATCCGCGCCGACACGAAGCGGGCGGGCCTGCTGTTCGCGGGCACCGAAAGCTCCATGTACGTGTCCTTCGACGACGGCGACCACTGGCAGTCACTCCGCCTCAACCTGCCCAACACGTCCTTCCGCGACGCCACCATCAAGGGGAACGACCTGGTGGTGGGCACGTACGGCCGGGGCATCTGGATCCTGGACGACATCTCGCCCCTGCGGCAGATGAGCGCCGCCATCGCCGCCGAGCCCGCGCACCTGTTCGCGCCGGCCGACGCGGTGCGGGTGCGGCGCAACGTGAACCAGGACACGCCGTTCCACAGCGAGGTGCCGCACTCCCTCAACCCGCCCGCCGGCGTGCTGATCTACTACGCCCTGAAGGCGCCGCCGAAGGACACGGTGAGCCTGGACTTCCTGGACGCCGACGGCAACGTCGTGCGCCACATGTCCAGTGCGCCCGTGAAGCCCGGGCCCGAGTACCGCTACCCGCCCGAGCCCGACCTGTGGCTGAAGTGGCCCGAGCCCATGCCGACGAACGTGGGCCTCAACCGCGTCAACTGGAACCTGCGCTACGATGACCCGCCGGCCTTCAAGCGCACGTTCGAGATCAACGCCAACCCGCACCGGACGCCGCCCTCGCCCCAGGGACCGCTGGTGCTGCCCGGCACGTACACGGTGCGCTTCACCGTGGACGGCCGCACGTACACACAGCCGGTCCCGGTGACGAACGACCCGCGCTCCCCGGCCACCCTGGACGACCTGCGGGCACAGCACGCCCTCGAGATGCATGTCACCGCGGGCATCCGGCTGGCGTGGGACGGCTACCACCGGGCCGCGGCGCTGGACTCGGCGGTGGCGGCGGCCATCGGCAAGAAGCCGCCGCGGGCCGTGGCCCGCGCCGCGAAGGCCTTCACGGCGAGGATCGACTCGCTGGCCGGCGACACCGCCGCCGATGGAGATGCCGGGCCCGGCGCGCCGTCCGACTTCGTCGCCCTGAACGGCGCCCTGGTGCAGCAGCTGGAGAGGCTCGAGTCGGGAGACATGGCGCCCACACCGGCGCTGTACGCCGCCTTCGCCGACCCGTGCGGGCGCCTGGCAACGCTGGCGGCGGCCTGGCAGGACCTGAACCGGAAGGCGCTGCCCGCGTTCAACGGCGTGCTGCGCCGGCACCACCTGGGGCCCGTGGCGGCCGCCGCGCCGCTGCCGGATGCACCGCCGTGCACCGCCGGGCCGGGGGGAGCCGGCACCGCCGCGCCCTGAAGCGCCATGTACCGCCGCGCCCCGAAATGGCGGCATCTTCGCGTCCGGAGACGCCGGTTGAGACCCGCAGGCGAACCGAACCGCGCCGTTCCGCTGCGGCAATGCATGGATGTTGCACGGAAGAAGTCGTTCATACGTTCGTCATAGTTTTGAAGGAGAACACAGTCATGAAGATCCCGGGACGTGACAACGCCCGTGGCGTCCGGAATGGACGTTGGATGGGAGCGGCCGCGGTGCTCATGCTCGCCGCGGCGGGCCTGAGCCTGCCGGCGGCCGCCGCCGCGAAGGCGCGGTCCACAATGCACGCCCGGCCGGCGTCCGTCGCGACGGGCGCCCATCGGCCGGCCGGGGCCCCCGCGCCTGGCGGCGTGTTGCGGGCCACGCTGAAGAACGGCCTGCGCGTGGTGATCGTGCCGAACCATCTGGCGCCGGTGGTGACCACCATGGTGAACTACCAGGTGGGCTCCAACGAGGTGCCGGACGGCTTCCCGGGCATGGCCCACGCCCAGGAGCACATGATGTTCCGGGGCAGCCCGGGCCTGTCGGCGGACCAGTTGTCGGAGATCTCGGCGGCCATCGGCGGGTCGTTCAACGCGGACACGCGCAACACGGTGACCCAGTACTTCTTCTCGGCGCCCGCCGAGGACCTGGGCCTGGCGCTCCACATCGAGGCGATCCGCATGCGCGGCGTGGACGACACGGAAGCGCTGTGGGACAAGGAGCGCGGCGCCATCGAGCAGGAGGTCGCCCAGGACAACTCGAACCCGTTCTACAAGTTCTACGAACGGATGCTGGCGGCACTCTACGAGGGCACGCCGCTGGCCAACTCGGGGCTGGGCACGCGCCCGTCGTTCGACTCCACCACGGGGCCCATGCTCAAGGAGTTCTACGACAAGTGGTACGCCCCCAACAACGCCGTGCTCGTCATCGTCGGTGATGTGCAGCCGGACGCTGCGCTGGCGCAGGTGAAGCAGCTCTTCGGCGACATCCCGTCCAAGAAGCTGCCGGCGCGCCCGACGTTCACGCTCCTGCCGGTGCAGCCGGACACGATGACAATCCCGTCGGACTACCCGTTCGGGCTGGCGGCCATCGCGTTCCGCATGCCGGGCACCAGCAGCCCCGACTACGCGGCCACCCAGGTGTTGGCGGATGTGCTGAGCAGCCAGCGTGGCTCGCTGTACGGCCTGGTGCCGGCGGGCAAGGCGCTGTTCGCCCAGTTCCAGGTCCAGGCCCAGCCGAAGTCGGGCGTGGGCCTGGCCATCGTGGGCTACCCGAAGGGCGGCGACGCGCAGGCGCTGGTGGACACGGTGCGCGAGATCCTGAAGGCCGACCTGGCCAACGGGCTGCCGGCGGATCTCATCGCCGCGGCCAAGCGCCGTGAGCTGGCCCAGGCCGAGATGCAGAAGAACTCGGTGTCGGGCCTGGCGTTCGCCTGGTCGGAGGCGGTGGCCGTGGAGGGCCGCAACTCCCCCGAGGAAGACGTGCAGGCCATCCAGGCGGTGACCCCGGAGGCAGTGGCCCGGGTCGCGCGCCAGTACCTGACCTTCGACCACGCCATCACCGCCATCCTGCCGCCGGAGCCGTCGGGCAAGCCGGTGTCCCGGAGCTCGTTCGGAGGCCGGGAATCGTTCAGCTCCGAGAACGTGAAGCCCGTGGCGCTGCCGGACTGGGCGTCGAAGGCGCTGGCGCGGCTCACCGTGCCGCGCTCCACGGTGCACCCGGTGGTGGACACGCTGTCCAACGGCATCACGCTCATCGTGCAGCCCGAGTCCGTGAGCAACACGGTGAGCGTCTACGGCCACATCGTGAACCGGGCGGCCATGGAAGAGCCGAAGGGGCAGGAGGGCGTGGCCGGCCTGCTGGACCAGCTGTTCCCGTTCGGCACGACGACGCTGAACCGCCTCCAGTTCCAGGCGGCGCTGGACTCCATCGCGGCGGACGAGGCCGCCGGAACCAGCTTCTCCGTCCGGGTGCTGGCCAGCGACTTCGACCGCGGCGTCCAGCTCCTGGCCGACAACGAGCTGCACCCGGCCCTGCCCGAGACGGCGTTCAGGACCATGCAGCGGCAGCAGGCCGCCTACCAGGCCGGCCAGCTGCAGAGCCCCGGCTACCTGGCCGGCCGCGCCCAGGACAAAGCCCTGTTCCCGCCGGATGACCCGACCCTGCGAGAGGCCACGCCGGCCACCATCTCGGGCCTCACGCTGGACCAGGTGAAGGATTACTACGCCCACGTATTCCGGCCGGACCTGACCACCATCGTCGTCATCGGCAACGTGACCCCGCAGAAGGCGCGGACCGTCATCGAGAAATACTTCGGAGGCTGGCAGGCCACCGGGCCGAAGCCCGCCACCGACCTGCCGACCGTACCACCCAACCAGGGCTCCACGGCGACGGTGCCGGACAAGAGCCGCGTGCAGGACGCCGTGACCCTGGCCGAGACGCTCGACATCACCCGCTTCAGCCCCGACTACTACGCCCTCGCCCTGGGCAACGAGGTGCTCGGCGGCGGATTCTACGCCAGCCGGTTGGGCCAGGACCTGCGGGAGCAGAACGGCCTCGTCTACACCGTCGGCTCTTCCCTGAGCGCCGGCAAGACACGCGCGGTCTACGCCGTGAACTATGGCTGCGACCCCGACAACGTGGCCAAGGCCCGGACCCTGGTGGTGCGTGACCTGAAGGACATGCAGACCGCGCCGGTGGACTCGGCGCGACTGGAACGGGCCAAGGCCATCCTGCTGCGCCAGATCCCGCTGGGCGAGTCCAGCGTGGGCAGCATCGCCGGGGGCTGGCTCAGCCGCTCCGCCATCGGGCTGCCGCTGGACGAGCCCACCATCGCCGCGCGCCACTACCTGGCGCTGACCGGGAAGGACGTCCAGGCCGCATTCGCGAAGCACCTGCGGCCCGGTGACCTGGTGGAGGTGGTCCAGGGGCCGAACCCGCAGTAGGACGAGTTCGAATTCGAATTCGAGTTCGA
>CAZUFP010000091.1:0-1723 GCA_964619835.1 uncultured Gemmatimonadaceae bacterium | reverse complement strand
CGAGTTCGAATTCGAATTCGAGTTCGAGTTCGAGTTCGAGGCGGTATCGACGGGTGGGGTGGCGCCGCAGGTTCGGGGCGCCACCCCATCGGCATCCTCGCCCGGCCGCGCCGCCCGGGCATCGGTTTGCAAGACGCCCGGCGCGTCGTACCTTTTCCGGACAAGTTCGCCATCCCTGGCCGGCCCATCGGCGGCCGGGGCTGCCGCAGATCCGCGGCCGACGGGCGGCACGGCTCGCTCGCCGACCCTCCAAGACCCGGGCGCCGCTGCCCGGGAGAGGTCAGATCGATGAGGATTAGACCATCCTTCCGCTGGTCCCGCCTGTACCCTGCTCTCCTGCTCGCCGTCACGCTTACCGTTCCGGCGGTGCTGGCCGCGCAGGAGCCGGCCCGGCAGCAGATGCCGCCCAAGACCTTCACCGACGTGAAGGTGCTGCCGGCCACATCCGTCAAGGACCAGGCCTCCACCGGCACCTGCTGGGACTTCGCCACCCTCAGCATGATCGAGTCCGAGCTGCTGCGCATGGGCAAGGGGGAGCACGACCTGTCGGAGATGTTCATCGTGGACCACATGTACCGCGAGAAGGCCGACTACTACTACCGCATGCACGGCAACCAGACCTTCGGGCCCGGCGGGCTCAGCCACGACGTGATCCGCGCCATCGCCACGTACGGCATCGTGCCGCAGAGCGACTTCACGGGCCTGTGGCCCTACGAGACCCACTACGACCACGGCGAACTGCACAGCGTGCTGCAGGCCGACCTGGACGCCGTGCTGAAGTCGCGGCCCGGCCCCTCGCCCAAGTGGTCGGCCGGGTTCGACGGCATCCTGGACGCCTACCTGGGCAAGATGCCCGAGACCATCACGGTCAACGGCAAGACCGAGACGCCGAAGCAGTACGCGGAGCAGCTGGGCATCGACCCGTCGGCGTACGTCGAGATCACCTCGTTCGACAACATGCCCTACTGGCAGCAGCACGCCCTGGAGACGCCGGACAACTGGTCCCACTACGACAAGACGTGGAACATCCCGCTGGACGACGCCATGCGCGTCATCAAGTACGCCGTCGAGCACGGCTACACCATCGCCATCGGCGCCGACGTCAGCGAGCGGTCCTTCGACCAGCGGGCCGGCTACGCCACCTGGGAAGAAGGCCAGACCATCACGCCGGAAGCGCGTGAGGCGGGCTGGGACCGCTGGACCACTACCGACGACCACACCATGCACCTCGTCGGCATCGCCCATGACGAGGACGGCACCACCTACTTCAAGGTGAAGAACTCCTGGGGCGACGTGGGACCGTACCACGGCTACATCTACATGTCCGAGAACTACATCCGGGCCAAGTTCGACCTGCTCATGCTGAACAAGGACGGGCTGCCCAAGGACATCCGGACGAAGCTGGGATTGTAGAAGCGGGGAACGGTTAGCGGAAAGCGGGATCGGGCAACAGCGTCCGGCGCGAATCGACCGTAGCGGGTCCGCGCCGGTCGCGCGCGCGGACTGGTGTATGGCCGGCCACCGGTAACGTGATTCGATCCCGCTGTCCGCTTTCCGTTGTCCGCCCAAAGAGCGCCGGCCTACGAACCGGCGTCCCCGTTCGGGCCTTCATCCTCCCGTAGCCCGGCCAGCACCCGCTCCAGCACGTCCACGATCACCGCCGCTTCCTCCTCCGTCACCTTCGACGTGAAGATGCGGTGCACCGTTTCGCGATGGTGCTCGG
>CAZUFP010000090.1:0-11661 GCA_964619835.1 uncultured Gemmatimonadaceae bacterium | reverse complement strand
CGGCGTTGCACACCGTTTCCGGTTCGCGCCGACCCGAGCTGACGGGCGCGAACCGATCAACATCCGGTCGCTACGAACGTGACTCGATCCCGCTTTCCGGTTCCCTGTTTCGGCCGTCTCGGCCCTACCGCTTTCGCGTCCCCGCCCTGCTGAAATGCTCCGCGACGACTGAGGGCTGCTCCACGATGCGCCCGTCCTGCGCGTCGACGGCCAGGCGAAGGAACTGCGCCATGCTCCAGACGAGGGGCGTGGCGCTGCCGGTGCCCTGGCCGAACACGAAGTCGCCCCGCGAGGGGTTGGCCCGGTCCCACACCTGTTCGGGGATCATGCCGCCTTCGTTGGCGAAGTGGAGCATGGCATCCAGGTAGAGTTTCGGGTCCCGGCCCAGGGCGACCTCGTACTCACCTCGCTCGCCCGCGAAGATGGGCCAGAGCCGGCCGACGCCCTCCCCCTGCCACGGACCGCCGAAGTACGTCTCGCCATAGCCATCGTGGTTGTAGCGGTAGAAGTCCGGCCCGTTCGGCGTCTCCACGCGGATCGTGGCGTCGATGACCTTGAGGGAGTTCACGATGATGGGGTCGTCCGGCGGCCGGATGCCGAAGCGGACCAGCTCCAGGAAGCCCTGGTCCACCACATCGCGCTCGTCCCAGGTGCCGCCGCCGTTGTTGATCTCGAGGCGGTAGCCGTCGTTGGGGTTCCGGTTGTTGTCGATGCGGATGTAGTAGCCCTTCTTCGCCAGGGGCCCGCCCAGGTGCCCCGTGGTGGTGACCAGCCACGATTCAAGGTGATCGGCCCAGTCATCGGCGGTGGCGCGGTACCGCCGCGCGTCGGCCGTGGCGCCGTTCGTATCGGCGATGGCGGCGGCGCACACCAACCCGGCGATCTCCGCGGCGATGGTGGAAGGCGAGTATCCGGACTCCTCCTCCCACCGTTCCTGCTGGGTGGCGGGGCCGTGGGCGAGGACGTATTCGGCGGCCGGGCGGATGTGCTTCCGCCAGGTCACCGCGTCCGTCATGCCGAGCTGCCAGGCCAGGATGGCGGGATAGGAGACCTCGTCCATCTGCTCCGACGGCCAGAACGGCCGTCCATCCAGCCAGCTGTTCTGCGGGTAGCTGCCGTCGGGCCTCTGCTGGACGTCGAACAGATAGCGGAGGGCGCGCCGGGCGGTGGCGGTGTCGCCGGCGGCCAGGAGCCCGGTGGCGGCTTCGTAGAGATCGCGGGACCACACCAGGTGGTAGCCGCCGACGTCGGCCTTGTCGGACGGAACGGCGTACCCCCACGGGATGCTCATGGAGGCGATGATGGCGCCGGGGTACGTCTTGTCCTCATGGGCGCGGACGACCATGGCGGCCCGCTTGAACTGCCGTTCGTACGAAGCGTCCACATGGCGAAGTCCCGCCAGGTACTCGCTCCAGCCGCGGGCATACGCACCGCGCACCGCGTCGAACCCGCGGCCCAGGCTGGCTTGCGCGGCGGAGAGCGCGGCCGCGGGCGTGTCGCCGAAGCCGAGGGCGAGGGTGAAGTGCGCGGGTCGAGGGATACGCGCCGCCTGGACGACGTTGCCGCTGTCCGCGCGTTGGTAGCGCCAGGTGAGCCCGCGGTGGACCAGCAGGTCCGTGTAGCCGTCATTGACGCCGGCGAAGCCGTTGGACATCTCCGCGAAGCCTCCGCTCGCCACCAGCGCGGACGCGACATCGTCCTTGCTCGCCACCAGCGCGCCGCCCTGCGTGGCGCCCGTGTTGCCGTAGCCGGAATTCTTCAGCGCGGGATGATACAGCACGTACAGGGAATCCCCCGCCGGCCCGTCGAATGTCACGTCGATGAGCAACGTGTTGCGCTCGGGGTCGGTGGCGTAGGTCTTGGTGATGGTGAAGTGGCCGCCGGCATCGCGGCTGGTCTGGCGGAACAGCAGGGCGTCATCGTCGGTCTGCTCGATGGCGTGCCGCATGTCCCGCGACTCGATCCACGTCCGGTTCCCGTCGCTCACGGCGAATTCCAGGGCGCGCACGTCGGCCATGTCGACGCGCGGGTAGTAGACCTCGGTGAGGACGCCACCCTGGAGCGTGAACCACACCTTCGACTGTGAGGTCGCCGCCGTACCGATGCCGGTCTTGCCGGCGTCGCTCCAGGTAGGCAACTCTCCGGGCCCGCCGGGAGCCGCCTGCGCCGTCAGCGCCGCCGGTACGAGGAACAGCCAGCAGAGGGCCAGGAATGCGGACCGTTTCCGTGGAGTCATGGCAGTCTGCCTTTCTCAGTACCGTGGGGAGCGTGGCATCGGCTCCGAAATGTGGCCGCGCACGCGGGCCGCGTCCATGGGTTGGGGGGGTACACGGCTCGCAGTTTCGTCGCGCAACATGCAAATTGGCCGGGTCCTCCTTCGAGTCCCTCGGACCCGACCCGGCATCCCGTGAAGGAGAGTCCACCATGCAGAAGCCGCGCCTGTCGTTCTGGGAAGTCTGGAACATGAGCTTCGGCTTCCTGGGCATCCAGTTCGGCTTCGCCCTGCAGAACGCCAACGTCAGCCGGATCTTCGAGACGTTGGGCGCCCGGGTCGAGAACATCCCGATCCTCTGGATCGCGGCGCCGGTGACGGGCCTGGTGGTCCAGCCCATCGTGGGCTATTTCAGCGACCGCACGTGGAACCGGCTGGGCCGGCGGCGCCCCTACTTCCTGGGCGGCGCGATCCTGGCCTCGCTGGCCCTGCTGGCCATGCCCAACTCGCCGGCTCTCTGGGTGGCGGCCGGCATGCTTTGGATCATGGACGCCTCCATCAACATCTCCATGGAGCCGTTCCGCGCATTCGTGGGCGACAACCTGCCGTCGGCGCAGCGGACCATCGGGTTCGCCATGCAGAGTTTCTTCATCGGCGTGGGCGCGGTGGTGGCGTCCCTGCTGCCGTGGCTCCTCACCAAGCTGTTCGGCGTGAGCAACCAGGCGCCGGAGCACATGATCCCCGCGTCGGTGCGTCTCTCTTTCTACGTCGGCGCGGCCGTGTTCTTCGCGGCCGTGGTGTGGACGGTCTTCCGGTCGCGGGAGTACTCGCCCGAGGAGATGGCGTCCTTCGACGAGAACCAGGCGAGGGAGACCACCCTCCGGGACCGGCGCACGCCGGACGAATACGCCGCGAACGGCGGCCGGCAGATCCTCATCGGCGTGATCTGCATCGTCGCGGGCGCGGCGTTCAGCTACTGGCTGAACCGCGAGCGAGCGGACCAGGTCATGATCCTGTCGGTCGGGATCGGCGTGGTGGGGCTGCTGCTGGTGGTCGGCGGACTGATGCAGCGGCTGGGGCGGTACGACAATGGCTTCATCACGATCCTGAACGACTTCCAGGACATGCCCCGGACCATGAAACAGCTGGCCTGGGTCCAGTTCTTCTCCTGGTTCGCGCTGTTCGCCATGTGGATCTACACCACGCCGGGCGTGACGGCGCACATCTACCACACGACCGACACCACGTCGGCGGTGTACAACGAAGGGGCGAACTGGGTGGGCGTCGGGTTCGGCGTCTACAACGGGGTTGCGGCCCTCGTAGCGTTCGGGCTGCCCGTGCTGGCCCGATGGACGAGCCGGAGGGCGACCCACGCCATCTGCCTGGTCATCGGCGCGCTGGGGTTCGTCTCGATCTTCGTCATCTCGGACCCCAGGCTGCTGCTGGGCTCCATGGTGGGCGTCGGCATTGCGTGGGCCAGCATCCTGGCCATGCCGTACGCCATTCTCACGGGCTCGCTGCCGCCGTCGAAGATGGGCTACTACATGGGCGTGTTCAATTACTTCATCGTCATCCCGCAGATCGTCGCGGCGGCCGTCCTGGGCTTCTTCGTGGGACGCTTCTTCGGCGGTCAGGCCATCTACGCGCTCCTGGTCGGCGGCGTGTCCCTGGTCGTGGCCGCGGCGTTGACCCTGCGCGTGGAGGACCGCGATGACGCGCCCGTAGAGATCGACGATCGACGATCGACCATCGACGGCGTTCGGCAGGTTGGAGACTTGCCGGGTTAACCGCTGGCTGTCCGGCGAAGCCGCAGGCCGAGTACCGACAGCGTGAGCCCGACGGCGGAGCGCTATCCGCCCGTTCCAGGAGACGGAGCATGAAGACCGCGAATGATGGCCGGACGTCCACCGGGGCGGCCCCCCGGACCTCACGTCTCGCAGTGCTCACCGTGGGCATCGCCACCCTGGCCGTGGGTCTCGGCGTCCTGACCCTGTCCGACTGCAGCGGCAATCGCGACACACCCGCTCCGGGCCCGTCGGCAATCCCGGCGAGCGAGATCCGCGACCCCGCCATCTTCTGGAACGACGCCACGGTCTACTTCCTCCTGACCGACCGGTTCCTGGACGGCGACTCCACGAACGACCACGCCCTGGGCCGGGCACACGACGGCGCGAAGCTGCGCAACTTCGAAGGCGGCGACCTGGCGGGCGTGCTCCGCAAGATCGAGGACGGCTACTTCGACCGCCTGGGCGTCGACGTGCTGTGGATGACGCCCTTCGAGGAGCAGATCCGGGGCAGCGTGGATGAGGGCACGGGCAGGACGTACGGCTACCACGGCTACTGGACCCGGGACTGGACCATGGTGGACCCGGCCCTGGGTACGAAGGACGACCTGCGCGCCGTCGTGGACGCCGCACACCGCCACGGCATCCGCGTGCTCATGGACGCCGTCGTCAACCACACCGGCCCCGTGACCCCGGAAGACCCCCAGTGGCCCGACAGCTGGGTGCGCACCAGCCCGCAGTGCACGTACCGGAGCTACGTCACCACCGTGGACTGCACGCTGGTCGCCAACCTGCCGGATCTGCGTACCGACCGGGACTCCCCCGTGGAACTGCCGGGCTGGCTCGTGGAGAAATGGCGCCGGGAGGGCCGGCTGGACCGGGAAACGGCCTCGCTGGACTCCTTCTTCCAGCGTACCGGGTACCCCCGCGCCCCCCGCTTCTACGTCATCAAATGGCTCACCGACTGGGTGCGCGAGATGGGCTTCGACGGCTACCGGGTGGACACCGCCAAGCATTTCGAGGCGCCGGTGAGCGCCGAGCTGAAGCACGAAGCGGAGCGGGCCTTCGCCGACTGGAAACGGGCCCATCCGGACAAGGCCCTGGACGACCTGCCGTTCTTCATGCTGGGCGAGGTCTACGGCTGGGGCCCAAGCCAGGGGCGGTACTACGACTACGGGGACCGCAAGGTCGACTTCTTCGACTACGGCTACGACGGCCTGATCAACTTCTCGTTCAAGGGCCAGCATGGCCCCCTGGACAGCCTCTTCACGCGCTACGCAGCGGCGCTGTGGGGCTCCCTGGAGGGTGACGCGATCCTGAACTACATCAGCTCCCACGACGACGGCTCGCCGTACGACCCGGACCGGAGGGACCCGTTCGGCGACGGCACCCGCCTGCTGCTGGCACCGGGCGGCGCGCAGATCTACTACGGGGACGAGCTGGCACGCCCCCTCCACGTGCCGGGCGCGCAGGGCGATGCCAACCTCCGGGGGCTCATGAACTGGAGCGACCTGGAGCGCGGAGGCCGGACGGCGGAGATCCTGCGGCACTGGCAGAAGCTGGGGCAGTTCCGCAAGGCGCATCCGGCAGTGGGCTCCGGCCGCCACCGGGAGCTTCAGGCGAGGCCGTATATCTTCAGTCGGACGCTGGAGCTGGACCGGTCTTCGGACCGCGTGCTGGTGGCGTTGGATCAGGCGAAGGGGCCCAAGCGCGTTCCGGTCTTCGGGACCTTCCCGGACGGCACCGAGCTCCAGGACGAGTACTCGGGCGCCACCGGCACGGTGGAGCGGGACACGGTCTCCCTCACGAGCGATTACGACCTCGTGCTCCTGAGCCAGCGCCGCCCCGGGACGCGGCCGGGCCGCGTCGTGGTGTTCGTGACGAACAACTACGAGATGCCCATGCAGGTCTACGCCGCAAGCTCCAGCACCGTCTACCGCCTGGGAACGGTCAGCCCGGGCATCGGCAGCCGCTTCGTGCTACGGCAGTCCCTGCTGGCCACCGGCGGGCCCATCGAATTCCTGGCCGGCGCGACGGGGGGCGGGTACCAGGTGCGCTCCGGCACGCTGCTGCTGCAGGCCGGCGACACGGTGGACTTCGAGATCGCCACGAACCTGGTGGGCAGCCGCGCGACGGTGCGCCCGTAGCGCTAGCGCGGGGCCAGCTCCAGCACCAGGCTCTCGCGCGCGCCCATCGCGCCGGACACCGGCGTATAGGCTTCGATGCTGCCATCGCTCGCCACCTGCAGCGCGGCGCCATCCGGACCGCCCAGGAGATTGCGCGCCGTGTAGGTTCCCGCCGGCAGCAGCCCCGCGCCGGAGTGGACGGAGACGCCGGAGGCCGCCTCCCCCAGGTTCGCCACCACGAGCACGATGTGATCCCCGGCACGGCGGACATACGCCGTCACCCCGGGCGCGCTCGCCGCGAGCGGCGTCAGACGCCCCGCGGCCAGAGCCTCGTTTTCCTTCCGCAGATGGAAGAGTCGGCGGTAGAGATTCAGGAGCGATCCGGGTGCCGTGTCCTCCACGGCGACGTTGGCGGTCATGGAGTCGGGTTGGGGCGTTTCCCACGGCGAGCCGGTGGTGAAGCCGACGCCGGGGCGCGGGGCCCATTGCATGGGCGTGCGCAGCCGCGGATCTGGCTTGTCCCCCGTCATGCCGATCTCCTCGCCGTAGTAGACGTATGGCAGGCCCGGCAGCGTCATCAACAGCGTCGCCGCCAGTCTCGCCCGGGCCATGTCGCCGCCCAGCACCGTCATGATGCGCGTGCCGTCGTGGTTGCTGAGCAGGGGGGACCAGCGGTACGACGGCAGCGTGTCCTGGAGCCGGAGGTACTGTTCCAGCATCCCGCCGGGGGTCCCCCGGACGAGAGCCGTGCGAAGCGAATCGGCCAGGTCGAAGGTGAAGTAGGCGTCGAGCTGATGCGGATAGTAGGTGAGCAACTCGCCCAGGCTGTCCCACACCTCGCCGATTGTGTACGCGTCCGGCCTGACGCTGTCGATGTGGGCCTGATAGTGCCGCAGGAAGACGTGAGTCCCCTCGCAGTCCATGAGGCAGCTGCCCTGCTCCACCAGGTACTGGATGGCATCGAGGCGGAGGCCGTCCGCGCCCATGTCGCGCAGCCAGAAGGTGGCCTCCTTCATCGCCTCATCCTGCACCGCCGGGTTGCGGTAGTTCAGGTCCGGCATGTCCGGCGAGAAGAGGCCGTAGTAGTACTCGTCGCGGACGGGTGAGCGACGCCACGCCGGGGCGCCCCACGGCCCGTTGCCCAGCGGCTCCGGCGAGAACAGGTACCAGTCCCGGTACTGCGACGCTGTGTCCCGCAGCGCCTCCTGGAACGGGGGGTACTGGCTGGAGGTGTGGTTCAGCACCATGTCCACGATGACCTTGATGCCACGGCGGTGCGCTTCCGCCACCAGGCGCTTGAAGTCGTCGTTCGTGCCATACGCCGGCTGCACCCGGTAGTAGTTGGAGACGTCGTAACCATGGTAGCTGGGGGACTCGGCAATGGGCATGAGCCAGATGCACGACGCGCCCAGGTCCGACGTCGAGGCAGGATCGCCGTCGTTGATGTAGTCCAGCTTCTGGATCAGGCCGTTGAGGTCGCCGATGCCATCGCCGTTGCTGTCGTAGAACGAGCGCACGAACACCTCGTAGCAGGCGGCGCCACGCGTCCAGTCGAACCGTGCGGCCGCCTGCGGCGGCGCGGAGCACGCCCCGAGGGCCAGGAGGAGGGCGGCCGTCGTACCTCGCGTCGTGATGGATCGCATGGGTCGTCTTCTCCGGTCTACATGCGCGAATCGGCGTCAATGGCCAGAGCGCGGTTGGCGGCGAGCTGCAACCGAACGGCACCTGCGGAGTCTATGACAACGGTCGTCCCGGCGCACGCGCCGCCCGCCAGGCCACCGGTCAGGAGGTCACAGTAGCGCCCCGCCGCCATGCCCGTGCCGATCAGGGTGTCCACGGCCGCCGTATCGCGATTGATGGCGACGAAGCCCCTGTTCCCGCGGGAGAACGCGATGGCGTTGGCGCCGTCGTCCCACCAGTGCCCCATGTCCGTGCCGGCGACGGCCCTGCGGAACCCGACCATGGCAACGATTACGGGATCCCGGTGCTCGCACACCCAGTCGCCGACGCTCGCGGCCTCCATGGACACGGCGCAGGACAGCGGCTGCGTGCCATCACCGCCCGGCGGCGGGCCGGCGTCCCGGCCGGCCTGCGTGTCCGGATCGAAGGCGTAGCTGGACATGACGATGGGGTAGCCGTACGGCTGCGCCAGCATCCAGACGTTGGCGAGGCGGTAGGCCTGGCCGTCCCGGTAGTCGATGCCGCCGCCGCGCTGCGTGTCGTGGTTCTGGAGGAAGACGACGACCTTGTCCGCCGGCATCAGGCCCCACGCCGCTTCCGAGAACCGCCGGTCGACGGGGCCGTTCGGGTCCAGATCCGCCAGCCGCTGGCCCGCGCCCAGGAACCTGTCGCCGACGCCGCGGAAGCGGAACTCGGTGATGTCGGCGACACCGCCGGAGGCGTATGCGAGCCCGTAGTAGTCCGACGCGTGCACCGCCTCGCCGCCGTAGTCGACCACCTCGGCGAAGTAGTACGGCAGCGGCCGGCCTTCCGCCGTGAGGGTGCTGTCCACCACGAACAGGATGGAATCCAGCTCCACCGGCTGGATGTGCTTGGCCGCGTCGATGCGGAACCCGGCCACGCCCAGTCGCGCAAGGCCGATGAGGTAACCGGCAATCTTGTGCCGTACGGACGAAAGGCCCGTGTTCAGATCTGCAAGACCCACCAGCTCGCAGTCCTGGACGTTGGCAGCGCTCTGGTAGTCGTCCACGGTGCACGTGGGATGGAAATCCTCCGGCCCGTAAAGGCCCGGATAATCGTACTTCGTGTAGACGGTGCCGTTGCTGCCGGTGCCGGAGCCGGCGGTCATGTGGTTGATGATGGCGTCTACGTAGATGGCCACCCCGGCCGCGGCGCACCGCTGGACCATGTCCTCGAACTCGGCCCCCGTGCCGAAGGTGGTCTGCTCGATGCTGTAGCTCGCCGCCTGGTAGTGTTCCCACCAGGGTGCGTCGGGCAGCACCACGTGCTCCTGAGGCGGTGAGACCAGGGCGGCGTGGTAGCCGTCCGGCCCCAGCACGTCGTCGCATTCGGCCGCCACGTCGCGCCAGCTCCAGTGGAACAGGCGCACGGCGACGTCGCCCGCCGCCATCCGGCCACTGGGCCGATACGTGGGGTTCAGCACCGGCCGTCCGCGCTGCAGCGAGCCCGTGATGGGAGGCGAGCCGGCGCCGCCGGGGCACGCAGCGAGAACCAGGCAGGCCAACCCGGCGAAGAGAGGACGGATGCGGGTCATGGTCAATCGGTTGCGATTGGTTCCAGAAAGCTTTGCAGCCCCGCCGCGACCGCGGCGGGGCTGCAGGCTTGGTGACGCTGATCGCGCCCGGATCAGTAGCCCGGGTTCTGCGTCAGGTTCGGGTTGGCAATGATCTCGTTCGCCGGTAGCGGATAGAGATCCATGGTCTGGGCAATCGCCTGGCCACCCTGGACGCCGCCCTTCCAGGCCCAGAGGTAGCTGCCCCCGGAGAACATGCCGAACCGGATCAGGTCCGTACGGCGTCGTGCCTCGAACAGGAGCTCGCGGGCCCGCGCATCCAGGATGAACGGCAGGGTCAGCTGCCCCGCCGTGATGTCGTGGGTGGCGTCGCCGAACGCCCGCTGCCGCAGGTCGTTCACGTAGGTCAGCGCCTGGCCCAGGTTGGTGTTGGACCGCACCGCGGCCTCTGCGTAGATCAGATACGCCTCACCCAACCGGAAGATCGGGAAGTCCGTGCTGATCATGGTGAGCTGCGCGGCGTCCGTGCCGTCCGAGTTCTTGTTGGTGAACTTCGGCGCGGCGGTGCCGTACTGGAAGTCGCCGATGCTGTCCACGTTCACCGTCTGGCCGCTCGTCCAGAAGAACGCACTGCGCGAATCCCCGGCGGCGAACAGGTTGTAGACCTGCTGCTTCAGGCGATAGCCGCCCCAGCAGTAGTCCATGCCGTAGTCGGCGGCCGACATGTTGCCCCCGCAACCGGCGTGCACCAGGAACGTCATGCCGCCCCAGGTCTGCGTGTGATTGCCGTCCTGCGGCGCGGCGAAGATGATCTCGGGCGACAGGTTGTTGTCCGCGGTGAAGTTGTCCCGGAAGACGGGGTTCAGGGTGTAATCGCCCGAGGTGATCACCGAATCGGCGTACGCCAGCGCGTCGCCCCAGTCCGGCGTCCCCGTGTAGACGCCCGCATTCAGGTACAGCTCCGCCAGTAGCATGTTCGCTGCCTGCGGCGTCGCGCGACCGTAGCTGTCCGGTCCCGGCGCCGGCAGCTGGCTCTTGATGTCCTTCAGCTCGCTGACGACGTAATCGAAGATGTCCGTCCGCGTCGACTGTTTCGGCGGCGTGGATCCCAGCGGATCAGCTTCCGTAACGAGCGGGATGTTCCCGAACAGGTCGATCCCGTGCCAGTAGCTGAGGGCCCTGAGGAACCGGGCTTCCGCTCGATACTGGTGGACCGTCGTCATCATGTCGCTCTGCCCGCGCGCGGCGAGAGAGTCGTCCACAGTCTGGCGCAGGAACTCATTCGCCAGCATGATCTGGAAGTAGATGCGATAGTACATGGCGTTGACCATGTTGTTGCTCGCACCCCAGGTGTCCCTGTTCAGGGTGGGCAGACCGGGGTCGTTCCACCCGATCACGGCCTCATCCGTCGGCACCTCCTGCAGGTACCAGTAAAGCCGCAGATACTCGCTGAACCCCTCGTCGATCCCCTGGATGTCCGGGTTGCCGGCCGGGCCCTGCTGGCCGGTGACGATGAGCCCCGCGTAGATCCTGGCGAGGAATGCCCGGTACGAGCCCGGGTCGGTGAAGATGTTGGCGGTGGTCACGGTGCTCTTCGGCACCACCGTCGGGTCCGTGCAGCCGGCCATGCCTGCGACGAGGAGGACGGCCGCAACCCCGAGCTTCCACTTTCGTATGGTCATGTTCCGTCCCTCCTTAGAACCGGACGCTCAGGCCAGCAGTGAACGTGCGGGAGCGCGGATAGATGTTGTTGTCGATGCCGTTGAGTCCGGCCGTCGGATCCACCCCGTTGTAGCCGGTGATGGTGAAAGCGCTCTGCACGGTTCCGTAAACGCGCAACGGCTGGCCATGGTACGTGAACGCGTATCCGAGCGTGATGTTGTCCATGCGCAGGAACGACGCGTTCTCCACGTAGTAGTCCGAGTAGTACTGCGGCACGACGAAGCCCGTCTTCAGGACCGAAGCGTCCAGGTTTGAGGGCATGCCGGAACCCGTGAGGTTCTGATACGCGCCGAGGGAGGAAGCCACGTTGTTGTAGACGTAGTTCCCCAGGTAGGCCCGCAGCGTGAAGCTCAGATCGAACTTGTGGTAATCGAAGTACGAGGAGTGGCCCAGGATCCACTTCGGCATCGGATCGTGGAATGGCCGGCGATCGGAGTCGTTGATGACGCCGTCGCCGTTCAGATCGGCATAGCTGCCTTCGATGGGCTTGCCACTGGCATCGTACAGCTGCTTGTACACGAAGAACGAGTTGATGGGCGAGCCCGGCTGAAGGACCTGGACGTTGTTGCCCACGCCGCCGGAGATGCCACCCGTCAGGATCTG
>CAZUFP010000089.1:0-11874 GCA_964619835.1 uncultured Gemmatimonadaceae bacterium | reverse complement strand
TCGAACTCGAATTCGAATTCGAAAAGCGGCCCACGGTTACCTGAGCGTTCAGCACCGCCCAGCACAGCGGCGACAGCATCCGCCGGGCGGCTTCCCGGCCCCGGGCATCGTCCGGGTCGACGCGGCGTCTCCGGGGGCGGGCCATGCCTGCTCTCCTCTCGAGTCTTCTCCCGCGCCCCGGCGACCCGGTACCGGAACCCGCCCTCGAGCCCCCGGCCTCGCTGCTCTTCGGGATCAGCTCGCTGGACCCGGTGACGCTGGCGGGTGGAGGGGCGGCGTTCCTGGCCGTGACCGCCGGCTGGCGGCTCTCCGGCAGGCCAGGACCGCGTCGGGGTCCGACGAGACACAGCGAACGCACCCTTGACCCGCCCATCCCGTTTCGCCCATCCTACCGGGACGGTCGGAACGGCGTCTCGATTTCCCCATCCTTCGCAACCACTGTCGAGCATTGCTTCGCCGGGGCGTTTCCGTCCCTGGCGGGCGCATCCGGGCGGCCGGCGCGGCCGACGAACGGAGACTGTTTCATGCGCGTTTTCGCACAGAAAACGAAAGCACCCGAGCAGACTTCATCCGCCGGGCCCGGTACGCTCGGCCAGCGGCGCGGCCGCCCGGGTTGGGAGGCGGAGCCGGCGGCCAGCTCCGATATCGTCCGGTCGCCCGGCCGGCGCCTGCATCCCGGCCTGCGCAGCTTCATGGAGTCCCGCTTCGGACACGACTTCGGCCGGGTCCGCGTTCACGCCGACCCGGCGGCCGCCCGTTCCGCGCGAAGCCTGGATGCGCGGGCCTACGCGGTGGGCGAGCATGTCGTGTTCGGCGGAGGCGAGTACGTGCCCGAGCGGGCGGCGGGCAGGACGGTGATCGCGCACGAGCTGGCCCACGTGATCCAGCAGAGGCGCGGCGGAGCCCGCGGCGGGGCGCCGGACTCGCCGGCCATGGAGCGGGCGGCGGAGCGGGCCGCCCGGGCAGCGCGCCTGGCCGGCGGACGATTCGCCGTTTCCGGTGCCGCGCGGGCGGGCGTCGCGCGTCTGCCTCGCTCGTTGGGGAGCAGCCAGGACACCTCGAGGTGGTCCCCGTGGGAAATCGAGACGGAGATCCGGGAGATCCGCCAGTGGCTCCGGGAACACCCGCAGCCCAGCGAGGACCGGCAGTGGCTGCTGGGCGTCCTGCGATCGCTGGAGCGCAGTGTGCCCGGCGTCGTGAGCGGGCTGCCAGACTCCGGCGAAGCATTCGCGGCGGAATTCAACCGGGAATTCGAGACCATCCTGCCGGAGCTGGGACCGGACACGCCCGGCGGGGAGCTGTCGGCGGACCGGCTCGCCGAGCTGTTCACCGTGGAGCAGCGCCAGAAACTCGCGGACTTCATGGTGACCCGGCGGATCCCCGAGCGGCTGTTCAACGGCGCCGCCGACATCGGTGGCGCCAACGCGCAGCAGCGCATCCTCGTCTCCGCCCACATCCTCACGGTCGGCACCTATCGGCCCGGGTCCGTCGAGCAGCGCGTGCACGCCCGATATTGCGGCCACTGGGTGCAGGTCGTTCACCAGTACGCCGGCGCGGTGCCGGCCAGGGGCGGCTGGCCGGAGACGCGGCCGACGGTCGCGGCCCGTGCCGTGCCGCGGGGAAGGCGCCGCGCGCGCGGCGCGGTCATGGGCGGCTTCGACCCTATGGGCGTGCCCGTGATCTGCGGCGGCGAGTCGGAAACCGTCTTCCGCGGCTCGCGCATGACGCCGGAGGAGTTCCCGATCCCGGCAGACACCGGGCATGCGGAGACGGCCGCGCGGGAGGCGGAGCAGGTCGCGGAGGACCCCACGACGCGCCGGCGCGTGCATCGCCGCACCGAGATGAGCATGGCCCGGTTCGGCGAGCTCCAGGCCGGAGACTGGATCTACCTCTACAACGCGAACCGGTCGGCGTCCGGGCAGCACAGCGTGATCTTCGTGCGCTTCATCGACGAGACACCGCAGCTCCAGGAGGGGATCCCGTATCGCCGGGCCATCGTATACAACCAGCCGCACCCCGAGTCGGGCGGCGTCGAGCGGACCATCTACCTCGGCGAGCAGTTCGTCACGTCCCGGCCGGCCGACCACGAGCACGGCATCCCGTATCGCCACCAGATCGACACCATCACACTCGTGACGCGCGTCGCCTCGTCTTCGCGACCGGCGGAGTCCGTGCCCGAGCTGCTGCCCGAGCCGCGGCGGCCCGATCGCATCGTCCAGCAGAACACCCGGTACCTCCAGCGGCTGGAGCGGCGCCTCCACGCACCCGTGGACCGCCATCTGCTGACGCTGTGGCTGCGGGACCAGAACGCGCGGCTCATCGACGGCCTGGGGGACAGGGTCACGGACGCTCAACGCACGTTGTTCATGCGGGCCAACAGCGGCTCCGACATGGAGACGCTCGTGCGTCTCTGCCAGCGGCTGCGGGCCCTCACCACGAACGCCGGCCTGTTCGACCGCACTCGCCAGGAGACCGAGGCCAGGCTGACGGCTCGCCACGAAGCGGAGCAGACCCGGCTCGACGAGCTGCGGCAGCAGCTTGCGCCGGAGCTGGCCACGCTCGACGCCCAGCTCACGGCCGACCAGGCGCGCGCGGATGCGCTCAACGATCGCCCGACATCCGACCAGATCCGCGAGCAGCGGGCCGAGCTTCGTCGTCTGGAGCGGCAGCTGCGGCGCGCGCCTCGAGGCGAGGAGCGGACCCGGCTGCGGGGCGAAAAGGCGGACGTCCGATCCAGGATCCGCGATCTCCGGAACCAGCGAGGCAGCGAGCGGCGCGAGCTGTCGACGCTGCGCCGCCAGATCCGGAGGGCCCGGGCACGACAGGCGAGGCTGCAGCGACAGCTGGCGCAAGCCGAGGCCAGGCTCCCCTTCGGCCTGCTCCCCGGCCGGGTAGGCGGCGAAGACCCCGGCTACATCACCGGCCGGCTCCAGGACCTGGCACCCCCGCCGCCCTGGTCGGAGCTGGTCCTGCGCAGCACGCCCGCCGCCAGCCGGGTGGAGGAATGAAGGACGACGTCACCGCGTCACTCCAGCTTGCGCGCGATCTCCACAAGCATGCCCGCCGTCACCCGGGAGCGCTCGACCACGCCCACGAACACGCCGCCTGACACCACCGGCAGCGACTCCGCGTTCAGGCTGTTCATCTGCTCCAGAGCCTCCCGCCGCCTGGCCGTGGACTGCAGCGCGTCCTTCGAGCCGATCCAGCCGGGCAGGCTGTTCGCCAGAGTGCTCCGGTCCCCTTCGCCCAGCCAGCGCGCCAGCGCGTCCGGCGACAGCTGATGATTCTCGATGAGCTGCTCCGTCTGCCGGGCATCCGCCATCCCGGCGAAGCTCCCGTCCTGGTTCTTGATCACCAGGTACTGCAAGTACGGATGCTGCGTGAGCGTCTTCAGGTATTCCGCGATGGCGTACCCGGCGTATCCGCGGTAGCCGAGGTCGAAACTCAGCGCCCGGCTCTTGTCGGCGATCAGGCGATCGATGGAGCCGACCCCTTCCTTGCGGTCCGGCTCGATGGGCTCCACCGGCAGCGAGTCGACCTCCGTGCCGACGGCCTGCTGCGACGCCTGCACGAACGCGCTCTCCATCTTCAGCCCGCCGAACTCCAGCACCCTCAGCTTGCCCGTCATGAAGAGTCACAACGCGATGGGGATCAGCGCCAGCACGATGTCCGAGTTCTTGATCTCCACCCGGTTCTTCGTCTTGGTGCGCAACCCGACCAGCAGGATGAGCAGGAGGACGAAACCGCCGATGGTCAGGACCAGGTCCTTCATGGGAACCCCCTTCATTGCCAGTGTGCGCGGCGCCGGGGCCCGTCCCGGCGTCCGGTTGCACGTCACGCGATATCCAGCAGGCCGGCGGCACGGGTGAGCGGAGCGGCGGCACGGGTCCAGCCGTCCGTCGAGCCGTCCGGGCGGAATGGCTTCAGTGAGGCAGCGGGAATCGGCGGACGCGGCAACGGGGAATCGCTTCCGCTCCGACCACGGTACGACAGGAGGAAGCCGCGGGGCAAGGAGAACGTGGAGGCGCTCGGGGCGGCCGTGAAATTTCGCCCGTGCCAGGCAATTAGTGGTAGGCGGACATCGAACGGGAGGAAAACGTGGAAACGGAAGTGCTTGCCTCCAATCCATGGCTGGCCATGTGGTCCCGGCCGCGTCGGACGGTCCGCTTCGAACCCGAACTCGAATTCGAACTCGAACTCGAACTCGAACTCGTCTTGTGAACTTCTGCCCTTCTCATGCAATTACCTGCTGGAGGGCGCCCGCAACGCCGCCCGGCCGTTTCCACCGCCCCGCCTCCGGAGCCACCGATGAAGGCCGCCCGATCCGCCGGACCCGCGACGAAGACACTGGTCGTCACACACGCGCTCCACCGCCTGTCCTTCAGGTCCCTGTTCCCGCTCCTGACGACGCTCGGGCTTCTCGCCTGCGGCGACTCCGCCACCGATCCTGGCACCGATCCCGATCCCGAGCCCGACCCCGGCCCCGGTTCGGTGGTGGTGGACATCGTCCGGCTCGGAAACGGGATGGACGCCGACGGCTTCACAATCACGGCCGGGGACAGCACGTGGACCATCGCCATGGATTCCACGCTGGCTCTGCGCACCCTGCCGGCGGGCACGTACACCTTCCGGATCGGCGACGTGGCCAGCCACTGCTACGTGGACGCCCCGGAGTCCACGGTCCGCCTCGCCGGGGGCGACAGTGCGGCCGTGCATTTCGAGGTGGAGTGCTACGGCGGCTTCGCCTACGCCCTGTGGTTCTCGCCCGACGACTACCAGGTCCGGTACCTGGGCGAGGACGGCCGGGACATCGCCCTGACAGACACGGCCGGCGCCAACTTCCCGCGGGACTGGTCGCCCGATGGCCAGACCCTGCTCCTCTCCACCACCGTGGCCGGCAGTGACGACGTCTACCTGGTGGAGCGCGACGGCTCGGGCCTGCGGCCGCTGGTGTCCAACCCGTACGTGGAAGTGGCGCCGCGCTGGTCGCCCGCGGGCGACTGGATCTCGTTCATCCGCTTCCCCGGCTGGGGCGAAACGCCGTGGACGGCAGTCTACCTGGTGCGCCCGGACGGCACGGACGAACACGTGCTCATGGACACCACCAGCGTGGACTTCGACCCGTCGTGGTCGCCCGACGGCAGCCGCGTGCTCTTCACGTCCCAGCGCACCGGCCCCCGCCGCATCGCCACCATCCTGCCCGACGGCTCGGACATCCTCGTATACGACGGCGGTGACCAGCCCGCGTGGCCCGAGTGGTCACCCGACGGTTCCGCCATCGCGTTCATCGATTGGGCGGGCGGCACGCAGGACGCATGGGTCGTGGCGGCGGACGGATCGTCGCTCGTCCAGGTGTCCGGGGGCATGGGCGAGGTCGTGGCCACGTCGTGGTCGCCCAGCAGCGCGTCGCTCGTGTTCGACGCGGGCGTCGGCGACTCGGAGGTGTACCGCGTGAACCGCGACGGGACCGAGCTCGCCAACCTGTCCAACCACTCCAGCCTCGACGAACAGGCCCGCTGGTCGCCCGACGGGTCCATGATCCTGTTCAGCTCCGACCGGGATGGCCCCCAGGACATCTACGTCATGAGCCCGGACGGCAACCGCGTACGACGCCTGCACCGCACCGACAACCCGGCCGTGCACGCATACGGCCCGCTCTGGAACCCCGCGGCCGGGCCCGGCAGCGGCCTGTCCACAGCCGGCACCTCCAGCGCGACCCGGCCGGCCGCCGCGACCGCCGCGGGGTGCGTCGTGCGCCCGGTCCCGATGTCGCTGAGAAAGGGCCGCGTCAGCGGAGGCCGGTCCGGCCTCGTCTGCCCGGGTGACGCCTGATCGAACGCGGGCGACGCCCACCATGGCCCTCACCGCGGACGGGAAGCTCGCGGGATACGAGATGCGAACCGGCTGAGGCCGGATCGGCCCGGCCTGGCCTCACGGCCCGCCCGCCGCCCTGCGCACGTCTTCCGGGAAGTCTTCCAGCTCCTGCACCTGGCGCACCTCGATGATGTCGCCGTCGAGCATCGGCGCGCGCCGGGCCCAGTCGATGGCCTCCTCCCGCGACTCCGTCCGGATCATCCAGAAACCGCCCACCATCTCCTTGGCCTCGGCGAACGGGCCGTCCGTCACGCTCGCCTTCGCGCCGCCGAACGTCACACGCGCGGCCCTGGCCGGCGGCGTCAGCCCGTCCAGGCTCAGCAGGACGCCGGCCTCGGCGAGGGACTCGTTGAACTTCGTCATCTTCGCCACCAGGTCGGCGGGCGGAACGAAGTCCGCGTTCGCCTTCTCGTTCTCGTACGCCTTCGGGATCACCAGCATCATGAAGCGCATCGGTTCATCTCCGTGTTCGTGTTGAAGGTCGTCACGCCTTGACCCGGGCGGTGGTCAGGCGGCGGGCCGTTGCAGCCGCGCCCGCGGCGACTCCGAAGCGACCGGGCCAGCCACGATCGAGCGCGCCCACCCGCGGCGACCCCGCGCGATCACCACGAGCAGGGCACCCACCACGACCGGGGGGACCGCGGCCAGGGGTCCCATCCGCAGGAGCGAGACCACCGTCGCGCCGGCCATGACGCCCAGCAGCCCGACGGCCGCGGCCGGCGTGAGCCCACGCCTGACGCGAAGCAGGCCGGGCAGGACCAGACCCAGGGCACCCGCCATCTCGGCCACGCCGATGAACCGCATGAACTCGCCAGGCAGGCCCGACCCCGCCGACAGCGCCTGCGCCGGCATCACCTGCTTCATACCCCCGGCGAACAGGAAGAGCAGGGCCAGCAGGCCCTGCACGATCCACAGGGCGATGTTCGCGCGCCTGCTGGTCTGGTCGGACATGGTCGGCTCCTTTCGACGTCGTGCTCGCCGGCGGCCTCTCCGCCGGCTTCACACAGGCGACGAACGAAGATCCGCGAAATCGACACGCCGGCCGCAGCGCCCGGCGAACGCAGGTCGTCCCATCGGAACATGGCTTTCAGACAACTCCCGCCTGAAGTTCACTTCCCGTTTCCACCGACGGGTTATGCACGGGTATTGACCCCCATTGCGCGACCGTATCTTGTGGGATACAATTTTGGTTGAGATTCGACAGACAGACCTCTTCGCCCGGTGGTTCGACAAGCTCCGGGATCGAAAGGCGAGGGCGCGGGTCCTGGTCCGTATCAGGCGCTTGTCACTGGGCAATCCAGGGGACTCTGCACCGGTCGGCGAGGGGGTGTCGGAGATGCGCATCGACTACGGGCCGGGATACAGGATCTACTACAAGGCCCAAGGGCAGACCGTCGTGGTTCTCCTTGCCGGTGGCGACAAGCGAAACCAGTCGCGGGACATAGAACGGGCGAAGGAACTCGCTCGATCGCTGTAGGAGGAAATAATGGGAAAGGTCAGCACGCGCGCCTGGGATGCCGCCGAGCATCTGGAGACGCAGGAAGACATGGTCGCTTACCTGGAAGCCGCGCTCGAGGAGGATGACCCGGCCGTGATCGCCGCGGCCCTGGGCGACATCGCACGGGCGAAAGGGATGACACAGATCGCCCAGGAGGCGGGGTTGGGACGCGAAAGCCTCTACAAGGCACTCTCCCCGGACGGCAACCCTCAATTCGCGACCGTGCTGAAGGTCGTGAAGGCGCTCGGGTTCAAGCTGCACGCGAAGGCGGTGTAGCCTCGAATTCGTTTTGACGGCGGCGTGATTCGCCGCACCGCCGCGCCCGGCCGCCGCCCTTGACCCGCTGATCCCTCTTCCGCCATCGTGGCGGGAACGCCCGGAACGACGGCTGGACTCCCCAATCCCCATCTCCCGGCGAAGACCCGCAACGCTGGACGGATCATGCGCAGCGCGGTGCGAGAACCCTCATCATCCCGACGATCGGGCGATTCGTCGACGCACGGGCGGGATGTGCTGCGCCGTCCGGGCCGGCCCCTCGGCCCCGCGACCCGCGAATTCTTCGAGCCTCGCTTCGGCCACGACTTCAGCCGGCTCAGGGTGCACACCGACGCGGAGGCCGGGGCTTCGGCGCGGGCGATGAACGCCGAGGCCTACACCGTCGGGCGGGACCTGGTGTTCGCCCCCGGTCGGTTCTCGCCGGGGACCCCGGCGGGGCAGGCGCTGCTGGCCCACGAGCTGGCCCACGCCGTCCAGCAGAGCGGCGGCTCCAGGCCTGCCGGCCCGGGAGCCGCCGCCTCCAGGCCCGCCGGCTCGTTGCCGCGGAGCGTGCCCGGTGGCCGCCAGGAGCGGGAGGCGGATCGCGCCGCCCACGCCGTCACGGCCGGGAGTGCCGCCCGCGCCGTCCTGGCCGGCAGCGCGGCCGTCCGGCCCCGGCTGACCCCTTCTCCGCCGATGGTGGCGCGCAGGCCCGATGCCGTCGCCCAGGCCGCGGATGCCCGGCGCCGCCAGGTGGTTGACATGGCGGCGCAATGGCTCCGCGCCATGGCTTCGCAGGTGCAGGCCATGCGCGACGCGGCGAGGGTGGCGCTCCGGACCACCGCCGGCAGCGCAGCGGCCCCGCGGGCGTTCCATCGCATCCTCAACCAGCGGAGGCTGGGGCAGCTGCTGGACAACGCCATCTCGGTGTTCAGGGCGCAGCGCAGCTCCAATCCGTACATCGACTTTCCCGTGGAGAGTCCGGAGCAGACGCGGCTGGGCGAGGCCTTCGCCCGGGCGATGGAGCAGCTCGGCCTGGCCATGGACGAAGCCCGCGCCAACGCCGCCCATCTCGCGCCGACCGTGACCGATTCGGAAGCGACACTGTACGCCGCCAATCACCTGAAGTGGCTCGAGGCCAATCCCGCCGCGCCCTCCGCCGCCGGCCTGCGCACCACGTTCACTCCGGCGGAAGTGGCCATGTCCGCCCGGCGCCACCGGCAGGTGGCCGCCGAGCTGGCCAACCTCACCGCCACCGTGCACCGGTACAACCTGGCCGGCGACGGCGCGCAGCGGCTTCGCGACGCGCTCAACAACGCCCTCTATCGGCTGGTGCGGAATCCGACGACCGGCCAGACGACGCCGCAGCGCGACACCGCCCTGGAGGCCCGCATACAGCCGGTCCTGCAACAGCTGGACGGCATCGAGTGGGCCCTGGGTCAGGCGGTGTCCCGGCTCCAGCGTGCCGAAGCCCGCACCCGGGAGTTCGCGGCTCGTCCGGCGGCGCACCGGAGTACGGGCGACGTTCTGTTCGCGCACTTCCACACCCGCGACCCCGGCTACGCCACGTTGCTGGCGGACCGCCTGGCGCGCATGCAGCGGGAGCTGCGCGGCCAGGGGTCCCTCGTCGTGCACGCCCGCGATCCCCAGGACGCCGAGTGCCGCGTCGGCTCCGTCGGCGGAGGCTTCTCGGTCGTCGAGGCCCACGCGCACTCGAACCACTTCTACTTCTGCGGGACCGTCGCCATCGGCGACGCCAAGGTCGTCAGCACCATCGTGCACGAGAGCGTGCATGCGGTCATCCCCAGCGCCGGCGGGGCCCGGGGACCCGTGACCGCCACTACCCAGACGCCCCGCGACCGCGCCTACGCGTTCGAGCGCGTCTACTCGCAGCTCACCACGGAAGAGGCGCTGGACAACGCCGAGTCGTACGCGTTCTACGTGGACCAGCTGCTCGGCGTCGCCGTGAGCCGGCCCTCGCCGCCATCGGATGTCATCACCGGCTGCAGCCATCCCGACACCGTGCGTGCCGCCGTCGCCCGCGCCACGGCCCTCATCCGCCTGGGCGCCATGTGGGCCGGCCAGTACCCCGGCACGCCGTCGCAGGGTGTGGTGGCCATCGTCCGGGAAGGCTTCCCCGGCGCCGATCCCGCGCGAGCCCGGCAGGTGCTGACCCACATGCGCCACCTGGCCGGCACGCTGGAATACTACCTGCCCGTGACATGCCGGCCCGCCTCCGACCGCGAAGCCAGGGCCGGCGCCCTGGCCTACGGGCCCCACCACGCCGCGAAGGCCGGCAGCGTCACCTCGACCACCCGCGCCTACGCCGCCGGCACCCTGCGCCTGTGCCCCGCGTGGTTCCGGCAGGGCGTCCCCGCCCGCGAGGACAGCCTGACCGCCATCCTCATCTTCCGCTACCGCTCGTCCGTGCCGGCCGCCGACGTCATGGGACTGGTGAAGCTGCTCCGCTACCTCCAGGAACAGGCGCAACCCTCCCTCGCGACGCGCACGCTGGCGCAGCACCAGGCCGCGGACCGGGCGCTGCCGGCCGCACCCTGATATCGGGCAGGCTGCGGGAGTATGCCGTTCGAGATGTGCGCCGCGTTGGACGAAATGGAGAAGGATCTCAGGGAAGCCGGTTCAGCCACCAGCGTGTCCGCCGGGTCGGGCGTCCATCGATGGAAGAACCACGGCATGAAGACCGGGATGTGGAAGGAGTCCGGATCGAACTCCCCTGCCTCGTCGTCCCAGAGGAGGAATTCCGCCCAGGCCTCGTCCACGACACCGGGTCCGTACACCTCGCCGGCGAACCGGAACAGCCGGGCGGGAAGGCCGTCCAGCGCCGGCGTCGCCGTGACAATCGCCATCGATCAGGCCCGGTGCACCGCCCACGTAACGCCGGATGTCGCCAGACGCGGCGGCTTGCTTTCCTTCCGATACAGCTCGATCGCTACCTGCGGGAACTGTCGCATCCTGCCATGGCCTTTCGCCGCGCTCCGGCGCATAGGTGAACGGTTTCTGATCCTTTGCATCTCGCCTCAGCGCTGGATGCATCATAGTAGATCTATTATAGTGAGTGCACGTGGCGTCTCGACCACCCGCGAAGCCCCTGTTCTGGATGGGCTCCAGCCGGAAGGACCTGAAGACCTTCCCGGAGGAGGTGCAGGATCAGATGGGGTACGCCCTTCGCGATGCACAGTTCGGCGGCACGCGTATCAACGCGAAAGTGCTCAAGAGTTTCGGAGGAGCGGGAGTCCTGGAGGTGGTCGAGGACTACGACGGGAGGACCTTCCGGGCGGTGTACACGGTCCGGTTCGACGGAGCGGTCTACGTGCTGCATGCGTTCCAGAAGAAGTCAAAGCGCGGAATCGCGACGCCAAAGACCGACAGGGAACTGATTCGCGCGCGGCTGAAAGCAGCGGAGCAGCACTATCTGAAGTGGAGAGCGTAGCATGACGAAGAAGCGCAGCGAGATTCCGGTGGAGGAGAGTAGCGGCAACGTGTTTGCCGACCTCGGGTTGAGCGATCCCGAGGAGCGCCTGGCCAAAGCCGATCTGGCCATCGCCATTTCCAGGGAGATCCAGTCACGCGGCCTGACCCAGGTTCAGGCGGCAGAGTTGCTGGGCGTGGCACAGCCGGACGTCTCGAACCTGATGCGCGGGCGCCTTTCCGGTTACTCCATCGAACGGCTCACCCGTCTGTTGAACACCCTCGGCCAGGACGTGGAGATCCGCATCCGACCGGGCCAGAACAGCGGTGAACGCGGGCATCTGCGAGTGGCGGTGGGGTAGCGCCGCGATCCCGGAAGACGGCGAGGATCCTGATGACCGTGGGGGTGAGCGCCCACGGCGCTCCGCACTATCCCCGTTCTATCCATCCCCGTAATTGCCGCCATATCCCGAAAATTCAGTCCTCTTGCATTGCCCGATAGAACCCCCATTTTGGTTCATTGAAGTCCGACACACCCGCCACACCGATCCGCCATACCGTCCGCCCACCTTCGGGAGCCCGCCGATGAAGGTCGCCGAAGCCGTCCCACACATGACGAAGGCCTACCTTGAGCGCATCATCGACAGCTTCACCCGCGACTTCCCGAAGCTCGACGAGGCCCGCGCCCGCGACACCATCGTCAAGAATGTCCAGGAGCTGACCGACCCCGAGCGCATCCGGCGCCAGCTCTCCTTCCAGGGCTGCCGCTACGCCGACCGCGTGCTCCAGACCGCCGTCCTGGAATCGCTCCTGGCCAT
>CAZUFP010000088.1:5493-12472 GCA_964619835.1 uncultured Gemmatimonadaceae bacterium | reverse complement strand
AGGCCGTGACCATGTGGGACCAGGTAGCCATGCAGGGTGGCCGTTCGGTGACCGTCGGCGTGCCGCCGTCCTACCCGCCACGGCGCATCAACGGCGTGTCGGTGGGCTGCTTCCTGACGCCGGACCCGAACACGGACACGTACACGCACCCGGCGTCCGCGGCGGACCGTATCCGGTCATGGGTGGGCGACTACCCGGTGGACGTGAAGGGCTTCCGCACGAACGACAAGGACCGGCTGCACGCCGACATCCTGGCCATGACGCGGACGCACTTCGAGGTGGTACGCCGGTTCGTGGTGGAAGAAGACTGGGACTACTTCCACTTCGTCGAGATCGGCCTGGACCGCATGCACCACGGGTTCTGGAAGCACCACGACCCGCGCCACGTACAGCACGACCCCGAGAGCCCGTACCGGAACGTCATCCGGGATTACTACAAGCTGCTGGACCACGAGATCGGCACGGTGCTGGAGCTGCTGGACGCCGACACCCTCGTGCTGGTGGTGTCGGACCACGGCGCCCGGCCGCTGGACGGCGGCTTCTGCGTGAACGAGTGGCTGGTACAGCAGGGGGACCTGGTCCTGCACAGCCAGCCGACGCAGGTGACACCTTTCGACGAATTGGATGTCGACTGGTCGCGCACGCGCGCGTGGAGCAGCGGCGGCTACTACGCGCGCGTGTTCCTGAACGTCCGGGGCCGGGAGCCGGAGGGCGCCATCGCGCCGGAGGACTACGAGTCGGTGCGGTCCGACCTCGCCGCTCGTCTGGAAGCGACGACGGACGAGCAGGGCCGGCCGTTGGGCACGCGCGTGTTCAAGCCGGAGGAGATCTACCGGACCGTCGAGCGCATCGCGCCGGACCTCATCGTGCACTTCGGCGACCTGGCGTGGCGGGCCATTGGCGGCGTGGGCTACGGCCGGCTGCACGTGCAGGAGAACGACACGGGGCCCGACGACTGCAACCATGCGCAGCACGGGGCCTTCGTGCTGGCCGGCCCGGGCATCCCGGGCCTGGGCGAGCTGCAGAACGTGAAGCTGCTGGACGTCGCGCCCACCCTGCTGGAGCATGCCGGCTACGACGTGCCGGCCGGTATGCAGGGCACGTCGCTGGTGCCGGGATCGGCGGACATTCCGGGCTCGAGCCCCGGCGATGTTCCACCGCCCGGCGCGGGCGACGACCTGGTGCGGGAGCGGCTCAAGGGGTTGGGGTACATCGCATGAGCCGGGGGAAGAAGGGGGGCCGCAAGCCCGGGCCGCGTTCCGTGCGGCGAGCCCAGGGTGCCCGGTCCGCCGACCGCGAGCCCGGCCGAAAGGGTGAGAATCGCTCCGGGCCCGACGCGGCCGCGGACACCCCGAAGGCCCCGGGAGCCGGCCGCTCGGGAGGGGACGTAGGCCCGGACGCCAGCCCGGAGGGCCCTGCCACGCTCTCCGCCGGACGCATCCTGCTGTTCGCGTTCGCGTGCGCCATCTGGGCGGGCATCATCGAGCAGATCCCGATATTCGTGGCCGCGTACGCCCACGTGCTCGTACGGGTGAGTGCCCAGCACGAATGGATGACGCCGCTGGCGGATGTCCTGTTCTTCGGCCTGGTCGCCGTGATTCTGCTGGTGGCGGGCCGCGTCTGGCCGGTGCTGCGCCGGCGCAGCGTGGTCGTGGGCGTCTTCATCGGCCTGTTCGCCCTGGCGCTGGGGCTGGTCATCGAACGGATCTACCCGCTGGCCGTGCTGGTGCTGGCCATCGGCATCGGGGTCCAGGCGGCGCGCATGGCCCGGGCGCCCGTCCGGCGCCGGCAGTGGACGCCCGCCGTCGCGCTCGTCGGGCTGCTCTTCGTGGTGGGCAGCACGGCACGCACCGAATGGCAGGAGCGGAAGTGGACGGACACGTGGCTGGCGTGGCTGCCGCAGGCGCCCGCGGGCGCGCCCAACGTGCTGTTGCTCATCATGGACACGGTGCGGGGCGCCAGCCTGAGCTTCGTAAACAACTTCGGCCGCGCCGGCGACTGGCCCATCGTGGACACGCCCGTCATGGACAGCCTGGCGGCCCGGTCCGAAGTGTTCACCCGGGCCATCGCGCCTGCGCCGTGGACCCTGCCCTCCCACGCCAGCATGTTCACCGGCCAGTGGCCGGTCCAGCTATGGCCGGGCAAGAGCAACCTGGGCGCCGAGTGGTCCCGTGGGCTGGACAACCGGTATCCCACGGTCGCCGACATCCTGTCCCGCGCCGGCTACCTGACCGGCGGCTTCGTCGGCAACCTGACCTTCACCTCGCATGGTACCGGCCTGGCCCGCGGATTCCTGCGCTACGAAGACTATCCCGTCAGCCTGGGCCAGACGATCCTGAGCTGCTCCATCGGCCGGCGCCTGGCCGGCAGCACGCGGCTGCGCCGCTGGATCGGCTATCAGCACGTGCTGAACGCCAAACCGGCCGGCGTCGTCGCCGACGAGTTCCTGCGCTGGCAGGCCCGGCAGACGGGGCACCCGTTCTTCGCGTTCCTGAATTTCTTCGACGCCCACGAGCCGTATTTCCCGCCGGACTCCGTGCGCGAGGCCATGCCCAGGGGCAGCCACTGGGACGATTACGACCACTTCGCCGGGCTGGTCGAAGGCGCCGGCGCCATGCGCGCCAATCCGTGGCTGATGGACCCGGCGGAGCGGGCCGCCCACGCCGCCGGATACGCCTCGGGCATCCGGACCATCGACCACACCATCGGCCGTATCCTGCGGGAGCTGGACCGGCGCGGCGTGCTGAACAACACAATCGTCATCGTCACCAGTGACCATGGGGAGCAGCTGGGCGAACACAGTCTGTACGACCACAACAACAGCCTGTACCGGGTCGTGTTGCACGTGCCGCTCATCATCCACGACCCGCGCTCGAACCTGGTCGAAGGCCGCGTGAACCAGGTTGTCAGCCTGCGCAACATCGGCGCGACCATCCTGGACATGGTGGGCGTCAACCCCGCCGCCAGCGGCATCGGCGGCCGTTCCCTCGCCCGCTTCTGGGCCGGCAAGGTGGATTCCGCCAATGCCGCCGGCCCAGACGCAGCCGTTGCGATGCAGGCCCCGTCGATGGCGCTGCACGTGACCGGCACCGCGCCGGACCTGGCGCCCGACACGGCGTTCACAAACGTGGACCGCGGCTCCGAAAGCGAAGCCTGGTTCCCCATCAACTGGGGCCCGTCGATGTACTCGCTGGTGGACTCCACCTACCACTACATCGTGAACGGAGACGGCAGCGAGGAGCTCTACAACGTGCGCCAGGACCCGGCCGAGCTGCACAACCTGGCGTACGACGACGCCGCGAAGCCTGTCGTGCTGCGTTTCCGCTCGAGCGTGCGCGGCCTCGCCCCGCGCCTGCCGCAGTTCCAGCCCGGCCCCGTCCAGCACGCCAGCGCGCCGAAGCCCCGGGGGAGCGCAGAGGCGGGCAGGTAGGCCGCCAGGCCATTCGCCCCGCCCTGAGCCGTCAGGGCAGCCGACGCATGACCACGTCCGGGTCACGATCCACGCGCCACAGCGGGAACGTGCGCTGGGGGCTGGAGCCGTAGCCCATGCCGGAGAGGATGCCCTCCTCCGAGCCCAGGCGCCGGTCGAAGAAGTTCCAGCGGGGCAGCCCGTAGCCTTCCGGCTCCAGCAGCTCGAACACCAGGCGCCCCAGCGGCTGGGCCGTGCTGACGTAGTAGGAGCCGGCGGGCAGCGTGACGTCGGCATCTTCGTAGTGCCCCGCCACGCTGAGCATGTGGTGCCCCTGGAACTCGTTGTTCTGCCAGCTCAGGCTGTCGATGCGGAAGACCTGGGCGGTCCCCTTCCATTCACCCACGATACGGCGCACCTGGATGCCGTGGAGGCGCAGCAGGCCGGCGATGCCGCCTTCCGCGGAAGGCAGGAAGTAGCCGCCCGGCAGCTTCTCCGTGGCGGTGGCCTTGAAGCGGTCCATGATGGGCAGGTTCACCGTGTCCAGCTTGCCGGTGGGCTCGTAGCGCGGGCGCCGCCGCTGCGACCCGGCCGGCGGCGGCACGGCCCGCACCTGGCGCAGCACCACCGGCTCCACGCCGCGGGACGCCGGCTCGTAGGCGATGGCCAGGTCAGGCCGCCGTGCGGCGCCCGCGCCCTCCAGGGTCGTCTCACGGTCGGCCTGGGCCTCGACCTGCCGGATCTCGTCGGCGTGGGCGGCGGCGAACTCCAGCACCTCCACGACGAAGTCGTGCGTCACCTTCACCCGCGTGCGGAAGTCGGCGTGGGCGTACGCCTCGCTCAGGATGGCGATGCGCCCGCGCATGCCCACATAGTTCGTGCCGTACCAGGCGAGGGGCGAGTATGTCGTCCAGGCCTTCGGGTCCGTGGGGTTGCGCACGTTGCCGTAGGGGAACACCGGCTCGCCGTATTTCCGCTGCATCGCCTCGCGCACCGCCGGCAGCAGGTTGTCCCGCGCGAAGTCCGTCGGCGCCGGCGGACCGTTGGGATTCAGCGGCGGCGAGTAGGTCAACAGGTAGCCGTGCAGCGTGCCGTCCGTCGTGTGCAGGTCCATCATCAACGCCGGGTCCCACGTGTCGTAGATCCGGGCCAGCGATGCCCGCGTCTCCGGCGCTTCCGCCTTCAGGTAGTCCCGGTTCAGGTCGAGGTTCAGGCCGTCCGGCCGCACGCCCACGCTGTCCGGCCCGTTCTGGCTCGGCCGGTTCTGCGCCACGGGGCCCATGGCGTCGTTGCCATCCGCGTTGTACACCGGCGCCACCAGCACGACGAGCTTCGTCAGCAGGTCCCGCCGCGGCCCGATCATCTCCCGCAGCAGCTGCTGGACCGCTTCCTTCCCTTCCACCTCGCCCGCGTGGATGTTGGCCTGGAGGTACACCACGAGCTTGCCCGAGCGCGCCGCCTCCCGCGGCGACGTGATACGCGGATCCGAAGCGATCACGAACAGGATCGGACGCCCCTCCGCCGTTTTCCCCATGCTGCCTACCGTGATGGGCGCACCGGCCAACTGCAGGCTGTCCAGGAACGCCTCCACGTCCGCCGTCGTGCCCGTCCGCCGATAATCCGTGCGCTCGGCGACGGTGTGGGGGAGGGTCTGGGCGGACGCGAGCTGAGGCGCCAGCGCCAACGCCGCCGCGAAGGCGACCGTTCCCGTCGCCTTCGCCAGCCATCTCGCCGTTGAGCACGACGCCGTCCCATCCCTGGTCGTGACTCCCGCCGCGAACGTGTCCTGTTCCGCCGTGATCTCAGTGCTCATGCGTCGTGCTCCGACCCATAGGTTCCTTTGCTCCAACGTCGCAACAATACGCGGGTCCGCGGCTCCCGGCGAGCCGGAGCCGGACACGGGAGAACACCGTGTGATGAGGTGACAGGAGACGGGACCGACCGGCAGGCCGTGAAGGAGCTCCACAACCATTTCGCGCGAGGCGGCGGGCAGGTCCGGGCCGTCGGCGTTGGAGGGCAGCACATCAGACCAGGCGGCCGCCGCGGCAGGGGCGCTCACACGTCACGACCGATCGTCCTCCTTTGTTCCACCTGTCATCCGGATGACAAATCGTCGATCGAAGCACGCTCCACGTTCCACGTTCCACGCTCCACGTTCCACGCTCCACGTTCCACGGGGCGGGGGTGGGGAGGCGGGCGAGGCCGGAGGGGCCGGAGGGGCCGGAGGGGCCGGGCGCGGGCACGCATCCTGCCCTCCGATGGCTGGCTCACCACGATCCCGTTCCGGGGGAGAAACCATGCATCCGCACGGCCGTCCCTTGCATCGCCGCGAATTTCTGCGCAACACCGCCGCCGGCCTGGTCCTGCTGCCGCACGTCGGGCTGGGACGATTCGTCCCGACCGGGGCCCCGCGAAAGGCGCGGATTGCCCTGGTCCGCACCTCCGACCGCAAGGCGGGCGTGTCGCAGGCGCTGAAGCTGCTGGACCTGACGGCGGTGAACGGGAAGCGCGTCGTCGTAAAGCCCAACTTCAACACGGCGGACCCGACGCCGGGGTCGACGCACAACGACACGCTGAGTCAGCTGGTGCGTGAGCTCCAGGAGCGGGGCGCGCGCAGCATCACGCTGGGCGAGTCCAGCGGCCCGCCGGACACGCACGACGTGATGGAGAAGAAGGGCACGTTCGACCTGGCGAGTGACCTGGGCTTCGACGTGGTGAACTACGACGAGATCCCCGACGGCGACTGGGTGCAGTTCGGCCCGAAGGGGACGCACTGGCCGGACGGCTTCTGGCTGCCGCGCCACGTCGTGGACGCGGAGTACAACGTGTCGACGTGCTGCCTGAAGACCCACGCGTACGGCGGCGTGTTCACCATGTCCATGAAGCTGTCGGTGGGCCTGACGCCCGAGCGGATCCGGCGCGGCATGCACCGCTCGCCGGACATGCGTCGCATGATCGCCGAGTTGAACACGGGGTACCGTCCGCAGCTCGTCGTGCTGGACGGCGTGGACGCGTTCACCGACGGCGGCCCGTCCCGGGGCGAGCTGAAGCACGGCAACGTCGTCCTCGCCGGGGACGACCGCGTCGCCATCGACGCCGCGGGCCTGGCCGTGCTCAAGGAGCTGGGCGCCAACGACGCCATCATGAGCCGCAAGATCTTCGAGCAGGAGCAGATGGCGCGGGCCGTGGAGCTGGGCTTGGGAGTCTCAGGGCCGGACCAGATCGAGTTCATCACGCCCGACGCGGCGAGCCGGGCCTACGCCGATCGGCTCGCCGGGATTCTCGCGCAGGGCTGACGTTGGAGAGCGCGGAGCAGGCGGAGGGCGCGGGGACAGAAGCATCACGCAGAGGCGCGGAGGGCGCAGGGAAGACCGCGTCACCCAGGGCCGCCGGCGCGGGAATGGCGATTCCCGGCCGCCGAGGGCGCTAGGATTCGGTCACACGAAGACAAGAAGAGCACGAAAAGGCGGGTCAGCTTCGCTCGCGCGAGCCAGATCTCGGCCACGCAACCGCCGGATGGACGGTGCTGATCCCCACGCCGTCAACAACCGCCCGGCAGGCCCGCCCCAT
>CAZUFP010000088.1:3600-5393 GCA_964619835.1 uncultured Gemmatimonadaceae bacterium | reverse complement strand
CGCCCTCCGCGTCTCTGCGTGATGCTGTCCCGCGCCCCCTGCGCGCCGCTGTCCTCCGCGCCCCGCGACTTGCGCGCCCCCCGCGGACCCGGATATTTCGGTTGACCCAGCCGGGCCCCCATTCGCCCGGCCCGAACTCCGCAAAATCCAGGACCTGACGCCATGAGAGCGACCGCCCGCCGGATCGCCGTTCTTCTCCCGTTGCTCGGTTTCCTCGCCGCGCCTGCCGCCGCGGAAGAGCCCGCCGGCGTACCGACCACCGCTGACGCCGGGCACCATGGGTTCGCCGGGCATCAGACGTTCGCCGGGCATCAGACGTTCGCCGGTCACCATGCCCTCGCCGCGCAACCGGCGGCCGACTCCGCGCCTTCCCCCTTCCGCGCCCTGCGCTGGCGGCTCATCGGCCCGTTCCGGGGCGGGCGCGTGGATGCGGTGGCGGGCGACCCGTCGGATGCGCGCGTGTTCTACTTCGGGGCGGTGGACGGCGGGGTGTGGAAGACGACGGACGCGGGCATGAGCTGGGACAACGTGAGCGACGAGGCCGGCATCGGCGGAGTAGGTGCGGTGGCGGTGGCGCCGTCGGACGCCAACGTCGTGTACGTGGGCGGGGGCGAGTCGGACCCGCGGGAAGACATCACGTACGGCGAGGGTCTCTACAAATCGACGGATGGTGGGAAGACGTGGCGCAACATGGGCCTGACGGACACGCGCCACATCGCGGACATCGAAGTGGACCCGAACGACCCGGACCGTGTTTTCGTGGCAGCGTTGGGCCACGCGTTCGGGCCGAACCCGGAGCGAGGCGTGTTCCGCTCGGAGGACGGCGGCGCCACGTGGCAGAAGGTGCTGTTCCTGAACGACAGCACGGGCGCCATCGACCTGTCCATGGACCCCAGCAACCCGCGGGTGATCTTCGCGGCCATGTGGAAGTTCCAGAGAACGCCGTGGGGCTTCAGCGCGGGCGGCGGCCGCAGCGGCCTGTGGAAGACGACGGACGGCGGCGACCACTGGACGGACCTGAGCCAGAACCCGGGGTTCCCGCTGGGCCCACTGGGGCGGATCGGCGTGTCGGTGTCGCCGGCGGACGGCAACGTCGTGTACGCCAGCATCGAGGCTCCGGACTCCACGGGCGGCATCTTCCGCTCCGACGACGGCGGCCAGTCCTGGGAGCGGGTGAACGCGAACCAGCGGTTCATGGTCCGGCCCTGGTACTTCTCGGGCGTGACCGCCGACCCCGACGACGCGGACGGCGTCTGGGTGTTGAACCTGGGCACGTACCACTCCGTCGACGGCGGGCATCACTTTTCCCGCGTGCGGGCGCCTCACGGCGACGACCACATCCTGTGGATCGACCCGAACGACGCGAACCGCATGATCGAGGGGAACGACGGCGGCGCCACCATCAGCCTGGACGGCGGCCGGACCTGGAGCACGCAGGACAACCAGCCCACGGCGCAGTTCTACCACGTCATCACGGACGACCGCTGGCCGTACTGGATCTATGGCGCGCAGCAGGACAACTCGACGGTGTGCATCGTCAGCCGGAGCAACAGCGGCGAGATCACGACGTCCGACTGGCACGACGTGGGCGGGGGCGAGGCGGGGTACATCGCGCCGAAGCCGGGTGCGCCGGACACGGTGTTCGCCGGCAACTACATGGGCACGCTGACCCGCTGGACGGCGGCGACCGGCCAGAGCCGGGACGTGTCCGTGTGGCTCAACAACTACGACGGCTACGCGGCCGCCGACGTGCCGTACCGGTTCCAGTGGACGTTCCCCATCGTGTTCTCGCC
>CAZUFP010000088.1:0-3500 GCA_964619835.1 uncultured Gemmatimonadaceae bacterium | reverse complement strand
CACGTCTCCACGGACGACGGCGCCACCTGGCAGGACGTGACGCCGAAGAAGCTGCCGGGCTTCGCGCGCATCAGCATCATCGAGCCATCCCACTCCAAGGCCGGCACCGCGTACCTCGCCGCGAACCGGTACCAGCAGGACGACTTTCGCCCGTACCTGTACCGCACGACCGACTATGGAAAGAGCTGGACGCCCATCGACGACGGCATCCCGGAGGGCGCCTACACGCGCACCATCCGCGAGGACCCCGAGACGCCGGGGCTGCTGTTCGCCGGCACGGAGACCGGCGTGTACGTGTCGCTGGACGATGGCGCGCACTGGCAGTCCCTCCAGATGAACCTGCCCAAGTCATCGGTGCGGGACCTGGCCATCCGGGACGGCGACCTGGTGGCGGCCACCCACGGCCGGTCGTTCTGGGTGCTGGACGACATCCAGCCGCTGCGCGACTGGGCGGCGACCCGCGGGCAGGACGTGCACCTGTTCCAACCGCGCACGGCGGTGCGCTTCGGCGGCTACGGCGGCGGCTACGTGCCGCGCGACGCCGGCCAGAACCCGCCGGACGGCGTCATCGTGGACTGGTACCTGGCGTCCCGTCCGGACTCGGTGGTGACGCTGGAGTTCCTGGACGCGAAGGGCGCGGTAGTCCGCCGCTTCACCAGCAAGGAGGCGGCGCCGTCACGGCCCGCGTTCCGCAATGCCGAGGCGGCCGCCATCCGCGATGCCGACCTCGCGGCCCGGGCGCGTGAGCGCATCGCGGGGCTGGCGGATAGCACGTCGTTCGTGCCCGCGGACTCCATCGTGCCGAAGCGGGAAGGTTTGAACCGGTTCGTGTGGAACCTGAGCTACCCCGACGCCAAACAGCTCTCCGGCATCATCGACGACTACGGCACGCGCGCCGGCCCGGTGGTTCTGCCGGGCACCTACACCGCGCGGCTCACCGTCGGCGGCCAGTCGTACACGCAGACGTTCCAGGTGAAGGAGGACCCGCGCGTGAACGTCACCGACGCGCAGCTGGCCGCCCAGTTCGACCTGGCCATGAAGGTGCGCCAGGCCATCGACACCATCGCGGCGTCGGTAGGCCGGATCGACGAGCTGGAAGAACAGATGGACACCTGGAAGAGTGAGATCGCCGGCAAGCCGTTCGCCGCCCGGGTGGACTCGGCCGCGGCCGTCGCCCGGGACTCACTGGAGTCGGTGCGCGAAAGCCTGGTGTGCGTGCACTGCCACGCCGACGAGTCGTCGCTCAACTACCCGATCCAGCTCTACAACAAGCTCATCAGCTTCAACATGATGGTGCAGAGCGCCCACGCGCAGCCGACGGACGCGGACATGAAGGTGTGGGCGGATCTGAGCGGCAAGCTGGACGCGCAGCTGGCCCGCCTCGACGCCGCGGAGCGCGGGCCCGTGGCGGCGCTCAACAGCTTGTTGGACGGGCTGGGGGTGCAGAGGATCGGGGGGCGGTAGCCCGGGCTGCGCCGGACAACGTAGCCATACGGGGGAACGGAAAGCGGAAAACGGGATCGGATCGGCGGTTATCGGCCGGGCCGATCCGCCGGTCCGCGCTCGATCCAGCGCCAGCACGGACCGGAAGGGCGGATCGCGCCGCGAACGCGGCGTCGATCCCCATTTCCGTTTTCCGCTTTCCGCTTCAAGCGCGGGACCACCTCTCGGTGACGCCCCCGATCAGTTGTGCACCATGCCTTCCCCGTCCTCCCCACCGATCCCGGCCGCCTTCGCGGCGGCGACCCAGGCTTCGTACTGACGGGCCGTCATGTGCGGGAAGCGGTCCATGAACGCCACGATGTCCCACAGCGTCGTGTCGTCGTGCGTGGGCCCGAACGCGGGCATACCGGTCATCTTGATGCCGTTTTTCGCCACCCAGAACGTCTGCTTGTTGCCCGGGTCGCCGGCGGCGTCCCTGATGCGCGGCGGCTCCGGGTTGAGCCCCTCCCCCACCTCGCCCCGGTCATGGGCCGGCGACCCGTGACACTGGGCGCAGGTGCCCTCGTAGTTGGCGGCTCCCACCAGCAGGCTCATGGAGTCCGTGCCAAGATCCGGCGGCACCTGGATGGCGCGCGCATGGACGTCCACCGAGCGGTCGCTCGCATGGCCCAGGATGGCATCCACGATCCCGGGATCCTTGTTGGTGGCCGCTACGTTGACAGAACCTGACTGGACCACGACCGTGGCACCCAGCGCCGCCACGATCGCCGCCGTGAGCACGCCCCAGAACCAGAATACGAACGGCCCTCGCCGCATGACTTCTCCTTCGCAGAGTGTTCGAGTTTCTCACTGGGAAGTCGCAAGTTGCGTGCTGAAGCGTGGAGTGGGGAGCGTGGAGCGAAAAAACGGAAGGCGGAGAACGGAAAGCGGAAAACGGGAGCGACGCTGCGTTCGCGGCGTGATCCGGCCTGCTGGTCCGCGCAGGCGCGGACCCTGCGCGGACCAGGAAGCAAGCGAGGCCGGCGCCGGTCCGCGCGACCGGCGCCGGTCCGCGCCCGGTCAGAGAGTCAGCGCAATCTCGCCAGCTGCGCCAGCAGGCTCTCCAGCTCCTTCCGGTACGCCGCCAGCACGTCCCGGTCGCCCTGGGTGGGCGCGGCGTCTGCGCTTTGCACGGCAGTGGACAGGCTGGCCAGGGTGCCGGCGATGGAGGCAAAGCCCGGGTCGCCGCTGTCCAGGGCGCGGAGCCGGGTGGCGGTGCGGCCGGTGGGGTGAGCCTTCAGCCGCTGCGCCACTGTCTCGTGTGCGGCCACGGCGCGCTCCATGATGGAGTCCACGGCCTGCGTGAACGACAGCTGCTCTGCCAGCGCTTTCGCGGTGACTTCCACGCGCGGGTCCAGCTTCACCGTCAACGGCGCTTCCTTCGTCTGCCCGTTCGCCTTCAGCGTCACCGTGTACTTTCCGGGCAGGACCAGCGGGCCCTGGGGCTCCAGCGGCGTGTGCTTCTGCCAGATGGCGGCGATGGAGTAACCGTAGGACAACGCCTTCGGCCTCGGATAGCGCAGGTCCCAGACGAACCGGTGCAGGCCGGCGCCCGCCGACAGCTTCTGCGGCGTGCCCAGCCAGCCCTTCTGGAAGTAGCGGTCCGCCGGCAGGTCCGGCGTCGGCTCGTTGCTGGAGAAGCGGCGCACCAGCCGGCCGGCGGCGTCGCGGATGGACAGCGTCACCGGTCCCTGGGCCGGCGTACGCAGCCAGTAGTCGAGGACGGCGCCGGTGGGCGGGTTCTGCGCCACGGGCGTGGACGGCGGCCAGGGCGTGTCGCGGTTCTCGCTCTCCCGCAGCCGGATCGCGGTGCCCGGCGCGAACAGATGCGCGTCCTCGTCGGCGATGTCGGGCGACATCTGCCGCAGCGACGACACGTCGTCCAGGGTCCAGATGCCGCGGCCCTGCGTGGCCACGATGAGGTCGTTGCCGTGCACGCGGATGTCGCGCACCCACGTCGTCGGGAACCCCTTCGACAGCGACTGCCAGTCGGCGCCGTCGTCCAGGGACACGTACAC
>CAZUFP010000087.1:0-13240 GCA_964619835.1 uncultured Gemmatimonadaceae bacterium | reverse complement strand
CTGAGTCAGCACCGGAAGCAGATCCATGAGGTCGGCGACCACGCCGACGTTGGCGACCTGGAAGATGGGCGCTTTCGGGTTCTTGTTGACGGCCAGCATGAAGGGCTTGCCCTTGATGCCGCCGAGGTGCTGAAATGACCCGCTGATGCCGAGGGCGAGGTAGACCTTCGGCTGCACCGTCTTGCCGGACGTGCCGACCTGCCGGGAGCGGTCGAGCCATTTCGCGTCGACGATGGGGCGGGAGCAGGAAACCGCCGCCCCCATGGCGTCGCTCAGCTCCTCCACCAGCTCGAGGTTCTCCTCTTCTTCGATCCCGCGGCCCACCGACACGAGCACCTCCTCGCGGGTGATGTCCACGTCGCCCGTCTCGGCCTCGATCACCTCGACGAACCGCCGACGCGTCGCGCCGCCGTCGGCTGCCGCCGAGTGGTCCACGACCTCGCCGGACGCGGATCCGCGCTCTGCGGCCGGGAACGCGCCGGGCCGGACGGTGATGACGGCGCCGTCGCCGATGTCGCCTTGGACGTGGGCGGAAACCTGCCCGGCGAACTCCTGGCGCACGACTTTGAGGGTTGTGCCCTCCAGGCCGTCGGCCGCCACGACATCGGGGATGTACGTGGCACCGAGTTTCACGGACAGGCCGGGGCCCAGGTCGAACCCGAAGGTGGTGTGGGGGAGCAGCACGATGGACCCGGCGGGGAGCACGTCCACCAGGATCGGTCGCAGCAGCTCCGCGTTGGGATACGCCAGCGCCTCGTGGTCGAGCTTCCAGACCTCGGCGAAGGTCCCCGCCGCTTCCTGTGCGACGGCGTCGACGTCGGAGCCGACGACGAGTGCGGTAGGCTGGCTCCCGGGGAAGAGCAGCTGAGCGGCCGCGGCGAGCTCGAGGGCGGAGTCGTCCATCGTGCCCTCAGCGTGCGTGACGTAGACGAAGACCGTGGTGTCCATCATCGGATCCCTCCCTGGGCTTTCAGCACCTTGACGATCTGGTCGGCCATCTCTTCAATGCTGCCCTCGATCATCTCGGCTCCGTCTCCCAGCTCGGGGACGAAGTAGTCCATGCGCCGGACCTTTGCGCCCGCGGCGCCAACGGTGTCCGGGGCGATGTCGAGTGCCGCGGCATCCAGCACCGGGATCTCGTACGACGCCACCTTGCGGATGCCCCGGATCCCGACGTAGCGCGGCTCGTTGATGCCGGTCTGGATGGAGAGCACGCACGGCGTCTCGATCTCGTGGATCTCCTGGCTCCCGCCCTCGATCTCCCGGCCGATCCGGAGGGAGCCCGCGCCGTCGGGCTCGATGAGGTTGACCACGGAGGCGTACGGCCAGTCGAGGAGCGCGGCGAGCATCCCGCCCACCTGGGCGGCGCCGTCATCGGCCTGGGCCCCCGTCAGGATCAGGTCGTAGGATCCCTTCTTCGCGCCGGCGGCGAGGATCCGCGCGGTGGCGAGACCGTCGGAGCCCTCGAAGGCATCGTCGCTCAGGAGGCGCCCCTCCTCGGCGCCCATGGCCATCTCGCGGTAGATGGTGTCTTGCCCCTCCTCATCGTCGACGGAGATCACCGTGACGGTCCCGCCGTGCTCCTCCACGAGGCGGACGGCTTCCTCGACCGCGTAGTTGTCCCACTCGTTGACCGAATAGACCAGGTCGTCGCGCTCGATGTCGCTTCCGTCCGGCGCGACCGTGATCTCGTTCTCGGCCGGGTCGGGGACCCGTTTGATGCAAACCAGAATCTCCATGTCGTTCCCCGTGAAGGATTCAGTTCTGAAGCTGCCCATCGATGAGCTCGACGAGATCGATGGCCTCCATCTCACCCTCGAGGCCCGCCACCTTGATGGCGTCCTCGATGTTCGTCAGACAATAGGGGCAGGCGGTGACGATGACGTTGGCGCCCGCGGCCCGGGCCTGCTCGACCCGCACCACGCCCATGCGCTGCTCCTCGTCCGGCTCGTAGAAGAGCATGAGGCCGCCGCCGCCGCAGCAAAAGGAGCGGTCGCGGCAGTTGCCCTCCATCTCCACGCGCCGCAGGCCTGGGATCCCGTCGATGGCGTTCCGCGGGGCGTCATAGGTGCCGTTGTGCCGGCCGAGATAGCAGGGGTCGTGGTACGTGTACGTCTTGGACGTGTCCGCCAACGGCTGCAGCGTCAGCCGCCCGCTCGCCACCGCGTCGGCGATCAGCTCACTGACGTGGCGGACCGGCGGCAGGTCCTGGTAGTCGTGGCGCAACGTGTTCAGCGTGTGTGGGTCGTTCACGACGATGCTCCGTGCCTGCGACGCGGCGATGGAGCCGGTGTTCTCCTCCTTCAGGGTCTGGAAGAGCATCTCCTCGCCGAAGCGCCGGACGTCGTTGCCACTGTCCTTCTCATCATTGCCGATGACGGCGAAGTCGATGTTGCCCCGGGTCAGGACGCGGGCGGTGGCCTGGGCGATCTTCTGCATGCGGTCGTCGTAGGAGGTGATGCTGTCGACGAAATACAGCGTTTCGGCGGTCTCGCCCTCGTCGACGCGCTTCAGGGACGCGCCATCGCCGATCCCCTTCACCCACTCCGCCCGGTTCCGCTCCAGCTTCCCCCACGGGTTGCCCCGCTTCTCCAGCGCCGCCAGCGGCTTCTGGAACGAGCGCGGCACGTTGCCGTCATCCACCATCCCGCGGCGCAGGTCCACGATCTTGTCGATGTACTCGATCGCCACCGGGCACTCCTGCTCGCAGGCGCCGCAGGTGGTGCAGGACCAGATCTCGTCTTCGCTGTAGATCCCGCCGATGAGCGGGGTCGGCTCGGCCGCGGATCGGCCCACGACGGGGTAGTGCTCGAAGGCGTAGTCGCGGGCCTTGATGCTGATGAACCGGGGGGACAGGGGCCGGCCCACCCGGTTGGCGGGACAGTGATCGGAGCAGCGGCCGCAGTCGACACAGCTGTAGAAGTCCAGCATGTGCTTCCACGTGAAGTCCTCGAACCGCTTGACGCCGAACGACTCGAGGTCGTCGAGGCCCGCAGCCGACACGCCGTGCCGCACCGGCTTCACGGTGCCGGTGTCCAACCGCATGAAGAAGACGTTGAAGATGGACGTGATGACGTGGAAGTGCTTGCCGAACGGGAGCAGACAGAGGAAGAAGAAAAACGTCAGGTCGTGGACGACATAGGCCGCCAGGTGGATGGAGGCCAGGGTCGAGACGGGCGTGCCGGCCAGCCATGCTTCGAACGCCCACGTCGCCGTCAACGGCGGCGCGGGGCCGGCGCCGGCCCCGGCGGCGAGGCGGCTCGCCTCGAACAGGCTCCCGGCGATCATCAGCGTCCCGATCAGTCCCAGGACCAGCAGCGCCTCCGACGTGTGGTCCTTGCCCAGCTGCTCGGGAACGGCATAGCGGGACGGCCGGAAGAAGGCCCGGCGGATGGCGAGGATCACGACCGCCACGAGGACGACCGTCGCGGCGTATTCCGTCAGGACGTTGTAGACGGTGCCGAGGGGGCCTCCGAAGCCCGGCATCCTGAACCCGTCGAAGATCCCCAGGAGCACCATCTCGGTGGAGCGGATCAGCAGGATCAGGAAGCCGAAGAACACGACGATGTGCAGCACGCCCACGAGCCGATAGCGCGGGTGCCGCCACTGGCCGAGCCAGTACTTCAACACCCGCCCGACCCGCTCCGGGATCCGGTTGAACCTGGGATCCGGGGCTCCCCGGCGCAGCGGCGCCGCGCGCCGCACCATCACCCACGCGAAGACCCCGATGGCCACGAGGGCGATGAGGAGAAACAGCAGGGACCCCGGAATCCCGGCGAGGGTCACGGCCGCCGGCGAGAACCGCTCCTGGATCATGATGTCCTCCACCCGCTGGCTACCGGGACGCGAATGCGTCCTCTGGGATGTCGATGGCGACGGTGCTCGACGCCAGGATCGCGTCCATCTTCCCGAGGCTCACCGGGAGCATGGTCTGCGTGTAGAACTCCGCACTCCGGACCTGCCCGTCGTAGAACGCCTGATCCTTCCGTTTCGCACCGGCCGCCATCGCCTCCGCCGCAATGCGGGCGCGCCACAACAGCATCCAGCCCATTATGACGTCGCCGCAGGCCTCCATGAAGGGGTGGGCGTGGGCGGCCGCGACGGGGAGCTGGCCGTACATGGCCGTCATGCCCAGGTGCCGGCCGGCCTCCTCGAGCCGGATCAGCGCCTTCTCGAGGGCGTCGGCCAGGTCGGCGGTCCGCTCCACCCTGGCGGCGGCGGCGATGGTGTCCCGGATCTCGTCGGCGAGGTCGAGGATCGGCCGGCCGCCGTTCTGCCCGAGCTTCCGGAAGAGCAGGTCCATGGCCTGGATGCCGTTCGTGCCCTCGTAGATGGGGGTGATCCGGCAGTCGCGCAGGAGCTGCTCCACGGGGTACTCCTTGATGTATCCGTACCCGCCGTAGACCTGGACCGCGAGGTTGCACACCTCCAGGCTCCGCTCCGTGGTGTACCCCTTGGCGATGGGGATCAGGAAATCGATGATCCCCTGCACGCGGGTCTGCTCCTCGGGATCCTCGGCTGTGGCCAGCCGGTCGAAGCAGTGGGCGACGTAGAGCGAGAGGCTGCGCAGGCCCTCCACCGACACCTTCATGTTCATCAGCATCCGCCGTACGTCCGGGTGCCGGATGATGGGCACGCTCGGCGCTGTCTTGTCCCGCATCTGGCGGAGGTCCCGCCCCTGGACGCGGGTGCGGGCATAATCAACGGCGTACATGTAGGCGGTGCTGGCGCCGGCCAGGGCCTGGTCCCCCACCAGGAGCCGCGCGTCGTTCATCATGAGGAACATGGAGCGCATGCCCTTGTTCGCCTCGCCCAGCAGCAGGCCCCGGCACTGCCCCTTGCTCCCCAGCGCGATGGAGGCCGTGGCGTTGCCGTGGATCCCCATCTTCTCCTCGATCCCGGTGCAGACCACGTCGTTCGGCTCGCCGAGGCTGCCGTCCTCGTTGACCCAGATCTTCGGGACGATGAAGAGCGAGATCCCCGCCGTGCCCGCTGGCGCGCCCTCGATGCGCGCGAGCACGGGATGGATGATGTTCTCCACCAGGTCGTGCTCGCCGGATGACGCGAAGATCTTGTTCCCGACAATGGAGTAGGTCCCGTCGCCGTTCGGTGTGGCCGTCGTCTCGAGCGCGCCCACGTCCGAGCCCGCCTGCGGCTCGGTGAGCAGCATGGTGCCGGTCCACTCGCCCGTGTACAGTTTCTTGACGAACAGCTTCTTCTGCTCATCCGTCCCGAAGGTCTCGATGAGCTTGCCGGCGCCGTGACTGAGGCCGGCGTACATGAGGAAGGCGAAGTTGGCCGACTGCAGGATGTTGAGGGCGGCTGACGCCACCGACCGGGGCATCCCCTGGCCGCCCCATTCGGGGTCGGCGGTCAGGGCCAGCCACTCCCCCTCCTTGAGGGCGCTCCACGCGCTGTGGAACGACTCGGGAACCGTCACGGTCCCGTTGTCGAAGCGGGCGCCGATGCGGTCGCCATCAACCTGCGTGGGGAGGATCTCCTTCACCGCCAGCGTCCGCGCTTCGGATATGATCAGGTCGATCACCTTCCGGTTGAACTCGGCGAAGCGCTCGTGGTCGGCGAGTGTCGCGACCTCCAGCTGCTCGTGGAGGACGAAATCCACATCTCTTCGGTCGACGAGTATCTGAGCCATGTTGCCTCGGTTGAGTTCGTGCGAGGGGCCGTTCCCTCAGACCCGTTCGAAGACGGTGGCGATGCCCTGGCCGAGGCCGATGCACATTGTCGCCACCCCGGTTTCATAGCGATCGGACTTCATCTGATGCAGCAACGTGGTGACGATCCTCGCCCCGGAGCAACCCAAAGGATGGCCGAGGGCGATGGCGCCACCGTTGAGATTCACCTTCGTCTCGATGTCCCGACGCAGCTGCAGGTCCTTCAGCACGGGAAGCGACTGTGCCGCGAAGGCCTCGTTGAGCTCCCAGAGGTCGATGTCCTGGATCTTCAGCCGAGCGCGGTCGAGGGCCTTTCGCACCGCCGGCACAGGCCCGTAGCCCATGATCGACGGATCGACCCCGACGGTGGCCATGGAGCGCACCCGGGCCATCGGCTGCAGACCCAGATCTCGCGCGCGCTCCCACGACATCACCAGGAGCGCCGAGGCGCCATCGGAGATCGCCGAGGAGTTGCCGGCGGTCACGGTGCCGTTCTTGGGATCGAAGGCCGGCCTGAGCGCGGCCAGGCTCTCCATGTTCGTGTCCTCCCGGATCACCTCGTCGTAGTCGTAGATCCTGGAGAATCCGTTCTCGTCATGCCCTTCGATCGGAATGATCTCGTCCGAGAAGCGGCCCTGCGTCCTCGCCTCGGCAGCCTTCCGGTGCGAGCGCAGCGCGAACTCGTCCTGCGCCTCGCGACTGATCCCGTGCATCTTCGCCAGGAGCTCGGCGGTGAGGCCCATCATGCCGGCCGCCTTCGCGGTGTACTTGCTCATTGCGGGATCCGGATCCAGCCCGTGCGTCATGGGAAGATGGCCCATGTGCTCGACCCCTCCCACTACGAAGACGTCCCCGTTCCCCGTCATGATCGACATGGTGGCGGAATGAAGAGCGCTCATCGAGGAGCCGCAGAGACGGTTGATGGTCTGTGCACCGGTGGTGTGCGGGATCCGGGTCCGCAAGGCCGCGAACCGGCCGATGTTGAACCCCTGCTCGAGGGTCTGCTGCGCGCATCCCCAGACCACGTCCTCCACTTCGGCCGGGTCGACCTCGGGGTTGCGATCGAGCAGCGCCTCGATGACCGCAGCGGACAGATGCTCGGACCGCACGTTCCGGAACATCCCTCCCTTGGAACGGCCCATGGGCGTGCGGACCGCATCTACGACGACGGCGTCGTTCATCGCTTACCTCTCTTCCTTGACGGTGCCTGCGAGCTCTCCGGTCTCCGCGGCTTCTCCCCGATTCCCGGCCCCGTCGCCATTCCCGGCGGGACTGGAGGCGGCGCCGGCCCTGTGGAAGCGCCCGCCCTCCTTGGCGAGCCGCACCATCTGGGTGGTGGGCTCGTAGAGCTTGCCGAGAGAGCCGTACGGCTCGGCGGCTTTGATGAGTGTGGCCAGCCCGACGGCGTCGGCGTACCGGAACGGGCCGCCGCGGAACGGCGGGAAGCCGAGCCCGTAGACGAGGGCGATGTCGACCTCGACCGGCGTCTTCACGATGCCGTCCTCGAGGCAGCGGGAGCACTCGATGAGGAGCGGGAGCATCATACGGTCGACGATGTCCTGATCGCTGATGGCGTCGCCGTTGTCCTCCTGGACCAGCGGCTGGAGGAGCGCCTGCGCTTCCGGATCGACGGTCTTCTTCGGCTTGCCCTTCTTGTCGGGCACGTAGGTGTAGAAGCCCTTGCCGTTCTTCTGTCCGAAGCGCTCCGCCTCGAACATAGCGTCGGTGGCGGTCCGGTCCGACGTAGCCATCCGGTCCGGGTAGCCTTCCGCCATGACCGCATTGGCGTGGTGCGCCGTGTCGATGCCGACCACGTCCAGCAGGTAGGCGGGCCCCATCGGCCAGCCGAACTTCTCCATCACCGCGTCGATCCTGAGGAAGTCCACCCCCTCATTGACCAGCCTCATGAAGCCGGCGAAGTAGGGGAAGAGGACGCGGTTGACCAGGAAGCCGGGACAGTCGTTCACGACGACCGGCGTCTTTCCCATGGCCAGCGCGTATCCGACGGTGCGGGCCACCGCGCCGTCGCTCGACTTCTCGCCACGGATGACCTCCACCAGGGGCATCCTGTGGACCGGGTTGAAGAAGTGCATGCCGCAGAAGTTCTCCGGCCGCTTCAGCCCCTCGCCCAGGCGCGTGATGGAGATCGTGGACGTGTTGCTGGCCAGGACGGCGTCCTGCTGCACCCGGTCCTCGACCTCGGCCAGCACCGACTTCTTGATCTTCTCGTTCTCCACCACCGCTTCCACCACGAGATCCACGCCCTCGAAGTCGCCGTAGGAGAGCGTCGGCCGGATCCGGGTCAGGACATCGGCCATCTCGTCCGCGGTCATCTTCTCGCGAGAGACCAGCTTGCCCAGTAGCTTCCGCGCCTCGGAGATCCCGAGATCGAGCGCCTGCTCGGCGATGTCCTTCATCACGATCGGAACGCCCTGGTAGGCCGACTGGTAGGCGATCCCGCCTCCCATGATCCCCGCGCCGAGCACCGCGGCCGACTCCACGTTCGGAGCCGTCGCCGCCATCTTCTTCGCCACCTTCTTCACGTACTGGTCGCCGAGGAAGATCGTGACGAGATTGGCGGCAGTGGGCGTCTTGGCCATCCGGGCGAACGCCTTCGCCTCGACCTTCAGCGCTTCGTCGCGCTCCATGGTCGCGCCCTGTTGGATCGCCTTGATGGCGGCGACCGGAGACGGGTAGTTGGGACCCGCTTTGCCGGCCACGAACCCCTTGGCGGTCTCGAACGCCATCATGCTCTCGATGAGGTTGAGCTTGAGGGGCGAGACCTTCTCGGTCCGGCGCGCCTGCCAGTCCCTTGCGCCGGCCATCGCCTGCTTGAGCAGGTCGAGCGCGGCTTCACGCAGCCTCTCGGGGGCGACGACCGCGTCGACCACGCCGGTCTTGTGCGCCGCCTCGGCGTCGTACTGGCCGCCGCCGGCGATCCACTCGATGGCGTTGTCTGCGCCCGCGAGACGAGAGAGTCGAACAGTCCCGCCGAAGCCCGGAATGATCCCCAGCTTTGTCTCGGGCGCACCGATCTTCGCGGTCGACGCCATCACCCGATAGCTCGTGGCCAGCGTGAGCTCGAGACCGCCGCCGAGGGCAAAGCCGTTGATCGCCGTCACCGTCGGGAAGTCGAAGTCCTCGATGGCCGAGAACACCCCATGCACTTCCAGGAGCCAGTCGACCAGCTCGTCTTCGCTATAGCTGAAATATTCGGTGAATTCGGTGACATCGGCGCCGACAATGAAGCCGTCCTTGCCGCTGGTGACCAGAAGCCCCCGGACGTCCGCGTCGCCCCCGAGGAGCGCCGCCGCCTCGCGGAGCTCGTCCAGCGTCGCCCTGTCGAACTTGTTGACCGAGTCGCCCTGACGATCGAACCGCAACTCCACGATTCCTTCGTCGAGTGCGATACACTGTATCGACTCACCTTCGAACGTCATGGAAACCTCCGTTTCGCAACCGCATGAGCACCCATTCAGTGAATTGCCCGGGTCCGAAAGTGGTGGATGCAAGTGAAGGAGGGCGGCTCCGCCAACGCCCCGACCACGGTCTGCGCCGCCACCCACGTCGATGCCTCATGCGAGCGAATCGGCACAGCGAGCCCCGAGCAGACGCGGCAAGAGTGCATCAACGGCCCGATATCCAGGCGTCGGGGCCCTCCAGATTGAAGATATTACCCCCGTTTAAGATCAATGCTGGACAATGCGTGTGGGGCGAGTATGCGTCAAGGAGCCCTGCGCCGATCCGTCCCGCCCGTGAACGAGAGGCGCCGCTCGGCGTCCGCCACGAAGACTGTGTCGTCGGTCGATGCGATCAGCCCCGCGCGGAGGCTTTCCTCACCCGTGCCGGCCGCGCCCGGAACGCCCCGGAGCCCCGCTCCTGGATGGCATTGGTTCGGGGCGGGGTGCGGCCCGTGGGGCTTCGGCAGCCATGGAACTTCCCGTGGTGCTGGACGATGGGGTAGGGGGCGTCATCGCAGCCCGCGGTGGCGGCAGACGACGGAGGGGCCGTTGGCGGCGCGGCATACCCGGCCGGGGAAGCGGTGCGACCCCCATGGGCCCGGTTCCTTTTCGTTGAGCAACGAATCGCCGAACCACTTCAATGACTCCGGGGCTGCGTTACGCCTCCGGCGCTTCTTCGGCCATGGCCGTGGCGAGCTCCCTGCGCGCGGACTCGGTGATGGCCATCACGGCAGGGTGCCTTAGCCGCCGGTCCACCGTGATGGCGAAGAACTCCTGCCGGATGCCGTGCGCCCGGCCGATTCGCTCCACGGCGAAACGCACGCGAAGGTCTTCGCCGATCATCGCCGGCGCGGCGAACATGCCCGCCCCTGCTTCCGCCAGCACGTTGATGAGGTCAATGTCCTCCACCTCCGCCACGATGCGCGGTTGGATGGAGTTGCGGGCGAACCACTCGTCCACGGAGCGCCGCAGCGCGTTGCCCTCGCCCGGGAGCAGGAACGGCAGCCCGTCCAGGCTGCGGGGGAAATCCTCGCTGGCCCGGTGTGCCAGGAGCGGCGGTCCGAAGATGTCGATGGGACTCGATCCCAGCGGGTGGTTGAACCCTTTCACGCTCACATTCTGCGGGATCGGCAGGTCCGCTAGCACCAGGTCCACTGCGTGCGCGGACAGTTCTGCCAACAACCGATCCGTGCTCTCCTCCCGCAGCACCAGCCGCACCGGGCCCTCCACCGTGAACGCCGGATTCAGCAGATGGAAGGCGACGAGGTTGGGTACGGTCGCCGAAAGCCCCACCACCAACCGCACCGGACGCCCGCCCAGTCGACCGCGCACGGTCTCCTCCAGTTCCCGCATCAGCCGGAAGATCTCGTCCGCGTAGTCCAACACCACCCTCCCCTCCGGCGTCAGCTCCACCGCCCGTCCGCTCCGGTCGAAGAGCCGATGCCCCAGCGCTCCCTCCAGCTTCTGGATCTGCACGCTGACCGACGGCTGGCTCACGTGCAACACTTTCGCCGCCGCCGTTACGCTCCCTTCGTGCGCCACGGTCCGGAAGTAATAGAGCCGACGGTAATTCAAGACCATGTTGCCCTCCTCCGCGTGAAGGACCCGGCGCGGCGGTCCATCCCGGCGTGTCCAATGTATAGGTAAAACCTATATCAAACAGATTAATTATATATTTTACATGCGGACCGCGCCATGCGACCTTTTCTGAGAGAAGAAAAGCAGGCGGCACTCGTGGCATGCGAGACGACGACGCCCCGGGCCCCTGTATGGAGTTTCCGACGGAAAGGAGCAGCGGCATGGCGATGGCCATCATCCATCACCCGCAGAGCCGGGCGAACCTGCTGCGCGAGATGTTGCGAAGGGATCCATTGGTGCGCCGGACGGGGATCCAATTCGTGAAGGTGGAAGGAACCGATGACGTGCTCCGGCTGCTGGTGCGGAAAGGCGCCGGGACGGTGCGTCTTGGTCGCGGTCCGGAATGGCGAGCGGTGTCGCTGGAGCGGTTGAAGCAGAATCTGCGAGCGGAGCTGACGACGTTGGCGAAGAGCGGCGCGCTACTACGCCACCCTGCGCAGGCGGCGGTTCGGCCCACGCTGCCGTTCGCCGGAGGGTCGGCCGGAGCCTGGGTGAGGATCCCAGGGAGGTGTTGATGCGGTTCACCGAGCACCGTCCCGGACTGGTCGGAAGCTCGTCAAAACTCTGAGGACCGCTTGAGCCGCGGCAGGAGGAATACATGGAGAACAGACAGGTGACACTGGATTGTCCGGTGTGCGGTGCCATGCACGCAGGTCTGGCGGCGACACCCGCCCGCGACACCCGTTGGCCATATCGGATCGAATGCCCGGTGACCTGCCTGCAGATCCCGGCACGTTTCGGCAGCGGTGGCGATGTTGTGATCGAGTGGGAGGGCATCCGCGCGAACGTCAGGTCAGCGGCGGGCGGGCGGCGTCCGCTGGCAACGTCGGCGCTCCCGAGTCGCTGAAGCGGTTCGCCCAATCACCGCTCAACGAAGTAGAGCAATCGACGCATGGACATACAAAGGTCGTCCATTCGCGCGTCCGGGTCCTTCTCCCGACGCCGAACGCCCAGGGCGGTCGGCTGGTCGTTCCGTACCGCCCGCCGTCCACGCTATTGGCCGGTGGTCATGGCGAACACCGGGACCGCAGGGACCCTGATCGACGGCGAGGCCACGGCGGAGCGCGAAACGGGTCGGGGCCGCCCGTTCACAGCGGATCTGCGGCGGAGACGTGAAAGAGGGGAGTGGCGGAGGCCGCGGTCCGCGCAGTCTCCCCGTTCAGGATGAGTGGGGACACCGCGGTGATCCCGGCGTTCTTGTGGAGCGTTCAGCCTCCGCAGGGGACATTCCCACCCGGACGTTCTCCTCGACCAGCATGTGCAGGCAGCTGCGCAACTCCTCACCCCAACTCCCCTCGATCCGGCGCTTCTGCTCCATGGGCGGGGCGCGGAAGCGTAAACGCTTCCGCGCCCTGATTCCGCCGCGGTGGCCCGCCCGGGACCGCTCTTACCCGCGCATGAGCTGCTTCACCGCCGCCTCGATCTGCTGGTCCCGACCGGTCGTGATGATGGCGGGGTCCATGGGGACGCGGATGTCGGGCTCCAGCTGGGTCCCTTCGGCGAAGCGGCCGTCGGGCATGCGCCAGCCGCCCATGGGGATGCCGAAGACGAGCGTCGGATCGATCTGGCGCTCCCACCAGACGAACGTGCCGGTGCCCGGAACGGGCATGCCGAGGGTCTTGCCGATGCCCTTGAGCTTGTACGCCAGCGGGAAGAGGTGGGCGTCGGAGTAGTCGCTCTCGTTGATGATCACGATGGACGGCCTGGTCCATTTGTCCATGGGCTCCGTCGCGATGTGCTGCCCGTGGGGGACCACGTCGAAGTAGACCTTGCCGCTGAGGAAGTCCGAAAGCTGCTCGTGGATGTTGCCGCCGCCGTTGAAGCGGGTGTCCACGATGACGGCCTTCTTGCCCCAGCCGCGGCCGAGGACCTCGTCGACAACGGTGCGCATGCTGGCGTCGTTCATGGAGCGGACGTGGACGTAGGCGAGGGTGCCGTTGGAGAGCGAGTCGACTTCGGCGCGACGCTGCCGCACCCAGCGCTCGTACATGAGCTGGCCCTCCGCCCCGGCGCCGATGGGCTTGACCGTCTCGTCCCAGTGCTGGCCCGAGCCGTCGGTGAGGGAGAGCAGCGTGGGCTTGCCCGCCTTGCGGTTGAGCAGCGCGTAGAAGTCCATGTCGGGCGTGATGGTCTGCCCGTCGATGCGCTCGAGGATGTCCCCCGCGTGGATCTTGGAGTCGGCCCTGTCGGCCGGGCCGCCGCGCACGACCTCGGCGATGCGCATGCCGTCGCCCGTCCAGCCGTAGTCGTAGAGCAGGCCCAGCTCCGCGGTCTCGTCGCCGCCCGGTTCGCTGTCGCGGTAGCGCATCCCCGTGTGCGACGCATTGACCTCGCCCAGCATCTCGCTGACCATCTCGGCGAAGTCGTAGTTGTTCGTGATGTAGGGCAGGAACCGGTGGTATTCCCGGTAGTAGTACGGCCAGTCGGCGCTTGTGATCTGCGGCAGGTAGAACTTCTCCTTGAACTGCC
>CAZUFP010000086.1:0-13625 GCA_964619835.1 uncultured Gemmatimonadaceae bacterium | reverse complement strand
ATACGGCGAGGTTGGTGATGCGAGGTCGCAGCGGCCGGGTGGGGAACCGAGGGGGGTACATGGAGGTTGGGCGGTGGCGACGTTGTGGCGGCATCGTGTTGGACGAGCGAATCGCGAGAGGGCGTGTGATTTCATGAGCATTCCGGCAAACACGAGAATCGGGCGGGTTCGGCTTCGGGTCCGGGACGTGGAGCGCAGCCTCGGGTTCTATCGGGGCCTTCTGGGCCTGGAAGCGACCGCGGCGGACGGCGGGTTGGCGTTGTCGGCGCCGGGTGGAGCGGAGGTGGTGGAGCTGGAAGAGCGGGCGGACGCCATGGCGAAGCCGCGGGCGACGACGGGGCTGTACCATTTCGCGATCCTGGTGCCGGACCGTCGTGCGCTGGCGGCGGTGTACCTGCGGCTGCAAGGAGCGGGCTGGCCGTTCGAGGGGTTCGCGGACCACCTGGTGAGCGAGGCGCTGTACCTGGCGGATCCGGACGGGAACGGGATCGAGATCTACGCGGACAGGCCGCGGGAGCTGTGGCAGCACCTGCACGGCGAAGTTCGGATGACGACGGCTCCGCTGGACCTGGACGGCCTGGTGTCGGAGCTGTCGGGTCCGGACGGCGCGGCCGGACTGCCCGCCGGCACGGTGATCGGGCACATCCATCTGCACGTCGCCAACCTGGGGCGGGCGGAGGCGTTCTATGGAGACGTGCTGGGATTCGAGGCGACGGCCCGGAGCTACCCGGGCGCGCTGTTCATGTCGGCGGGCGGGTACCACCACCACATCGGGCTGAACGTCTGGGCGGGCGCGGGCGCGCCGCCGCCGCCGGAGAATGCCGTGGGGCTGCTGGACTTCACCATTGTGGTGTCGGATGCGGAAGCACGCGCGGCAATGGTCGAGCGGGCCCGCCGAGACGACCGGCCGGTGCAGGAAGAGGGTGTCGTCGTGCGCATCGTCAGTCCCGATGGCTTGCCGGTGCTCATCACCGCGGGCTAGCTTGCGCGTTCCAGTACACAGACCACATCCCCGCCGTCGGAGGACCGACATGTCCCTGTCCGTCGTCGTGCGCCGCGCGCGTGCCGCCGTGTCGCCGCGCCGTGCTCCCTCGTTCCAGGTTTCCACGGACCGTTCTTCCTTGGGCCGGGCCGTTGCCGCCCGCGTCCTGGCGTTCTTCGCCCTGGCCGTGCTCATGGCCGTGGGGCCGGCCGGGCTGGCGGCCCAGAACGGGTCATTCACGCTCGCCCAGGTGAAGAGCGCGCCGTTCCCTTCGGAGCTCACCGCCTCTCCCACCGGCGCGCGCATCGCCTGGGTGTTCGACGAGCAGGGCGTGCGCAACGTCTACGTCGCGGAGGCGCCGGACTGGAAAGCCCGGAAGCTGACGCCGTACACGGACGACGACGGCCAGGAGATCACCAGCCTCAGGTTCTCCCACGACGGCGCCACCGTCGTCTACGTGCGCGGCGGCGACCACGGCGAGAACTGGGAGGTGGACGGCGGCCGTGCGCCGGACCCCGCGGCGTCGGTGGGGCAGCCGAAGATCCAGATCTTCGCCGTGCCGTTCGCCGGCGGCGAGCCGACGCTGCTGAGCGACGGCGACGACCCGGCCATCTCGCCGTCCGGCACGGTGGCGTTCGTGAAGAACAACACGATCTGGACGATACCGCTGGACGGCTCGACGCCCGCCGCCGTGCTGTTCCAGGAGCAGGGCCGCAACGGCGGTCCGACGTGGGCGCCCGACGGCTCGAAGCTGGCGTTCACGTCCCGGCGTGGCGACCACTCGTTCATCGGCGTCTTCAGCGACAGCGCATCGCCCATCGAGTACCTGGACGTGTCCACCGAGCGGGACATGATGCCTGTCTGGTCGCCGGACGGTAAGCAGATCGCGTTCGTGCGCCGGCCGGGTGGTGGCGGCCCACCGGAGCCGTGGCTGAAGCAGGTGCCGGACCCGTGGCAGATCCGGGTCGCCGATGTGGCGACGGCGCAGGGCCGGCAGGTGTGGGCGAGTCCCGTGACGCTGTGGGGGTCGTACCCGCGCACCGAGGGGCAGGCCAACCTGCACTGGGCGGCGGGCGACCGGCTGGTGTTCCTGTCCGACATGGACGGCTGGCCGCACCTGTACTCGGTGCCCGTGGCCGGCGGCAAGGCGACGCTGCTCACGCCCCACGACGGCATGGCCGAGTACATCAGCATGTCGCCCGACGGGAAGCACATGCTGTTCGCGGGCAACATGGGCAGCGGCAAGGACGACATCGAGCGGCGCCACGTCATGCGCACCGCCACCGACCGGGCGAAGCTGGAAGACCTGACGCCCGGCGAGCAGATGGGCTGGACGCCCTTCGTCACGGGCGATGGGAACTGGATCGCCTACATCGCCGCCGGAGCCCGCAAGCCGCCCACGCCGGCGGTGCAGAAGGTCAGCGGCGGCAAAGCCATCGCCATCGGCACGGACCGCATCCCGGCGGACTTCCCGGAGAAGGACCTGGTCGTGCCCCGGGCCGTCACGTTCCAGGCCGAAGACGGGGTCACCGTGCACGCCGACCTGTTCGAGCGGCCCGGCGGCGCCGCGAAGAAGCCCGCCGTCATCTTCATCCACGGCGGCCCGCCGCGGCAGATGCTCCTGGGCTGGCACTACTCGTACTACTACTCCAACGGCTACGCCGTGAACCAGTACCTGGCCAGCCGGGGCTACGTGGTGCTGGCCGTCAACTACCGCCTCGGCATCGGCTACGGCCACGACTTCCACCACCCCGACGACGCCGGCGTGCGCGGCGCCTCCGAGTACCGCGACATCAAGGCGGCCGGCCTCTACCTGCGAGCCTTGAAGCAGGTGGACCCCGAGCGCATCGGGCTCTGGGGCGGCTCCTACGGCGGCTACCTCACCGCCCTGGGCCTGGGCCGCGACTCCGAGATCTTCGCCACCGGCGTCGATCTTCACGGCGTCCATGACTTTACCTCCGACGGCGGCCGCCGCTTCGGCATGGGCGAGTGGCGCTACGAGGTCTCCGCCGCAGAGCTCCAGCACCGGGCCGACATCGCCTGGAAGTCGTCGCCCGTCGCCTGGGTCGACACCTGGCGCTCGCCCGTCCTGCTCATCCAGGGCGACGACGACCGCAACGTCAGCTTCTCCCAGACCGTCGACCTGGCCCAGCGCCTCAGGAAGCAGGGCGTGCCCTTCGAGGAGATGGTCATCCCCGACGAGATCCACGACTTCCTGCGCCACGCCTCCTGGATGAAGGCGGACAGCGCCACGGCCGCGTGGTTCGACGCCCACTTCCACATGGGCGGGCGATAGGCGCGACGGCCGGGCCCTCCTACCGCCTGGAAGCCCCGGCGCCGAGACGATCGCGGCGCCGGGGCTTTTCCGAAAACCACGGCCGCCGGCAGCGGAATCCACCGTCGTATGCGGTGTTCCGGCCCCCGGGTTTGACATGCCGCCCGATACCTGTAGGCATAGCGGAGTGGGGAGCCGAGGAGCGGCTCCCGGGCCGTGCGGTCTTCGCGGGAAAGGGGCGATCCGCGGCGCGGCCGTGACTGCGGGTCGTCGCCCCGGAAAGGCCGTGCGAAGCGTGTCCATCGAATACGAGCGGGAGAACGAGCGGGTCCTGCTGGCCAAACAGGACGGAGAGGAAGTGGCCCGCATCGTGACCATGCCGAGCGGAAAGGTCAGCTACCGCATCCAGGACGGGTCCCACAAGGGCGGACCCGCGAAGGACGAGGATTCCGCGAAGAAGGCCATCGAGAAGTACTTCGCCTGAGAAATTCCCGCGGCCGGATCCGGCCGGCCACCTGAACGCCCCGGCGCCGAACCTACCGGCGCCGGGGCGTTTTCGCGTTCGAATTCGATTTCGAATTCGATTCGGCCTGACCCCGCCCTCCATCCACGCACGGGAAACGACCACCCAGGGCAACTCACCGGCGAGGCTGGCTCACCGGCCACAGCAGGTCACAGGTCGCAGGAAACCTACGGGCCGCCCGCTGCGTAGGGGCTCCTGTGGCGCCCGCCACGTCCCCGGAAACCGGAGAACGTATGATGCTGGATTGGCTTCACGAGTTGCGCCTTGCCGCCCGCAGTCTACGCAACAGTCCAGGCATCCTGGTCATCGCCATCATCACCATGGCGCTGGGGATCGGAGCCACGACTTTCATGTTCAGCATCGTGTACGGCGCGCTGTACCGCGGGCTGCCGTTCCCCGATGGCGACCGCATCATGCGCGTCAGCCGCACGAACCCGGGCCAGGGGATCGAGCGGATGGGCGTCACGATCCACGAATACGACGATTGGCGGAAGCAACAGCACTCGTTTCAGGACCTCGCCGCCGCCTACACCGGCACCGTCAACCTGAGCGGGATCGACCGGCCGCTGCGCCTGGACGGGGCGTTCATCACGGCCAACGGTTTCGGCGTTCTGGGCGTCCGGCCCCTGCTCGGCCGGACTTTCCGGCCGGGCGAGGACGCGGCGGGGCAGCCGCCACGGATCGTGCTGTCATACCAGGTGTGGAAGAACGACTTCGGCTCCGACCCGAACATCGTGGGGCGCGCGGCGCGCGTGAACGGCGAGCCGTCGACCATCGTCGGCGTGATGCCGAAGGGCTTCGCGTTTCCGGAGGTGCAGGAGGCCTGGGTGCCGCTGCGCATGGACCCGCTGAAGATCAAGCGGGGCGAGGGGACGGATCTCAACGTCTACGGACGCCTGCGGGACGGCGTCGACCTGAAAAAGGCGAATGCCGAGTTCGCCACCCTGGGCAAGCAACAGGCTGCGGAGTATCCGGACATCAACGCCGGGATCGACGCGCAGGTGCGGTCCTTCACCGACATGGGCCGGGAGACCACCGGCCTGCTCATGACCATGTTGGCCGCGGTAACGCTGATCCTGCTGGTGGCCTGCACCAACGTGGCCAACCTGCTTCTCGCCCGCACATCCACGCGCACTCGGGCCCTGGCCATCCGCACCGCTATCGGCGCGCGGCGCAGCCGCATCATCGGCGGATTGGTGGCCGAAGCGCTGGTGCTGGCGGCTGTCGGCGCCGTGCTCGGCACGGCCATCGCCTGGGCCGGCATGCGCGTGTTCGACAACGCCGTGGCCTCCACGGATCCGCCCTTCTGGTTCGTGTTCGCCGTGGACGGGCCGATCCTGGTGTTCGTCGTGGGGATCACGCTGGTGGCCGCGGTGGCGGCCGGGTTGCTGCCGGGCATCAAGGCGTCGGGCGCGGACGTGCGGGGCGTGCTTCAGGACGAGTCGCGCGGCGCGTCGTCCATGCGCATGGGCAGGCTGAGCCGGGGCCTGGTGGTGGGCGAGCTGGCCCTGTCCGTCGGCCTGCTCATCGTGGCCGGGCTCATGACCAAGGGCATCCTGGAGAAGCGGGCGCTGAACCCGCCCTTCCACACCGACGACGTCTTCACCGCGCGTATCGGGCTGTTCCCGGGCCAGTACCCCGACACCGCCAGCCGCCAGCGCTTCTACACCGATCTGCTCCGCGGCCTGTCCACGCAGCCGGGCATCGAGGGCGCCACGCTCACCACGTTCCTGCCGGGCCTGGGCTCGTCCCGCGACCGGGTCGGCGTCCAGGGCGTCGCGTACGCCACCGACCAGGACTACCCGGAGGCGCGCCTCTCCTTCATCTCGCCCGGCTTCTTCCAGACGTTCGGCACCAAGCTGGCGCGCGGCCGGGACTTCACGGTCGACGACCGCCGGGGCTCACACCCCGTCGCCATCGTGAACGAGAGCTTCGCCAAACAGATCTTCGGCGACCAGGACCCGGTGGGCCGCCAGATCCGTCTCGGCGACTCGAAGAGCACGAACGAGTGGCGCACCATCGTCGGCGTCGCACCCGACATGGTCATGCAGGGCCTGAACCAGCCGGAGGAGAATCCCCGCGGCCTCTACATGCCCCTGGCCCAGGCCGACGCCCAGTTCATCAGCATCGCCGTGCGCACGCGCGGCGATCCCATGGCCGCCGCAACCGTCGTTCGCAAGCAGGTCCAGGCCCTGTCGCCCGACACGCCCCTCTACTGGCCCCGCACCCTGCGCGCGTCCATCGACCAGATGCTCTGGGCCATCGACGTCTTCGGAGGCATCTTCATCATCTTCGGCGTTGCCGCCCTCGTCCTCGCCATCGCCGGCCTCTACGGCGTCATGGCCTTCACCGTCGGACGGCGCACCCACGAGGTGGGCATCCGCATGGCCCTCGGCGCCAGCGCCCGCAACGTGCTGGCCATGATCCTGCGCCAGGGCGCGTTCCAGATCGGCATCGGCCTCGCCATCGGGCTCGGCCTGGCCGTCGGACTGGCCGTACTGCTGCGGGAAGTGCTCTTCATGGTGAAGCCCTGGGACCCCTGGGTCTACGCCCTGGTGTCCCTCGGGCTGGCCGCCGCGGCCCTGCTGGCCTCCGCCATCCCCGCCCGGCGCGCCAGCCGGCTCGACCCGGCGGGGGCGTTGCACACCGACTGATCCGGGCGGCCGCGCCGGGCATCGCGTGCCGCGCCGGAGCGCTGTCCTCTTTCTCCGGTTTGTCATCCGGATGACAAGTCGCGGAAGGGAGAATGCCGCCCGCCCCGCGCACGTTCCGCGACCGGCACACCCGGTACCGATAAGGCGCCCCGGGGTTCGGGGGCCGGCAACCGCGGCCGGCCCGCCCTTGTGCGTCGGTCCTCCGCTCCCGACCATACCCCCATGACCAGACACGCCATGCGTCTTCGGCCGGGCGCGACCCGCCGCGCCGGAGCCCTCGCCGCGGCCCTCGCCGCGACCCGCCGCGCCGAAGCCCTCGCCGCGACCCGCCGCGTCGCGGCCTTTCTTGTCGCGCTCCTCCTGGTGCCCGGCTGCGCGCGCCAGGCCGCGCCCGCCCACACGTTCGCCGTCGCCGACGGCCGGTTCCTGTACGACGGCCAGCCGTTCCAGATCCGGTCCGGCTCCATCCACTACGCCCGCGTGCCCCGCGACTACTGGCGGCAGCGCCTGGAGATGGCGCGGGCCATGGGGCTGAACACGGTGACGACCTACGTGTTCTGGAACCTGAACGAGCCGCGGCCGGGCCAGTTCGACTTCAGCGGCCGGCGCGACGTCGCTGCATTCGTCAGGCTGGCCGGTGAGCTGGGCCTGCATGTCATCGTGCGGCCGGGTCCGTACGTGTGCTCGGAGTGGGACCTGGGCGGGATCCCGGCGTGGCTGCTGGCGGACTCCAGCGTCGTCGTGCGCACGCAGGACCCCACGTACATGGCGGCCGCACGCCGCTGGATCCTGCGCGTGGGCCGGGAGCTGGCGCCGCTCCAGATCACGCGCGGCGGGCCCATCATCGGCGTGCAGGTGGAGAACGAGTACGGGTCGTTCGGCGCCGACTCCGTGTTCATGCGCCGCACCTACGACGACTTCCTGGCCGCCGGCTTCGATGCGTCGTTGCTGTTCACGGCCGACGGGCCGGCGCAGCTGCCGCGGGGTACGCTGCCGGGCGTGCGCGCCGTCGTCAACTTCGGGCCGGGCGAGGCCGACACCGCGTTCGCGCAGCTCCGCCGCTTCCGCCCCGGCGAGCCCATCATGGCAGGTGAGTACTGGGCCGGCTGGTTCGACGGCTGGGGCGTGCCCCACCACACGACGGACGCCCGCCGCGAGGCGTACGAGATCAGCTGGATCCTTGACCACCGCGCTTCGTTCAACATCTACATGTTCCACGGCGGCACGTCGTTCGGCTTCATGAGCGGCGCCAACTTCTACGACGACGCCTACCGCCCCCAGACCACCAGCTACGACTACGATGCCGCCCTCGACGAGGCCGGCCACATCACCACCAAGTACCGGGCATTCCGCCAGGCCATCGGCAGCCTTCTGCCGGCCGGGGACACACTGCCCACGCCGCCTGCCGCGCCGCCCGTCATCGCCGTGCCGCGCTTCTCGCTGACGGAGTCCGTGTCCCTGTTCGACGCGCTGCCGGCGCCCGTGCACCGTGTGCACGTAGCGCCCATGGAGCGGCTCGGCCAGGCGTACGGGTTCATCCTGTACCGCACGCGCGTGCAGGGCACCGTCGCCGGCACGCTGGCGTTCGACTCCCTGAACGACTACGGCGTCGTGTATGTGGACGGCCGCCGGGTGGCGACGGTGGACCGGCGGCTGCGGCAGCAATCGGCGGAGCTGGCGGCGAGCATCGCCGGTGGAACGAACCCTGGCGCGGCCCATACAGCCGCGGCCAGTCCGGCGGGTCAAACCGGGCAATCCGGCGGCGAGCACACCCTCGACGTCCTCGTGGAGAACGACGGGCGCATCAACTTCGGCCCGCAGCTCACCGGCGAGCGCAAGGGCCTCATGGGCACCGTGCGGCTGAACGGGCGCGAGCTGACCGGCTGGGACATCTACACGCTGCCCATGGACGACGTGGCCGGGCTGGCTTTCCGGCCGCTGTCGGTAGCCGCCGCAGGAGCGGCGCCCCCGGACGCAGACGCCGGAAAGGGAGTATCCGGCGAGACGGCGTCGGGCGACACGGCGGGGACTGGCGAGCCGGCGAGGGTTTCCGCCCGCGCCGTCGCCCCCGCCCGCGCCGTTGCTCCCGCCCGCGCCGTCGCCCCCGCCCGCGCCGCCGCCTACTATCGCGGCACGTTCACCCTCTCCGACGTCGGCGACACGTTCCTGGACCTGCGGGGCTGGGGGAAGGGGGTGGTGTGGGTGAACGGCCACAACCTGGGGCGCTTCTGGAACATCGGCCCGCAGCAGACGCTCTACCTGCCCGGGCCGTGGCTGCGGAAGGGCGAGAACGACGTCGTCATATTCACCCTCGACGTGCCCGCCCGTGCCTCACTCGAAGGGCTGACGCAGCCGATCCTGGATGAGCTGGTACGAGACGCGCGCCAGCCGGCGGGTTGAACTGCCCAGGCCGGCGGTTCGGCCGCCCGGCCTTCGTCGAATCCGGCCGGTTGAGCCGTCAGATATCCGTTGAGCCGGCCGGTTCCGGCGTGAAATCCCCAAACAAAGCGCCGGCGGGGGCCGTTGGTGGATTCACCGCTCTGGAGACCGTGAAATCCCCAGCGGCGCCCGGTGTCGGCAGGTCCGTTGGGGAAACCACCGCGTATGACAACGTAAGATCCCCAACGACCGTTCCACGAGCATCCTCTGGGGATTTGACGCTGTCGCCGCAGGCGCGGCGTGGCATCGCACGCCCGCGAACCGCAACGAACCAGAGCGCCGGAACCGCCCGGTGCGGCGCCGCCTTGAACTCACCGCTCACGTGGATCCTCCGGCCACGCTCCCGGGACGATCCCCGGCAGCGTGGCCAGCAGGCTCGCCGAGCCCAGCGCCCTCGCCGAGCGGGCGAGGAAGTCGCGGCGCGTGGTCACGGCGTCCGCCGGTTCGCGGAGGTGGCCCTGGCCGGCTCGGTCGCGTCCCGCTTCGTCCTCACGGCATCTGCGACTTCGGCCGCGCCGCCTTGTCCGCCGCCAGCGTGCTGTCGTAGAAGGCGGCCAGGTCCTTCTTCAGCTTGGCCAGCGCGGGCGTGTGCAGGTAGATCATGTGGCCGGAGTGGTAGTAGCCGTACTGGATGTTGCCCACCAGCGTCGAGTCGAGCCCCATGTGGTCCAGCGTCCACTCGGTCTCCAGGAACGGCGTGGCGAAGTCGAAGTAGCCGTTGGCCGAGAACACCTTGAGGTAGGGGTTCTTGGTCATGGCCTCCCGCAGGTCTTCGGCCACGTCGAACATGGGGTAGGAGCCGCGGCCCACGCGGTGGTTCCAGTCCCAGTTGCGGCCCACGCTGCCCGACGTGTGGTACGGCCGGTCGGCCTTGTACTTCAGGTCCACGGCCAGGTAGTGGTTGAACGCGGTGGTGAACGCGCCGTTGATGGCCGCGTCCGACGGGTCGTACTCGGGGCTCTCGCCCGCGGCGTCGTGGTCGATGCCCTCGTAGCGCGCGTCCAGCCGGCCCACGGTACGACGCTGCCCCCGCAGCAGCTCCTTCTCGAACCGGTCCGGCGTGATGCGCAGGTCCGCTTCCCGGATGAACGCCTCCGGCAGGCCGATGAAGTTGTGGAGCTTGGTGACGACCTGATCCCGCTCGGCGGCGCTCAGACGGTTGCCCTGCGCCAGGGCGTGGGCGTACTCGCCCAGCGCGAAGTCGCGCGCCTGCTGCACGAACGTCGCCAGGTCCGCCGGCTTGTTGGGCACCATGTCGTGGTACCAGGCGGTGGCCGCCATGGTGGGCATGAACAGCTCGTACGTGATGTCCAGGGCGAACGGCGGGTTGCTGAAGTCCACGTAGCCGTTCAGCCACGACGACACCAGCACGATGCCGTTCAGCGGCATGCCCCGGTCGTCCAGCACGGCCGACAGCCCCGCGGAGCGCGTGGTGCCGTACGACTCGCCCATGAGGAACTTGGGCGACTGCCAGCGGTGGTTCACCGTGATGTAGCGCTGGATGAAGTCGGCGAAGGAGCGGACGTCCTGGTCCACGCCGTAGAAGTCGGTCGGCTTGCCCTTGCCCACGATGCGGCTGAGCCCCGTGCCGATGGCGTCCACGAACACCAGGTCGCTCTTGTCGATGAGGCTGTACGGGTTGGGCTCCAGGTCGTACGGCGCAGGCGGCGTCCAGCCCGCGTCCGTGGTCACCACCCGAACCGGCGCCACCGAGCCCATGTGCAGCCAGATGCTGGCCGAGCCCGGCCCGCCGTTGTACAGGAACGTCACCGGCCGCGTGCGCGCGTCGGCGCCGTCCTTGGTGTACGCGACGTAGAAGAAGCTGCCGATGGGGTCGTTGTCGCTGTTCCGCACCAGCAGCGTGCCGGCGGTGGCGCTGTACTGGATCTTCTGCCCATCGACGGTGATGGTGTGCTGCGTTACCGACGAGCTCTCGGGCGGGACGGGGAGGCTGTCCTCGGTCTGCTGGCCGCGGGCCTGGCGCGGCTGCTGGGCCTGGACGGCCGGCGCCGCCAGCAGGGAGGCGGCCAGCACGGCGGGGAGAATGGCGTGCATCTTCATCATGTCGCTCTTTCTAGGAGGTCTGGGGGTTCGCTGGGTAGACTAGTGGGCGAGGGCGGGACGTGCCAGTTGGGGCGCGGAGGAGGCAGAGGGCGCAGGGACGGCATCACGCAGAGTCGCAGAGGGCGCGGGGACACCCCCGGTGGTCCGTCTCCGTGTTCTGCGTGTCTTCGTGTGAGCTGGCCGTTCCTTCGTGTCTCCGTGTGGAAGGGACCCTTCCGCGCCCTCGGCATGTATCTTAACCAGGGAGCAGGGGGCTCCCGGACCAGGCAGCAAGGAGGACGACGATGACTAACGCTAAAATGTTCGGGATCGCAGCCGCATTATCCGGCGCCCTGGTTCTGGGCGGCGTCCATCCGGCTGCCGCACAGGTCCGCGTGGGGGTGGGCGTTTCCGTGGCGCTGCCGGTGGGGCATGCCTGGATCGAGTTCGGCGGCGCGCGATACGCGTACTACGACGGCCGCTTCTACCGTCCCTACCGGATGGGCCGGTTCGTCCGGGTGGCGCCGCCCATCGGCGCGGTGTTGACCTGGATTCCGGAAGACGCCCGGCTCTGCTCCTACGATGGCTTCCAGTACTTCGTCTACGACAACGTCTGGTACGAGCCGCAGTACCTGGAGGACGGCACGCTGGTCTACGTCGTCGTGGAGATCCCGTACGGGGTGCGTATCGCGCCTTACCGCGTCTACTACTATCCGCGCCCGTACGTGGTGCGGCCCGTGCCGTTCCGCGGCTTTTTCCGCGGAGTCTTCTTCCGTGACCGGTACGTGGACCGCGACCGCTACTACCGCGACCATGACCGCTACTATCGCGACCGCGACGACCGCTATGGCCGCGACCATTATGGCCGCGACCGGTACGTCAATCGGGACCGGGACCGGAACGGCAACCGGGACCAGCGGGCGAACACGCGTGTCCGCGTTGAGGTGCCGCAAGTCCGGGTGAGGCCCCAGCCGCGTCCGGCGCCGCAGCCACGCATCCGGCAGGCGGAGCCCCGGGCCGGGCAGGCGCAGCCGCGGGCCCGGCAGGCGCAGCCGCGGGCCCGGCAGGCGGAACCGCGGGCCCGGCAGGCGCAGCCGCGGGTGCAGCGGGCGGAACCGCGGGCCCGGCAGGCGCAGCCGCGAGTGCAGCGGGCGGAGCCGCGTGCACGGCAAGCACAGCCGCGGGTGCAGCGGGCGCAGCCGCGTGCACGGCCGGCCCCGGCGGTGAAGGCCAACCGGCAAGCCCCGCGGCCGCAAGCGAAGGCTCGCCCGGCGCCTCGCCGCCCCAAGGCGCCGGCCAGGAACCGTGGACACAGGGGGAACGGGCGGCCCGGCGGTTCCTGAGATGACGGTCGAATCCGCCGGGGTGTGATCGGCGGGCCGACCCGTCAGAAGCCCCGTCCGGCGAGAGGCCGGGCGGGGCTTCCGACATGCGGGGGCTGGTCGGATCACGCTTCGGCGGTTTCGAGCTCCTCGTAGATCTCGAAGCGCGGCGCTCCCACGATGCCGGCATCGTGCATCTTCGCCTTCAGCTCCGGGTTGTTCTGGAACGCACGGGCATCGTCCGTGGACTTGAAGCCCGCCACGACCAGGACGGTGTTGGGGTCGTCGGTGCTGCGGTTGACCCGGTGGAAGAGCGCGCCGCCGGCGGTGGGTGGGAAGGTGTCGAAGACCTTCTTCCAGGCGCCATAGTCGTTGACCTGGTGTTTGATGGCCATGAGAATCATGCTTTCCTCCTGTGCTGGCCGGCGATTCCCGCCGGCCCCTCCATGTGACGAGGCTTGCGCCCCGGGGGATCAGACTGCCGCGCCGGCGAACAGCTCCCGGCGCATGAAGTCCTGGATGGTGCCGTATGCGAAGCCGTCGACGGCCTCGGTGATCGCCAGCGGGTCGCCGAGATACGTGTGCGTCCTGAAGTAGTCGTACAGCTCGGCGTACAGGACCTTGTGCGGATCGCTGATGGGGTAGGGCTCCACCGCCGCACGGCTGCTCGGCGCTCCCTGGTACGCCACGGGCTGGCCCGTCAGGGCCTCCGACGCCTCGCAGATGGCCGCCGCCGTGATGCCGCCAGGCAGATGGACGTCGAAACCGCGGTTCGCCGGCCCGTTCTCCAGGAACCACGCCGCCGCGCGCGCCACGTCCTCCACGTCCGTCGCCGCCCACACCATGTCGGCCGGCCACGGCATGCTGAACATGCCCTGCTCCAGATAGTCTTTCGCGCCGAACAGATTCTGGAGATACCACGCCGGCCGCAGGATGGTGAACGGCACGCCGCTGGCCGCCAGCGCCGCCTCCAGCGGCTGCTTGTTGTCCAGGACCCGCGCGCCCGTGTCGCCCCGGTCCGCGTGCACCGCCGTGTGCATGACCACCTGCCCGACCCCCCTGTCGCACGCCGCCGCGATGACGTTCATGCACACCGACCGCTCCAGGGCCAGCGGGTCGGATCCGCCCTCCGGCGAGGTCAGGTACACCGCCTCCACGCCCTTCAACGCGTTCTGCGCCGACGGCTCGTCCGTCAGGTCCACCGCCAGGCGGCGCACCCCCGCCGGACCCTCGCCCGCGTTGCGGGAGAGACCCAGCACGTCGTGCCCCGCTTCCACCAGCCGCCGTGCCACTCGGCTGCCGATCGTTCCCGTGACACCCACGATCGCGATCCTGCTCATGTCCTGCCTCCCTTCGGTTCCGACGAACTCCCGACTGGACAACGGGC
>CAZUFP010000085.1:6673-14097 GCA_964619835.1 uncultured Gemmatimonadaceae bacterium | reverse complement strand
TGACGCTGGCCATCGTGCTGGGTGGTGCCGTGAGCATGGCCATCGTGGCGACGTCCGCCGCCATGCCCCACGGCGACATCCGCAACGCCGCGGACATGGCGGCCCAGCTCGAGCCGCTGCTGGGCCGTTGGGCGCGGGTGTTCTTCGCCACGGGCCTGCTGGCCGCGGGCCTGACCTCCGCCATCACCGCGCCCCTCGCGGCCGCGTACGCCACGGCCGGCGCGCTGGGTTGGTCCCCGGACCTGAGGGATCGACGGCTGCGCGGCGTGTGGCTCGTCGTCCTGGGCGCCGGTGTCCTGTTTGCCGCCACGGGCGTGCGCCCCGTGCCGGCCATCCTGTTCGCCCAGGTGGCGAACGGCGTGTTGCTGCCGGCGGTGGCGGTGTTCCTGCTGCTGGCGGTCAACGACAGGCGGTGGATGGGTGGGCGAGTGAACGGAATCCTGGCCAACGTGCTGGGCGCGGTCGTCGTGGTGGTCGCCCTCGGGCTCGGACTGCGCGCTCTCTGGTCGGTCGTTTCGGCCCTGTGAGGGGGAGGTCCTGATCGACGCGCTGGTCCCGCCCGTCCTGATTCTCCTCAGCATGATGCTACCGGTTCCCGACCGCCCGGCTTCCGTGCCCGGCCCGGCGCCCGGGCCGGGGCGTTTGTTGTCGGCGCTTCCCGGGCCCGCTCGGGCGACGTCAGTGTGGCCGGTGGCAGAGTGGAGCGCGTCGTACACGGCGGATCTCGCCAGCGTGGCGGACTCGCGCGGGGATCGCGGCGCATTCCTGGGCAACGCCAAAGCGAGCCTCATGCTGGACCTGAGGCGGCTGGGTCTCCGCGACACGCACATGCGGTTCATGGTCCTGGCCGACCACGGCGGCGATCCCAGCGCGCTGGCCGGTGACATCCAGGGGCTGGACAACATCGAGGCGCCCCATGCGGTCCACCTGTACGAGGCATGGGTGGAGCACGTGTTCGACCGCCTCGACGCCTCGGTGCTTCTGGGCTTCTACAATCTCAACTCCGAATTCGACGTTTCGGACGCCGCGTCCGTCTTCGTCAACAGCTCTTTCGGCGTGGGCGCGGACCTGGGTGAGAGCGGCCGCCGCGGCCCATCCATCTTCCCCACCACCTCTCTCGGTTTGCGACTGCGGGCAGCGCCCACGGCCCACAGCTACGCTCAGCTGGCGGTGCTGGACGGCGTGCCAGGCCGCGTGATGAACGGGCTGCCGCACGTACCCTGGAGCGGGAGCGACGGCATGCTGTTCGTCGCGGAGGGCGGCTACCTCGGGGCCGAAGCGCCGGACGGCGCGGGCGCGATGCTGACGCCGGCGCAGCTGCGACGCCGCCGCGCGGGGCTCGCCGACGGGGACGCCCCCGCCGACAGCAAACTGGCGCTGGGCGCGTGGGCGTACACGGGCCGCTTCCCCGCGCCTGGCGCCGCGTCGGAACGTCTCACGGTGCGCGGCAGCTATGGTGCCTACGCCATGGGGGAAACCTGGCTGCACCGGCGGCCTGGTGCACACGGGCAGGGCGTCCAGGCGTACGTGCGGGTCGGCGCCACCGCCGGATGGGCGGATCCGGTTCGCTTCTTCACCGGCGCCGCCGTGTCCTGCACCGGTATCCTGCAGGCCGACGACGTAGCGGGCCTCGGCGTGGCGATGGCCGTGCCCGGCGCCGCGTACCGGGATGCCCTGCGGCGCCAGAACCAGCGTCCCGGCGCAGCGGAAACCGCCGTGGAGCTTACCTGGCACCTGGGCGTTACCGGGCACCTCTCTCTCCAACCGGATCTTCAACTGGTGCTGGACCCCCTCGCCGACCCGGCCAGAGGAACGGCGAAATTCGCCGGGCTGAGAGTCGACGTGTCGCTCTGAGAGCGGCCCGCCCCGCCCGCTCCCACCCCGCCTCCCCGGCGAAGGAATGGTGGCGGAGGCGGAACCCCCGGTCGGGGTGGTAGGGTGGTGGGGCGGAAGATACATTGCCTTCTTCGTTCGCGTCCTGCTCGAGGAGGTTCCATGAGTCCCATCCGCAAGGGCTTCGTGCCATTGATCGTCCTGTTGGCCACGGTGCTTGCGCCGCGAGGGGTATCGGCGCAACGCACGGAAAAACCGGTGCTGCACGGCGCGCACTGGGTGGCCATAACGGGCAAGCCGCTGGCCGCGGAGGCGGGCGCGAAGATCTTCGACGAAGGCGGCAACGCGGTAGACGCGGCGTGCGCCATGCTGGGCGCGGTGGCGACCATGTGGGACGTGCTGAGCTGGGGCGGTGAGACGCAGGCGCTCATCTACAACCCGAACGACGGCAAGGTCTACGGCCTCAACGCCCTGGGCGTGGCCCCGACGGGGGCGACCGCCGAATTCTACAAGTCGAAGGGGTACACGTACCCGCCGGCCTACGGGCCGCTGGCAGCAGTGACACCGGGCACGCCGGGCGGGCTGCTGACCATGCTGGCGGAATGGGGCACCATGAGCCTGAAGCAGGTGCTGGCGCCGGCCATCCAGATGGCGGACGGCTACCCCATCGAGGCGCAGACGGCCGACTCCTTCGAGCGCAACAAGAAGATGATCAAGCAGTGGAAGTACTCGACGGCCGTCTACCTGCCCCACCTGGGTGAGGAGCGGGAGGCTCCGGCGGCCGGTGAGATCTTTCGGCAGCCGGACCTGGCGGCCATGCTGCGCAAGCTGGTGGACGCGGAACAGGAAGCGCTGAAGGCGGGCAAGAGCCGCAAGGAAGCCATCTACGCGGCGTACGACCGGTTCTACCGGGGCGACATCGCCCGGGAGTTCACGCGGGCGGTGAAGGAGGAGGGCGGGCTCATCACGATGAAGGACCTGGACCAGTGGAAGGTCCACATCGAGCAGCCGGTCCGCACCAACTACAAGGGCATCGAGGTCTACAAGCTGACGTCGTGGGTGCAGGGCCCGGTGATGCTGCAGACGCTGAACATCCTGTCCCACTTCGACCTGCAGGCCATGGGCTTCAACAGCGCCCGCTACATCCACACCCTGTACCAGGCCATGAACCTGGCGTACGCCGACCGGGACTTCTACTACGGCGACCCGTACGTGCCGCCGGTGGAGCCCATCGAAGGCCTGCTGTCCAAGGACTACGCAGCGCAGCGCGCCAAGCTGATCGACCCGGACCACAACGACCCCGATGTGAAGCCGGGTGACCCGTATCCGTTCATGGGCGAGACGAACCCGTTCAAACAGTACCTGGCCGACTGGCACACGACGAAGCGGTTCGGCAAGGAGGCGAGCGACTCGCAGGGCAGCGGTGCGCAGGCGATGGCACGCACCGACGCCGGACGGACGGTCGCGGCAGCCCTGGCGCGGACCGCCTCCGGCAGCGCCCAGGGGCCGATGAACGCCGACGCAGGCCCGGATGCTTCCGCCGACGTGCCCGACGGCTTCTTCGCCGGCACGACGTCCATCGAGGCGGCGGACGAGAAGGGTTGGGTCGTGTCGGTGACGCCCAGCGGCGGTTGGCCGCCGGCGGTGATCGCGGGGCACACGGGCGTCGGGCTCAGCCAACGGGCGCAGAGCTTTGTGCTGTATCCGGCGGAGGACCCGTTCAACGTGATCCACCCCGGGCAGCGGCCGCGCGCCACGCTCACGCCGGGCATCGCGCTGAAGGACGGCAAGCCGTACCTGTCGTTCGCGGTGCAGGGCGGCGACACCCAGGACCAGAACCTGCTCCAGTTCTTCCTGGACGTGGTGGAGTTCGGCATGAACGTGCAGCAGGCGGCCGAGGCGCCGAACATCACGAGCTACCAGATGCGCAGCTCCTTCGGCGACCACGAGTCCATGCCGGGCCGGCTCACGCTGAACGACGAGGTTCCGCCCTGGGTGCGCGCCAAGCTGCGTTCCATGGGTTACCGCATGGACTTCCAGGCCCGGACGTCCGGACCCATCAACGCCATCTTCTTCGACCGGAAGCACGGCACGTTCTGGGGCGGGTCGAGCAACTACGGCGAGGACTACGGCATCGCGTGGTGAGGGATGGCGCGCGACAGGGAAGACCGGTGGACCGCCTGGTCGGCGTTCGCGGAGAGTAACGGCGGCACACCGGAGCGCGACCGCAAGGACCGGGTGAAAGCAGTCCGGTTCGAGCACGCGGGCTGGCCGATCCTGGTGGACACGTACACGGTGTCCACCGGCCAGTCGAACGTGACCTACACGCGAGCCCGGGCGGGATTCCATGCGCAGACGCCGTTCCGCTGCAAGGTCTGGAAGGAAGGCTTCTTCAGCCGGGTCGGCAAGAAGCTGGGCATGCAGGACCTGACGGTCGGAAATCCGGTGCTGGACCGTGACTTCGTGATCCAGAGCGACAGCCCGGGCCAGGCCCGGGCGCTGCTCGCCGGCTCGCGAGTGGGCGAGCTGCTTCTGCGCGACCCGAAGCTGCAGTACGGCGTCGGCAAGCGCAGGCGGTCGAAAAAGGACCCGGAGGACGCGCCGGACGCCGAGGTAACGATCCGTGTCGCGCAGGTGGTGAAGGACCGCACGCGCCTGGAAACCATGCTGGCGTTGTGCCGGGAATCGCTGGATGCGTTGCTGCGGTCGGGCGCGGCGCTGCCGGCGTCGAGCCGATAGTCGGCGGCCGGATCACGACGTCCGATCTCCTCCATGACCCCGAAGCCCGACGGGAGCCGGCCATGACCCGTGGAACCCTGGCGGTATTGGCGGTACTGCTGCTGAGCGCGTGCGCGCAACCGCCGCACGCCTACCGTATCGCGGTCGCGACGTTCTCTCACGAGACCTGCACGTTCTGTCCGGACTCCACCGGCGTGGCGGAGTGGGAGTACTACGGTCCGCCGGAACGGGGCGAGCCCGTGCTGCGCATGAACGGCTACATCCGCGGGTTCGTGGACCGCGCGCGGGAGTACGGGGGCGTGGACCTGGTGGGTATCCTTTCGCCCCGGGACGCCAAGGGCGGCTCGTCGGGGAGCTGGGTGACCCGCGAAGCGTTCGACAAGTACAGCAACGGCATCGCGGAGGACATCCGCGAGCGCGGCCCGTTCGATGGCGTCTTCCTGGCGCTGCACGGCGCCATGGCGGTGGCGGGCGTGCCGAGGCCGGAAGCGGAGCTGGTGCGGCGGGTCCGGGCGGTCGTCGGGCCGAACGTGCCCATCATGGTGACGCTGGACCTTCACGCCAACGAGGACCGGGAGCTGGCCGACGCGGCGGACGGCGTGTTCATCGTGAAACGTTACCCCCACTACGACGCGGGCCGGCAGGGTGCGCGCGCGGCGCGGCTGTTGATCCGGACGCTGCGCGGCGAGTACCACCCGACCATGGCGGTGCGGAAGCCGGGCGTCATCACGCCCTCGGTGGTGCAGTGGACGGGGGAAGCCCCGGCCATGGACATCATGGAGCGGGCCCGCCGGTGGGAGGACCGGGCAGAGGACGCGTACGTGTCGGTGGCGTTCGGGTTCGCATACGCCGACGTGCCGGACGTGGGCGCAACGGTCATGGTCATCACCAACGACGACCCGGAGCTGGCGAACCGCATCGCGCAGGACATGTCCGACTACATCTGGCGCGTGCGCGAGCGGTTCGCGGGCAAGAAGCTGCCGAAGACGGCGGAGGGGGTGCGCCGGGCCATTGCGGCGGAGCGTGCGGGGCAGACGCCGGTGGTGCTGGCGGACCACTCGGACCGCACGGGCAACTCCAGCCAGGTGCTGGCGGAGCTGATCCGCCAGGGCGCGTCCCATTTCGTGGTGGCGACGCTGGCCGACAGTCTGGCGATCCGGGCACTGGCGCAGCAAGGTGGAGCAGGCGCGCATGTCGCGGTGGATGTGGGCGGCTACGCGGACCGGTTCGCCGGCCGGCCCGTTCATCTGGACGGGGTGCTCGAGTACCTCGGCCCGTACGCCCAGTTCGACACGATGGCGGTCGTGCGTTTCGGCGACGACAACCGCGTGATCCTGACGCCCGTGCTGCATCAGGTCACCGACACGAACATCCTGGAGCACATCGGGCTGGATCCGCGGCAGGTGGGCATCGTGGTGCTGAAGTCTCGGGTGCATTTCCGGCGTGGGTACGACGAGACGGGGCTGGCCCGCAGCATCGTGGTGGTGGACGCACCGGGGCTGGGCCCGGCGGACCTGAGCACGGTGCCGTACAGGAATGCCCCGGTGTCCACGCTGTACCCGCTGGGCCGGCGGTAGGAAGCGGCCGGCGGCGGACCTCAACAGGACGTCCATATGGAGCTCGGCATTGTGATCATGCGGCCCATGCTGCACCCTGACTGGCCGCGGGTACGCAGGATCTACCAGCAGGGTATCGAGACCGGCTTCGCCACGTTCGAGACGGGGGCGCCCGAGTGGAAGGACTGGGACCGGGCGCACCTGCGGCATTGCCGCCTCGTAGCGGAGCTGAAGGGCATGGTCGTTGGCTGGACGGCGCTCAGCGCGGTGTCCGGCCGGTGCGTCTACGGCGGCGTGGCGGAATTGAGCATCTACGTGGATCCGGACGTGCACGGTCAGGGGATCGGGTCGCGGCTCATGCGCCGGCTGATCAAGGAATCGGAAGCGGCGGGCGTGTGGACGCTGGAGGCCGGCGTCTTCCCGGACAATGTGCGCAGCCTCGATCTGGCGCGGCGGGCCGGGTTCCGGGTAGTGGGGGTGCGCAAGCGGATCGGCAAGCTGAACGGGCGCTGGCGGGACGTCGTGCTGCTGGAGCGGCGCAGCGAGCGGGTGGGCCAGTTGTGACGGTGCCCAACGGCGGGAGCGGTGCAGGTGGGGACGACGGGTCGCCGGACCAGGAAGAGGCCGAAGGTGCCCAGGCCATCGACTGGCCACGCACCGTGTTCACGCTGCTGCTGGCGGCGTACGGCGCCGTGCTCATCCGCCACTACGGCACGTACGGCTTCATGGACAACGTGGACCTGCCGATCCACGAAGCGGGCCACATCCTCTTCTCGCCGTTCGGCGAATTCCTGCAGTTCCTGGGCGGGACACTCATGCAGCTTCTGGTGCCCGCCGTTTTCCTCGGCTATTTCCTCTTACAGACCAATCGGTATGCGGCCACGGTCATGATGTGGTGGGTCGCGCAGAATTTGTGGAACATCTCCGTGTACATCCGGGACGCGCGTGGGCAGCTGCTTCCGCTGGTCGGCGGCGGCGAGCACGACTGGGCCTACCTGCTTGGCCGGCTCGGCCTGCTGCGCTTCGATGAGCAGATCGCCAGCGCCGTCTCGTTTGCGGGCATCCTGGTCTTTGCCGCGGCCATCGTGCTGGGCCTGCGCTACGCGGGCTGGCGGTTGGCCACGCCGAGAAGCGCGGCGCCGTCGGCGGGAGGGCGAGCATGAGGCACGCGGGTGGTAAAACGGACGCCGTCGTTGAGCCGGGGTTCCATCTCTTCGCGTACGGTACCCTGCGTTCGGATGTCGAGGGCGGAGCGCCGGATCTGCTGGCGGCGGCCGAACGACTGGGCCCCGCCAC
>CAZUFP010000085.1:0-6573 GCA_964619835.1 uncultured Gemmatimonadaceae bacterium | reverse complement strand
CCGCTTATGTTGCGGCAGCTGATCTTCCACCGACAACAGGATGGGCGATGTGAGCACGGGGAACGGCGGGAGCCCCGTCATCGAGCTTGCGCACGTGGTGAAGACGTTCGGGGACTTCACGGCCGTGAAGGACCTGGACCTCTCCATCCCTGAAGGGTCGACCTACGCTCTGCTCGGACCCAATGGGGCGGGCAAGACGACGACGATCCGGATGATCCTGCGCATCATCGAAGAGACGAGCGGCGCGGTACGGGTCTTCGGCCAACCGGTGACCATGGACACGCTGGACCGCATCGGCTACCTGCCGGAGGAGCGCGGCGTCTACAAGCGCATGACCGTTCGCCGGCTGCTGGCCTTCATGGCGGAGATGAAGGGCGTGTCGCCCCGCACGTCCATGCCACGCATCGAGGAATGGCTGGAGCGGCTGGACCTGAGCCAGTGGATCGACGCGAAGGTGCAGGAGCTGTCGAAGGGGATGCAGCAGAAGTTGCAATTCATCAGCTCCGTGCTGCACGACCCACCCATCGTGATCCTGGACGAGCCGTTCAGCGGGCTGGACCCGCTCAACCAGCAGGTGCTGCGCGGCATCGTGGCGGACCTGCAGGACGTGGGCAAAACGGTGCTGTTCAGCACGCACATCATCGAGCACGCGGAGCGGATCTGCGACCACGTGTGCATCATCGCCCACGGCGAGAAGGTCGTCGACGGCCCGCTGGGCCAGGTGCGGCATGAGCACGGCGGGCATTACGTGGCCATCGGCCTGGAGCCAGGGGCTACGGATGACGCGGCCATCCGCGGTTCGCGGCACGTGGCCAGCGCGCGGCAGGACGGCACCGAGTTCGAGGTCACGCTGCGTGACGGCGCCGACCCCAACGCGCTGCTGGCCGAGCTGGTGGGCGCGGGTGTGCGGATGCGACGGTTCGAGCTCGTGGAGCCGTCGCTGGAGCAGGTGTTCATCGACAAGGTAGGCCGGCCGGAAGAACTGGGAATGGATGAGCTGGGGGCCGCACATGTCTAAAGCCTGGGTGGTGGTCAAGCGGGAGTTTCTGGAGAGCGTGCGCACGAAGATGTTCATCCTCGGCACGCTCTTCGGACCCGTCGTCATGATCGGCTTCATCGTGTTGCCGGCGTACTTCATGAACGTGGGCGGCGGCGGGCGGAGCAACATCGCGATCATCGACGAGACGGGCAGCGGCCTGGGCGGAGACGTGGCGACGGCGCTGGCGCAGTTCACGCAAGCGGCGCAACAGGACAAAAGCCAGACGTCCTACACCACCCAGGTCATCGTGTCCACGCCGGGCCAGCTGGAACAGGCCCGGCAACAGCTTTCGAAGGAGATCGAGGCGGGCACGCTGGACGGCTACCTGCTGCTGCCCGAGGGCGTGCTGACCGGCGCCCATGCCGTGTACGAAGGCACCAACGCATCGGCCCAGCGGCAGATGCGGGAGCTGCACGACGCCGTCCAGACCTCGGTGCGCCAGGTGCGGCTCGACAAGGCGGGGATTCCGGAACAGGAGCTCGCGGCGGCCCTGAAGCCCGTCACCCTGGAGCAGCGCAAATTCGGCGGCGGGGGGGCCGAAGGCGGCGCGGCCCAGCTGGCAGTCGGCCTGGGCTACTTCATGGCGTTTGCCATCTACATGGGCGTCATCCTGTATGGCGCGTCCGTGGCGCGGGGCGTGATGGCGGAGAAACGGGACCGGATCGTGGAGGTGATCCTGAGCTCCATCCGTGCACGCGACTTCATGATCGGCAAGGTCATCGGCATCGGCGGCGCCGGGGTGCTCCAGATGGGCATCTGGGCGTTGTTCGCCGCCATCGTGCTGTCGCGCGGGCCGCAGATCGCCGCCCACTTCCACGTGACCATCCCGACGCTGCCGGCGATCCCGCCCATCGTGGGCTTCAATTTCCTGTTCTTCTTTCTGGGCGGCTTCTTCCTGTACGCCGCCATGTTCGCGGCGGTGGGTGCTCTCGCCACCAACGACGCGGAGATCCAGCAGCTTCAGTTCCCGGTGATGCTGCCGCTGATTGCCGGCTTCTTCATGGTCTTCGCGGTGATTGAGAACCCCAACACGACGCTGGCGACCGTAGGCACGCTCATTCCGTTCACCTCGCCCATGGTCGCGCCCATGCGGTCCGCGGTCGTGACGATCCCGTTCGGCGAGTGGCTGGCGTCGGTGTTGCTCATGGTCGCTACGGTCGTCGTGATGGTCTGGATCGCGGCCAAGATCTACCGTGTCGGCGTGTTGACCACGGGCAAGCGGCCGAGCATGAAGGAGTTGATCCGCTGGCTCCGGGCGGCATGAGCGCAGGGCGGGGTTTGTGGCGCCTGGAGCAGTCCGGGCCAAAGAACACAGCGTACGCCTGATCTTGCCCGAGCTACCGGAAGTCGAGCTCTACCTGCACGCCCTGGCGCCGAGGGTGGTGGGTCGGGTCATCGAAGGGGTCCGGATCCGGTCGCCGTCTCTGCTGAAGACGTACGCCCCGCCCATCTCGACGGCAGCAGGGAAGACGGTCCGCGGGCTGCGCCGGCTGGGCAAGCGGGTCGTGTTCGTGCTGGACGACGAGCTGTTCCTGGTGGTGCACCTCATGGTTGCCGGCCGGTTCCAGTGGAAGGCGCGCGGTGCGCCGGTACCGCGCAAGCTGGGCCATGCGGCGTTCGACTTCGCCGACGGGACGCTGTTGTTGACGGAGGCGGGCACGAAGAAGCGGGCATCGCTCCACCTGGTCCGGGGCGAGGCTGCGTTGGCGGCGCTGGACCCGGGAGGGACCGAGCCGCTGGCGATGGACCTGGCGACGTTCCGTGAACGGCTGACCCACGAGAACCACACCCTCAAGCGGGCGCTCACCGACCCCCACACCTTCAGCGGCATCGGCAACGCCCACTCCGACGAGATCCTGTGGCGTGCCCGCCAGTCTCCCCTCCAACGGACCCGCAACCTGGACGACGCGGCGTCGGCCGCCCTGTTCGACGCCGTGCGGGAGGAGCTGACGGAATGGACCCGCCGCCTGCGGGAGGAGGCGGGCGACGAATTCCCGAAGAAGGTCACCGCGTTCCATCCCGCCATGGCCGTGCACGGCCGGTTCGGTGAGCCGTGCCCGCGCTGTGGCTCGCCCGTTCAGCGCATCCGTTACGCAGACCGGGAGATCAACTACTGCGCGACCTGTCAGACGGAAGGCCGGCGGCTGAGGGACCGGAGCCTGTCGCGGCTCTTGGGCGAAGACTGGGTCTGAGTCGGTGGTGGGGTGGGCCGAGGCTCCCGTCTGGGCGGGCGTTGGGTTCCAGTCCGGGCGGAGCTCGGGCCGCGCTTACGACCGCCGTGCCCGGCGTCGGGTGGCGTTGATCACCACGAACCACCCGAGCGTGAGGAGCAGCGGCAGCTCGGGCCGGGCGAAGGCGGACGGAGCGACTTCGACCAGCCCGCGGCGAGCGAAAGGTGGGAAGCCCGTGCGGCGCATGCGCACGAGAGGCGTGCCGCGGTCGTCGGTGAACTGCCACCAGGTGGGCCACACGCCGGACCATTTCCAGTGGAGATGGCCCCCGGCCGGCACCAGCAGCTCGCCGGTGCCGACGAGGCCGACGGTCAGCACGCCGGCGGATTCGCCGGTGGCCGCGTCTTCGGCACCGAAACGGCGGGGCGGAAACCACGTGTTCTGACGGAAAACCCAGCTGCCGTCTGCGCACATCGCTTCCGCGCGGCGGACCAGGAAACCGTGCCAGCGCAGGTAGGCCACGGTATCCGAACCGGCCCGCAGCACGACGGCGCGGCCGAACCGAGAGGCCGGCGCCCAGCGCAACTCCTTGCCGACGACTTCGCGCAGTGGCCGGAAGGACACCGGCAGGTTGCCGCCGCCGGCGCCTTCCAGTCCGCGATCACCCGGTCTCCCGGTCACCCGGTCTCCCCCTCAGCCGTTGAGCGCAGAGGCCCGAATCACTGCCCGCCGGTTTCGGGCTTGACCAGTGTCGGATACGCCACTCCGAGCTGCTCCAGGTACGTGTCGTACTTCTTCGGGTTGTAGCGCAGCTTCTCCAGCAGCGGCCGGTACGTCTTCATCCGGTCGTCGTTCAGGAACGTGGGGGGCTGCGTGCCCTTCGGGATGAGGGAAACCCACTGGTAGTCCTTGAGCTGGACGTCGCGGTGGTACGCTTTCGCGGCGTCCAGCAGGTCGGGCCGGGTCAGCAGGTCGACGGCAGTCATGGCGATGACCCGGCTGCCGTAGTTGGCGCCCTTGTGGGCGATGGGCGTCGCAGAGGCGATGGCGCTGGACCAGTGGTGGCCCGTCATGCCCGGGATGTTGGCCGGGTAGCGCAGTCGCACGGTCGGGACGTTCCAGGACACTTCCGCGATGTCGTCGCTGCCGCCGCCCATGCCCTGGCTGGACTCCCGCAGCGTATCCGGCGCGGTGCGCAGGCCGACGGTGTCACGACCCATGAGGCGCTGCGCCGCCCTGGCCAGGGCGAGGTCGGCGTCGGACCACTCGGGCATGCCCACCACGTCCATGTTGGCCTGCATCGCCTCGGCCATGGGCTTGTTGAAGGTGGACGGCCAGGCGGAGCCCAGCATGCGCTCCTCGACAGTGGTGCCGGTCATCATGGCGGCGGCCTTCGCCATGGTCTGGCCCAGCTCGTGCAGCTCCTTGATGCGCGGGTAATCCAGCTCCCGGAAGTAGTACCAGACGGTGGCCTCGGACGGCACCACGTTGGGCTGGCTGCCGCCGTTGCTGATGATGGAATGGGAGCGCTGCTGAAGCCGCAGGTGCTCGCGGCGGAAGTTCCAGGCGACGTCCATGAGCTCGACGGCGTCGAGGGCGCTGCGTCCCGACCAGGGCGAGCCCGCGGCGTGGGCCGACTGGCCGTGGAACGTGAACATGGTGGACACCAGGCCCGAGCCGCTGACGCCGTAGCCCGTGGTCATGGCGCTGCTGACGTGGGTCGACAGCATGGCGTCCATGTCGGTGAACATGCCGTCCATGACCATGTAGGTGCGGCTCGCTACCAGCTCCTCGGCGACGCCCGGGATGACGCGGATCTCGCCGGGCAGGTGGTGACGCTGCATGACGCGCTTGACCGCGATCGCCGCCACGATGTCCACCGCCGGCGTCGTGTTGTGGCCCTCACCGTGCCCCGGCCCGCCCGGGATCAGCGGGTCGTGGTACGCGACGCCGGGCCGCTGCGACGTTTCCGGCAGGCCGTCGATGTCGCCCATGAAGCCGATCACCGGATGCCCGCTGCCCCAGGTCGCCATGTAACACGTCGGCATGCCGGCACACCCGCGTTGCACCCGGAACCCTTCCTTCTCCAGCACGCCGGTCAGGTACTCGGACGTCCATTGCTCCTGGAAGCCCAGCTCGCCGAAGCTGAACACCATGTCCGTGATCTGCTGCGACAGCTTCTGCAGCGAAGCGACCTCCTGCAGCACTTCCTGCTTGAGCACGTCGGTGCCCGGCTGCTGGGCCGCGGCGGGCCGGGCGAGGGACGGCAGCGAGGCGACCAACGCGATCCAGAGAGCCAGCATGCCGGCGCGGGCCGGCCAGAAGAGCGTGCGGTTCATCGGATTCCCCCTGCGGTGGGCGAAGTATGGATGCAGGCTACGGGACGGAAACCAGAGCCAAGATGTCCCCTCCCTCCACCGGGCGCCAGAAGCCAGGCGTCGGACGCCTGGATCCACCGGCAAACGCCGGCCCTGAATTCGCCCCCTGGGCCGCCGGCACGTATCTTTCTGCCGGTTAAAGGGAGCGAAAAGCGAACGATCCACGAGGAGGGGAGATGATGGACAAGGCGGTGCATGAAGCGATCAACGCACAGATCAAGATGGAGTTCGATTCTGCTTACATCTACCTCGCGATGTCGGCGCACTTCGAGGACGCGAACCTGGAAGGCTTCGCGAAGTGGATGCGACTGCAGGCGGGTGAAGAGAAGGACCATGCCATGCGCCTGTTCGACTACCTGGTGGAGCGGGGCGCCAAGGTGACGCTGAAGGGCATCGCGGATCCGCCGGCCAAGTTCGGCTCGCCGCGGGAGATCTTCCAGCAGGCGTTGAAGCACGAGCGGAAGGTCACCAAGTCCATCGGCGACCTTTACGCTCTGGCCGTTGAGAAGAACGACTATCCCACGCAGGTCATGCTGCAGTGGTTCATCAACGAGCAGGTGGAGGAGGAGAGCACGGCGGAGAAGGCCGTGTACGAGCTGGAGATGGCCGGCGACAACACCGCCGCCCTGCTCATGCTGGACCGGGCGTACGGCGCCCGGCAGTAAGGCGGTAGATGCAGGCAGGGGCGCGGGCAGGGGCCGGTCCGGGCGGGGTCACGTCCGGACCGGCCCCTGCGTCTCCGGGTGGCCGGCAATGCCGGGCACCTTTATCGCGCCCAATCTTCCTCCCTGTGTTCATGTGACAAGGTTCTTCACGCGACCCTGGTCGTCTGCTCTCAGTGTGGCTCTGTTCTTCGTGTTCGTCGTATCTTCGTGTGACCCATGATCGAACGGCATATCACCGTGTCGCGCGTGGCGCGCTACTACACGCTGGGTCCGCCGGCCATCGACGCCGCGGAAGCGTGGTTCGTGCTGCACGGCTACCG
>CAZUFP010000084.1:0-14657 GCA_964619835.1 uncultured Gemmatimonadaceae bacterium | reverse complement strand
TCCACGAGGCGCACGACGAGGGCGTCGTCGTCCTCGGCCTGCTTCAGGGCGCCCAGCACGGCCGTGCCGCCCTCGATGCGCAGGAACGGCCCGCCGCGGCCGGCGCCGGGGTGCGGCGCCACCGGCACCGCGCGCAGCGGCAGGTTGAGCGCTTCGGCGGCGTCCAGCACTTCGGGTGAGCGCCAGTCGCCGGCGTGGGGCACGACGCTGTAGGTGAACGTATGCGTACCCATGTCGGCGTCGGGATCGGGGTACTTGGGTGCGCGCAGCAGCGTGAGCCGCACGGTGTCGCCCTGGACGTCGTAACCGTACTTGCCGTCGTTGACCAGCGCGACGCCGAAGCCGTCCTGTGACGCGTCGACCCAACGCTGCATGGACGTCTCGTAGCGCGCGCTGTCCTTGCGGGTCTCCGGCACGGCGGGCCGGCCGATGGCGCCGTAGGGGATCTCCGCCCAGACGCTGTCGGGGTGGACGGCGAGCGGGAAGGCGGCCTTGAGCAGCCGGTGGCTGGCGTGCCAGTCGACGGTGGTGACGATGTCCAGGCGTGCCGCCTCGTCGGGCAGCACGTAGCGTTGGGTCACGTGGGCGCCGACGGCCGTGTCGGTGCGTTCCACCTCGACCCACTCGGCGAGCCCGTCGCGCATGGCGATGCCCACGTGGACGCTGTCGCGCATGGGCGTCCACGGGCCCGTCACCTGGTCGATGTTCCACGCGTCCCAGTTCTTCGGGTCGTCCGGCATGGTCATGAGCACGTTGCCGTGGGCGCTGTCGGCCAGCACCTCGCGGCCATCGCGCTTGTCCAGCATGCGGGCGATCTCACCGGTGGCGGGATCGATCTCGACGCGCAGGTAGCGGTTCTCCAGCACCGTCGTCTTCAGCTCCCGGCCGAACAGCCGGCGCAGCCAGGCGAACGGTTCCCGAACGGCCGCGGGCGTGGTCGCTTCCCCGCCCTGCCGCACGAAGATCACCGAGGTGCCGGTGGCGGGCACGGGCGGCACGTGCACGAACAGCGTGTCGCCCACCAGCGCGGACGGCAGGCGGCGGCCGTGGTCGTCCAGCGCCTGGGCAGTGCTGTCCCGCAGGGCGACGCGGACGACGCCGGCCCGCGGGCGCGCGCTGGGGTTGAGCACAAGGAACGGCTGGGCGCCGGGCACGGGCGGCCGGGTGTCCATGCGCGCGGCCAGCGCGATGGCGGCGCCCTGGAGCACGCTGGTGGCGAGGGTGTCGGCGCGGCGGTACATGGCGGCGGCGTCCTTGTAGACGGGGCCGATGCCGGAGCCCGGCAGGATGTCGTGGAACTGGTTGAACAGGGTGAGCGTCCAGGCCTCGTGCAGCGCAGCGGACGGGTAGCTGGCCGGGCTGCCGGGCCGGCCGAAGCCCACGCTCACGGCCGGCCCCGATGCGGCGGCCGTGGCCGCGACCTCGGCGGATGTCAGCAGGTTCTGCATGCGCCGGTTCCAGCGCTTGGTCTCCGATTGCGTGGTGAGCACGCCGCGGTGGTACTCGAGGTACAGCTCGTCATCGATGACGGGTGCGTCGTCGGGCATCTCGGAGCGCATGAGTGCCAGCGTGGAGTCGGGCGACCGGTCCACGACGGGCGGGAAGGTGGGGATCCGGTTCAGCGCCCGGCGCCGGTCCAGCATGGCGGCCGTGGGCCCGCCGCCGTGGTCGCCCACGCCGTAGAGCGTGTACAGCACGGGCGCGGCACTGCTGTCCTTCGTCGCGATCCACTGCTCCGCGAGTTGCTTCCCGTCCAGGTCGTGGTCGTAGCCGTACGGGATGTAGGTGAGCAGGCGCGTGCCGTCCCGCCCCTCCCACCAGAAGACGTTGCGGTCCGCCGTCCACTTGTCCGTATCGTTCCAGCGCAGCTTCTGGGTGACGAAGTAGTCCATGCCGGACAGGTGGAAGATCTGCGGCAGCTGCCACGTGTAGCCGAACGTGTCGGGGATCCAGGCCACGTGTGCGATGTCGCCGAACAGGCGCTTGTAGACCCGTTGCCCGTAGAGCCCCTGGCGCACCAGCGACTCGCCTCCCGGCAGGTTCGCGTCGGACTCCACCCACCAACCGCCCACCGGGTGCCAGCGCCCGGCCTTCGCCAGCGCCTGGATGCGCGCCAGCAGGTCCGGGTCCCGCTCTTCGAGCCACGTGTAGTAGCGGGCCGCGGAGCCGGCGAACTGCATCTCCGGGTACTTGCGCATCAGCTTCACTGCGGAGCCCCACGTGGCGTCCAGGACTTTGATGGTCTCCGGCCAGCGCCACAGCCAGGCGGCGTCGATGTGGGAGTTGCCCACGGCCCAGAGCGTGTCGCCGGCGATGGCCCGCTCGGCGGGCGCCAGCCGGGCGAGGTGCGCGGCGATGAGGGCGTGGTAGCGACGCCGGCCCCGCACCAGTGCCGCGCTCAGCACGCTGTCTGCGGCCGTGGGGGCCAGCGGCGCGAAGGTGCTGTCGCCGGTGAACACGCGGGCCCAACGGGTCCCCTGCGCAACGGCCCACCACCCGGCGTCCCGCATGATGATGCGCGGCGGGTCCCACCACACGGAGTCGCCAGGCTGGACGACGATGTCCAGGCGGGCGCCGGCGCGGCACGGCGCGCACAGCGTGATCCGGCCCATGGCGGCCCGCTGGAGGGTATCGCCGTTCACGAACAGCTTCGCATCCGGGCCGTACTCCGCCGCGTCCAACTCCAGCGTCAGGCCATCCAGCGCCGGCGGCACCTTCGCCACGACGCCGATGGCGCCCGCGGCGGTGTCGCCGGGCGCCGTGGAGTCGTGGGGCGGCAACGGCGTCCAGCCGGCACCCGCGCCGCCGGCCGCCGAGCGTGCGTCCGCCGAGTCGCGCCGCAGCCAGCCCCGGACCGCGATGGGCCGCGACAGCAGCTCCAGCAGGCCGCCGGCGTCCAGGTCCATGGTCCGGCTGGCCAGCGTTTCCCGTCCGGAGCGCGCCCGCACGACGTCCTCGCCCCGGGTCAACGCGCGGCCCAGGGCGGTCCAGGGCACGTCCAGCACCACGTCCGGCGGCGGGCCCGCGCCCTGTTCCGGCACCGGCGCTTCCACTCCGGCCACCCGCAGCGTCACGTCTTCCGTCAGGTCGCCCCAGCGCACCGCGGGCACGCGCAGAGCCACGTCCAGCGCCCCCGCCGCCGCGTCCAGGACCGGTGCGGCGGCCACCGCCGCGGCCCCCAGCGTCAGGAACGGAGCCGGGCCCGACGCCAGCTCGGCGGGCCGTGCGCTGGCCGCGGTGATCTGCGCGATGTCTCCCGGACTGGATGCCAGCAAGCGGCTGCCCATACCGAAGCCGCCGCTGCGGTTGATCACCTTGTAGAGCAGCCGGTTCCAGCCGCGGGCCAGGCGCAGGGCCACCGTGTCCGTCCGGGTCACGCCCCGGGCGATTACCCGGGAATAGACCAGCTGCCCGTTCAGCCAGAGGCGTCCGTCATCGTCCGTCTCCACCGCCAATCGCACGGTGCGGTCGCCGGGGCTCAGGAGGTAGGTGACGGCATACGCCACCGCGCGGTCGTGAGGCGGCTCGGTGAACACCTGGTTGAAGTCGATGCGGCCGAGGGAATCCGCGTGCGCTGTACGCCAGACGTGTGCGGCGGCGGATTCGCCGGCGGACGGAGCCAGACCGCCTTCGTCGGGCACGTAGGCGTGAGCCACGCGGTCCGCCGTGTCGACGGGGAACGTGCCCAGCACCAGCCAGGGCCGGATGGGCCGCTCGGGCGCCGTCGTCTGCCGGGTCACGGCGGCCGTCTGGCCGGCCAGGGGCGCGGCCATCAGGAGCGCCAGTGAAAGGAAACCGGCCGCCAGGCGTGAACGCGGCCGGCCGGCGGCTCCGCGGCACCGGGCTGTGGAGGATGACATGGCAGCTCGTGCTGGTGGGTGCGTCCGTGAAATAGAAGACCCGCCGCGGCTGGGGCGGGGGCGCGGGATATGGATACCGCCCGGATGGCGGCACCACAAGCGGAGGTGGCTAACGCTCCGGGCGGTCCGGCGGAATCGTGGCACCGGATTCGGTGGCGAGCTGCTGTGGCGTTCCGGCCACGATGGCGCGCATCACCCGCTCGTAGTGCATCTCCTTGATGGCGAGCTCGACGGCACCGGCGAACTTCACGCCGGGAAACCGGTGGAGTCGCATGCGGACCTTCAGGTACTTGCGGGCGTTCACGTAGACTGCGCGCACATCCTCCATGGACGGGGACCCGGTGCGAAGTCGCTCACGTGCGCCGGCGGCCCACGCTCTCACCTGCTCCAGCCCGGCTTCGGGACGGAACCGGACCAGGTAGTCCTGCGCGTTGCCCACCAGCTCATCGAGCCGGTCGAGGCCCGGCTGCAGGTCGAAGGCCTTGTGGCGGCGGATGCGCCGGACGGCGCGCGCGAGTCGGCGCGCTTCCCTGCGAGCGCTGCGGTAAAGCTGCCGATCCATCCTGAACGCCTGCCACAGCATGGCGAAGTAGCGCCGGTCCAGTCGGCGCACGCCCTGCCTCCAGAACGACACCGCCGCGCCGCGCAGGTACCCGAGGTCGAGCTGTCGATCGGCGAAGATGTGCGGCCGGATGGCGCGCAGCATGTCCAGGCCCCGACGGTACGATTCCGCGGGGCTGAACAGGCCGGTCAGGATGCGATGGATGCCCTGCCGCAGCTCGGTCACCGTCATGTCGCTGGGCTCGAACTGGATCTCGTCGTCGGTGTTGTTGCCCGAATACTCCGCCGGCCGCAGCCGGCCCTCGCGCTCGAGGCGCGCGTACAGCGGCGTGTGAGGAACGGGCGTGAGGATGCCCGTCATGGCCGTGAAGATACGGGTGCGCCGGATGAACTCGATGATCCGGTCCGCCGTCGACAGGGTGTCGCCGTCGTTGCCGAAGATGAACCCGGCGTAGACTTCGATGCCTTCCGATTGGATGCGGGCGACGAGCGCGGGCACGTCCACCTTCAGGTTCTGCTTCTTGTTCATGCGCCGCAGCGCGTCCTCGTCCGGGGTCTCGATCCCCAGGAACACGGCGTTGAAACCCGCCATCTTCATCTTGCCGATCAGATGCTCCAGCTTCGGCATGCCCAGGTTCACGCTGGCCTGAGTGAGGAAGACGAACGGATAGTCGTGCTCGCGCTGGAACTCGATCATGCCATCCAGCACGTCGGAGATGGCGTCCGGCATGCCGATGAAGTTGTCGTCCACGCTGAACACGCCGCCGCGATAGCCGGTGGCCAGGATCGCATCCAGCTCCCGGCGCACGACGGCCGGTGACTTGGGACGGTTGAAGCCTCCGTTGAACTGGATGATGTCACAGAACTCGCACCGGAACGGACAGCCGGCGGTGGTCTGGACCATCATGGACTCGTAGTCGCGGATGTCGATCAGGTCCCAGCGAGGCAGTGGGACGTCGTCCAGCGGCCGGAACAGAGACCGGTCGTTCAGGTAATCGCGCGACCCGCAGGGCGCCTCGTCCACCGTCTGCGGGATCAGCAGCCGCGGCTGTCCCGGGTTGTGCGTCGGCGTCGCCTCCAGGTGTTCCAGCAGGGCGTCGATGGACGCGCCCGCCTCACCCCACACCAGCACATCCAGGCCGTCGTGCAGGACCTGGTCGGAATCATTGGTGGGTTCCAGAATCTCGCTGCGGAACGACGACGCCAGCGGACCGCCCAGCACGAACGGCGTGTCCACGCCGCTGGCCGGTCCCGTCAGCAGGTCCACCAGCGATCGCTTCTGGATGGACATGGCGCTGATGAACACGGCGTCCGCCGCCTCCATCCTGGAGCGCAGCTTGCGCGCGGAGGGCACCCGCACGTTCAGATCCACCAGCTCCAGGTCCCAGTCGTCCGGCAGATAGCCGGCGAAGGTCAGCAGCCCGAGCGGCGGGAACGCGGCCCGCCGGCCCACCAGGCGGATGATGTAGCGGTAGCTCCAGAAGGAGTCGTAGGGGAACTCCGGCACGAGCAGCAGACCCCGCCGGGAACGGCGGTGCCGGGAGGGCAATGCAGGAGGCAGCGATGTCATGGCTTTGCTGCGCCCTGCTTTGGCACAGGACGCCTCCAGGGAGGGGACAATACACTCAAGATGGCGGATCGACTGCCCCTGGCAACCCCGGACAAGAGGGAGCCGCGCACGACACCCGGCGCGGCGCCCACTGTTCTACACCGGGCGGCGGCCGGTCAGGGATCCGGGCCGCCCCCCACGCAGCCCGTCCAAGCACGGGCGGTTGCCCCGGCGGGTACGGCGCACCCATCTGCTTGAGGCGCGCCTCGAACGCGTCCAGATCGCTGAACAGCTTGACGATGGCCGCGTGCACCGGCTGGAACTCGGCCGCCGCGATGCGCACCTGCTCCTTCTGCGCGCCGCCCGGCGCCGAGGTGGCCGAGTACGACGAGTAGACCACTTCGCTGATGCGCGACGAGATGGACGGCGGCGTCTCGAACTGGCGCCGGGCTACGCTGCGGTCGCCGTTCAGCTTGATGTCCAGGTCGTCCACGCGCTGCTGCAGCGCCCGCGCCTCCGCCAGCAGGCTGTCCGGCGCCGCAGGCGTCAGCGGAATGGCCGCCCGGATGTAGCGCAGCCGGTTCGCCGCTTCGCTCAACTCCGCGCCGGCTGCCCGGATGCGGCCCATGAGCTCGCCCGCCTGCTTCTGGAACGCCAGCAGCGCCGCCTTGTCCTGCGCAGCCAGCGTGGCGTTGTTCAGCGGCACGACCTTGAAGGCCACCGGGTCCACGAGATGCGTTGCGATGCCGTTCACCACCTTCTCGAGCGACACGTGGTACGTGCCCGGCGCGACCAGCGGGCCCATGCCGCTCCGGCCGAAACCGCGCCCGCCGCCCGCAGCGATCCGGACGGGCGTCGTGGCCATGTAGCGCAGGTCCCAGGCGATGCGGTGCATGCCAGCCCGCGCATTCGCCCGCAGCCGCCGCACCACGTTGCCCTGGTCATCCGTGATTGTGAAGAGCAGGTACGGCGCCTCTTCCTGGTCCTCCGCCCGCATCTCCGCGAAGCTGGGATACGGTACCGGCTCGCCGGCATCCCGCAGCTTCTTCTCGGCGGCGTGGCGCTTCTCCTCCTGCGTCTGTATGCCGCTCTTCAGGTAGTAGGTGATCTCCGCGCCGAACGGCGGGTTGTCCGCCTCGTAGTACGCGGCGCCCTGGAACGCCTGGCCGCTACCACCCAGCCGGCTGGACGGGATGTAGATGAGCGCATCCCGCGGCGCGAAGATGTGCGCGTTCTGCGCCAGCACGTCCGGCGTCGCGTTCCGCAGCGGCGAAAGGTCGTCCAGGACCCAGTAGCCGCGGCCGAAGGTCGCCATCACCAGGTCATCCGCCTGCTTCTGGACCGCCAGGTCCATCACGGCGATGGTCGGGAAGTGGCCGTTCAGCTGCGTCCAGTGGCCGCCGCCATCGTGGGAGAAGTACACGCCGAACTCGGTGCCGGCGAACAGAAGGTCAGGGTCGACCGGGTCCTGCCCGATGACGTGCACCGAACCGCGCTCCGGCAGGTCGGACGCGATGGACGTCCAGTGGGCGCCGTTGTCCGTGCTCTTCAGCAGGTACGGCTTGAAGTCGCCGTTCTTGTGGTTGTCGAACGCGGCGAACACCGTGTTCGCGTCCTTGTTGGACGCCAGCACGTCGCTCACGTAGGTCCGATCCGGCACGCCGGGGAACTTCTCCATGCGCGTCCAGTGGGCGCCGCCGTCCTTCGTCGCCTGGATCAGACCATCGTCCGTGCCGACGTAGAGCAGGCCCTCCTGCACCGGCGACTCGTCCAGCGCCACGATGTTGCCGTAGATGGATGTGGACGCGTTCTTCGCCACCGCGTCCATGCCCCACACCTGACCCATGACCGGCAGCTTGTTGCGATCGACGCCCCGCGTCAGGTCGCCGCTGATCTCCGTCCAGGAGTCCCCGCGGTCATCGCTGCGGAAGACCTTGTTCGCCGCGAAGTAGATGCGCGTGTGGGAGAACGGGCTGATGAGCAGCGGTGCGTCCCAGTTCCAGCGGAAACCCGCCTCGTCCGCGCCCGGCTGCGGCTGGATCGGCACCGACTCTCCGCTCTTGCGGTCGTAGCGCACCAGCCCGCCGTACTGGGATTCGGCGTAGACGATGTTCGGGTCCGTCGGGTCCACCTGCGCGGCGAAGCCGTCTCCGCCGTTGGTCACGAACCAGTCCGCGTTCGTGATGCCGTTGGCGCTCCCCGTGCGCGACGGACCGCCCAGGCTGTAGTTGTCCTGCGTGCCGCCGTATACGTGGTAGAACGGCTGGTCCGTGTCCAGCGCCACCCGGTAGAACTGCGTGACCGGCAGGTTGGCCTTGAACTGCCACGACTTCGCCGCGTCCCACGTCTCGTAGATGCCGCCGTCGTTGCCGTTCAGGTAATGGTCCGGGTGCTTCGGGTCGATCCAGAGCGCGTGGTTGTCCACGTGCTTGTCCGACTCCCCCAGCCCCTCGAACGTGGAGCCGCCGTCGTTGGTGACCTGCAGCCGCACGTCCATGGCGTACACGCGGTCCCGGCGCACCGGGTCGCACACGATCTCCGAGTAGTAGTTGCCGCTCGTGTTGTAGCTGTTTCGCTTCTGCCACGACGCGCCCCGGTCCGTGGAGCGGAAGAAGCCGCCGTGATCGTTCGCCGCTTCCATGATGGCGTAGACGTAGTCGGGGTTGACGGGCGAGATGCACAGCCCGATGCGGCCCACATCACCCGACGGCAGGCCGTTCGTCAGCTTCGTCCACGTCTTGCCCGCGTCCGTCGACTTGTAGAGCGCCGACTCCGGGCCGCCGCCCAGGTACGTCCACACGTGCCGGCGCCGCTGCCATGCGCTGGCGTACAGCACGTCCGGGTCGCGCGGGTCCATGACGACGTCGCTCACGCCCGTGTTCTCGCTGATGTCCAGCACCTTCGACCACGTTTTGCCACCGTCCGTCGTCTTGTACAGACCCCGGTCACCCCCCGCGCTCCACACCGGACCCTGCGCCGCCACGTACACCACGTCCGAGTTGCGCGGGTCGATGACGATGCGGCCGATGTGCTCCGAGTCCTTCAACCCCATGTTCTTCCAGGTCTTGCCGCCGTCCAGCGACTTGTACACCCCGTCGCCGTACGACACGCTGCGCTGTGCGTTGTTCTCCCCCGTCCCCACCCACACCACGTGCCGGTTGTTCGGGTCCAGCTGCACCACGCCGATGGAATAGCTGCCCTCGCCGTCGAACAGCGGCTCGAACGTCGTACCGTCGTTCACCGTCTTCCACACGCCGCCCGACGCCGTGGCGATGTAGAACTCGGCCGGGTCGCTCGGGTTGACCGCGAAATCGGCAATGCGCCCCGAGGTCAGCGCCGGCCCGATGTTGCGCAGCGCAATGCCGCGGAAGGTCGAAGCCTTGTACGGTGAACCCTGGGCCGCCGCGCCGCCCGCCAGAAGGGCGAACGCCAGCGACAACAACGCCAGGGAAAAAGAAAATCGGAGAGTCCGCATGGGAGTCCGTCCCGTCGTCGGTCCACGGAAAGTCGAAAGCGAGTTCGAGTTGGAGCTCGAATCCGAATTCGATGGCAGGGCGGCAATGTCGGGACGGGAGGGCGGCGGGGCAAGGCGGGGCAACCCGCTGTCCGGGAACGCCCGCGTTCTGATGAACCCGGGTCCGGGTGCAGGTGCGGGTGCGAATCACGTGCCCGGCTTTGCCCCCCGGTCCGGTTGCGAGTGCGTGCCTCTGTCCGTTCCCGGGTGTTCTGACCGTTCGAGGCCGAGCTACCCGCTTCGGTCGGACCGTCCATTTCGGGAACGGACCCGGACCCGGACGCGCAAGGGGAATCACGGCAAACCCCGGGCCCGTGACTCGCACCGGCACGCGCACCCGCACCCGGGTACCTCGTTAACCCATCGTCCAGTTTCCCGAAGGCGGTCGGCGCCATTGACTCCTTCGCCATATATATATTAATCTATACCTATGAGCACACACGACGACGGGCTGGACCCGAAGAGCTTCCAGATGCTGGTGGCGCTGGCGAGCGGGCCGCGGCACGGGTACGCCATCCGTCAGGAAGTGGAAGCGCGCACGGAGGGGGCGGTGCGGCTGTGGCCGGCGACGCTGTACGGGACGCTGGCGGAGCTGGCGGAGCGGGGTCTGATCGAGGAAACGGAGAGCCCGGGCGGGGCGGACGATGATGCCCGGCGCCGGTACTACGCATTAACCGAGCTGGGCCGGCGGGTGCTGGCGGCGGAAGCGGCGCGGTTGGATAGCCTGGTGCGGCTGGCGCGCAGCCGGCTGGCGTTCGGAGGTGCCGGCTGATGGCGGAGAGCGGCGCGGTGCGTCTGGCGGCCTGGCTGTACGGCCGGTGCGTGGTGGTGTTGCCGCGGGCGTTCCGTGCGCGGTACGAGCAGGAGCTGTGTGCGTGTTTCGTTGCGATCGCGAGTGAAGCGCGCGGGCGGCGAGGCCGCCTGGCGGTGGCGGGCGTGACGGTGCGGTCGATCCTGGACCTGTGGACGCGTGCGCCGAAGCAGCATCTGGCGGCGGCGCGGGCCGGTGTGTTGGGGGCTGGAGGCGGCTGGGCGGGAGCCTGGCAGGAGGTGCGTCATGCGGGGCGGCGTCTGGCGCGCCGACCGGCGTTCACGGGGTCGTCGGTGGTGACCCTGGCGCTGGGGATCGCGGCGGCGACGTCGGTGTTCAGCCTGGTGTATGGGGTGATCCTGAGCCCGCTGCCCTACCCCGAGGCGGACGGGATCGTGGAGGTGGACCACGGTGCGCAGGGGCTGGGCATCAGCCACGGGCTGGGCGTGACGTACGGCTTCTACCGGTTCTACGCGAGCCGTGTGCACGGGGCGCAGTCCATGGCCATGTACTCCGGGTCCGACTTCACCCTGACGGGAGCGGGCGACCCGGTGCGGCTGCGGGGCATCCGGACGACGCCGTCGCTGGACGACGTGCTGCGCGTGCGGCCGCTGGTGGGCCGCTGGCTCGCGTCGTCGGATGCGGCGCCGGGCGCCTCGGCGGTGGTGGTGCTGTCGCATGGGTTGTGGCGGGACCGTTTCGGGGGCGATCCGGCCGTGGTGGGCCGTTCGATCCGAGTGGACGGGACGCCGCGGGTCGTGGTCGGGGTCATGCCGGCGTCGTTCGCCTTCCCGGACGCCCGTGCGCGGTTCTGGGTGCCGCAGGCCGTGCCGCCCTCGGGCATCGGCGGCTGGAACGAGCGGGCGGTGGCGCGTCTGGCGCCGGGTGCCACGCCGGCGTCGTTCCGGGCGGAGCTCGCCTCACTGTTGCCGGTTCTGCGGGAGCACAACGACGACCCGGCCCGGGTGGACTCGTACCTGGACGAAGCCCGGGTGATGCCGCGCGTCGTTCGGCTGAAGGACGAGCTGGTGGGCGACGTGCGGGCCACGCTCTGGATCCTGCTGGGCACGGTGGGATTCGTGCTCCTCATCGCGGTGGCCAACGTGGCCAATCTGTTCCTGGTACGGTCGGAAGAGGCGCAGCGGGAGATCGCGTTGCGCGCGGCGCTGGGGGCGAACCGGAGCCGTCTGGCCTGGGGCTCCCTGGCGGAGTCGCTGTTGCTGGCGTCGGCGGCCGGAGCGCTCGGCGTGGGTCTGGCGGCGGTGGGCGTGCGTGTGCTCAAGCAGGGTGCGCCGGTGAACATCCCGCGCCTTGCCACGGTGGGCCTGGACCCGGCGGTCCTGGCCGTCGCTCTGGCCGTGTGCCTGGTGGCGGCGCTGCTGCTGGGCGTGGTGCCGCTGCTCCGCCGCCGGCGCGATCCGGGCGTCACACTGCGGGAGGAGTCGCACAGCACGGCGGGCCGCCGGCGCCTTCGGGCCCGCGGTGTCCTGGTTGCGGCGCAGGTCGCCCTGGCGCTCGTGCTGCTCATCGGTTCCGGCCTGCTGGTGCGCACGTTCCGGGAGATGCGCGTCGTGGACCCGGGATTCTCGACGCGCCGGGCGCTCACCTTCGAGATCGGGCTGCCACCCACTCGCTACCCCACGCGTTCCGATGCCCGGCGCTTCCACAACGCCCTGCTGACCCGGCTGGCGTCGCTGCCGGGCGTGCTGTCGGCCGCGGCCGTGGGCCAGTGCCTGCCTCTGGCCGACAACATGTGCTGGGGCGAGACCCTCGAGGCCGAAGGCCGGCCCACGCCCCAGGGCCAGGTCCCGCCGGTGACGGGCGCCCGGGTGGTCGCCGGCGACTATTTCCGCGCCATGGGGATCGGCGTGCGGGGACGCGCGTTCGCGGCGGCGGACGAGACGGGACCGCCGGTCGCGATCCTGAGCGAAGCGGCGGCGGCGTCCTACTTCCCGGGCGAGGACGCTCTCGGCAAGCGCGTTCGCTTCGGGGAGGACCTGCCGTGGCGGACGGTGGTGGGCGTGGCGCACAACGTCCGCGGACGCCTCGTTTCTCACGACTTCGAGCGCGTGATCTACCTGCCCATGTCGGAAGCGGCGGCGGCCGGCCCGCCGGCGTCCCGCCTCGTATACGTGCTTCGTGCCGGGGTCCCGCCCGCGTCCCTGACGCCCGCCGTCCGGCGCACCGTGTCCGAGATGGACCCGGCCATCCCCGTCGCCGACGTCCGGACGCTCGCGGACGTCATCGCCCGGGCCACCGCGCCCACCGCCTTCGCCCTGACCCTCATCGGCCTCGCCGCGCTCATGGCTCTGCTCCTGGGCGCCGTGGGCGTCTACGCCGTCGTCGCCTACAGCGTCAGCCGGCGCACCTCGGAGATCGGCGTCCGCATGGCCCTCGGCGCCAACGCGGGCGATGTCCGCCGGCTGGTGGTGCGGCAAGGCGGCATTGTGGTCCTCGCCGGCGTGGCGCTGGGCCTGGCCGGCGCCGGCGTGCTGACGCGGTTCATGGCGGGCATGCTCTTCGGAGTCAGCCCCCTCGACCCGTTGACCTACGTCCTGCTGACGGCGCTCATGCTGGCCGGTGCCGGCCTGGCGCTGTACCTGCCGGCCCGGCGTGCCTCCCGCGTCGATCCCATGACGGCGTTGCGGGAAGGGTAGGTAGCCCGGGAAGGGCAGGCGGCCCGCGGCCCGGGAAGGGCAGGCGGCCCGGGACGGGCGTGGCCCGGGTCGTCGTCCGGTCCACGCGCCTTCAGGCGTTCATCGGCAGGAACCGTTGCGTCACCTCGGATGGCAGGCCGCCATGCGGACATGCACCCCGCTCCTGGCCCTGGGGCTCGTCGCGTGCGCGTCGACCACGACGGCCGACAACCAGGGCTTCCTCGTCCAGCCGCAGGAGATCACGCTGGCCTACGGCGAGGAGAAGCAGCTGGACGAAAACGTTCTGCGCCTGGGCTTCACGGAGGTGCTGCACGACTCGCGTTGCGCCGCCGACGTGGTGTGCGTGTGGCAGGGCAACGCCGCGGTGGTGGTGGCGATTGCGGCGGGCAAAGGCCCCGCCTATTCCCTCACTCTCAACACCGCCCTGGAACCCCGCGCCGCCGATTGGTTCAGCGTGCGCATCACCCTCCTCGAGGTGACACCGGCCCCGCTGGCCGGCCAGCCGATCCCGCTGCAAGACTACGCCATCCGTCTGCGCGTCGAACCCGCGCCCTGACCGGTGGCGCTGCCGGGGGTCGAATTCGGACTCGAACTTGAACCCCATCTGGCCAAACCTCACCCCGGCCCTCATCTTCTCACCGGCCCGGGCCGCGGTCGTCGGCCCACAATCGTCGCCTGCCATACGAGTCCAGACCATGAACAAGCGTCATCTGACAGTCCTTGTTGCGGCCATGAGCCTCGGCGCGGCCGCGTGCAGCCCCAAACCTGCGGAACGCATCACGGCCTCCGGCATCCTGTCGGACGTAGCCGTGATCTCGGCGGACAGCATGCAGGGCCGTGCGCCTGCCACCATCGGCGAGCAGCGCGCCACGGACTACATCGCGAAGCGGTTCGAGGAGATCGGCCTGGAGCCGGTGGGAGACAGCTATATCCTGCCGGTGGAGCTGGTGGGCATGAAGAAGGACGCCGGCCAGTCGTCGCTCACGCTGCGTGGCCCGGGCGGCCCGCTGTCGCTCGAGCAGGACGCCAACTTCACCTACTGGTCCACGGCCGAGAAGCCGACGGTGGACCTGCGGAACGTGCCCGTCGTGTTCGTCGGCTACGGCGTGGAAGCGCCGGAGTACGGCTGGGACGACTTCAAGGGCCAGGACGTGAGCGGCAAGGTGCTGCTGTTCCTGAACGACGACCCACAGGTGGAGGAGAACGGCCAGGCGCTCTTCGGCGGGCCGGCCAGAACCTACTACGGCCGTTGGACCTACAAGTTCGAGCAGGCGCAGAAGCACGGGGCCGTGGGCGCCATCATCGTGCACACGACGAAGTCCGCCAGCTACGGCTTCAGCGTGATCGGCAACACCGGCTCCCGCCAGGTCTGGCAGCGCACCTACAAGGTGCCGATGCTGGCCTGGATGGACTCGACGCTGTCGGAGCAGGTGGCGGCGTCCATGGGCACGGACCTGGCCGGCATGTTCGCCCGGGCGCAGAAGCGTGACTTCAGGCCGGTGGACACGCGCTATCGCCTGACGGCGCACATCGTGACGGACATCCAGCGCAAGCAGGCGCGCAACGTCGCGGGCGTCGTGCGGGGCTCGGACCCGGCGCTGGCGGACCAGTACCTGGTCTTCACGGCACACCACGACCACCTGGGCATGAACCCGAACGTGGCCGGTGACGACAAGATCTTCAACGGCGCGCAGGACAACGCGCT